>CAVXKP010000013.1:0-201158 GCA_963762375.1 uncultured Acidobacteriaceae bacterium
CATTCTCGCGCGACGCGAAGGATCGAGCCCAGGGGAGGTTCACCCATGCGCCCGCAAATCATCGTTTTGAGAAACTTCGGATTCCGCTAGTCGCTGGGTGGCGGGATTCGGGTGAAGCAGGTGGCGAGATAACTGTGCAGCGTCTGGTTGCCAGGTGGCGGCGCAACAGTGCAGCCAGCACGTACGTTTTTTCGGCAGCTATCAGGCCTTTCTCGGCTCAAACTGATGATGTTCGGCCGCTGCGCCGGTCTTCTAAAGGATTCTTTGAACGGCGGCAATGCCGCCACGCTCGAAACTCTGGCTGCCTGCTCATTTTTTGCCGGTGACTATACGCTGACCTCCGACGCCGGAAGCGTGCTTCAATTGCTGCCGACGCATCCCCAGGCGCAAGCGCTCTACTGGTCCATCAAGGCGGATGAAAAGCTGGGCTTTGAATCGCTCGCGCGCTTCCAGCAGCTTGAACCGAACTCCGCGCGCAGCCACATCCTGCTCGGCGACATCTACCGACAGCGCGAACGGTACGACGACGCGCAGAAGGAATACATAAAGGCTCTCGATCTTTCGCCTAAGGATGCCGCGGTCCTGCTCGGCCTGGCAACCGCATACTTTGACGACGCGAACATCTCCAAGACCATTGAGATTGCGCATAAGGCTCTCGACCAGAGTCCCGACGATCCGGAGATCAATCTGCTCCTGGGGGAAGCATTGATCTCTCAGCACAACTTCGCTGGCGTGCAGCCCTATCTCCTCAAGGCTCTCCATGCGAAGCCACGGATGCTGCCCACGTTCACGCTCTGCTGGGCGAAGCCTATGCGGCGGACGGGAAGATTCAGGACGCGCTACGCGAACTGAAGCTGGGCGTGGAAGCGATCAGCACGGCAGCATTCATTATCAGCTTGCACGCCTGTGCGGTAAACTCGGCGACGCTGCCGATGCGGCCGTCGCCATCCCGCAGATGAAAGCCTTCCAGCAGAAGCGGCGCGGCCCCTTTGAGACCGCCCTGACGTTACTTGCACTTCGCAGATTGCCCGATATTGAAGGAGTGGCATGGCGGCAATCTGCATGGGATGACACGAAACGGCCTGTGCGCGAGGCACAGGCCGTGTCGTGGTTGAAGAGGCTCTACTTCCTCGCGATGGGTTGGAGTCCAGCGCAGGCCGGCGGAGAACGTCGGCTGGTAGTACTCGCGCTGGATCATGTACTGCGAACTGCCCTGGTAGAAGCCGAACACCTCGTTATTGAGGTTGAGGCCGGACACCACCAGGCTCAGGTTGTGGCGCAATCCGGATGATGCCCTGCGCATCCACCTGGACGTGGGAGTAGAAGTAGATATCGCTGAGCGGTCCGTTCACACCGCCCGGCATGCCGTCCTGGTATTGATACCCATAGATGCTTGCCTGGTTGTAGGAAATCCCCATACGCATCGACAAGCGTCCGCGATCATAGGTAGGGCTGATGTTGAACACGTTGGGCGAATCGCGCAGCAGCCGCGGATGGTCGGAACGGCCGGGAATGCCGGTGGTACTGGAGCCGATATAGCTGTAGTTGGCCGACATGCCCGAGCCCGCCCAGAAAGCCCGGCAGCGCGGTGTAGTGCTGCAGATAGGATGCCTCAAAGCCACTCAACCATGCGCTGCCGGCATTGACCGGTTGGGTCGCAAGATAGTTCCCCGTATCGATTGCCGGCGCGCCTGGGGGAAGATAGTTCGTGAGCTGATAGGTGCTCGTGACAATCGGGTTTTGCAGCGACTTGTAGAAGTAGCCGACGGAGATGATGCCGAACGGTTTCAGGTAATGATCGAAGAGCACATCCACGTCGTCGCCCGTCTCGGCCTTCAGGTTGGCGTTGCCGAAGGTCACGGCAGTAACGGTTGGCGCCGTTGCCGGAGACCGTCCAGCTGAGCGGCTGGGCGATGTCCTGCGGATCCGGTCGCGACATGCCGCGTGCATAGATCAAACGCACGTAACTGTCGGTCCCGGCATTCAACCGGAGCGAGGCGCTCGGCAGAAGGGTGTAGTAGGAGCCAGAGAAGGAATTGGGCGTGACGGCCCCATTATCGCCAAAGGCAAGGTTGTGAACGTCGTCGGAGGTACGCTCCGCGCGCAGGCCGGCGATGAAGCGCATGCCGTTGGAGAAGTTGATGGTCTTCATCACATACCCGGCGCTGACCTTTTCCACCAGGCCGAACTGGGAGGGATCCTGTCCTTGCGTGCTGCTGGGGCTAAAGGCGGTCGGGTTGGAGTTGGCATACGCCCAGGACGTCTTCCAGCGAGGCGTTGTAGCCGAGCTGGTAGTCGCCGCCGTTGTAGTAGTTGGGGTTGATCATCACGTTCGGGAACTGCGACAGGCCAACCGTTCCGTTCGGCGTCAGCGTGAGCACGTAGGTGTCCGCGTATTTGTGTTCGTTCCGGAACTTGCCACCATACTCGAACGTCGCCGACCAGTTGTGAATGTGATACTGCAGGGCTCCCGATCCGCCGAAGCCCAGGTTCAACTGAACGGCTTTGCCCAGGTCGCGGGTGATATCGCGTGAGGGTAGAAGTTTGCAGGATTCTGAATCTCGGTAAAGCAGGCCTTGTTCCACTGCGGAAGGTACTCGTTCGTAGTCGCCGTCGGACTGAATTCGCAGTTGCTCGAAGGAAGCGTGGAGCCGAAATAGGCGTCCGAATACGGCGAACCGCCGTAGGAAGAGCGGCCTACGTTCGCCTCCCAGGTGTACCACGTCTTGCTGAAAACGTGGTTGCCGCCAAGGATCACACTGCCCACCTGGATGTCGGGGCTGCGAAGCTCCGCATCATACGAAGGAGGCCTCCCTGATTCTGCGGGGCAAGCAGGGAAAGTCCCGGCGTGTTGTCCTGCAGCTGGTAGGCAAAGCGATCGCCATCGTTCTTGAAATCCGAATACAGAAAGCGCGCGTAGACGTTCGATCCGTCGCGGATACGATAGTCCGTGCTTCCGGCAAAACCGTAGCGCGTCCGGAAGTACTGGTACTCGCGCAGACTCGCGCCATCGAACCAGGTCGCACCGTTATTTTCATCGGGGACCGGCTCGAAGTCGTCGATGCCGCGCCCTTCCCAGTCATACGAGCCTCCGACAATGAATCCGAATTTCTTGCTGGCCCCGAAACGACGGCCGAAGGTGCCGGTCTCCGTCGTGTTGCCACGGCCGCCCTGGATCGGCGTATAGCCGCCCAGCCCCGTGAACTCGAACGTCGGCTCGTCGCTGGCGGTCTTGGTGACAAGATTCACTGAGCCGCCAATGCCGTCGCCGTCCATGTTCGCCAGCAGGGTTTTGCTGATCTGGACGGAATCCACCAGGCTCGATGGAATGGCGTCGAATTTGATCTGGCGGACACCGGGCTCTTCGGAGGGAAGGTTCACGCCGTCCACCGTGGTGTTGGTCAGGCGAGGCTCGGTGCTGCGGACCTGCACGTATTTGCCCTCGCCTTCATCACGCTCGAGCGTGACGCTCGGCAGGCGCCCCAGCGCGTCGGCAAGGTTGGCGTTGGGCAGGCTGGTGATGACTTCGTTGGGCATTACCTGGAGAAGATTATCGGCTGCGCGCTCCTCGTTGAGGGCTTCAGCCTCGGCCGAGGCACGTCCGGCCGTTACGACCACGCGTCTCGCTTCGATCGGCGATCCGCAATTGAGCATCGACCTTTGCGGTCTGCCCGGCGATCACACTGACCTTGGCGGTGAACGGCGCCAGGCCAACGTACGTGATCGTGAGGTCATAGGTTCCGGGGGCGAGGTCATTGATGTAGTACCGGCCTTCCTCATCCGTCGAGATGGTGAGGGCGGGCGACTTCGTGGTGATCTCCGCACCTTTCAGAACCGCTCCAGACTGTTCGGTGACCGTTCCGCCGATAGCTCCGCGCGTTTGCGCCCTGGCACCGGGCATAAAAGCCGCAGAGCGAACAACACGAAGGCGAAAAGCGAAACACAACAACGTGGAACGGGATGGTTGAGACGTCACTAACTTCTCCTTAGGAAGACCATCTTGTATGGCTCATGGAACTGCGCCACAGCGTATCGTCCCGGCGAACCTGCCGGGCGATGTTTTGAGTTGCCAGGCGAGGGGTTCTGCTTCCGCACACGATCGCGGCGAGCCCTCGCATAGCTGTGCCAGCACGTCGGCTGGCTTCCGTCAATTTCTTTGAAGCGATGTCAGTCTATGACGTCAATCTGAAGGGGACCTTTGGGTTCAGCCAAATTCATCGCAAATTCGAGCACAATTGACCGTGTATTCATAGCTGGCGCCACGCACGTGAACAGCTCATCGACAATTTCTCGTCTAATACCGATCCCGCGGAATCTGATCTGCATGTCCTTCGGAAACTGCCCCTCATGCTTCGTCCGCGATGCGCCGTGAATAGAAAGGCTTCGATGGCGCACTGTACGCGCCTCCAGGTCCGACCGCGGCATTCGCCGACGCCACGCTCGCGAAGGGGCACCTTCCGGAAATATATTCGAGCCGAACATACACGGTTACGTCTTTACTTTGTCAGCGAGGGATGACTGTCCTCCCTCGCCAAGAACTTAGTGGGTATCGCTGATTGCCGCTACTCTCATCAAACTCCTCTGACAAATAGCCTGAAGAGTCGGGCTCATACGATTGGCTTCAAATGCGGCGTTCTGGAAGCTACAGGTTGCGCAATCAACTCTTCTAAGCAATGGTTCTCGAAATTGGATCTTATGCTGCGGTTGATCTCATGGGCACTGGCCGCTTATGTGGTCCGAACCACGCCCAAAGTCGGGTTTTGTCTGAGTTCGATTCTGCCGCTGGGCGGCCTGTTTGAACTTAGAGGACGCCATATTTCTTACACTCGCCACTGCTTTATGCGGCCGAGGGGAATGATGGATGGTGAGATCTACTTGCGCTGTCGTTTGACTTCCACCGATAAGGAGTCCGCTCATGCCGGGTTCTCGCTCTCACAGTCTGCCCAGCCCCCGCCTTTGCGCGTGGATTGTTCTTGCGATGCTGGCGATGATCGCGATTCCCGCGGCGATCACGCTGCACACCGTCCATGAGCCAGCCCCGCTCGCGCCTGTCAACCAGCACTCCACACCGTTCGGGTACACGGTTAGTCTTTTGTTGTTCGTCTTCCCGATCGCTGTCATTGCAGGATGGTTTCTGCCTGGGGAGGGATTGTCCATTCCTCGGCGCGCCTTCTGGAGGACGATTGGCCTTCTCGTTCCGTTGGGCTTCATGCTCGACTTCTTCTTTGCACGATGGTTCTTCGTCTATCCAAACCTGGGAGCGACGCTGGGCATTGCCGCGCCCGCGCTGGGCAGATGGGTGCCGGTCGAAGAATACATCTTCTACCTGACTGGATTTCTCGCCATTCTCCTCCTGTATGTGTGGCTCGGCGAGTTTTGGCTGGCTGCTTACAACGTGCCTGACTATCCGGGCGAAGCGAGAACTGTACGCCGCCTGCTGCAGTTTCATCCCACATCGCTGATCCTCGCGCTGGTGCTGATCGGCGCGGCCTGGATGTACAAGAAGCATCTCGCTCTCCCGGACGACCAGGCAGGCTTTCCCGGCTACTTCACGTTTCTCGTGGCCGGAGCCTTGCTGCCCTCGGTGAGTTTTTTTCCGGTGGCTCGGCGATTCATTAACTGGCGTGCGCTCAGTTTGACGCTCTTGTTTATGCTCCTGGTGAGCCTGCTGTGGGAAGCCACCGTGGCCGTACCCTATAACTGGTGGAACTTTCAGCATCGGGAGATGATCGGACTGTTTGTCGGCGCATGGTCGCGTCTGCCTATTGAAGAAGTCTGTCTCTGGGTTGCTGTAACATACGCTACGGTGATTGTTTTCGAAGTGATGAAAGTGCTGGCGGCATCAGAACGCTCGGTGCGCGACGCGATGATCGGCAGGAAATGAAGACCAACGATCGAGCAACAGGAATCCGATGACTGCGTGCTGCAGAGTCTGGCTTGTCTAAGTTGGCCAGACCAGCCTAGCCGGCAGATCGAGCTTCGACAAAACCCCGTTTTCGAGGCGCAAACAATGTACCCAGTTGAAATCCGGTCGAGTGAGTAGCCGTTCAACTAGAGTGAATAACATGAACACTGCCTGGCGGATAGTCTTTGTGTGTGCGGGTATAGGCTTTGTTTTACCCTTGGCGATGCTTGGCTACTACACCTTCAGCAATACGGGAGCAGGAAGTCTCTACGTCGCACTGTGCCCCGTGTGCATCGCCTCAATGGCACTTGATCATGCTTCACGTTCGACAGCAATCATCGCCTGGGTTATGTTCTGCACGATAAACGCTGTTCTGTATGCCGTTCCCGGTCTACTAATTGTGTTGATCACGAGTTTCCGCAGCCGAAACTAATCTCCGCGCGTAAATCCTCGATGACTGGAACCAAAAACGTCCGCTCCAACTCCGGCATTTACGCTCGCGCGGATCAGTAGCGTTCTTTTTGCGTCGAAGCTCCCGCAAAGTCATCGTTTTGTCTAAGTTCGACCTGACCGCCGGGTCGGCCGCGCGAACTGGCCTGGAACGCCGTATTTCGCGCATTACGGCTTCCCCATTGCCCGCATTCCATCCCGAGCACCACCAAGCTCCACGTTGAGGGCTCAATGAGTGCGTTGGTCTGTTCTCAAAAACTGAAAATTGTCGTTGCAAAACCGTGCAGACGTATCCACCGCAAATTCGAGGAAGCCGATCGTCCAGCGACGAGGACCCGTCGCTGGTTCGTTGAAGATGCTGCCGGTCATCGCACAGCAGTCTAGAGCTGGCACACTCCACCTGCCCTATCTTCCGGAACCCTTATAGTCGCCGTTTCCCAAAATGGGAAGATGTAAAATCAAGCGTCCCGCATTTCTCTAACTTTATTTTCCCACGCTCTTGAGTCTCACTTCGCGAAGATAGTCCCAGCTTCCGCCGTGTGCAGAGCATCACCACCGGCAGGAGTGCTCTCCGTGAATCATCGCGTCGCTACTCGTCTCGTCTCCATCGTGTGGGTCACCCTTGCTTTCGCCGCAACCGCCAGCGCTACGCAGGTCGCTTTGGTCGGTGACGCCAGCGTGAACACCGCACGGGCCACAACCAACTTCGGCACCCTCTCGAACCTCTACGTCGGCAACGGCAACACGTCGTTCTTGCAGTTCGATCTCAGCACGCTGCCCGCGGGCACCACCTCCAGCCAGATCTCGCACGCCACGCTGACCGTCTTCGTCAACCGCGTCAACACCGCCGGATCGGTCACGCTCTCGCCCGCCACCTCCTCCTGGAGCGAGTCCTCCGTCACCTCCTCCTCGGCCCCCTCCGTCGGCGCGACCACCGGCATCTTCATGGCCTCCGCCGCCGGCCAGTACGTCACGCTCGACGTGACCTCGCTGGTGCAGGGCTGGGTCACCGCGCCGGCCACTAACTTCGGCTTCGCGCTCGCCTCGGACTCCGCCAACCTCCTGCTCGACAGCAAAGAGAACGACGAGACTGCCCACCCCGCCACGCTCGACATCACCATCACCTCGCAGGGCGCAATCGGCCCGCAAGGCCTCCCATCGGCCCCCAGGGCGTTCAAGGTGTACCAGGCGCTCAGGGCCCCCACGGGAGCTCCTGGACTCCCAGGAGCCAATGGAGCCGCTGGCCCTCAAGGCCCGCAGGGTGTACCCGGCGCGACTGGAGCGAATGGCGCGGCAGGAGCGAATCGGAGCCGCTGGTCCTCAAGGCCCTCAGGGAGTCCCCGGGGCGGCTGGAGCGCCCGGTCCCGCAGGAGCGAATGGAGTCGCTGGCCCTCAAGGCCCGCAGGGTGTACCCGGAGCGGCTGGGGCAACCGGTGCTACCGGCCCCTTCGTCGGCGGCAACTACTCCGCGTCCGTGGACTATCCCGCCGGCTCGGTTGTCGATTACGCCGCCTCCACCTATCTCGCTGTCCAAACCAACGGCCCCTCCACCACCGTCGTCACCCCCGGCATCAACAGCTCCTACTGGGTCTCCACCACCGGCATCAACTCGCTTACCCCAGCCAGCTACATCGATCTCACAGCAAACGTTCGCCCCGGAGCCATCGGGGTCGGCGCACAGGTCTTTGCCAGCTCGACTGCTTCCCCCTCCACAAACTCCGGCTTTACGTACAACGCACTCGCCGGGACCGTGACAGTGCTCGCCGCAGGAACCTACACCTACGACTACAACGTCTCTGTGGAAGAACCAGGAACTCTCACTCTCACCGACAATGGCGCCGCCATCCCCAACACGGGCTTCGGACGAACAACAGGCGAGACGCAAATTATCGGCCACGGCGTGATCACCGTAAACACCGGGGATGTGATCGGGCTTATCAACAATGGCTCCTCCGCGGCACTGACCCTTTATGCCACCGAGTCCGGCAACCAAAACGTCGCTACCTTCAGCCTCGTCGCGATGGCCGCCGGAACGCCGGGCGCAACAGGTGCAACAGGAGCCACGGGACCGGCTGGCCCAGCTGGTGCCCCCGGCACCAATGGCACACCGGGGGCTACCGGTGCCACTGGCCCCGCGGGCCCCGCAGGGCCTTCTGGTGCGAGCGCTAATTCAAGCTACCTTTACCTGTTCGACTATCCCGGGACCGTCAGCGCCGGCGGATCCGTCCTGACGGGCGCGATTGGTAACGGCGCCTCCGTCTACTCGGGATTTACCGTCAACGATACGACCGGCAGTAGCATGGCCGCCACTGCGGGCGTGTACTGGTTTTATTTCTCGATCCAGGTCCCCAACGGAGTTAATCCGACGTTTTTAGTCGAGGTAAATAACAACCAAATCGTCGGCTCCGCTGTGTTCAGCAACACCTACCTCCTCACAACCAATGGAGCTCTCTCCCTCAACGCAGGAGATACCGTGAACGTCTTCTGCACCAGCGGCTGTGGATATTTCGACTACGCGTCGTTCTTCTTGCAGCCGCTCGGGTCAACCGCGCAGGCCGCAGCGAACGTGCAATCGACTCTCTCCAGCCTCGCAGCCTTAAAGACCTCCATAGCCACACTCCCATCCGCGCCCACAACAACAGCGGTCGTCGTCCCCGCAACGCCGAGCACAACCATCGTCAATCAGCCGACCGCATTTCTCTCGCGCGCAGAAATCCCGAGCAACGCCAACGGCACATCCGGCAACTTCGACCAGAGTATTCAGGGCTCCGAAAGCCTGCTCGAAACCGAAAATGGTCCCTCGGACGTAGACACCGTCATGCCTCGCGCCTGCACTGCGAGCAATCTCTTTGCCGCAGCCCACAGTACAAATACAAACAATCCGGCAATCACCTACACGCTCACCTTATGGCAAAACGGCTCTGCAACCTCTCTGTCGACCACCATCGACGCCGCCACTGGAAGCGCCACCGCCACCGGAACAAACGCAACCAGCACCGTCTCCGTCAGCTCCGGAGACTTGCTCGAATGGCATGTCAATGAGAGCGGCAGTCCCACGAAGACTTCGATGACGATCGCTTTCCAGTGTCAGTAACCGAGTGGCCAGACACGTCGCCCACATGCCCAGGCTCGAAACCCAGCCAGAAACAACAGCACACCCGGAACGCACCGCAACGAAGATGCAAGTCCCAACCCCGAAGGAACCGCAGCCGATGAAGCCGACGCGCCAAAGCCGGACGAATGCCATCGCCCAGCCAGTGCCTGCATCGACGTCGGTTGACATGGGTCCGTGATAAGCCCCCAACACCGTTATGGTTAGATACGATTCTCGCTAAGTCGCCGAGTCACGCATTATGAGAGGGCGCCCTGTTTGGGAGGGAAGCTTTGAAGCCGACGCAGGCTTCGGGGGCTTTGCCCCCGGGCCCCCAGGATTTAGCGCTTTGATGCCTCTCCCGATGCGGGCTCTCTGCCGGCAGACGGATGAAAGGGGGATGCTGCGCATCCCCCTGCATCGGTCGAGGCCACTGAGTCGGCGCTCGGGTTGCTTCCCAGCATGGCCCTATCCTCCGCTCAGTCCGGGCTCATTCTACTGCGGCGGGATCAGAGGCGCATGTTTGCAGTGGGTTCGGAAGAGATGACACTTAACCTTGGGGGAAGTGGTCCAGCTGAAGAATCACCTTCCCCCCAAGGGGGCTACCCAACATGAGTAGCAATATGAAGAAGTATATCGGGCTGGACGTCCACCAGGAATCGATTGCCATAGCGGTTCTGAATAGTGCGGGCAAGCTGGTGATGGAATCGATCGTCGAAACCAAAGCAGCCACTCTGCTGGAGTTCCTGCATGGCTTGCGGGGAGAGCTACATGTGACGCTGGAGGAAGGGACCTGGGCGGCGTGGCTATACGATGTGCTCAAGCCCCACGTCAGCGAAATCGTGGTCTGCAATCCGCGCCGCAACGCCTTATTGAAAGAAGGCAGCAAGAGTGACAAGGTGGATGCGCGCAAGCTGGCCGAGCTGTTGCGCGCGGCCTGCTGCGCGCGGTCTACCACGGAGAAAACGGACTGCGGACCTTGCAGGAGCTGGCGCGCAGTTATCTGACCATAAGCAAAGACCAGGCGCGGGTGATGAGCCGGCTCAAGGCGCTGTATCGAAGCTGGGGCATCCCCTGCTCGGGCAGGCAGGTCTACGCCCCTCGCCATCGCTGCCAATGGCTGAGTAGGATTGCGCACCCCGGCGTGCGCCGCCGGGCAGAGCTGCTCTATCAGCAAATGGACGGACTGTCGGCTGTGCGGCATACGGTGCGAGGAGAACTATTAGCTGAGAGCCGGAAACATGAGGCTGTGAAGATCCTGCGCCAGATTCCCTCG
This sequence comes from uncultured Acidobacteriaceae bacterium, assembly GCA_963762375.1. GTDB lineage: Bacteria > Acidobacteriota > Terriglobia > Terriglobales > Acidobacteriaceae > Granulicella. The sequence goes on from CAVXKP010000013.1 coordinate 10,723, forward strand.
ATCGGTCCGCTGCGGGCTGCCCTGTTGCTGGCTCTGATGCAGACACCCTACCGATTCCGCACCAAGCGGCAGCTGTGGACCTATAGCGGTCTGGCAGTGGTGACGCACGACAGCGCGCAGCATCGCTATGTGGACGGACAGCTGCAGCGCTCCAAAAAGCCACAACAGATCCGTGGTCTGAATCAAAATCACAACCACGAGATGAAAAGCATCTTCAAAGGTACGGCCCTGAGCGCCAGTCAATGCGCAGGGCCCCTGCAGGACTTCTACGCAGGACTGCTGACGAAGGGAATGAAGCCGGAGATGGCTCGCCTCACGCTGGCGCGCAAGATCGCGGCCATCGCGCTGACACTTTGGAAAAAAGGAGGACGTTTCGACGCCGAACATCTGAAATCGCAAGCAGCTTGAGCGTCAGCGCGGACCAGCCAGTAAGGTTTAGTTACCCGATGGTTATCCGATCGGTTCCTGCGACGCTCGGGGTCGAGGGAGAGTATCAATCGATGAGTTAGACCCTGTGTGCTGTCGTTCAGCACCGAGTCTCAAGAGTCACCATATGCCCCCTCGCATAACCCAAGAAAGCTATAGGCCTTGAGTCTCAAATAGGACCATGGTTGGCACACTAAAGCCGACCCGTCTGCTTGCGTAGCTTCCAGAACCGTGGCCGTCGACCACCATCTCGTTATGAAACCGTCGAGTACAAACCGGCGGCCGCCCGGTCCGCTCGCAACACTCCGCAAACTCAAAGTCTCTCCTGAACAGACACTGGGCTGGATGCACTCCACTCCCTCTTCCCAGGAGAGCACCGAGGAGCATTTTCTCTTGAAATCTCCTCTCATAGGACTCATCGAACCTCGGAGAAGCTCGACTTTCATCCTTGGGTCCCAAATCAGGAAACTCGTGAAATCGCGAAGTGCCGCAAAAGTCATCGTTTCGTCTCAGTTCGATTTTGCCGTTGGGCGGCCTGTCTGAACTTAGACGAAACCCGTCTTCCCGGAATTACTCTTGATTGATACTCTCGATCCATGGCAATGCCAGGCAAATTGGAAAACGAGAGACCGAGATATGACAAGCGCACCGTTTTCGCTGGTTTGATAGTTTGGGGTGTATCTGCGCTTTGCTGGGTGCCCTTCTTTACCTACGCCCATTTTCACCCATCGGTTTTGGGGGAGAAGGACATGGGAGGCGCGTTTATTGCTGCCATGACGCTTGTCGCAAGCGGGATCACTTTTCTGGGCGGCATCCTGGCGATGGTTCTAGGACTGCTTCGTTACTGGTGGCTGATGTGGCAATATACGCGAGTTTGTCCGGCAAACAGCGTGTTGTAAACAGCCGCGGCGCGTTCACACAATTGAATGGGGCCCTGCTGGTGACCACCTCACCTGTCACAAAACACAGCTCTCGTCGCAATCAAGTGAAACATCCTTGAAGTCAGCTTTTGAGAAACTTCGATTGGCCGACGTTTCTGGGGTAATTATCCGGAAATGAAGTGCCTCATCACCCCTTTGGCAAGGAGGAGGCAGATGATTGAGCGGCGGTTAGGGAGACCGCTGCCATGCGACAGAAGAACAAATCCAAACGTAGATCACCGAAGACGGTCTTACGCCTTCCGGACCTCGACCATTCCAAATCCTCCGTGCTGCAGACCCTGGGGTCGGTTGCATCCCAAAAGACCTATGCTTTCGCCATCGATGACTTCATCAGTTGGTATTGCTCGGAACCGCGGCTGGCGTTTGGAAGAACCGTCGTTCTAAGGTATCGCTACTTTCTTGAAGCCCGCCATTTGGCCCCCGCGACCATCAATCTGCGTCTCGCGGCGGTCCGGCGGTTAGCGTATGAAGCGTCGGACAATGGATTGCTCAGCCCCGACCTCGCCGCCGACATCCGCCGGGTGAAAGGCGCCAAGCGGCTCGGGATGCGGATCGGCAACTGGTTGACACCCACACAGGGGAAAGAACTGCTCGGTATGCCTGACCGGGATTCCGTAAAGGGCAAGCGTAATTACGCGATGTTGGCCGTGCTTCTAGGCTGTGGTTTACGTCGAGCGGAACTTACGCGGCTGACCGTGAACCATCTTCAGCAGCGGGATAATCACTGGGCCATCATCGACCTGTTCGGAAAGGGTGGACACGTCCGTACCGTTCCGGTCCCCGACTGGGTCAAAGTCGCCATCGATTCATGGATCGCTGTTGCATGTATTGAAAGTGGAGTTATCTTCCGTTGCGTCAGCAGAACTGGCCACGTTTGGGGTAGCCGGCTCAGTGAGAAAGCGGTCTGGTGGGTCGTGCGCGAGTATGCGAAACTGGCGGGCATTGATCATCTGGCTCCCCACGATCTCCGCCGAACCTGCGCCCGCTTATGTCACTCCGCCGGAGGGGAACTTGAACAGATCCAGTTCTTACTCGGCCACCGGTCCGTAGAAACCACCGAACGATACCTCGGTTCGCGGCAGAGATTGGTGCAGGCAGTCAACGATCACATCGGAATCGAAGCGGAGGGTGGTCCCGCATGATCTCTTTGACTCGAATCAAGGCTAGACGCATCATTGGGGATGAATACTGAATGGAGGGAGAGCGATGGCCGACGCAGCGAAGGACTTGCCGAACATGGATTACGACCGCGAGAAGGTGGAAGAAACGGTTCTGGCTCTGTTGTGGCTGACGCTTGATGGCTATCGCCGGGCATGGAAGAGCCACGATTGGGGTGTGCTGGATCGGCTGCACGAGCGCGGTTACATCTCAGACCCAAAGAGTAAGGCCAAGTCGGTGCTGCTGACCGAAGAGGGCGAGCAGCGGGCGCGAGAGCTTTTCGCCCGTCACTTCGGAGTCGACGCATAGCAGAGACACCGTCCTCAATCTGACGCCTATTGAAGTCGCCGGAACGTCAAAACGAACGTGGTCAAAACGATGACTTCACGGGAGGGCCGCCAAGCCAAGTAATATAGCGGGATGCTCTGGTCCCGGAAAGAGATTGTGCTGTTTGGCTTGCTCTTGCTCCATGCCCGCTGTTGGGCACAGAGTGGGGGCGTCTCACCATTCAACGAGCGAAGTGCAATGAAATCTCTGTTTGCAAGCTGGGATCAAGAAAGCGGCTCGGCGAAGTCGGTGGTTCCAAACGACCACGCAGCTGATCTAAGCGGCAGCCAGTTTAAGTCCGGAGATCCATTGGTCGTCCGCCCATTTTGGAGCCATGTCTATTGGTCAGAAGGTAAGCTAAGAGCGGTACTTCTCACTTATGCCGTGCCATTCGACCCCTCCTGGACACCGGCGGTTCCAGGCGGCGAGCCGTTCAGCTGCCATGCATGTACTCCGCTGTTGGGAGTAACTGTATTCCTCTGGTCGGGCGGCGAATGGAAAGCCGAGGCGTCACGCCAGACGGTAAGCAGAATAGGGGCTTGGGGTCGCCCTCCCTCTCCTGTTCAGCTCATAAAGATTGGCCCGAAGACTATGGCCGTTCGCATCAACGATGATTACGAGGGCGGTGGGACTACGACAAGAAACATACAGATCATTCCTCTTGACGGAGGCATCTCCACGGCGCTTCACATCACCCTCGGCGAGGACAACTCAGGTGGCTGTGAGCCACATCAGCCTTCCGATGAACCCGTCTGCTATCGGAACAAGACGACGGTAACTCTCAGGGATGGACCTAACCCTGACTATTACGATATTTGGACCGTCCTCCACGGAACGGATTACGACGAAGGTCAGGCTCGCGGTGTCCATCGCGTGTCGCGCAAACAGGTCTATCGATTCGTCAACGGAGCATACGAAAAGATCCCCACTCTTCCCTGAAACGGGCGATTTTCCAAGTTCAATTCTTTGGTCGAAGCTGCGGCGGCGAACTTGGCCGAACCGTGACTTTGCGGGAGCTTCGCCCTAGGTGTTGTGCTTTGTCTTGCGCTAGCATCGCTGGCATGGGGAAAGCCATCAGCGTCGGAGCGGCAGCGGGTTTACTATTCAGTGCTGTCACCCTGGCCGTTGCGGCTGTCTACAGCTTCTGGATCGCTCCACAAGGTGGGGATGGCTGGGATGCGGCTCACTTCTTCACTCACGCCTTCCCCGTCCTTTTCGCGATCGGTTTTATTCCCAGCTTCGCGTGGCAAGTGTACAGAAACCGCTAGATAATCGAAGTTTCCCAAAACCCGACTTGAGGCAGGGTCGCAAATGTACCTTCCAACACTCAGTGAGGTCGCGGTAGGGACGATCATTACTGATCGCCCCCCGCACAGATCCGCACGAGCGCTCATTAGCGCATGCGGCTCCTATCTCGGATGAGTGGCGGCGAAGCAGTCAAGGGGCCAGGGATGGAGCACGCGAGGTGTAGGAAGCCATTGTGCAGCCAGCTTGAGACGACGCGCCCAGGCGTACCGGTGTCTTTGACTACGTCGCTTAAGCGCGTATCCCCAGTAGCGGAGCACACGTTCCCGGAACAGCCCGAGGCTATCGAGGTTTCCGGGCACAGCGTAGTAGTTAAAGTACCCCTGTACAACTGATCTGAGCCACGCGCCGGTCTGAGGCACGGGATCATGCATGCGCATCCTTCGTTGCTGCTTGATCTCCTGCAGCTTCTTTCGCATGCGCTTGCGGATCGTCATGCGACGCACGGCATAGGACCCGTTCCCATACTTCCCGCTGATATGCCTAAAGCCAAGGAAGTCGAAGGTCTCCGGCTTGCCTTCTCCTCTGCGTTTCCGGTTCTGTTCGGCATACCGTCCGAACTCGATCCGGCGCGTCTTTTCCGGGTGCAACTCCAGTCCGAACTTCCCCAGCCATTCTCCCAAGCTCTTGCGAAAACGGTCTGCGTCAGTTCCCCACTGAAAGCCGAGGACGATGTCATCCGCATAGCGGAGGACGATCACCTCGCCTTGCGCACACTTCCTGCGCCAGACGTCCACCCAGAGATCGAACACATAGTGGAGATAGATGTTGGCAAGAAGCGGTGAGATCACCGACCCCTGCGGAGTACCTGTCTCCGTGTCCGACCATTTCCCGTCCTCCATCACCCCGGCCTTGAGCCATTTCTGGATCAGACGCAGGATGCGTTGGTCGGCATCGCGATGCCCGACGAACTTGATCATCCACGCTTTGTCGAGGTTATCGAAGAAGCCCTGGATGTCGGCATCCAGTACGTAGTTCACCTTCCTTTTCACGAGCGCATACGACAACGCATCCAGCGCCTTATGCTGGCTGCGTCCCGGACGAAATCCATACGAGAAGCCGAGGAAGTCCTCCTCATAGATCTGGTTGAGGATGGTGACGGCTGCGTACTGGACGATCTTGTCCTCCAGTGCAGCGATCCCGAGCGGACGCCTCCGTCCGTCGCCTTTCTCGATGTAAATCCTTCTCGATGGAAGCGCCCGATATGCACCGCGATGTAACCGGCTGTGCAGGTCAACCAACCGACCCTCCAGCCCGGCTTCATACTCCTGCCATGTCATCCCATCCACACCGGGTGCAGCCTTGCGCTTCAGAGAACCGAAGCTGTCCCTTAGCAGATCGACTGTGACATGGTGGAGCAGAGCGGTGAACTTCATCTCCTTGTGTTCCCTTGCTGCTTTCCGCACACCCGCCAGCCCCTGTGACACGCGTGCCCCGCTCTGTGTCGGGCACGTGCTGGACTGATGGATGTTCTCCTTAATCAACAGCCTTAGCGCACGAAGGCAAAACGAGAAGATGAACGTCTCGCGAAGCTGAATTTAGGCAGTTCTCAATCAGCCGATCGTTGCGGAACAGACTATCTGACATGAAGACACTTGCTCGATATGTTGAGGTTATAGTTGACCCTACATTCGACGATTTTCATGGTAACTCTGGATCATTTCGCCATGCCTACCTTGCTTGCGTGGCGATCTTCCACGCTGTTGATCGTGCCGCCGAAGAGAATGGAGTTCGCAGCGCAAGCCTCCGCCCCAGGTGTGGGGTACAGGGTACCTGGAGTTCAAATTGGTGGATGTCCTTGCGCACCATTTCTAAGCATGTGCAGAGTTCTGACGAAAAGATTCCTTCAAACCGCCCCGGACTACCGATTGGACTTGCTCTTGGGTTTGATGATGCTGGCGAGAGTATGGATCTGAGGAACCTATACTTCGTAATTCGAGACGCTGTGAGATTTTTTCATAAGAAAGCGGGAACAACTCACCCCAGACTACCGTGAGATTTGCCACGCATCTCAGTCAAGTGAAGCTCCTCAAACCATAAATCGGCTTGTCACCTGCTCCCCGTGTATATCTTGTGCGCATATGCTCTAAATAAAAAGACGGAAATCGTAAGACTTAGGCTGAAACGCTCCTAGCAGAGATCCGATCCGCGCAATCTCGTTGGACGATTGCACCGTGGCTGGAAGCTTGGTGTAGAGGTCGAAGGTGTTCCAGTTCATCTTTGAGAGACCGATAATTTCCGTTGCCAGATCCTTGACGTCAGACTGACCGCAATGCCGACGGACCGTCAATGGAGCGGGAATTCGGCGTTTCCCTTGGTAGTATCTCCGGTTGCCAACCGCGTTCGTCACGCCATGCACCCATACAAGCGCAGTGAAATCATCGACGCGCACGACCGTTCCGCGAGAGACCGGATAATTGTCTTCATGCAGCATCCCTCGGCTGTCCACGGAAGACGCCACGTAGCGCAATGAGTCATCTATAACAATTTCGAGCATTTCGATCTCAGCAACGCCGCTCAAGCCTTCCTTGAGGCCGATTTGCTCATCTTTCGTGAACCGCGTTCGTTTGTGGATGACAACACGCTTCGGGATCGAGGAACGAGACTCGAAGAAGAGCTCCCTAATCTGTTCGCCGACGCGCCTGGCGTCATCCCGCGATAGGAAAGGATTTTTCCCGTAAAACACGGGATTTTCTACCTGACTGAGCCGGTATTGTAAGCCTTCACCCCGTGAGCTGTAGATGTGGCTGCATCCCATGACCACTCTCTTGCCCTGCGCCTGAGCAGGATCGTAGCTCATGCCAATGCCGACATACGCACTATCTTTATCCAAATCGTCCAACACCCACGGCGTTCGCAGCGCCTTCACATAGAAAGCTAGGGACAGCCACCACCAGATACGGCATTGGAGCTGATCGGACAGGGTACTCTGTTCGAGGAATTGAGTGCCGATACCCTTGTGCACGCTACTGGCTTTGACAAAATCGTGAACGTCGAAGCGTTCGGATTCACTAGCAAAGCCTCGGTAGGAACTCCACCGCTCGGGAAAGAAGATAAACACGACATTGGGAGAGTACGAGGCCTGAAGGGTCTCGATCGCACGATTGATATTGCGCCCGACGTCTAGCGTTCTGGAGCGATCATCAGCTCCTTCATGTTCGGGACAGACAAACCATCCGCGGCTCCCTGGGTCCGCTACCGCAAGATCAACGCCAAACGCACTCCTGAACCCCGGATAGGCGGGTAAGTAATCCGCCTCCTGCGAGGTAGGCTCAATATGCCGACCTAGATTTGATAAAAAGGCATGGGCGAGCTGGGTCTCTTCTTTCGGACAGACGACGCCTAGAGCGTGTTTCATAAATACCGTCTGAGGGTGATCCAGAGGCAAGCGAGATAGAAGAAGGCACGATAGGTGGCGAGGAGATGCTCATGACGGACGAGGAGTCTGCGGAACTGACCAAGCCAGGCGTTGGTGCGCTCGATGATCCAGCGGCGCTTATAGCGTCTGAGTTTTCGTCCGTCCTGGTAGCGCCGGTGCTTGCTGTTCTTGCGATAGGGAACGATGAGGTCGATACCACGTTTTGCGAGCCGCTCGCGCAGTGGATCGGAGTCGTAGGCGCGGTCGGCGATTATGCGTTTGGGCTTCTGCCGCGGCCGCCCTTTGGGACGGGGGACTTGGACCTCGGCGAGCGTGGCCTCCGCAAGCGTAACTTCTCCCGGAGAGGCACTTTCGAGCCGAACTCCCAGCGGAAGACCGCCACCGTCGACCAGTACCATCCACTTCGTTCCCTTGCCGCGCTTGGTTTTACCGACTGCGGCGCCCCCTTTTTCGCCGGAGCGAAGCTGCCGTCCATGAACGCCTCTTCCCACTGCAGCAGGCCTTCCCCATCGAGCGCACCCAGCAGTGCTCGCCAGGCATCCAGGCACACATCCTGCTCTTCCCACTGCTTCAGCCGCCGCCAGCAGATCGCAGGAGACGGATACTTTTCGGGCAAAAATCTCCATGCCGCACCGGTCTGCAACACCCACAAAATGCCCTCCAGGCAGGCCCGGTTGGAAGCCCACGGACGGCCTCGCTTGTCCTTGCGCCGCTTCGGCTCTGGCAACAGAGGCTCGATCAACTCCCACTGCGCCTCAATCAATAACTGGAACCGATTCTTGCTCATGCAAGAAGTTCATCAAACCACCCGCCTCATGCAGAAGTCCCCAGCTTGAGGCTGAACCTATTTATGAAACACGCTCTAGTCTAATCTCCGAGCCAAACTCTTGGTTCGTGAGCGGAAAGTCGAATGGACGATTCCTCAGAATGCCGCGAACGGGATGGGCATCCTTCGCTATGCCCCTGCCAGCGCGGTTTGAAAAGACAAGCTCAGGCTCAGTAATCTGGAGGCCTTTTTGTCTGATCAACGAGCGAAATCTGGCTTCCAAGGCTGCTGTCTTCACGCCTTGCAGAGGCGCTACCTCAGCAAACGACGGTGCACGGCGTATCACGAAACGGAAGGCGCCGGCATTCGCAGGATACTCATAAGTTCTCTGCGGCTTGTCTCCTCCCAGCAGATGGGTACGCCAGAGGTTTACGGCATCGTTGAACTCTTTGTTGTGTTGCCAGCCCAGCACGCGCATCTTGATTGCATTCGATGCCAATCGGGGCGCGAATTGCCCTGAGGCATCCTCTACGCGGACTGATGGCTTGAAAAGGAGAAAAAGCTTGTTTTCGATTGGCCGCAGCGAGAGGTGAACTGAGGGATAGGTAGAGTACACGATGCCGTCGAGACGTTCCTGTCTGCCAGAATTGCGAAACCAGAGCACAGCGTGGTCGCTTTGTGCTCCGGTACCTTCTCTGCTGAGCGGTCATCCGGCACAAGATAGAGTGCTCGCCCTCCAAGCTTGACGGAATCGATGACAAACTGTTCGGTCTCGGGATCATCGAGCGATCGCTTCGGAAACAGGAAAAAGCGCCTTCCAATTCCTTGTTTGTCCCAACCTGCGGGAACAGGAATCTTGTGGATTGGCTGCCTGCCGGTGACGCGCTCAAGATCGCCTCCAGCCCCTAGAGTCGCAGACATGTAGAGACGTTGCGTAGCGGACGCGAAAGGAGCAAACGTGCTCGAAGGCGGGATGAGTGGACGAATGAGAATCGTGCGCTGAGAGATGTAAAGATGGCATGCGTGCAGAGAGTCGCGTAATTGACTCCAAGGATAGCGAAGCTTATTGCCCTGGGTATGCTCATCGAGAAGAGCAACGATCTCAGGCACGATGCTCTGGAAAACAGGCGTTGGCAGCTTTTCAACCCATTGCTGTCCGCCGAGTCGGAGCCTGTCACCATGCGAGAGCGGTCAGATGCGGGCAACAGCGGGGTTACCACTCCAGCCAAAGCCGCAAACGCCGCCGCGTGTTGTGATCGCTCGATGAGTAGGGACCAGAACGAGGAAACATAGTTCTCCGCCGAGTGGGCATCATCTAGGATGATGAGATTCGGCTCATCGAAAAAGGGATTGGTATTGAAGAGGCTACTGTAGGTCGTGATAGCGACAGCTTCGGCGTTCATCCATTCCGATGAAGCTTGTGCGTCATAATTTGCTTTTGGACCGGTGAATCCATGAACGTCAATGCCGTATTTTCCGGTCGCCTGCTGTGCTACTTGATTCGCCAGCTGACGTGTGGGGCAGAGATAGACCACGCGCTCGCCGTACTTGCGCCTTCGCCACTCGGCAATGAGCAGCCCAACGAGAGTCTTGCCGCTGCCGGTGGGCAGCTGAAGGGCGATGTCCAAGTGCTTTGTATGGACAGCGAGATAACTGCGCAGCAGGTCGGCCTGGTGAGATAAGAGGCCAGGCACGGTCTTCTTGCGCAAGTCCCTAAATAACGATTCCGGATCATCCGGGCATACAGTGCGCTTCTCGGGAATTTTGAATGCCATAAATCTCCGTTCTTACGGAAGGCCGTACCAGGTGGAACGACCGCCGCCATGCCTCAGCAGCAAGCCCTTATCGACAAGTGAGGTAAATGTAGCTTTCAGTGTATTTGGACTTGCACCGAATTCTCGCACCATGTCGCGTGTGGTAACGCGCCCTTGATCGCGTACATAGTCAAGAATCTTGACGGCTAACTCCGGCAGAGTTGCAAGGGCGCTCTTTTCCCGCTCAACCTTCACAGCAAGCCGACGCTTCTGCTGCTGCAGGGCGCGCATGAAATAGAGCAGCCAGGGCCGCCAGTTCGGCGCATCGGTTCGGATGGTGGTTTGCGTCTGGCGCAAGGCCAGATAGTAACCTTCTTTGCTGTTTTCGATAACGCTCTCCAGCGATGAATACGGGACATAGACATAGCCAGCCTGCAGTAGGAGCAGAGACGTCAGAACGCGGCTCAGGCGTCCGTTGCCATCCTGGAAGGGATGTATGGCGAGGAAGACGACGATGAACACGGCGACGATCAACAGAGGATGCAGGCGGCGTAATTCACGCGCTTGATTCAGCCAGGCGACCAGCTCCGTCATTTGTTGCGGTGTATCGAATGGCGTTGCCGTCTCAAACACAATACCAATCATCTTGCCGTCGGCGTCGAAGGCCCCGACATCGTTTCGGAGGGTCTTGTATTCGCCGCGATGACGTTCATCCTTGTCGCTGTACTGGAGCAGATCGCGATGAAGCTGTTTAATGAAGTTTTCGGTAACAGGTATATCTGACCAGGCCCTGAAGATGGTTTCCATGACCTCGGCATATCCGGCGACCTCCTGTTCATCGCGAGTGCTGAAGCGTTTGAGTTCCAAGCTGCCGATGAGGCGTTCCACCTCCCGATCGGTCAGTTTGCTGCCCTCGATGCGCGTGGATGATCCGATGCTCTCAATGGTAGCAACGCGGCGAAGGGCGTTCAGCCGTTCCGGCGCAATGGTGCCGAGGGCGCGCCAGGCTCCCTTGAATTCGTCGATCTCCGACAGGAGAGCGAGCAAATCCTGCGTGACCTGAATGGTATCGGTGTTGAGCATACCCGGAACTATGCCGGATTATACCGGATTGTCTATCGCAAAGACTCAATGTCACCTGGGTTTAAGGGATGTACTGGCAGCACCAAACTACATAAGCTCCTGAACCAGAGCTATGCCGCTGGGCGGAGCACAAGCCCCGCGGTTGGGATGCGCAGTGGTCTGTAATGGTGGTGATGGCCAGAGACGGGATCGTTCTTTCCATGGGTGTTGTGCTTCCGTAAGTTACAGAAAAAACAATGGCAAGAAATCCGAAAACTCCACCTCTCCCGGCTCGACCGTACAAAATTGGTACAAACGGTGTACCCCATATATAGCTTTCATTCTCGTTATTTAGCTCCCGTGCAATCGGCTGAAGTTTCAAAGAGCGCAAGGCGCGCTTTGAAATCAGAATTATCAGGAGACTTCATCAGCACCTGTGTTTCAACCTCTATTGCCTTTTTCATATTGCTGTTTAGGGCATAAACGCAGGCAAGCGTATCCAGATTATCTGCGGAACCGTCGATGGATGTTGATCTAAGAGCAGCTGTAAGTGCTTCACCTTTGAGCGCATTCCGATTACGCGGCGGGATTAGACGTATTTGCGCGGAGATATGTACCTACCTGTTCAAGCAGCCGATTCCTAGCGTCGATTGTTTGAGTGGGCGCGCTGTAATACTGTCGATCCCACGTCTGAAGAATCTGGTCTGGCTCCTGCCCTACTGCAGAAAACCAGCAGGTAGACAAGCACAAAATAGTCAGTTGGCAGACTCTAATAAGATTCGACTTCGGTAGCGCGCACATAAGGCTTTCCTCCATTGGGCAAGCTCATCATACTGACTAGCGGTCACCGGTGCTTTCGCCAACCACTAAGCAGTTCCCATCACAGGCTTTCTCTATCGTCGGTCCTAAACTCATCATGCCTTCTGCAAAAGCGGTATGCGACCGACCCTCCCCATATCTAAATTCTATTGCTCCCACCACTTCCGCTGCGTTGCCGGCTCCCTCAAATTGCTCTGTCAAGACTGTCCCGAGAAAAGCCCGTGAACCAATCCGCCCTCGCGCAGGGGACCGTCCTAATAGGTCTAATGTTTCGATGTAGTAACAAGGCAGGTCACCAACAAAGCAGCGCCAAAGAGATAGGCCTCCGCTAATTCGATGTTGGCTTTTCGATGTGATCGATGATCAGCTTTTGAGCCTCCGTCTTCGTAGGCTTAAGTTTCAGGCCAAGCTGCTGTTCGATCGCTGGGAAGAGCGAGGGTTCGGTGGACTCTTGGGTCGGTGAATCAGATGGATCCCATTGCAGCAGAACATCATATCGTCCGGTCAAGCCGGTTTTGTCCGCTACGACCGATCCGGTCGCATTACTGAGTTGATGTGCCAGGATTAGCATCGGCTCGGCGTGACCACTAATCCTTCCGTCCGCGTAGGACCAATCGGTCGTCGGGATAATGCCTTCCTGCCACTTGTGACCAGCCAAATCCGTTGGCGTGTTATCCTCCTTCATCTTAGGGCCATTTTTCGCGAGGACGAGATCATAGCTGGTTTGCAGCATTTCAACACGGTGAACCTGCAGTCGAAATCGGTTTACCAAGAGAGATTGCAACATTAAGCGACGTTGAAGTTTTTGCTGTTCGATAGGAAATTTCTGCAGAGCTACAACATTTTCGGGATCGAGCTTTGCCTCTATGTCGAAGGGCATGGTCGAAACCCATCCGGGCCCTCCCGATACCTCGTCGTCTCGCAGGTTATATGCTTCAGTAATCAAGGCCTTCAAGGGGAGACCGCGCAACGAGAAGCCGTCGATATCATCTCCATATCCGCCGGATGTTGGCAAACCTTTTGTTGGATTGATCACAACAACGTCGTAGGCTGGCAGAGGTTTGGGGATCTTAGCTTCAACCTGCGACGTCAAACCATTGCTTTGGCTGTGTTGCTGAGCGGCAGTGCCCATGATGTAACAAAGTATGAGTATGGAAAGACAACGCATATGACATCTACTCCCCAATTGACGACTAAGCCGTCCCACCGAAAAATGACTCCCAGCGGCCGGCAACCGAGGTAAATAGTAGCGCCAATCTGGATGTCCTTTCAAACTCGCATCATGGGGCCTGCGTGTTCCACTCTTGAGAAATGCAATGGAAATCGAGAGCTAACTTCTATCGGTTCTGCGATGGTGTGCCGGCATTCATGTTCAATTCGAGAGGAGTTGACACCGAGATTGATTTGATGGAAGGGCCGTCTTGCATTGTCTAGGAAGATCAAAATCTAGAATTGCCAATATCGCGCGGAGTTGGAACTGAATCTGGGGGGTGATTTGTGTATCAACGGGTTAATCAGGATAGTATCGCCTCGACAGGAAAAATGACGAAACAGTGATGAATGCGAATGGAGCTGCAACCCCCAGAACTGGTGAGTAACCTCGTCGATCCCCCTCTTTACCCGGGTTCGAAGTTCCCAGCGCCCTACCGGCCAGAGCTTTGAGTAGGACAGTTGTCTGTTCCCCTCGGGCGCGGTGGAATGCTGCGGACCCATTTCATGCGGGCGCCTGTAGAAGGCTCAGGAAATTCGCGTTGCTCCATCTCTGGTGAGATGTTGCAGCGGCGAGTGAGATTGTGGCGAGAATGCGATGAATCGTGACATCCCAAAGGCCACGACCGTCATATCAGCTTTTGCTTCCAGATATTTCACTTATTGCTTCCGATATTTCAACTATTGCTTCCAGCTACAATACGTCTATTAGATGTCCAGATTCTTGACGTCCAGCGCATTGTCTTCGATGAACTTGCGGCGGCTCTCGACATCCTCGCCCATCAGCGTGGTGAAGATCTCCTCGGTTGCCGCAATGTCTTCGAGCTTCACCTGCACCAGCGTGCGGCGCGCAGGATCCATCGTCGTCTCCCATAGCTGTGGTGCCGTCATCTCGCCGAGACCCTTGTAGCGCTGCACCGAGTACTCCTTGCGGCCCTGCTCGATGACGTACTCGAAGACCTCACGCGGCGTCTTCTTCTCCACCGGATCCTGCGAGACCTTGGCCGAGCGCTTCACCGGCTTGGCCGCTTCCACGGGCGCGACACCGGCGTCGAGCGCACCTTCGAGCTCGACCTCTTCGGTCTCCTCGAGCTCCTGCTCCGCCTGCTCTTCTACCGTCTTGGTCGCGGCAGCGGCGGCCTTGCCTGCGTACTCGACGAGGAACGGTCCGACCAGCTGTTCACGCAGCTGCGCATGCTTCACCAGCAGCTGGCGTGACTCCGGCGCAGCGGCCAGCGTCCAGTCAATGTGCCGCGGCGCGCCCTGCGCGTCCACGTAGGTGATCGAGTACGTGCGATGCTCTTCGTCGAACTCGACCGCGCGACACCGACTTGAACTGATACGTGCGCTCGATCGCCTTCAACCGCGTATGCATCTCCTTGAGCTTTTCGTCCGTCTCGAAGTCCGCGCGCCGAATCGAGTCCTTGCCTTCGCTCGCGAAGATCTCTGCGAAGATGCGAACCACCTCTTCATTCCGCAGACGCTTCGCCACCTTGTCGAAGAAGCCCAGGTAGTCGTTGAGCGATGCCATGTACTTGGTGAGTTCCCTGCCCTCGAGCTTCGAGCCGCCTTCACCGTAGCGAATGATCATGCCATCGGAGGCGCGCTTCACCATCACCTGCACATACTCGCGCTCGTCCTTGATGTACTGCTCAAACTTGCCCTTCTTGATGCGGTACAGCGGCGGCTGCGCGATGAACACGTGCCCGCGCATGATCAGCTCCGTCATGTGGCGGAAGAAGAACGTAAGCAGCAGCGTGCGGATATGCGATCCGTCGACGTCGGCATCGGTCATCAGGATCAGCTTGCCGTAGCGCAGCTTGGCGACATCGAAGTCGTCCTTGCCAATGCCGCAGCCGAGCGCCGTGATCATCGCGCGAATTTCCTCGTGGCCCAGCATCTTGTCGTAGCGCGCCTTCTCGACGTTGAGAATCTTACCCTTCAACGGCAGGATCGCCTGGAACTTCCGATCGCGGCCCTGCTTGGCCGTGCCGCCGGCCGACTCGCCCTCGACCAGGTACAGCTCGCACAGCTCCGGCTTGCGCTCCGAGCAGTCCGCCAGCTTGCCCGGCAGGCCGCCGCCATCCAGCGCTCCCTTGCGGCGCGTCAGGTCGCGTGCCTTGCGCGCAGCCTCGCGAGCCCGCGCCGCATCGATCGCCTTGTTGATGATCTTCTTCGCGACCGATGGATTCTGCTCCAGGAACGCGCCCAGCCGCTCGTTCACGAACGCCTGCACGATGCCGGCGATGTCCGAGTTGAGCTTGCCCTTGGTCTGGCCTTCGAACTGCGGCTGCGGCAGCTTCACGCTCACCACCGCGACCAGGCCTTCGCGCACATCATCGCCCGACAGATTTTCCTTCACGTCCTTGAACAATCCGAGCTGCTGCCCGGCCACGTTGATCGTGCGCGTCAGCGCGGTGCGGAAGCCCGACAGATGCGTTCCGCCGTCGACCGTGTTGATGTTGTTCGCGAAGCTGAAGACCGTCTCGGAGTACGCGTCGTTGTACTGCAGCGCAATCTCCATCACCACGTTGCCCTGCTCGGTCTCCATGTAGATGGGCTTCTCGTGCAGCACCTGCTTGCCCTTGTTCAGCAGCTTGATGAACTCCGCGATGCCGCCCGTGTACTTGTATATCTGCGACTTCGCCTCACCCTTGGCGTCCGCCTGGCGCTCATCGGTCAGCGTGATCTCGATGCCCTTGTTCAGGAACGCGAGCTGCCGCAGACGATTCGCCAGCGTGTCGAAGTTGTACTCGGTGACCGTGAAGATGCTCTTGTCCGGCAGAAAGTGGATCTTGGTGCCGCGCCGCTTGGACGGCCCCATCTTGCGCAGCTCAGAGGTCGGATCGCCCTTGGAGTAGTCCATCTCCCACGTAAAGCCGTCGCGCCAGATCTCGACATCGAACTCTTCGCTCAGCGCATTCACGCAGCTCACACCCACGCCGTGCAGACCGCCCGACACCTTGTAGTTCGAAGCGTCGAACTTTCCGCCGGCATGCAGCATCGTGAGCACGACCTGCACCGCAGGCATCGTCTCGCCCGTCGGCAGCGTCTTGTTGTCCACCGGAATCCCGCGGCCATCGTCGACCACCGTAATCGAGTTGTCGACATGGATCGTGACATCGATGCGCGACGCATACCCAGCCAGCGCCTCGTCCACCGAGTTGTCCACCACCTCGTAGACCAGGTGATGCAGCCCCATCTCGCCGGTCGAGCCGATGTACATCGCCGGGCGCAGACGCACCGCCGCCAGGCCTTCGAGGATCGTAATATTCTCTGCGGAGTAGCTTCCGGGCTCAGCGGAAGCCGGGGAGGCAGCGGGAGGCGGCGGGGTCTGGCTGGCGGCTGCGGCAGGAGTAATTTCTTCAGGCACGAACGGGACGCTCCAATGGGCTTAGGCTGGGGTCAGAAAAACTTGCAAAACCCTTGAAAATACTGGCGATTGACCAGTTTTCTCGACTCCTAAGTATAGCACGTTCGAGACCTCGGCTGGAGTCCCCGATCGGCCCCATCCGGCGTCCCGGACGACCCATCCTGAACACCCCCTCCGAAACCCTTGCACGGCCAGATAAAGCCCCGGAATCGACGCTTCCAGGGCCTTTATCTGGCGCAGTTAGCCCCTCAGGATCCGGCCGCGAACGCGACCGGTTTCTCCACCACCGGCGGCGGCAGATGCTCGGCCAGAACCGCCTGGTAGAACAGCCCCGCCAACAGCCCTCCCACCAGCGGCGCTACCCAGAATAGCCACAGCTGCTGCAGCGCCCAGGGATCCCCTCCCGCCGCCACCACGATCGCCGGCCCCGTCGACCGCGCCGGGTTCACCGACGTATTCGTAATCGGAATGCTGATCAGGTGAATCAGCGTCAGGCACAGGCCAATCGCCAGCGGAGCAAGACCCTTCGCGGCACGCTCATCGGTCGCGCCCAGGATCACGATCAGAAAGAAAAACGTCAGCAGCATCTCGGCCAGCAGGCACGCGACCAGGCTGTAGCCGCCCGGAGAGTGAGCCCCATAGCCATTGGACGCAAAGCCGCCGATGGCCCAGTTATCCCGCCCCGTAAAGATCAGGTACAGCACGCCGGCCGCCGCAATCCCTCCCACCACCTGTGCCACCCAGTACGGCAGAATCTCCTTCGCCGGAAAGCGCCTGCCCGCCACCAGGCCAAGCGTCACCGCCGGATTCAGATGACATCCCGAGATGTGTCCGACGGCATAGGCCATGGTCAGCACCGTCAATCCAAAGGCGAACGCGACCCCCAGAAATCCGATGCCCGTCGATGGGAACGCCGCGGCAAACAGCGCCGCCCCGCAGCCTCCGAAGACCAGCCAGAAGGTGCCGAAAAATTCCGCGATGCAGCGCTTGGACAGAGAAACTTGCATGCTTCCTCCAACGATCCAGAGTATGAGAGAAACGATCCAGAGTTTTCGAGAGATGGTGACGAGGGCCCGCGATGCCCAGCCAGTCTACATCGGAACCATGCCCTGTCCATGAACGAACTCCCGCCGATCCACCCGCCGCACCTTCGCCCTACCAGACCTTGCAGTTGGGCTCATGCACCATCGGCTGCCCTGCCTTGCACGCAAACGCCTTCTGAAACTCCGGCAGGTTCGACACCACGCCATTGATCCGCGCAAACCCCGGCGAGTGCGGATCCGTCGCCGCCTGCACCCGCTCGTTCTCCGGCCGCTCATTCGAGCACGCCCACTGCGCCATCCCGATAAAGAATCGCTGGTCGGGCGTGAAGCCATCCCTGTTCGGCAGATGCTCTCCGGCCGTCTCCTTCTTCCACGCAATGTACGCCAGCAGCGTTCCCCCCAGGTCCGCCACATCTTCCCCGCTCGTCAGCTTCGAGTTGATATGAATGTCGTCGACCACCACATACCCCGCATACTGCGCGCGCACGCACCCAATCCGTTGCTCGAAGCCCCTGGCATCGTCCGCCGTCCACCAGTCGCGCAGGTTGCCCTTGGAGTCGAACTGCCGCCCCTCATCGTCGAAGGCATGCGTCAGCTCGTGGCCAATCGTCGCGCCCGTGTTGCCATAGTTCGGCGCGTCATCCAGCTTCGGATCGTACAGCGGCGGCTGCAGCACGCCCGCCGGAAAGTTGATGTCGTTCATCTGCGGATCGAAGTACGCATTCACCGTCGGCGGCGTCATGCCCCACTCGTCGCGATTCACCGGCTTGCCCAGCTTGTTCCACTCGTACTCCTGGTTGAACCGATACGCCCGCAGCACATCGCCGGCGTAGTCATTCGGCTTCACCTCCAGCGCCGTGTAGTCGCGCCAGTGGTCCGGATACCCGATCTTGTTGCGGATCGCGTGCAGCTTGCGCAGCGCCTCCTCCTTGGTCGCCGGGCTCATCCAGTTGCAGTGCCTCGATCTCATGCTGCATCGCCGCCTCGATCTGCTGCGTCATCAGCTCCGTCTTCGCCTTCGTCTCGGCGCTGAACGTCCGATGCACAAACTCCTGCCCCAGCGCCTCGCCCAGGTTCCGATCCACCGCCCGCGTGCAGGTCTTCCACCGCGGAGGCATCTGCGGCACCCCGCGCAGCGTCGTCGAATAGAACCCGTAATACGCCTGCTCGTACGGCGCCGCCAGGTACGGAGCCATGCCGCTGAGCAGATGGAAGCGCAGATACGCCCGCAGCGCACCCACATCCTCGGTCGACAAGCTCAGCCTGCAGCGCCTTCAGAAACTCCGGCTGCGAGACGTTCAGCTTCGCAAGCCCCGCCGCCCCCTGCTGCTGGAAGTAGTCTCCCCAGTGAATCGCCGGCGCCAGCTTCTCGACATCGGCAATCGCCATCATGTGATACAGATTGTGCGGATCGCGCTCCTGCACGCGGGTCAGCGACGCCCTCGCCAGCTCCGTCTCGATGTGCACAATGCTCGCAGCCTCCGCATGCGCCTGCGCCGCCGGCTCTCCGCTCAGCGTCAGCAGCTGCGCAATGTAGCCGGCATACTGCTCGCGCAGCTTCACGCTCTTGGCATCGGTCTTCAGGTAGTAGTCGCGATCCGGCAGCCCGAGCCCGCCGGCACCCAGCTCAACAATGACAACCGACGAATCGACCGCATCCTGGCCCGTGCTGGAGCGGAAGAAGAAGCTGCCCGGATCGTCATGGTGCAGCTGCGCAATCGCCGCCAACAGCTCCGGCCGCGTCTTCAGCCCGTCGATCCGCTCGAGCGCCGGTTGAATCGGCCGATCGCCCTCCGCGTCGATCGCCGCCTTGTTCATGCACGACTCAAAGTAGTCGCCCACCTTCTGCTGAATCGGCGTCCGGTCCGTGGCCTTCGCGTCCTGCTCCAGGATGCCCCACAGAAACTGCTGATTCTCATTGGCCAGCTTGGCGTACACGCTCCAGCTCGCCTGATCGGCCGGAATCGGGTTCAGCTTCTTCCACCCTCCACAGGAAAACTCGTAGAAGTTCACGCACGGATCCACGCCCCGATCCAGGCTCGTAACATCGAGCGACGGCGAGTACGGCATCTCCGCAAGCGGCTGCGGAGCCGCCTGCTGTGCCGAACCGGTGGAGACAGCCAGCACCACGACAAACGCACACGCCACAGCAGGGAGGACGACACGCAGCAGCTTGCTCACAGGGGGAATCTCCTGCGCAACATCCTACACAGCGGGCGAATGGAGCGATAGACCGCGCTCCACACAGCAGCCAAAACTGAAAAATCCACGCCGGCGAGGCGTGGATCGTTAAGTGTGAAGTGTGAAGTGAATGGCGAAGATTCAAATCTTCGCACCCATTCAAAACTTTGGTGCCGAAAAGAGGACTCGAACCTCCACTCCCTTGCGAGAACGTGGACCTGAACCACGCGCGTCTGCCAATTCCGCCATTTCGGCTCACAATCAGAGGCCACCGCTGTATCCAGCCGCGCGAACTGCGTGAAGTCTTAGTGTCCCAAAGCTGGAGCACGCTGTCAATGGCACCCCCCTCCCCCGTCGCCTTTGTCCCTTGCCCAGGCACCCCGGGTTACACTTGGCGAATCCTATGTTCGGAAACCATCGTCCAATCTCACTGCGTAAGCCAGGAGCTCCATCGACCCAATGAGTGAGCCTTCGACCAAGAACGAGCCGGTCGCACAGCAGCAGATCCCCGAAGCCCTCGCGATCGAGATTCGCCGCCTCGCGCATGACCTCTCCAATGCGCTCGAGATCATCGTGCAGACCAGCTACCTGCTCAACATGGCCGAGTTGAAAGAGCCCGCCAGCGACTGGCTGCGCATGATGGATACCGGTGTCTCCAAGGCCCTGGACCTCAACCAGCAGCTGCGCGAGTACATCAAGGTGCACACCCCCGTTAGTTCTGAGTTTCCTCAGTTCTCAGTTATCAGTTCTCAGTTGAAAGCCGGCGTCTCTGTCTTTACTGACAACTGAGAACTGACAACTAACAACTGGCCCCCCCTCACTCCGCGGCCGCAATCGCCGTCACGATCTTGTCCATCGTCACGCGGTCCGCCGACGTCGCCGGCGTATGGTCGTCCACCAGGATCGAAAAAATCACCGTGCGCCCGCTCGCCGCATCCAGATACCCCGACAGCGCCCGCGACTCCCCCAGCGTCCCCGTCTTCGCAAAGACGTGATCCTTCACCGGCGGATCGGGAAAGCGCCCGCTCAACGTGCCATCTTCGCCCGCATCCGGCAGCGAAGCCTTCCACTGCGCGAACCACGGCTGCTGCGCCACGTACGCCAGAAACTTCACCGCAGCCCGCGGCGCCACCAGGTCGTGATCGCTCAAGCCCGAGCCATCGAAGAACAGAAAATCATCCGGATCGAGACCCGCATGCAGCAGGTTGGCGCGAACCAACCGCGCTCCATCCACAATGGACCCGTCACCGCAACGCGCGAACCGCCCAAGGTTATGCAGCAACAGCTCCGCATGCAGATTCTGGCTCACCTTGTTCGTCAGCACCACATCCTCAGCCAGCGGAGCCGACGTGTGCGACGCCAGCAGCGCCCCCGTTGGCACAGGAGCCACGGCCGCGCAATCCACCGTGCACGTTCCACCCGCCACGGTTGCCGCATCGCACGGATCGGGCGTCAGCACCTCACTCCGATAGCCGTTGCCATCGCTCGGCAGACGATGCGCCGCCCGCGCCGTCCCCGCAACCGTAATGCCCCGCTGCTCCAGCATCGCGCGCAACACCATCGCCGCATACTCGGCCGGATCGGCGATGGCCAACTCCTCCACATCCGGATGCGCATCCGCCGCCATCGAGCCATACACCCGAATCACGCGCGAGCCCGGCAGCCGCTCCACCTGCACTCCCTCCGCATGCGCTCCCGCCGCCACCGTCTGCACCTGCGACTCCACGGTATAGTACGGAACATTCTGCTCCACCTGAACCGTTGCCGGCGTCCCCGGCTGGCCTGCCGGCTGACCCGGCTTCACAATCAGCGTCACCTGGTTGTTGTCGATACTCAGCGCGCTGATCGGAGCCCCATACCCCCACACCTGGTCGTCCTGCGCCCACGACTCAGCATACGGCTCATACGGAAACAGCCGGTCATCCCCAACAACATCCCCCGTCACCCGCTTGACGCCCCTTCGCCACCAGCTGGTCCACCAGCGCCGCCAGATCCGCGAGCGCTGGCGGCTGCTCGACCTCCGACTTCGGCGGCGCTCCCGCCATCTGCCGCGCGCGCTCCAACCGCGACACGTACGGCAGATCGTCCGCTCCAAAATTCGCATCCCCGCCGCCCACCAGCGTCAGGTCTCCGCTCACCGTTCCGGTCGCCGCGTCGAGCCTCCCAAAGACCCGCGTGTCGAACGTCTTGCCCGGCCCCAGCAGCCCCATCGCCGTGGCCGTCGTAAAGATCTTGTTGTTCGACGCCGGCCGAAACAGCTTGCCCTCATCCACCCCATAAATCGGCGTCCCATCCAGCGCCGTTACCGCAATCCCCCAGTGCGCTCGCGCCACCGACGGATCCGCCAGCAGCGCCTCGATCTGCTGCCCAAGCGCCGTAGCCGACCCGGTAGGATAGACAGGGTGGACGATCGCAGCAGCCTCCGGCGTCGGCGAGATCCCCTGGGCACGCGCTGTCGCGGGTATCGTCCCTGCGACAAAAAGCCACAAAATCAGTGCAATTTGCGCAGAGATTTGCATGGCGTCAGTCTACAGAAATGGTGCAATTTATGTATAGCGTTGCGGTCATTTCGGCGTTGCGTTTCGCTTGAGGAGGCCTACAATTGCGCGGTGAAATAGATGACTCGCAACCGGTTACCGAAGCTGGAGCCGATCCCATGAACCGAAGCCAGGTACAGGCCGCACTTCGATTGGCAGTTGCGCACGCGCAAGCTCGCCCTCGGGCAGCGCACGCGCCTCATGGCCATCGTCAATCTCACCCCCGACAGCTTCTCCGGAGACGGCTTGCTGGCCGCCCGGCCGGTGCGGCTCGGCCCCGCCGCCGCCATCACCAAGCTGGCCGTCGCCACCGCTGTCGAGGCCGTCGACGCCGGCGCCGACATCGTGGACCTCGGCGCCGAGTCCACCCGCCCCAACGCAACCCCGCTCAGCTCCGACCAGGAGCAGGCCCGGCTGCTTCCCGTCCTCGAACAGCTCCTGCGCGAACGACCCCACGCCATCGTCTCGGTCGACACCTACCACGCCGGCACCGCGCGTGCCGCTGCCCGTGCCGGCGCCGAGATCATCAACGATGTCTCCGGCCTCACCTGGGATCCCTCCATGGCCAGCGTCGTCGCGCAAAGCGGTTGCGGCCTGGTCCTCATGCATGCGCGCGGCCGCTCCGGAGAGTGGCAGTCCCTGCCCGGCCTCGACAGCATCGAGGTCGTTCCCCTCGTCTTCGCCGGCCTGTGCGAGCAGCTCGTCCAGGCCGAAGCCGCGGGCATTCGCACCGAGCGCATGGTCGTCGATCCCGGCTTCGGCTTCGGCAAGCGTGGCGCCGAAAACTTTGCCCTGCTCGCCGGCCTCGGCCGCCTGCGCGAGCTCGGCAGGCCGCTGCTCGTCGGCCTCTCGCGCAAAGGGTTTCTCGGCGACATCGTCAAGCCCCTGCAGCCTCACCACCTGGGGCTGACCGAGTCGCGGCGGATCGCTACCGTCGCTGGAAATGTCACCGCGATCCTCGCCGGCACCCACATTCTGCGGGTTCACGATCTGCAGGCCGCCAAGGAAGCTGCCGCCGTCGCCGACTCCGTGCTGAGCGCCATGAAGCGGGAGTAAGCCAGGGAGAGCTCGCAGCCTGCGCCCTCTCCCGATGACGTCAGATCGTCATCACTTCTTTCTCTTTGGCGCGGAAGAGTTCGTCGATCCGCTTGATCTCCGCGTCCGTCAGCTCCTGGATCTCCGCGTTCGCGCGCTTCTCGTCATCGGCGGAGATCAGCTTGTCCTTGGCCGCCTTCTTCACCGCTTCATTCCCCTCGCGGCGAATGTTGCGGATCGACGTCTTGTGGTCTTCCACCGTTCCCGCCAGCAGCTTCACCGTCTCCCGGCGCCGCTCCTCGGTCATCGGAGGAACCGGGACGCGAATGATCTTTCCATCGTGCATCGGGTTGAATCCGTGCTGGCTGGTGCGGATCGCCTTTTCGATCGCCGTCACCAGCGACTGCTCCCACGGCTGCACCAGGATCAGGTTCGCCTCCGGGGTGGTAATCTGCGCCACCTGAGATATCGGCGTCTCGGTACCATAGTAGTCAACACGGATGCCGTCCAGCATATGGACCGATGCACGCCCGGTCCGGACGCTCACGAGGTTCGCGCGAAAATCGTCGACCGAACTGTTCATGCGCGCCTTCAGTCCGTCATATACGCCCGAAAGGCCCTCCATACCTGCCATTGCCGATGCCATGGTGTTCACAACCTCCTTGGGTCTGCCGGCTACCCGGCTACAACGCCTGATTTTACAGCGCCGTCGCTCCCGGCCGAAGCCGCCTATCCCCATGGACGGGGTTGTAGACAAAAGGTACTTACTTGTAAGGAGTTTCGCCGCAAGAATCGTTGACGTAGCCCCTCTATCCCCTATATCCTCGGTGCAGCTATACACCCGTACGCCTCGCATACGCATCTCAACAGCTGGAGTCTTGCCAGGCGGACTCAATTTCGTTTAAAGCCAAGGGCCCCCGGGTCGCGGCGGAAATAGGATCTCCCAATGAAGAAGACCTTTCTCCTCACTGCTCTCGCATTTGCATTGATCGCTGCGATCCCCGCGCGCGCCCAGGGTGGATGTGAAGATTCACCGGAGAATCCCACTCTGATTTTGGCGGGATTGGCTGGTGGAGCGTATGCCATCTCTTCGCTGCGCACCCGCATCCGCGCGCGCCGCGCACCCCGTAAGACCGCATAGTTCCTTCCCCGGTCCCGCAGCTTTCGGCGTTTCTTTCAGATCGTTCCCTTTGGATCCGTTGCCCTTTGAAATGGATGCGGCTCGGCCATCCTTGGCCCCCCACGCATCCCCACGTCCCCCACTCCCTCGTCAACGCCTGCCCCGGAAGCGCCGCACCGGCCCTCTTGGCCTCGCAATCGGATGCCCGATCGGTTCCGCAGAAGGCCGGTCTTCCCCAGCGCTCTAAGCCGACTCCGCCGTCTCCGCCCGCTGCCGGGCGAATTGCACCAGCACGTACCGCCCTCCCGCCACAAAGACCTCTTTCTTCTCCTTCATTCGAAACAACGCATTATTCGCAAAGCTCGAGCTGATATGCACCCCCGCCTTCGCCATGCGCTCCGAGATCTCCTTCGGCGTCACTCCCACGATCCCCGCCTGCACCAGCGCCGTTCGCACCATGTTCGTCTTCGACCCATGCTCGGTCCCGACGGGCGGCTGACTGCGCTCCCGCAGGATGCGCCGGCCTGCCCATCACCGACGTCTCCGCGGCCACACTCCCCGGCCTCTCCGACTCCAGAATGATGCTCCAGGCCTGCAGCTGGCGAACGAACTCGCGCTCCCGGCCAATCAGCTCATCCTTCTCCAGCTCCAGCAGCTGCAGCGCGTGCTGCACCTCCCGAAACCGCTCCATCGCAATGTCGTAAATCGATTTGTCAGAACGATTGTTTTCAGCCACCAATTGGTTTTCGTGCATGAATTTTCCCCTTGGACTGCGCCTAACATACACACTGAAATCGAGTGCTTGCAAGTTATTTCTTTTGATAGCGTTACATCGTAGAACGAAATGTAATCATTAGTTTTGTGTAATGGTTTCTTTAGTAACCATAGTAATAGTGATGAAACGGTTTGATGGTTACCTGTAAATCGCTGATTATATTAATGTTGCGCCTATCCTGACCGCCTGAGAGCATGGCCCTATGGCCACCCGCTCCTTGCGCTCCTTCCTTCCGGTTCGAGGACATCTGCAGCACCCCGATGCCCTTCGCTCGAGGCTCCTGCGCCTTGATCCGAAGCCCGTCCGCAAGCCATTACCCTTCCAGGCCGTCATCCTCCTCGCCAGCCTCTGCGCCGCTGCCGGCCTCCTCACCATCTGGCCCTCGGTTCGCTCCCTCTTCGACATCTGGACGACCGACGACCTCAAGTCCATGGGCATGGTCGTTCCGCTGGTCTGCTACCTCTTATCCTCCGCGCCTGGAAGAGCCTGAGCTGGGAGACGGAGGGCTCCTGGTGGGGCTTCGCCGTTCTCGCCGGATCCGCTGCCCTCATGTTTCTGCGCGACCAGATGCTGCTCATCGTCACCTTCAACAAGGACTGGCTCCTGCAGCTCCCGCCTCTCCCCCTGGTCGCCGTGGTCTACGCCGCGGGCATGGTGCTGCTCTTCGGAGGCACCCGCCTGCTCAAAGCCGCATGGTTCCCCATCCTGTTCATGTGGGCCGTCATCCCCGTTCCTCAAACCTTCAGCCGCGCGGGTCGACCTGCCCCTGCAGCACGCCTCCGCCACCGTTGCCAGGGCATGGGCGCACGCTGCTCGGCCAGCACCTCACCCAGGACAAGCTGCGGCTCATGTTTACCCCGGACTTCGGCATGTTCATCGCGCCCGGCTGCAATGGCATTCGCGGCTCCATCACCCTGGGACTCGCGGCCGTCGTCGTCGGCTATCTCTACCGCTTCCGCTGGTACGTCTACGCGCCGGTAGTGGCGGGAGCGGTGCTGCTCGGCTACCTGTTCAACTTCCTCCGGCTCTGCCTGCTGGTCGTGTACTACAAGATCGCGCTTCCCTACCCCTGGCTGCAGCACCATGCCCGGATCGCCGACTACATCATCGGCGGCTGCCTCTTCGTGTGCGCCCTGGCGATCTTCTTCACCGTGGCCAACGCCCTCCGCAACGATCTCCAGCCCAACGACCTCCACAACAGCAACCTCCCGCCCGCCGAGAGCCCAGCCAACTCGACCGCCGCAGCCCCCGCGCCGCAGCAGAGCGTCCGCCGCCTGCAGACCTCCCTGCTGCTGCGGGTGGGCGCGCTGCTGGCCATGGCCGTCATCTTCGGAGCGGATGTGCTGCACGAGCACCAGGTCTTTGCGCACGAAGCCGTCCAGCCCATGCCGGCACTGCCCGCGCACATCGGCAACTTCACCTTGCAGCGGTCCTGGAACGAAGCTCCGTCCGGCGTCCTCGTCTACACCTGGGGCGAGTATGCGGCGCCGTCCGTGAACGGAGCTCCCGGCCCGCACGTGATGCTCGGCATCTCCCCGCAGACCATTCATGATGCCGAGGTCTGCCACCTCGCGCGCGGCGAAGACCCCACCTGGCATGGCCAGATCGTCGCCGCAACCGCCGGAGGACCTGTTGAGTTAACAGCCGCCACCTACAACAACGGAGCCGTCCAGGAGCTCGAAGCTTCCACCGTCTGCGACAACGGCGCCTGCCGCCAGCACTCCGAAACCAGCCAGCACCTTACCCTGATCTATGCCCGTCCCCATCGCGGCGTTCCCCTGCAGTCCGATACCACCCGCCCGATCCCCTTGATGCTAAAGGTAGAGAGCCTCGATACCCTCGCTCCGCCCAGCGTGATGGAGCCGCAACTGGCAGCGACGCTCACGACATTCCTGAAGGACGCGAACCTGCTCGCCCTGACCTCGCCCTACGGGAAAAGATAGCCGCGACGCTCACCGATCGTGCCCCGAACACGTCTCGCTCCCATGGACACAACCCAGCGGGCAGCGGCGATCCGGTCGCGGATTAAAGGCGAAAGCTGAAGTTTGACGACGCAACGGTTCGCATGGGTTGCCGCTAGTCGCCTATAATCAAAGCTCTCTCCCTTCGGGTACCGCAGGGCGGAATCAACAGAAGAATCCAACAAGCTTTGACAGATTCAAAGAGCAGTGAGGGTGTGGTTATCTTTACCGGAATCCGAGTGAGCGCAAGCTCCCTGAAGTGTACGACCCAGCCTGTGCGCACGCGCTCGAGCCGTTTGGGCATCCTTGGCTACGGCCAGAACCGCCCCGGCTTGAACAGTGCTCTGCGCTGGGGCCTTTCGAGCTTGGGTATTGCGGCGATCTTCTCTGCCGTCCCAGCACTGTCGACGACCGCCCGAGCCCAGGTCCAGGCCACGCCGCAGTTCTCTGCTGAGTCGGCGCCCCAGGTCCTGTGCCCCATCCAGGTCATCGGCAACCGGCGCATTCCCAAAGAGTCGATCATTGCGCGCCTCTTCAGCCGCGCCGGCGATCCCTACGATCCCGCCGTCGTCGAGCGCGACTTTAATTCGCTCTGGAACACCGGCTACTTCGACAACGTGCGCATCGAGAAAGATCGCCGGCCAGGGCTGCCTCCAGCTGGAGGTCTACGTCCGCGAAAAGCCCACCATCTCCGAGATCAACTACAAGGGCCTCAACTCCTTCTCCGTCTCCGACGCCATGGACCGCTTCAAGAAGGAGAAGGTCTCGCTCAACGTCGAGAGCCAGTTTGACGAGACCCGCGTGAAGCGCGCCGAGGTGGTGCTGCAGGAGATGCTCGGCGAGCACGGCCACCAGTTCGCCGTCATCCGCACCGAGGTCAAGACCATTCCTCCCGCGCGCGTCGCGCTGACCTTCGTCATCAAGGAAGGCCCGACCGTCAAGGTGGGCAAGATCGCCTTCACCGGCAACCACGCACTCAGCCATCGCGAGCTCGTGGCGGCGATGAAGAACCTCAAGCCCATCGGCATTCCCCACTCCATCATCCTCGAGAACATCTTCGCCCGCACCTTCGACGCCAGCAAGCTCGACGAAGACGCGGACCGCGTGCGCGAGGCCTACCGCGACAAGGGGTACTTCAAAGCCCTTACCGGCGAGCCCCAGACCAACGTGCGCAACGCCGGCGGCATCAACCCCTTCACCCTTCATCCCTCCCACGGCAAGCGCGTCGATATCGTCATTCCCATCGAGGAAGGCGATCGCTATCGGCTGGGCGGCATCACCTTTACCGGCAACAAGTCCTACCAGAACGTGAAGGCCTTGCGCGCCCAGTTCCCGTTGAAAGATGGTGACTGGTTCAACGCCCGCATGTTCGGCAAAGGCATCGAGAACCTCCGCAAGGCCTACGGCGAAGGTGGCTACATCAACATGGTGCCCACCCCGATCCCGCGGACCGATGAGGCAAAGAAGCTTGTCTATCTCGACATCGATATCGACGAAGGCCGGCAGTTCTACGTCTCCCGCATCGAGTTCACCGGCAACACCCTCACCCGCGACCGCGTCATTCGCCGCGAGCTGCTCATCGAAGAAGGCCAGGTCTACAACAGCCGTCTGGTCGATCTCTCCCTGCTGCGCCTCAACCAGCTCAGCTACTTCGATACCCTCAAGTCCGACCAGGACGTCGAGACCCAGCAGAATGCCGATGCCGGCACCGTCGACCTCCTCATCAAGCTGCACGAAAAGGGCAAGAACTCCATCGGCATCAACGGTGGCGTCAGCGGCCTGTCCGGTTCGTTCCTTGGCTTGAACTATCAGACCAACAACTTCCTCGGCCTGGGTGAAACGCTCAGCGTCGCCGCCAACATCGGCGACCTCTCGCGCAACATCAGCCTCGGCTTCACCGAGCCTTACCTGCGCAATAAGCCCATCTCGCTCGGCGTCCAGGTCTTCGATCGCAAGACCGACTTCAACCCGGCCAAGAGCTACGCCGTTACCGGTGCGAGCGCCAACCTCACCAACGCGCAGAACTCGCTGCTGAACAACTACAACCAGTCGTCCAAGGGCGTCACGGTCTCGACCAGCAGGCGCTGCGCAAGCTCTTCCGCCGCTCCGGCGTGGCTCGTCTCGGACTCGCGTACTCCGTCTCCAGCTCCGGGATCACGACGTTCAACCAGAACACCCTCAGCGTCTTCCAGACCCTGGCCTTCCGCTCCGGCATCGCCGGCGCCAACCAGCTCAACGGCATCGTGACCTCGGTCATTACGCCGAGCTTCAGCTTCTCCACCCTCGACCGCTCCATCGGACCGCATAGCGGCAAGGACCTCAGCGTTGCCTTCCAGCTGGCCGGCGTGGGCGGCAATACGAAGTATTACTCCCCTGTCGCCTCCTGGCGTCAGTTCTTCCCCATGAAGGGCCTCAAGGTCAACAAGGAAGGCCACAACGTCCTCGGCTACCGCATTCAGGTCGCGAACATCGCTGGCTACGGCGGCCAGGTCGCTCCTCCCTTCGCCCGTCTCTACTCCGGCGGCGAGAACGATCTGCGTGGCTTTGATATTCGCTCCCTCTCGCCCTACACCTTCCTTCCGACCAAGGTCATGTTCAACCTGACCAACCCGGATGGAACCGTGGTTCCTCGCGATCCCAGCAATCCAACCCTGGGCAATGTGCAGATCCCTCTGCCCATCTATCGCCTGGCGCCCATCGGTGGCGATACCTCGATCACCTCCAACCTCGAGTACCGCTTCCCCATCGTCGACCAGGTCACCTTCGCGTTCTTCACCGACTTCGGCCTGACCATGAACACCGAAGCCTCGCAGCTGCGGCAGAGCCCCCTGGGTGTCTCGACGCTCAACAGCCCGCTCTACGGCTGCCCTGCCGTGGTCAACGGCAACTGCGTCGGCGGCTATCAGCTCCCGCCGTTCTCGGAGTACCTGAAGGATGTCCCGGGCACCAACGTTGTTCCGCGCATGTCGAACGGAGCGTATCTGCAGGTCGATCATGCCGATCATCAATGCGCCGTTCATCATCTACTACGCCTACAACCCGCTGCGCCTGTACAAGGACTTCCCTCAGCAGCTGGTTGCCCCCAGCGGAGCCGCTTGCGCGGGCACCGCGATGAACTGCTTCAAGGACTTCTTCCCGTTCGCCACCTCTCCGGCGGCGGCGGCCTACAGCTACCAGCAGGCGCTCCAATACTATGGTGCCGATTACATCCTGCGCGAGCCGCGCAAGACGTTCCGCTTCACCATCAGCACCTCCTTCTAAATCACCCGTTCCGCCTCGGAACGGCAGCAGCAACAAGAACGGCAGCAGGAACAAATCGTGGGTTGGCGAAAAGATTCTTCGCCAACCCACGATTTTTTTGTTGAGCCGGATTGCGCAGCCCGATCAGTACGACGAGGACGGCGCGCCCGACCCCAGCGCAATGCGGTTCAGAATCTGCTGCGCGAAGACGATATGAATGTGCACGCGCTTGGCGAAGTCGGGCAGGAACTCCGCCACCAGCGGTCCAATCGGATCGGTCGCATACCCCACCAGGACCCGCTTGGCCGTGTCCGGAGCATTCGTCCCGATCTCCGGCACATACAGATTCGAGATCTCCGCGCTGAGTGGAATATTGATCAGCGTCGCATAGTTCGGCATCAGCGACCCATCATCATGCTGTGACACGAACGTATGAATCAGCGCGTGCTCGATGCGCCGCGAGGTCGTCGCCTTGGGCATCCGATGGTAGCGCGGATCCTCATGCACCAGGCTCGGAATCACGTAGACCCCCGTAAACTCCCCCTGCACATCTTCCCCCAGGCTGTATCCAGCCAGCCTTCCCCACCCCGGAAATCCCGGGCCGTACACCGAGTGCGGGTCCGCTGCCACCGATATCCCCGAGAACGCCGCAATCGTGAGC
The DNA here is from genome assembly GCA_963762375.1 of uncultured Acidobacteriaceae bacterium. Taxonomy (GTDB): domain Bacteria; phylum Acidobacteriota; class Terriglobia; order Terriglobales; family Acidobacteriaceae; genus Granulicella. The sequence continues at coordinate 41,795 of CAVXKP010000013.1, forward strand.
AGGTTGAACGGATCGATCACCGCCTTGAATCGCCAGCAGCCCCTTTTGCTTCGAAGTCAGAGGCGCCACATACCCGGTGTCGACGATCAGCTGCAACGGGTCCTGGCAGGTCGGTTGCGTGGACGGCGCGAAGACGATGGGAAAGCTCCTCCTGTCGCTCCCGCTTGGGGCACGGAAGCACCGTGGTCGGCCCCAACGGTGGCGCCGCGAGCCTGCGCCGCCGCAGACGGTGCCGCCGGAACCAGCACCGTTGGCGTCCCGGGCACGGACGGCGCCTGGTTGCTGTGCCTGTTGCTTTGTCTCTTGCTGCCCGCCCACGCTGCTCGAGAACAGCAGCGCACTCGGCGCATCCGGCAGCACACCGTCTCTGGACTGCGCCCACCGCAGGATGCAGCCGCGACGCAAAGCCACACCACCGCCACCGATCGTCAGACCCTGCCGCATGCCGGGAAGCCGCACCGCATTCTTCATGCCCCGTTGCTCCCGGTCGCGGCATGGTATGGAGCTAGTTTCCTTTCCGTCGACGTCCTCCCTGCTACGAGCCGAAGCTTCCCGAGACGTCTTCACTCTCAGATGCGTCGTCTCGCCGCCTCGCTGCACCCGCACATCCATGTCGCGGTCATGCAGAGACTATACCCTCCGCCTACTCCTTCGGGCCGATATGCAGATCGTGCCAGAAGCTCGACGTGAATTCGATCAGCAGAGAACCCAGCGCAGCGCCGCCGATCGAGCCGCCGAAGGCCTTGGCCGCGGCTGCCCGCGTTCGATCCACCGGAGGATAAAACGTCTCGCTGATCGCGATCGCGGAAGCATACCCCAGCAACTGCGCTCCATTGATCATCCGGCGGCCGCTGTCGGTGCGCGAAATCAGCGGCCGCGTAAGCGCATACATCGCTCGATGGAATCATGCCATACTGCGGTCCCTCCACGTAGTACCGCGTGATCCTGGTGCAGCAGCGGAGCATACACTCCGTCCGTCAACACGCCCTGCGCCGTATCCCGAATGCCGGCCGCCCCCAGCCGCTCCCCAAACGCCCCTCGGTCGCTGCCATAGTGCGGCTCCCCATTCCGCAGCTGCTCATACCCCGACGCCGCAAACATGCCCCCGAAGTTCATCACGCTATAGGCGTCCTTCAAGCCAATGATGACCTTGTCCCGCGCACCCAGCGGCTGCGCACGGCACGCCCGGCAAAGATGTACTTCGTATGAATGGGCGCGACCCGGCCGTCCCCGGTCCGGCATTGCCTTGGCCCGGCCATCTGCACGTTGTCCTGGCTCCTTGCGCATCCACATGCCCCGGATCCCCTCCTGCGGTTCCGGCGCATCGATCAACGCAGGCAGCCAGGCTCACCGCTGCCGCAGTCGCCGCCGCGGAATCCGCCACGGTCGCTCGTTCTGCGCCATCGCCGCCGAGAGTCGCAATCAGCGCCACCGACGCAATCACGGCCACGGCAAACCCTCGTGCAACATCCGCAGCGTCCGCTTCGCTCGTTCCTCAGTCACGAGTCGTTCGTTCGATCTGCATAGGCGCGTTCAACGTTCCTATACCCAGGGTCCTGGCGGTGATCAGCGCTCGCGACGGTTGCGCGCCTTGCGTCTTTCCCATGCCGAGACGCTCTCTCTACGGACGCACTCTCGACCTACATGGTTGTTCATGAAAGTGAAACCATCGCCGTGCAAGCAGCAAATCTCAAGGTGCCCAACCTTCCTTCGCAGCGTACGAACATCGCCACAAAATGTGCAGGGGACATTATCTGGCTACGGGTAACCAGCTAGGCACACAACGTTGACGCAAGCATCCATAGCACCCAATCATGAAGGTTGGAGCTTCAGCGAAGGGGGCCCGTCGTTGCCGAGCATTGCAGACCAACTGCCGCCAGCCAGCGTAGACCCACGAACGCCGGGCATCGTCATCCCCACTGAATCGCCCGCTCAATCACCCAGTCGCACCACGCCCAGCGCTCTCTCCACGTTCCCGCGCCCTCGCCGTCCTCACCCTCGCCGCTCTCGCCCTCACCACCGGCTGCCATCATCAGAGGCGGCACCCCTACGCACCACCGCCTCCATCGCTGCGCACCCAATCCTCCATCCGCCAGAGCGAAGCCGAAGAGACGCGCCGCGATCGCGAGCCCATCCCCGCCCCCAGAGGCCGCCCCGAGTTCGTCGAAACCGGCATGGCCAGCTGGTACGGCCCCAGCGGTCATCGCGCCGCCGATGGCTCCGCCTACGACGGCACCGGCATGACCGCCGCCCACAAAACCCTCCCCCTCGGCACCGTCGCCCGCGTCACCAACCTGGCCAACGGTGAATCCGTCATGGTCCGCATCACCGACCGCGGTCCCTTCTCGCACGGCCGCATTCTCGACCTCTCCGAGACCGCCGCCAAGAAGATCGACCTCTATCGCATGGGCGTCGCGCAGGTGCGCATCGAAGCCTTCGGCAACGCCTCCACCGCCACCGTCGAAGGCAAGTGGTGCGTCCAGACCGGAGCCTTCCAGACCGAGCAGGATGCGCTCGACCTCAAGGCCGCCCTCGCTCCGCCGCTACGCCGGCTCCCGCGTCATCGAGTTCGCCAGCGCCACCGGCTACTGGGTGCGCATCGACCCCGCACGCCACGACCTCACCGAAGCCGCCGCCATCAAGGACTGGATCGGCACTCCCTTCCCGCAGGTCGTTCCCTACCTCGTGCGCCTCAACTAAACGCTCCGGCAGCCCGCTCAGTTCTGCGGCAGCGCCGGCGGAGGATAGTACGGCAGCTTCTGTTGCTCCTCATTCGCGCGCTTCACCGTGATGTCCGCAAACAGCAGCTCCGGCGCAATCGTCGTCTCCGGCACCAGGCCCACCTGTTGCGCGATGTACGGCTTGCCTCCCGCCGCTAAAATCCCGCTGCGGATCGCCCGCTGATCCAGCTCATCGAAGATCGCACCCCGCACCAGCGTCCGCTTTCCATCCGGAGACACGCGATAGAGCAGGCGCGGCGCCAGTTCTCCGCTCATCGTCTCCACCTCGTACACATCGCGCCCCTGCTCCTTCGCCAGCGCCAGCAGCTTCGCCCGCAGCGCCTCAGCCGACAGCGGCTCCGACGACTTGATCACGATCACCCCGGCGCGCGAGTGCGCACGCCTGCCCCAGCGCCGCCCGTCCATGCCCGTTCGACTCCGGAAAGTCCTTCACCGGCTGGCGGCCAATCAGGTAGTTCATCAGCTTGCCGTGCACCACGACGTCCACCGGCTCAACCGGCACACCCTCATCATCCACCTTGTACGCGCCCAGCAACGCATGGCCCTCAAAGCTGCGCAGCGTCGGATCGTCCACCACCGATAGAAACGCCGGCAGCACCGGCGTCTTGTAGCTCGACTGATACGCTCCCTGCGTCCGCGCCGACGTTCCCATGTCCGGCCGGTCCGCCTCCACGTTCGGCACAAACAGCCGGTTGAACACATCCGCCGACGCATCGCCCGAAAACAGCACCGGCCCGTGATAGTCCTCCGGATCCACCGTCGGCGCATGCCGCAGTTCGTTGAAGCTGATCAGGTCGTCGATCGTGCGCTTGTTCAACGCCGCCGCGCTCTCCAGTCCAGCCGCCGTCGTCGCCACCGATCCATTGCTGCGCCCCAGCTCCATCCCATCCGGAGCCTGCCCGCCCACGCTGACCGTCTCCGAGTATCCCGATACCCATGCCGCAACACCGTTCCATCCGTGTTCACCGTGTAGCGATTCACCACCAGCGCACTCAGGCTCGCCGAGCTGTACTCCACCGCCTCCGCAAAACTCCGCGTCTCCGGCGACGTACGCGAACAGCCCGCTCGCCTCAATCAACCGATGCTTCCAGTCCTCGCGATCGAGCGTCAGCGTCACCACCGGCTCAATCAGCGTCACCGCCTTCGCCGGCGTAAAGTCGTTCGCCGTCGGCGCGCTCTGGAACGTCTTCAGCGTCGCCTGCTTCGCCGCATACGCCCGCAGCGCATTCTTGTACGCATCATCCGTCGCCGACCACAGCGCATACTTCAGCGCCGCCGGATCGCCATCCATCGGCGCCAGCTCCAGCGATCCATCGCCGCGCGCCGAGCTCGAGTCCGACGACGTCGCTGCCAATCCGCACCTCCACCCGCACCACCCGCTGATGATTCTCCGCTCTCGCGCGTCAACGCGCCATAGCTCGCAATCGCGTCATAGCTGTGGATGTCCTCCAGCCGATACTGGATGAAGTACGGCCGCTGCATCCCCGGAATCACCAGGTCGGCCTTCTCGCGCGCCAGCTCCTGCTGCATCGCCGTCAGAATCGGATCGGCCGCCGGCGGAGCCTCGGCCAGCGCCAACGAACACAACGCAGGGAATCAACAGCAGCGCACGCATTCGCATTAGCGGCCTCCCTTCGCAGTACCCGCAGTACCCGCCGCACTCGCCGCATCATCCAGCGGTGGAGGCGGAACAATCGGCGGCCGCGACGTTCCCTGCGCCTGCCGCTGCGTCTCGATCTGCGAGACCAGCATCGCCGGCGCCACCGCACTCACCGGAATCGTCCCCGACTCCGCTCCGCACAATCCGTTGAAGATCTCCGGCTGATCGTCCGTCGCCACAATGCTGCGCAGCGCCGCCTGCGGCGTTCCCACAATCGACACACCGCGCACCAGCTCATCCGGCCGCCCATCCACATACACCCGATACACCACCAGCGGAATCACCTGGAACGCCTGCGGCGACCGCCGCGTCGTCACCGCAAATCCCGAGCTGATGTCCTCGAAGTACAGCCCATACGTCTTGCCCTGCTTCCGCGCCTCGGCCTTCAGCATCTGCCGCAGCTTCGCATCGCTCACCGTCTTCGTCGACGTCACAATCAGGTTCCCCTGCCGTCCCGTCGGCATCTTGCCCACCTCCGCGCGGCCATGCCCATTCGATTGCGCAGAACCCCGCAATCGGCAGCCGCGACATCAGAAACGTCTGCAGCACGCCATCCTTCACCAGCTGCACCCGCTGCGCCGGCTGCCCTTCGTCGTCGAAGAGATAGTGCCCGCTCAGCGGATAGCCGTTGTAGTTCGTCAGCGTCGGATCATCCGCGACCGAAAGAAACTCCGGCAGAATCGGCTTGCCCAGCAGCTTCGTAAACGTCTCGCCCTCTTCATCGCCGCGCTGCCGCTGCCCCTCCAGCCGATGCCCCAGCACCTCGTGGAAGAACACCGCCGCCGCACGCCCCGAAAGAATCGCCGGCCCGTTATACGGCTCCGTAATCGGCGCTGTCCGCAGATCGTTCAGCCCCTTCGCCATCGCCTGCGTCTTCGCCATCACCTCCGCCTGGCTCGGCAGATGTCCCGCGGAGTCCGCCTCGAACGTCTCGTCGCGGAACATATCCATGCCATCGGACGCCCTCGTCCGTGCCGCCACAATCAGCCGCGCCACATGGTTCGGCGCCTCCACCTTCGTTCCATCGCTCGACACAAAATAGTCCGTCTCATGCGTCGCCTGCAGGACCGCCGTGTCGTAAAAAATATCTCGGGTACTGCCGAAACACCCCCGAGATCTCCCGCAGCCGCGACTCCCACGCACTGCGGTCCACCGTCAGCGGCGGCTCCTTCGCCAGGATGTCCACCTGCGGCCGCTCCTCGGTAAAGTCCGGGGACGAATCCTCTTCGCGCGCCCGCACCTGCTGCTCCGTCTTCACCTTCTCCAGCGCATCCAGCGCCTTGCCATACCCTCGATTCGTCGCGTACCACAGCGTCCGCTCAATCGCCGCGCGGTCATCCGTCAGCGGCAGCGCCATCGTCGTCAGCGCGCTCGTGCGATGCGTATCGTGCGTGTTGTCCAGCGCCGGCGACCCCAGCCGCACCTGCACATCCGCCGTCCGCTCATGCGTCTCATTCGAGTTCATGATCGCTCCATACTGCGACGTGATCGTGACACTCTCCGCATCCGCCACCGAGTAGCTGATGAAGTACGGCTTCTGTGCCGGCACCTTCTCCGCCGGCTTCTCACCGCTCGATGCCACCGGCGTCGCCGCACTCCCCAGCTCCGTCAGCGCCCGCTGCAGCTCCGTCGCCATCGCATCCATCAGCACCGGCTGCTGCGTCGGACGGACGCGCTCTGCGCCGACCCGGCATCCTGCGCCAGCGCCGTCGGCACCAGCGCGAGCACAGGCCCGCACACGCCCAGCCATCAGCACATGCCGGAACAGTCTTTGTTGGGAAAGTCGAAACGGGATACAGCGGAACGATGCGAATCAGGAGAGATCAAGGAGGGACCAGCTTCCAGGAATGGATGTACGTCATCCAGCGCGATATGCTCTGAGTGTATCGAATTGCCCGCGCCTGCGGCTCACCATCCACCACCAACGTCCGGAAATATCAGCCGCGACAAAACACCTTGCCCCTTCTGCACCGAAAGCGCAGACTGCTATCCATCAGAGTTCAAAGCCGTCCAACGCCCAAGGATCCCATGACCACGTGCAAGGATCACACGCTCGACATGACTCCGCGCACCTTCGCCCGCATCCTCGCCGTCATCGCCTGCCTCTGCCTCCTCTCGCCTCAGCCTCTCCGGCTGCGCCCGCGAAACCCCCGCCGAACACGCCGCCAACCTCTACGCCGCGCACGAGCTCGCCGCCGCCCCGCCCCACGGCAACCTCCCCGACTACTCCCTCTCCCCCTCCGACCTCGCCAAAGCCCAGCACCTCAGCACCGTCCACGAAACCCTGCACTTCGGCGACGAAGCCTGGGGCATCCTCAGCCTCCTCCTCCTGCTCGCCTTCGGCGCCATCGCCTGGATGCGCGACACCGCCGTGAAGGTCAGCACCAACCGCTGGGCCCAGGGCTACGTCTTCCTCTTCCTCTATCGTCCTCGCCGCCACACTCCTCAGCTCCCCATCGACCTCTACGCCCAGCACCTCTCGCTGCAGTACGGCCTCTCCGTGCAAAGCTGGCCCAGCTGGTTCGGCGACCAGGCCAAGGCCTTCGCCCTCACCTGGATCATCGGCGGCCTGCTCCTCATGCTGCTCTTCTGGATCATCCGCAAGCTTCCGCGCAGCTGGTGGTTCGCCTTCTGGTGCGTCTCCATCCCCATCGTCCTCTTCGGCATCTTCGTCGCGCCCTACATCGAGCCCATCTTCTTCAAGTACCAGCCCCTCGAAAAAACCAACCCCGCCCTCGTCGCGCAACTCGAGCAAGTCGTCGAGAAGGGCCACATGAACATCCCGCCCGAGCGCATGTTCCTCATGAAGGCCAGCGCCAAGCTCACCACCCTCAACGCCGACGTCGAAGGCTTCGGCGCCAGCAAGCGCGTCGTCGTCTGGGACACCACCATCGCCAAGATGACCCCCGACGAGATCGTCTTCGTCTTCGGCCACGAGTCCGGCCACTACGTCCTCGGCCACATCGTCAGCACCGTCGTCTTCACCTTCGCCATCCTCTTCATCACCCTCTACCTCGGCTACCTCTTCGTGCAGCTGGGCAATCGCAACGTTCGGCGCTCGCTGGGGCATCTCTTCCCAAAACGACTGGGCCGCCCTCGCCGTCCTCCTCCTCGCCTTTTCCCTCTTTGGAACTCTGCTCGAACCCATCGAGAACGCCTACAGCCGCATGCACGAGCACGCCGCCGACGTCTACGGACAGGAGGCCATCCACGGCCTCGTCCCCGATCCGCAAGCCACCGCCGTCGGCGCCTTCAACGTCCTCGGCAAAACCTCCTTCGCCGATCCCAACCCCAGCCCCCTCTACGAGTTCTGGACCTACAGCCATCCCTCCATCGGCCGCCGCGCCGCCTTCGCCAAGGCCTACAACCCCTGGCTTCCCGGAATGGAGCCAAAGTATTTCAAGAAGTAGCCGCACGGGTTTAACATGCGCACATGGCTACAACACTCCGATTGCCTCTTCTGCAAGATTTCCACCGGCGCGATCCCCGTCACGCATCTCTTTGAGAACGAGCACGTCCTCGCGTTTCCCGACATCAATCCACAAGCGCCTGTGCATATCCTGGTCATTCCCAAGCAACACTTCGCCTCGCTCGCGCACACCACCGCCAGCCGACACCGAACTCCTCGGTCAACTCCTCACCGCAGCCAACGAAGTTGCACAACAACAACATCTCGACAACGGTTTCCGCCTCGTCATCAACACCGGTCCCGACGGCGGCCAGACCGTCGATCATCTTCACCTGCATCTGTTGGGAAGAAGGCAGATGCACTGGCCCCCCGGCTAAACATGCAGCTAAAGTCATCGCTCATCGGTTACGAATAGCCTCGCGAAGTAACACGTATTCTCCCCTGCGAAGTAACGCTTCTTCATGCATCGAGTAACTCCGGACCCTTAGCGATTACTAACACTTCAAGTGAGGGTTGAGGTGGGGTTAACTACCGTGGTTCACCCTGCGCAACACCGCTCTCGATCAGCCTTTAAGCGTCATACTCCTCCATCGCCCGCGTCCAATGCGATGGGCCGCCCTTTGCAACCGCAGCCACCGAACATTTCGCTATCGATCGGTAGTCGCAGCACCAACCATTCGCACCAATCATTCGCAATCTTCTGCTGGAGGCATCACCCCCATGGCAACCAGCGCAACCCGTTCCCGCACCGCTTCAGGACTTCGCTCCCTCGCCCTCCGGCCAGCCCCAAAAAGCCGTCTTCGCCGGAGGATGCTTCTGGGGAGTGCAATCGGTCTTTCAGCGCGTCAAGGGAGTGCAGCAAACCATCGTCGGCTACTCCGGCGGCGACGCCGCAACCGCGAACTACCGCACCGTCTGCAGCGAAGAGACCGGCCACGCCGAAGCCATCGAGATCCTCTACGATCCCTCCGTCGTCAGCTACGGCACCCTGCTGCGCATCTTCTTCTCCGTCGTGCACGATCCCACGCAGCTCAACCGCCAGGGCGCGGACGTCGGCACCAGCTACCGCTCCGCCATCTTCTACACCAACGAGCAGCAGCGCGAGATCGCACAAGCCTACGTGCGTCAGCTCGACGCAGCCCACATCTTTCCCCGCCCCATCGTCACGCAGATCACGCCGCTCGTCGCCTTCTATCCCGGCGAAGACTATCACCAGGACTACGCCCTCAAGAATCCCCACAACCCCTACATCCAGGTCTGCGACATCCCCAAGATCGCCGCACTCGAACAGCAGTTCCCCGACCTCTTCCAGGAGTACGTCCGCTAAGCCACGTTTCCCGCCCTTGCCCACGCCGTCGCTCTTGCCCTTACCCTTCTTTCTGTCATTCCCCCTGGGAATCTGCTGTTGTCTTGCTCCTGTCCTTCTCCGATAAGCGAAGCGCAGCCGTGTCACACCATCCACCGAACCTTCACCCTCGTCGAACCGCCTACGCTTACAGGTAAGCTTGAACAGACGAGCATCTCGCTCTTCGTATCAATCGGAATGGATGGACGGATGGAAATCCCTGCGCGATCGCAACGCAGTCTGCCACAGCGATAGTACATCCACACCCCGCCGCACCTGGTTGGCCGCAGCGTTCGCCGTCGCGTTCTCTCTTCCTTGCAGTGCCTCGCGCAAACCGTCACCGCAACCCTCCACGCACCCCCGAGCAAGCCGCCAGGAAAGCAGCGACCAACGCCAGCCAACAACCCCCGCGCAAAACAACAAGCCCCCTCAACAAAATCCGCATCCCGCAGCCACCGGCGAAGCAGCCGCCAGCACCACGCGCCTCACGCTCGGCCCACTCGATCCCTCCACCCCGCCCACCGATCTCCCCACCAACCGCCCCGTCATCGGCCTCGCCCTCGGCGGAGGCGGCGCGCAAGCCATGAGCGAGATCGGCGTCCTGCAGTGGTTTGACGATCATCACATCCCCGTCGACGTCATCGCCGGCACCAGCATGGGCTCCATCATCGGCGCTCTCTACGCCACCGGCCACACCCCCGACGAGATGAAGCACATCCTCACCGAAGACTCCATCAGCTCCGTCTTCCGCATCGAGCAGGCCTACAGCGCGCAAAGCTTTCGCCGCCGCGAAGACAGCCGCGACATCCCCAACGGCATCACCGTCGGCCTCAAGCATGGCGTCGAGTTCCGCAACAGCCTCCTCACCGAAGCCGGCCTCAACGAGCTCCTCGAAAAAGAGTTCCTCCGCTACAACGATCAGACCGACTTCAATCGCCTGCCCATCCCCTTCCGCTGCCAGGCCACCGACCTCAACGCCGCCAGGACCGTCACCTTCGCCCGCGGCTCTCTGCGCGATGCCGTCCTCGCCTCCGCATCCATCCCCGGCGTCTTCCGTCCCTTCCAGCTCGACGGCCATGAATACGTCGACGGCGCGATCCTCGAGAACCTTCCCACACCCGACGTCAAAGCCATGGGAGCGAACGTCGTCCTCGCCGTCAGCCTCAAGCTCTCCCCCGTCGGCAAGGGCGATCTCAACAACATCCTCGGCGTCCTGCAGCGCGCCTTCGCCGTCGGCATCGAGGTCAACGAAGAGCACGATCGCAAACTCGCCAACCTCGTCATCACGCCCGACGTCAGCGGCTTCAACGCGGCCAGCTATCTCAAGGTCAACGAGCTCGCCGCAGCGTGGCTACGCCGCCGCCGAAGCCAACAAGGCCGCGCTCCTCCAGTACGCTCTCCCCGATGCCCAGTGGCAGCAGTATCTCGCCCAGCGCAACGCCCGCATGCACGGACCTCCCGGCAACGTTCTCCGCGTCGAAGTCGATGCTCCCAACGCTGCGGTCAAAGCCGTCGCCGAACGCCTCTTCGCTCCCCTCGTCGATCAGCCCGTCGACACCCAGCGCGTCGACCGCCTGCTCTCCCAACTCCGCAGCGACGGCCGCTACGAAGCCGACTACACCGTCGGCTACGACCGCAGCTTACACGAGCCGCCCCATCCTCCTCGTCACCGTCAAAGACAAGCCCACCGGCCCGCCCTTTCTCGACGTCGGCTTCAACCTCCAGGCGCAGACCGGCGGCGTCACCCGCGCCACCATCAACACCATCCTGCTCGACCAGGACCTCGGCGGCTACGGCTCCGAGCTCCGCACCTACGTCGACTTCGGCTTCTTCACCCGCATCCAGACCGAGTACTATCGCAAGCTCAACTGGGCCGGCTTCTTCCTCGCTCCCCGCGCCAACATCACCCGCACGCCTTACTACATCTACAGCGGCAACACCCGCCTCTCCGAGCGCCTCGAACAATCCGCCGGCACCGCTGCCGACATCGGCTGGAGCGATGGCAGCACCCAGGAACTCCGCGCCGGCTGGCAGCTCCAGAACGTGCGCTGGTACACCACCACCGGCTTCGATGGCATGCCCAACTATCGCGGCAACGCCCAGACCGCGCGCCTGCAATACGTCTACGACTCGCGCGACCGCGCCCTCGTCCCCCACTTCGGCATCCGCTCCGAGACCAGCCTCGGCTATCTCTACGGAACCCCCGGCAGTCCCAGCGCGCCGCAGCTCACCAGCCAGATCGGCTTCTCCCACACCTTCGACAGGAACAACCTTCTGCTCATGAACATGGAAGGCGGCACCATGCTGCATCGCGACGTCGCGCAGCCCTTCCGCTTCACCCTCGGCGGCCCGCTGCGCCTCAGCGCCAGCGCCATCGATCAGTACCGCGGCACCGACTACTTCCTCGTCACGCCCGGCTACCTGCGCCGCATCAAGAGCCTGCCCGCACCCCTCGGCAACAGCCTCTACCTCGGCGGCTTCTACGAGGCCGGACAGATCCGCGCACCCGACGCCTCCACCCTCACCCAGCAGGACGTCTTCTTCGGCGTCATCGCCGAAACACCCCTCGGCGTCATCTCCCTCGGCCCCGCCCTCGGCACCCACAACGAGCGCAAGCTCGTCTTCACCATCGGCAAATTCTTCTAAGACAGAGCGTAGACAAAACCGTTCTCTCCACGCTCTACACTCTACTGTCTACCCTCTGCTTCATCTCCCCGTGCTCAATCGCGCAGCCAGCCGCTCCGGCAATCCTGCCTCGCGAATCGCAGCCTGCGCCGCCGCAACATCGTACGGTGTGCGAAAGAACGTCACCTGCTCCAGCGCCTCATCGTAGATCGCAAACGCCGCGCGCCAGTCGCCATCCCGCGGCTGTCCCACCGCCCCCGGATTGATCAGATGCCGCGACCCCACCGGCACCTCCAGCGTGTACGCCTCCACGCTGTCGCGCTTCTCCGCTACGTACTCCGGATAATCCTCTGCCCAATCTTCATCACGCCGCGAGAACGCGCCCTGCAGATGCGTGTGCCCGAAGAACGCAAGCTCCGTCGGCATCCGCTGCAGCGGCGTCCACGCATCCCGCATCGACGCAATGTACTGGTCCTCATGCAGCGGCGATCCATGCGCGCACAACGCTCGCTCCGTCGCCTGGATCGGCCCCATCGGCAGCCCGCGCAGCCACTCCCGGTTCTCCGGCCGCAGCTGCTGCCGCGTCCACGCCGCCGCCGCCGCCGCAATCGGATTGAATCCCTGCGAGCTGCTCAGCCCGCAACACACGCGATCATGATTGCCCCGCACATGAATCGATAGCTCCGTCTTCAGCCCGCGCAGCGTGTCAATCACTTCGTTCGGCCGCGCGCCATACCCCACCACATCGCCCAGGTTCCACAACTGATCGAACCCACCACCGGTGCGGCTCTGCGCTACTCCCAGGACCGCCTCAAGAGCCTGCAAATTTCCGTGGATGTCCGAGACTACAAGCGCGCGCATAAACAGCCAGTCCAGAGAGCATTAGACGCCAGACCGCACCATCGTAGCAAGCGGACGTTCGCGCTCCGTCTTCATCGTTGGCGCCGAAGCCAGCAGGTTGCGCGTGTACGCATGCTGCGGCCGCGTCAGCACCTGCGCCACGCTGCCCTGCTCCACCATCTCGCCATGCCGCATCACCGCCACGCGATCCGCCACCTGCCCCACCACCGCCAGGTCATGCGAGATGAACAGCATCGCCAGATCGTGCTCGCGCTTCAACTCCTTCAGCAGCTCCAGGATCTGCGCCTGCACCGTCACATCCAGCGCCGTCGTCGGCTCGTCGGCAATCAGCAGCCGCGGCTTGTTCATCAGCGCCATCGCAATCACGATCCGCTGCCGCTGCCCTCCGGAAAACTGGTGCGGATAATCATCGATGCGCCGCTCCGCATCCGGCAGCGCCACCTCCCGCATCGCCGCCACCACCCGCTCCCGCACCTCCTTCCTCGCCATCCGCGGAGCATGCGCCAGCAGCGCCTCCGCAATCTGCCGCCCCACCGTCATCACCGGATTCAGCGCCGTCATCGGCTCCTGAAAGATCATCGCCATCGACTGCCCGCGATGCCGCCGCATCGTCTCTTCGGGCAGGCTCAGCAGCTCCTCCACCCCACCATCCGCCCTCGCGAACCGCATGCTCCCACTCACCGTCGCGCTCGGCGGCAGCAACCGCAGCAGCGCCAGCGACGTCGCCGACTTCCCCGACCCCGACTCACCCACCAGCCCCAGCGTCTCTCCCGGCGCAATCGCAAACGAGACCCCGCGCACCGCCTCCTGCCCCGAGAACCCAATCCGCAGATCCTCCACGGCCAGCAGCGGCGCAGCAGCCCACGCGGCGCAGCAAGCGGCAGCGGCGACCCAACATCCTGTCGATTCACACTCACTCCCTGAGCATAGCGGAACTCTTCCCCACGCTTCCCCCGCTACTGCATCAGCCGAAACGTTCTCCACGCACTGATCTGCAAATCGCCCATGCGCGCCCACGCTCCACACCCTCCACCGATAGCGTCCGTTCGCCTCCGCAAACTCCGCCATCACCTGCGTCCGCAGCGTCGGGTTGCGGTCCTCCACCAGGTACAGCCGCGAATCCGACCACGCGCCATCCTCGCCCCGCTGCCACTCCACCACCTGCAGCCCCGCTCCCCCGTGGTTGTCCCACACCAGCTGCGGCATCTGCGCCACGTTCTGCCCGTCCAGCGGCAGCGCCTGCACAATGCCCTTCACTCCAGCGCTCTGCTCCGCAGCCGTCGGCGGACTGCTCACCATCAACGCCTGCCGCTCATTCGCCTGCTCATGCTGCGGCAGGTTCAGCGACATCTGCAGCACCCTCCACTGCCCATCCCTGGCCGCGCGCAGCACCACCAGCGGATGCGCCACCCCAAACACACCCGTCGACGACACCACCACCCGCAGCGCCACCGCCGCCAGCCTGCCGTTCACCGACGCATCCTCCACCTGCACCCTCGCCCCATCCGTGTTCGCCTCCTTGTTGCCCGCCGTGCCCATCGTCGCCAGCATCCGCTGCACGCCCTTCGACGAGTCCATCACCATCGCCGGATCGGCCGCATCCCCCAGCGATTCGCCATTCAGCAGGCTCTCCATCGCACTCTTCGCCACCGCCGCAACCGCTGCCTCCTTCCCCGTCAGTCCCCGACTGCACACACCCCGGGCAGCCCGACGTCGGTTCGCTCAGCCACAACACAAACGCGCGCGCCGCCTGCATATGCTGCGCCCGCGCAAGAATCGCCACCTCCGGCTCTCCCTCCGAGTTGTCCGTCACCCCATTCGGATAGAACACCGCCGGCCGCAGCATCGCCAGCCCAAACTCCGTGTCCATCCCGCCCCACCACGACGCCGGCAGCGTTCCCAGCAGCACATCCGGAAAATCCGCCGTCCCGCGCACCGCCATCAGCCGCGCCTTCAACTGGTCCGGATCCACCGCGATGAATCGCATCTGCAGATCGGGAAACGCCTGTCGCAGCGTCTCCTTCAACTGCTCTGCCGCCGGATTGCTCAACGGCTGTTGTGCCGCCACCTCCGCGCTCACCGCCGGCGCCGGAGCGCCGTTCGTTCTGTTGCTGTTCCCGGCCCCAAAGTCCGAAGCGCTCTGCCCCACATTGCTCGCCGCCGTTCCGTAGCTCCCCGCATTCTGTCCATAGCTGCTGGCAGTCCTGCCCGGCCGTGCTCGCCTCCTGCCCAATATTGCTCGAGGCCGTTCCGTAGCTCCCCGCATTCTGTCCGAAGTTGCTTGCCTGCCTCTGCTGATAGCCAATGCCATTCGGCTTCGCGCTCGTCGCATCCTGGTCCGCTGGGATCGACGGCGTGCCGATCGTCGGACTATCCGCATCCACACCAAAGGTGCTCGCGCTCTGTCCATAGGTCGAGGCATTCTGCCCAAAGTTCGACGCCGTATGCTCGCTATAGTTCAGCGGCGTCGCATTGTGCAGCGCCGCCACGGCATCCAGGTTCGACTGCGGCGGCTTCGTCGACGCAGCCAGGAACCACACCACCAACGGTCCATGCCGCAACGCTCCCAGCGACTCGCCATCCGCCCCGCCCTGCGCGTGCAGCGCACCCGCGCAGGCCAGCAGCGCAGCCGACAACACACCCGCCATGCATCGCCTGGTGATCACCGCTGCCTTTGCCCTTGCCTTTCTGTCTGCCGTTGCCTCTGGAAGTCTGCTGCTTCTCTCGCCCCCCGCCCCAGGCCGCTTGGGACTGGACCTTGTGATGCAAGATAGCCTATTGGACGCTCTGCCCGTACGAATGTTTCAGAACCTCACGCCGCGCAGCCTTCGGCAAGATCGTCTCATCCTCAGCGCTCTCTCCATCATCTAAGATCAATGGGCCTATCCTCCAGCCAGTCCCCACTTCGCCTCTCGGTACTCGACCAGTCGCCCGTCCTCGCCGGCTCCTCGCCCTCGCAGGCCCTCGCCAACTCCCTCGACCTCGCCCGCCACGTCGACGCGCTCGGCTATACCCGCCTCTGGTACTCCGAGCACCATGCCATGGATCTCCTCGCCTGCACCGCGCCCGAGATCCTCATCGCCCGCTCCGCCGCCGAGACCACCCACATCCGCGTAGGCTCCGGCGGCGTCATGCTCCCGCACTACTCCGCGCTCAAGGTCGCCGAGGTCTTTCGCACCCTCCACGCCATGTTTCCCAACCGCATCGACCTCGGCATCGGCCGGGCTCCCGGCGGAGGCCAGCTCGAAGCCTTCGCCCTGCGCCGCGACCGCAAAGGTCCCGTCCCCGACGACTTCCCCCAACAGCTCGCCGAGCTCCGCGCCTTCCTCCACCCCGAGCGCTTCCCCGACCTCCTCGGCCCCAACCACCCCTTCGCCCGCATCCGCGTCTCCCCGGACGCCCCCGGCGCCCCCGACCTCTGGCTGCTCGGCTCGTCCATGTGGTCCGCCGTCACCGCGGCTCAAGAGGGCTTGCCCTACGCCTTCGCCCACTTCTTCTCCCCCATCCAGACCCGCCGCGCCATCGAGTACTACCAGGCCAACTTCCAGCCCCAGACTCCCCAGATCCGCCTCCGCCCCCGAGGCCACCCTCGCCATCGGCGTCATCTGCGCCCCTACCGACGCCGAAGCCCAACACCTCCACGCCTCCGTCCGCCTCCTCCAGCGCCGCATCCGCATGGACGACCGCCGCCCCGTCGCCACCCCCGAAGACGCTCTCCGCGAGCTCGAAGCCCTGCCCACCGCGCCCAACCCCCTCATTCCCTTCACCGCCGGCAGCCTCGACGCCCCCGAAGACAACGAGTGGCCCACCTACTTCACCGGCACTCCCGACCGCGTCGCCGCACAACTTCGCAACCTCGCCGCAGAATTAAACCTCAAAGAGATCATGGTCAACACCATCACCCACGACCACCAGGCCCGCAAGCGCAGCTACTCCCTCCTCGCCGAAGCAATGGCCCTCCCACCAACTCGCTAACTAACGCGCTAACAAAGGAGGATGCCCATGACCTCATCCGCAACAAAAATCGCCTGCACCCTATGCCTCCTGCTCCCGCCCCTCTGGAGCCTTCCCGCCCTCGCCGCCGATCCCACCGTCACCCTCAAGGTCATCAGCGAAGCCGGAGCCCAGCGCGCCCTCGCCGCCGCCGAGCAGGAGGCCATAAAGCTCCACGCCCCCTGTGCCATCGCGGTCGTCGATAGCAGCGGCATCCTCGTCGCCTTCGTCAAGATGGACGGCGTCCGCGCCGGCAGCCCCGACCTCGCCATCGGCAAAGCCCGCACCTCCGCCCTCCTGCAGCGTCCCAGCGCCGAGACCGAAACCAACGTCGACAACGGCCGCGTCGCCTTCATCACCTCCAACCTGATGACCCTCCGCGGCGGCATGCCCCTGCTCTCCGGCAAAGAAGTTGTCGGCGCCATCGGTGTCGCCAGCCTCAACAAGGACAACGACGTCACCATCGCCCAAACCGCCGCCGCAGCCTTCGCCTCTTCCTCCGGCAGTCCGCTCGCACACTAGCCCAGGGATTGCCTCCCCGCCCAGGCGCGTATCATCAGCACAGCCGCAAATGGCTCGCAAGGTATCGCGCAAGGTGGAACGTCTCCCTCGCCTTGGGAACGTTGGACGCATGAGTGTGAAGGCCTTCAAGAACGTCATTCTGCAACGCCTGCATCCCGAGGTCATCGACCGCCTTCAGCTCCAGCGTGTCGAGCTTCCGGTCAACCGCGAGATTGAATTTCCCGGCAACGGCATCGCCCATCTCTTCTTCCTCGAAGAAGGCATCGCCTCCATGACCGTCACCTTCGCCGACGGCTTCGAGGTCGAAGTCGCCCTCGCCGGTCCCGAGTCCATCCTCGGCACCTCCTCCATGATGGGAACCCGCCGCAGCCTCAACCGCGTCTACATGCAGATCGGCGGCTACGGCTACTCCTCGGTCTTATCCGTCGCAACCAGGGAGTTCAAGCGCGCCGAACAATTTCACGACCTCACCCTGCGTTATCTCCAGGCTCAATTCATCCAGTCCGCCCAGACCGCCGGCTGCAACGCCCGTCACTCCATCGAGCAGCGCATGGCGCGATGGCTCCTGCTCTGCGCCGACCGCGTCGGCGACCGCGTCCTTCCCCTCTCCCACGAGTACATGGCCGACATGCTCGGTGTCACCCGCTCCAGCGTCTCCGTCGTCGCCGGCCATCTGCAGAAGAAAAACCTCATCCAGTACACCCGCGGCAAGATCACCCTCACCGACCTCCCTGGCCTCGAAAGCCGTGTCCTGCGAGTGCTACCGCGTCGTCCGCGACCACCTCCGCAGTCTCGCCGACAACGAAGAGACCTACGGCGCCTGATCCTTCAACCTCCGTCCACACCCCCCGCAGGAATAAACTCATTCCCAGCCATGATTCGCGAAGTCGACATCCTCATCGCCGGTGCAGGACCCGCAGGCTGTGCCGCTGCCTACGACCTCGCGCAGGCCGGCAAGCACGTCATCCTGCTCGACAAGCGCACCTTCCCCCGCCACAAACCCTGCGCCTGCGGCCTCACCCGCAAGACCCTCAAAGCCCTCCGCTACTCGGTCGACCCGGTCATCGAGCGCGTCTGCCACGAGATCGTGCTCCAACCTACCACCGCACCGGGCGCCCCACATCTCGCTTCTGAGATGTGGGCTTCCACCAATCCTCCCGCAACCAATAAGTCCACCGACGTCCGCGTCAAGACCCGCAACCCCATCTGCGCCATGGCCGTGCGCGAGCGCTTCGACACCTTCTGCCTCCAGCAAACCCTCCTCGCCGCCCGCCAGGGAGGCAGCATCGAGCTGCGCAAGATCGACCGCATCCTCGCCCTCCGCGAATCGCCCGACGCCATCGAGCTCGACGTCGCCACCCCCCGCGGCCCCGAAACCCTCCGCGCCCCCATCCTCATCGGCGCCGACGGCTCCAACGGCCAAACCCGCCGCCTCGCCCATCAGGACCGCCACGGAACCCAACTCTCGCCGTCCGCGCAGGACGACGGCTTCGCGTTAGAAGCCACCGTCCCCTACACCTCGCTCCCCGCCACCCTCCCCAACGGCGCCCGCCCCCACGACCTCGTCTTCGACTTCGCGCCCCTCCCCGGAGGCTACGGCTGGCTCTTCCCCAAGTCCGACCACATCAACATCGGCGTCGGCACCTTCGCCCCCAGCTTCCACGAACATTTGTCCCAAAGACTCTCGCCGTCCGCGCAGGACCCGGGTGCCCCACGTCTCGATGCTGAGACGTGGGATTCACGCGACGCCAGCATCAAACAAGTCACCCGCGCCCTTCTCCTCGACTACGCCCGCCAGAAACTCGGCGTCACCAGCCTCTCCCACATCACCGGCCAGCAGCTCGGCATGGGAGGCCACACCTACGTCCCCCGCGGCCGCGTCCTGCTCGTCGGCGACGCCGCCGGCCTCGTCGACCCCCTCACCGGCGAAGGCATCCACTCCGCCATCGTCAGCGGCCAGGCCGCCGCCGCCGCCATCCTGTCCTGCGACCTCAACGAATCCACCCACATCGCGGCCGCCTACGCCCGCCACCTCGCCCCTCTCCAAAAAACCCTCAGCTTCTCCCACCGCGCCGCCCGCGCCTTCTACGCCCAGCCCGAGCGCGGCTTCAAAGCCATGCGCCTCCCCTTCATGCGCTCCCTCATCCTGAAAACCTACGCCGACGGCCTCCCCCACACCACCCTCCTCACCGCCCTCGCCAAACTCACCACCTAGCTAGACCGCCAGGTCCTCCACCAACCGCGCATCCCGCCTCTCCACCATCACCGTCACCATCGCGACCACCAGGCACACCACCGCCACCGCCGCACTCGCGACCGGCAGCTTCCGATACCCATAGCCCGCGGTCAACACCAGGCCACCCAGGCTCGCGCCCAGCGCGTTGCCCAGGTTGAATGCCCCTTGATTGAGCGTTGACGCCAGATTCGGAGCTCCCTTGGCCTGCTCCACGATCCTCGGCTGCAGCGGTGTGATCGCGCAGAAGTGCACCAGCCCCCACACAAACACCAGCGCCACCGCAGGCAGCAGCCGCGTCATCGCGAACGGCATCACCAGGAAGATCGCGATCAGCAGCACCAGGCCCGTCAGCACCAGCGGCATCGGCTTCCAGTCTCCCAGGTGGCCTCCAACATAATTCCCCACCGTGATGCTCGCGCCAAACAACACCAGCACCCACGTCACCGCATGCGGCGAGACCCGCGTGATCGATTCCAGCATCGGAGCGATGTACGTGAACACGCAAAACAGCGAGATCGACGAGATGGTGCTGAGGCTCAGCACCAGTTGCACCTGCGGTCGAATCACCGCGCGAAACTCGTGCTTCACATGCACCACCTGCGCTGCCTGCTCCGGAACCATGCGGTACAGCGCAACCAGCGCCACCAGCCCCACCGGGATCAGCGCCAGGAACGCGGCACGCCATCCAAACGCCTGTCCCAGCGCCGTCCCTGCCGGCACGCCCAGCACGTTCGCGATCATCAGGCCGCTGAACATCAGCGACACCGCCTGGGTGCGCTGGTTGGACGGCACAAGGTTCGTCGCAACAATGCTGCCGATCCCGAAGAACGCCCCATGGCACAGCGCTGTCAGCACCCGCGCATACAACAGCAGCTGATAACTCGGAGCCAGCGCGCACAGCAGGTTGCCCGCAACGAACATCCCCATCAAAATCAGCAGCGCCCGCTTGCGCTCCGTGCGCGCCAGCAGCAGCGCAATCAGCGGCGATCCAAACGTCACGCTCAGAGCGTACGCCGTCACCAGCACCCCCGCCTTCGGAATGCTGATAGAAAAACTCTTTGCCAGGTCGGGCAGCAGGCCCATGATGATGAACTCGGAGGTACCGATCCCGAAGGCAGCCACCGCGAGTGCCACAAGCGATTTACGCATCACTCCTATTCTCGCAAAGGATGCAGCAACTCGGCTCAACCCGCGAGTCATTCACCCGCAGCAGCGCTCCCGCCTTCTCTACTCGAACCGCGGCAGGTGCTCCACATCCCCCAGCGGCACCGGCTCTGTCTCCCCGCCCGCCTTCACCCACGCCTTCATTCCCCCGCGAATCACCTTGGTCGAGCAGTTCTCTTTCTCCAGCATCCGCGCCACCCGCACGCTCGTCGCCTCATGCGCGCACGAGCAGTACAGGTAGATCTCGCACTCCGGCTGCATGAACTCCCGCAGCGCATCCAGCTCTTCCTTCAGCCGGCTCGGCTCCACCCGAATCGAATTCTTGATCCGCTGCATGCCCGGATCGTAGTACCCATGCGAGCGAACATCCGCAATCACCAGCAGCCGATCATGCGTCGCCGTCCGCAGCAGCTCGAACAGATCCTCCGCCGCCACCTTCTCCACCGCCGACAGCCGCGACTCGCGCAGCGCGCTCAGCACCAGCCACAGCACATACAGCACCAGCATCGCCGTCACCGTCGCCGCCGTCAGGTGCGCCAGCCGCTCCACTCCCTCAATCACCACCCGCAGAAACGGAGCAAACACAAACCCCGCCAGCGTCCACGCGCTCACGTAGAACAACACGCCCAGCCCGTCCATCATCAGGAACCGCCGCAGCCGCATGTTCAGGCTGCCCGCCAGCAGCGCCGCCACCGTCGCCAGCCCCGGCACAAACTTCGCAATCAACAGCGCCCGCGGCCCGCGCTTGTAAAACTGCCGCGCCGACGCAAACACACACGTCTCAGGATTCATGCTGAACCGGCAGATCCCCGTCAGCAGCCACCACCCCGTATACCGTCCCCCCAGGTACATCAGCGTGTCGCCCACCAGCGCCGACCCGAACGCGCACAGCATCACCACCCCAAGATTCAGCGAACCGCCATGCGCCGCCGCACCCGCCGTCAACAACACCACCGACAGCGGCAGCGGCAGACCGCAACAAGCCGCGAAGAGCGCGATCGAGGTCACCGCATAGCCATGGTGAGCGACCACGTCCAACAAGTTCATCTCTACAACTCCCAGGGGGTCCGCTTCTCTGACATTGATGCTACGCTCGTTGGATGCATCCCCCGCCCACCGCGTCGCGCCCACCTCCGTAAGCTCAGCCCAACCGAGTACTTTCTATAGCTTGCACTCCCCACCCCGCCAGCCAAACTCACCACCCGGCCCCGTCTTCGTTCTCCCTACGCACTACTCACTATCCCTACTCCCTTCCCTACTCGAACCGCGGCAGGTGCTCCACATCGTCATGCGGCACCGGCTCCACCGGCCCACCCGCCTTCACCCACGCCTTCAGCCCACCGCGAATCACCTTGGTCGTGCAGTTCTCCCCCTGCAGCATCCGCGCCACCCGCATGCTCGTCGCCTCGTGCGCACACGAGCAGTACAGGTAGATCTCGCAGTCCGGCTGCGGCAGCATGAACTCCTCCAACACCTGCAGATCCTCCAGCAGCCGCCCCGGATCCACGCGAATCGAGTTCTTGATCCGCAGCATGCCCGGATCGTAATACCCGCGCGAGCGCACATCCGCAATGATCAGCAGCCGCTCCGGCTTCGCCGTCTGCAGATGTTGATGCAGATCCTTCGCATGCGATCTTCTCCACCTTCGGCAGCCGCGTCTCGCGCAGCAGGCTCAGGACCATCCACAGCACATACAGCACAACGATCCCACCCAGCATCGCCGCGGTCACATGCCCCACGCGCTCCACCCATCGAATCGCGTCGCGCAGAAACCGCGCAAACACAAACCCCGCCACGCTCCAGCTCGTCACATACAGCAGGATCCCCACCCCATCCAGCAGCAGGAATCTGCGCGGCCGCATGCTCAGGCTGCCCGCCAGCACCGACGACACCTCCGCCAGTCCCGGCACAAACTTCGCCACCAGCAGCGCCCTCGGCCCCCGCTTGTAGAACTGGTGCGCCGAACCAAACACGCACGCCTCCTGGTTCAGGCTGAACTTGCAGATATTCGTCAGCAGCCACCACCCCGTGTACCGTCCGCCCAGGTACATCAGCAGATCGCCCGCGAGCGCCGCACTCCATGCGCACGCAATCACCAGCCCCAGGTTCAGCGATCCTCCCTGCGCCGCCGCACCCGCCGTCAGCAACACCACCGACAGTGGCAGCGGCAGACCGCAACACGCGCTGAACAGCACGAGGGATGTCACCACATAGCCATGGTGCGCAATCACCTCCAGCAGGTTCATCTTCCACACTCCCGGGGACTTATCTACCGGGATACTATGCCGATCCCTGCCCTCTGCGCCACCATCTTTTTCGCCTCCCGCTCAGAACTGCAGCCGCACCCCCAGCTCCATCTGCCGCTCCCGGCTCGTCCCCGTCGTCGACGAGCTCGGCGTCCCGAACGGCACCTCCGTCGTCAGCCCCTCCGTCGCAATCGCCGCCGCATCCTGGAACACCAGCGGCGTCGGCCCCGTTGCCGTGGAACTCCCAATCGTCTTCGCCGTCCCCAGTTGAAACGCCCGCGTCTCCACGCTCGAAATATTCTCCGCGTTGAACAGATTGAACGCCTCCGCAAACACGTTCAAATGCATCCCCCGCCCGATCCTTACCTCTCTCCCCAGCCGCAGATCCACCTTCCCCCGCGGCGCCAGCCGCAGCGTGTTCCTCCCCACCGTCGGCAGATACGTCGCTCCCCCCGAGCCGTTGATCGACTCCCGTCCCCCACTCAAATACGTCCCTCCAAAGATCTTGTAGCTGTACGGCGCCCCGCTGCTCGCCGTCCCAATCGCCGACACGCGCCACCCATCCAGCACCATCTGCACCGCCTTCGGCCCCTTGCGCTCATGCAGCGGCAGCGCCATCGTCCCCGAAAACCGCTGCGGAAAATTCTGCCCCGACAGCCCCTTGTCATACCCATTCCGAAACGGATCGAACTGCCCATCCAGCTGCGGTGTCGCCGACCCCTGCGGCGCATAATCGATCGACCGCGAGAACGTATAGCTCCCCTTCAGCTCCAGCTCCCGCAGCCCCGTCCACCGCAGCCCATGCACCTGCGCCTCCGCCGTCACCGCGTGATACGTTGCATTCGCATTCGACACCAGCGCCGTCACCGCCCCATAGTTCGCCATCGGCCGCTGATCGTACAGCGGCACCGCAAACGTCTCTCCCTCGTGCAGCCCCTTCACCCGGTTCAGCACCCCATCCACACTCTGCAACTCGTAACTCACCAACCCCGGCGACGGCGAAATATTCAGATCCGTGCTCCCCGGCAACTGGATCGCCATCGCCATCGCATAGCTCAGCCGCACACTCGTCCGATGCCCCAGCCCCCGCTCCACCGCCAGCTCCCCCCGCTGCACCATCGGCACCCGGTACCCACTCGCAAACACCGTCGCCGACGTCGTCTGCGCCACCGCCGCCGGAGGAGCGCTCGTGTAGTCGCACGGATACCCAAACCCCTGCTGCACCGCCGTCACCTGCGGACAATCCGTGATCGTCGTCGGCCGTATCCGCACATGCGTCGTCGTCGCATCCAGCGCCGTATCCACCAGCGCCGCCCGCACCGTTGCTCCCGGTATGTGGCTATAGAACACCCCATAGCCCAGCTTCACCGTGAACAGCTGCCCCTTCTTCGGCTGCCATCGCTTCGGCAATCCCCACACCTTGCCCGGAGCCCACACCACCGCCAGCCGCGGCCCAAAGTTATTCCGGTCCTCCGGAAACGTCCCCGTCGCCCCATGAGTCGCGCCCGCCCATCGCCGCGATATCCGCATCCAGCAGCGCATTCGCCGTCTGCGGCGTCGGCAGCAGCGTGTAGTCATACCGCAGCCCCAGCGTTACCGCCAGGTTGCTTCGCACCCGCACCGCATCCTCCACAAACCCCGCAATGTTGTGCGTCACAAACTCCGTATTCGTCGCTCCAAAGCTCTGCGTGAAACTCCGAAAGCAGAAGTAGTGCACCGTCGCATCGATGCTCGGGCACCCTCCATTGGGGATAGGAGACAGACGGCTTGGAAACTGCCCCCTTCACGGTTTGCAATGCAAAAACGAGTTGGGCTTATGCGGATCACGATCATCTACGGTTATAGTCTGAAGAAATTTTCAGGCCACAAGAATGCAGGTAGATACTGACGGACCAACCGAGCTTGAGATTCATATCCCCTTGATTCAAGTTCCCTTAGAAATACTGGCCAGGGAGGGATGTTGCTTCTGTAGACGTCTGATGCAGACGTCGACATGCCGCCACCTGCGGACGAAGATAGGCCGCCATACTGAGAGGTAGATAGCCCACCATATTGTGACGTTGAGAGCCCGCCATATTGCGATGTAGATAAGCCACCATATTGCGATGTGGACATCCCACCGTATTGCGAGGTCGACATGCCACCGTACTGTGAGGTCGACATACCCCCATTCTGGGAAGTCGACATGCCGCCGCCCTGGGAGGTCGATAAGCCGCCACCCTGCGACGTACTCAAATTGCGAGGCCAGGTCCTTAAATTTGGAATATTGGGTCTGCTCATTTAGATTTCTCTCCACCCATGATGAATGATGATCGCCCATCATTTCATAAGCGCTTGCTATATGTACCCCCGAAGTGAAAATGGTCTGGCTTTTGATCCCGGATGCACCTGAGTATTCGTTGCAGATTTACAAGGTCGGGCGGCTCGACATGAACACACATCGCCTCGCGCGCTGCGCGCATCTGCTACGATCTCTGCAACTGCTGGCAGCGGCTTGAGAGGAAAGATCGAATGCGGTATTGGTGGGTCAACCAAAACCAGACGCATCGGCAGGAGTTAGAGGGAGGCTACCTCTGGTCTCCTAAGCGCAACGCCAACGACGCGAGAAATCCCTTCTATGAGTTCATGCGCGAGGTTGCGCCTGGGGATGTGGTGTTCTCGTTCGTAGATACCAAGATCGTTGCCATTGGAATCGTTACATCATACTGTTACGGGAACCCGAAGCCAGCAGAGTTTGGAGGCGCAGGCACATATTGGAACACGATCGGCTGGCGCGTCCGCGTGACATTTTCACGACTCGACCGGCAAATTCGCCCAAAGGACCACATGGGTTTGCTCCAAAGGGTATTGCCCTCGAAGTATTCGCCGCTGCAACCTTCGGGAAACGGCAATCAAGGTGTATATCTGACCACGGTTCCAGACGCCCTCGCCGAGACCCTGATTGGGCTAATCGGCAACGAAGCGATTAATCTCGTCAGGAGCCAAGCGGCAATCAATCCATTCTCTGAGCGCTCCGCAGAAACCGCAGATCTCGAAATGTGGGAAAACCATATCGAACAGGACATCCAAGAGGAGCCCGATCTCTCAGAGACAGAACGACAGTCGCTCGTTATTGCACGCAGAGGACAGGGCCTCTACAAGCAGCGCGTCATGCAAGTCGAATCTAGGTGTAGGATCACGAAAGTCGATAATCCAGCCCATCTTAGGGCTAGTCACGCTAAGCCGTGGCGAGACTGCGCTAATAACCATGAGCGATTGGATGGCGAGAATGGTCTTCTTCTTACGCCTTCGATTGATCACTTGTTTGATCGCGGTTTCATAGGATTTGAGGATTCTGGTCGGCTGATCATTTCGCCGAGGGCACACTTGCCCTCGCTTGAAAGAATGGGTGTTCCAACTGAGAAGGCGGTGAATGTTGGCGACTTCTCCGAGGGGCAGAAGCATTTCCTTGACTATCACAGGAACTCAGTCCTGCTTATGGCGTCGCATTAGCGCTCGCGGCTGAATTAGCCGGGTGACTACCCGCTTACCTTGGAACCGCGTATCGACTCTTGTTCTAAAGTTTTGCCAGGAATGTCATCACTGCTGGATCGTCTCTCCAATGAACCCTCCGTTTCTTTGGGCTTAGCAGTTTGAGAGGCCCGAGAAAACGTTCGGGGGTCATTCGCAGATAACGCTCTGGAGATAGCAAATTGTCTATCCCCATATATCCTGCCAAGGCGGGAAGCATACGATTGAGATCCGAACCTGCTTTGATCCATGCGGCGACATGGTGAACTGCGAATGTATTTCTCAAATCTTGAAATCGCGGGTTGGTAATAAAGCCGTCTCTACGTTGCACACCCGCCGTCCGACAGAGCCGTGCAAACGTTACTGATAAGTGATTCGCTGATAGAGGCTCACCCTCTTTCGTTACAAATAGGCTTTTGTCGGCTGTTTTGGTGCCAAATCGCCATTGAGAAAAGGAGTCGAGGACATCGCACAACTCGGATCCGATCGGAATGGTTCTTTTTCGTTCGCACCGTGGGACATGAAGCTGTAGTTTTTTTGTTTTAAGTTTCAAGTCCCTACGCGTCAACGCCCGCAGTTCGCCAGTGCGTGCACCCGTTGCATAAGCGACAATCACTAACGTTCGTAATGTTTTGGGATCTATCGCCGAATTCCAGCGAGACTGACAAGAACTGGCGCTCGCAATAAGGCAACGCAGTTCGGAACGATTAAAGACATAAGGGAGAAATCTTGTAAGGGATCTAGCCTTCCGGGGAGGCATCGGCAGGGGCAAAATTTGACCTCTTACGATCCAATAATTGAGGAACCGTTCGAGAAGGCAAAACCTGTTTTGCCAAGCAGCAGGAAACTCTTCGAAACACGCTAGGTAGCGGGCAATGTCGAGTGTTGATAAGGCTTGCATCTCAACATTGCCAACTCTCCCAGAGAACTCGCGAAAAGACTCCTCCCCTGTTTTGAACATTATCCCTTCGGTTCTCCGATGGGCTACATATTGCTCGATGCCCTCAGACAAATTCATAGAAGGTCCTTCAGGCTCAAACACGTCAAATTCTCCAGGGATCGAGGAGAGCATTTGGCGTAAAGACTCACCGACGATAAATCTTTGTGTCCAAGGAAATCTGCGATGTTGGGCAGAGATACCCCCTTACGCAGGAGCTCTGTCGCACACGCACGACGCACTGAATGCGCGCCCATTGATGGAGCCTCAACCTTTAGACGCCTCAGTCTATCCCTAATAATGTCGCTGACGGATGCAGCACAGACGCGTCGGTATGGCGGAGCGAGGGTCACAAAGAGAAAACTGTTGGAGCAACTTGGACGGCACTCCCGGAGATATTCCAGGATTGCTTCGCCCATTTCACATTGGATAGGGAAACGCTGAACCATCCCGGATTTGGCACGACGAACGGTGAAAGCTTCATCCATCCAATTGAAATCCTTCAAATTGAGGTTCACTACTTCGCTTGCACGCAGGGCATAAATTGCACAAAGCGAGATGATGGCACGCGCCCTGATGTCCGCACGCCCGTGTCCACAGCTATTAAGTAACCTCCGGACATCTCTCCACCGAAGGTTTCCCGGTTTTCGGTCATATCGTTGAATCCGAGGACTCTCGATGGTCATGGAAAGCCGTGCTGGTGTCCATCCGTGGCTCTCCGTGAATCTGAGAAAATATCGGAGGGCTCCGCAGACGGTGGCTAGGCTCCGTGGTTTATAACCCGCAGAACGTTTGCTATCGATAAACCGATCAATCTCAACTGTTGAAAGATGGGCTAAGCTGGGTGGAAGGTCGTTCGTCATCGTCAGAAAAAGTCTCGCCCACCGGAAGTATCGTTTCGCAGTCACCGGGGAAACGGTGAGCTTCACGTAGGTGAGATACGGCGATAGGACCTCGTCATAAGCCTGAGGAGCATCAATCTTTAGTGCTAGAGAGTGGTGGAATCGCAGCCAATTCATAGCATCTCTGCGGAATTCCCTCATCGACGCTTTTCCTGTGGGTTCCCGTCCAGTCGTAGCGAGGGCTGCCAGCCAAAGCCTCTTCGCGCGATCAATCTCTGAAGTCTCTATTAGTCGCAGGCTCGATAAATCCATGACTCGAATAGTGAGAAGCAATCCTGTCGCAACTTGGCGTAGCCGTTTGGGGGTCGTACCTTGATGCATCAAGGACATCAGATACTCTTCTCGCTCTCTGAGCAATGGGGCGTCCATATGGCGTTTACGCGCGGTGTCTCGAGTAAAAAGCCTATCAATCAATCGGGGCTCCGTTACTGGCCGTTCCTGGTCACCCGATCACCTTCGGCGTCCGCTTCCTTGCGACATACATACGCACCGTTCTTGGTCGCTCCATACCATCGTTCTCCCTTGAGGTGATACACGCCCGTTTTGGTGTTCACCCAGACGACCGTGTCATGCGGGCAGTGCTGTTGAGCCTGTTGCTCCGACCGAAAGTGGGGAGCGGCGGGTGGGTTTGCGTAAGCGGGACACAGAGCTGAAACAACAAGCACGGTAGCTAAAACTATCGACTTTAGCGACATAGACGAACCTCACAGACCTGCGCAGGCCAATATAGACTGCGAACGTTTGAGATGGAAGAAAAATCTCGGAAGCCAATCTACTCGAAAGATCCCACGAGTTTCGCCAGTGTCAGTCAATGCCGCGAAGTCGGCACTATGCGACCATGCCGATTTGAGTCGCATAACCAAGTTGCCGATGATGCAGGCGTTTTTAGGAAACTTCAGATGAACCGGCAGCCCGCTTGTCGCTCGGCTCTATTCGACCCCGTCCGAGGAGGCTATTTAGTTTGTGACCGGTTAGAAGCGATGCTTGCTGGGCATTGTTTTGGGCACCCTGTTCCGATCGCGTCGAGCCGCCTTATTATGGAAACCATGAAGAAGACCTGCAAAAAGTGCACAGAAGAGTTCGAATGGCTTCCGGACAGTCCAGGATTTATCGATGTGTGCTCGCAATGCTCGGGACGAGGGCCCGAAACTATTAAGAGACAGTTGGCTGCTGAAATAGAGGCACGCAAGTCATATGCTGCCGCTATACGGTCGAACAATCAACGTTCGCGGAAGCTGCGCGAGTCCGACAGAAAGTTCGCCGAATTAGGATACGAAAGAGTGCCAGGAAAGACTTGGATCCTAGAGATGCCCAAGTGAGAGAAACTTTACGGTGCAAATTGTATCCTCAAGAGCTTGGTCAGTATTTCCCAATGCCGTGGATGCGGTACCACGCGACCATGCCGAATCTGAGTTGCATAACCGCGTGAAACATTGAGATTGCGGGCAATCCCCCGACTCGGCAACAAAAGAAGCTTCGGCTTCATCTTTGACTCGTAGAATTCTTCCGTCAGCCAGGATGGCTGGTCTGAAGCTGACCACTCGCGGCGGGCTGTGTGTAGGGCATGATGCTTCTTCGATCTTTTCGCCTGCGCGTCGGGAGTGTGCGATGCAATGAGTCCCTTCGCTGCGACTGCCGTAAGGCGCTCAGTTGACGGAGTGAGCGAGCAGGCAGCGCAAATCTTTTGACGACCGCCGATCTCAGTTCCGCACACATTGCACATGTTCGGTTGGCGGACCGCAGCTTTAGGCTCAGGACAAAACTCCACACCCTTAACTGCACGCTTATGACTCTGCGTCAGACGAGTTGGTGAGATAGACCTTCGGGTTCGGGTTGTTGAGGCAATCTCCTTCATCGCCCACTCCGCAACCGGTGCTACCAAACGAGCCCACGTGGAAGTTGTCTCCGCGAGCTGAGTGGCCAGATCCGCCATCAGACGGCAGTTCCCATTGCGTTCCTCGAAGAACCAGCTTCGTTTCAAAGGTTGGCGCGCGATCCAATTGAGCACGTACGCGTCAACATCAGGACGGATCGCCTCCATCAGATCGCAAGCGAAACTGTCTCGAGAGGGCTTGTCCATGTGGAGTACACCCATCTCCGGATCCAGTCCAAGAGCGGCAGAAGCGAGTCGGCACTCTGCCTCCAATAGTGCATAGAGATAATTCAAGATCGCGTTGACAGGATTAGCCGCGAGTCGGGGTGAGCCGGACAGAGCCGACGCGCGCGTGTCGAAATTGCGCCAATGTTCAGGCACGCGCGGCAGATCCTTTTCGGGGAAGTTAATCGAAACAGATTGCCAAGCTTTCCAATAGACCTTGGCTGCGCGAGGCTCCACCGAGCGGATTGCATCGATGGATTCGACCTCGGCGAGTTCGGAGCGGATCTGGTGAATAAGCTTTGACGCTTCTAGATTTCCGAGTGACTGCCGCGCCACTCGCTCTTGGCCTGCGAGTTTGCGATCGATCAGTTCGCGGCTGATTCGAAAAGCAGCGCCCGATTCATGAGCGAGTGCCTGGGCACGGCGCAATCGGACATCGGAAGGCCGTACCGGCCCGGTTGTGGCCAGAATGGTTCCATCGCGTTCAAGCATTACGAACGATGCGTTTTGGTCTGCAAGCCAGCGCAGGGCTGCGAGGGATACGATGCCATCAGCGCCGATGACTACGAGGCGATCGAGACCGTGGCCGACTCGGGAGAAGCGACCCTTGTATCGATCCGACCCGATCCCATCTTCGACAATCAAATGTCCACGCTCAACGCGAACATTTGAACCGTAGCCATAGAGAACGATTACACCTCGACGCGGTCGCAACACATTGGGAAGCGCACGATCGGAAGACTTGATCTGCAGTCGATTGCCGCCGCCTAATTTGCGGAACGGCGAAGCATGCGCTACGGTCTGAGTAGCTGCCATTGGAGTCCTACCTCCGGTGGTGGTTAGGGCCTACCGCTTGCTGAGAACAAGCGGTAAGCCCGTTTTATTTGAACAACTTACAAGTACAAGCTTATCACTCTTCGGCGTCTCGCTCAGGTGGTTTTTCGAGCCAAATTCTTTTGATAGTCGAGGGGCTTACACCGTGCGTGACTGCCAGTCGCTCAAATATATCTTTGAGCTTCCTTCCAGAGTCTCGGCGGCTCTTGATGGCTTTCCGAATGTCTTCCCGCCGTGTTGGGTCATCGATCATCTTGGGTCCTTTTCCGCGTTTTTGTCGGGGGCCGCCCTCCACCGAATCAATCTCGAGCTGCCGCAATCGTGCCAACCCGTTTTTACATCCATCCAGAAATTGAGCCAACTCCTTAGGCGTCGGCTCAGGCTGCTTCAAAAGTTCGGCAGAGAATTCGGGTGACCGAACCCAAACCATCACGGGTGCCGCGTCTGCGGTAGCACTCGCTGCACTCACCCCCGGAATTGCTATCTCCTTCCGGTTGATAACGATCTGTGCCAGCATGCCATTCTCGCGCATCGTCGCGTCGTGGATTGAGATCATGTCTGTCTCTGACAAGCCAAGATGACTTAGCCATTTTGACATCTCCGCCATCAGTTGACGCAGCGTCTTCAGGATTTTCTTGTGGGTGGTTTCATTCAAAGATACAAACTCCGGAAAAGCTCGATTTGCAAAGTAGATTACCAAGTTTAGCTAACGTCAGGGCCCATGGATCAAAACAACTGCAGAGTCAATTTGGTCTATGGTGGTTCATTCAGGTCGAACGCTTGTAAAGGTCTGGCACATCGTTGAACGTACGCGATATGAGCAGACGGAAAACAACTCGAAATCCCGCATCTCCAACGCGCCCCATGCGGCCCAAGAGCAATGCGTTGGGAAAGACCATGCGGGCGGACCACAAATTATCCGCGAAAGCAACAAGACCCAAGACCAAGCCGCCATCCGCCAAAAATCGATCTGCCAGCAAAGCGCAAACACAGGCGAAGCAGCGCGCGCCGAGAACAGAAGCTCAGTATCTCGCGAAGCCCGAAACGTTCAAAGACACCTACGATCGCGTCATCGAAGCGATTTCGAAGATGCGGAATGGCAAAGTTTCGCTTACCCAGGCTGCACGTGAAGCCCGCGTCAGTCCACGCACCGTGACAAAGTGGGGAAAGTCGGCGCTGCGGAAGGGCAAGAGTGGAAAGTACCAGGTTAAGAAAAGTGACACCCTGTTGCGCGTCCTCTCGATCCCGACACCTGACGGGACACGGTCAATTGCGCTGCGCGGGTCTAAGCAGGCCAGCCTACTCGGCGAATACTGGAATGCCGTTCACCGCTATCTCCAAACGGGCGATGCCTCAAAGCTCAATGAGTTCCGTGGTCAAACCCTCAAGGATGCAAGCGACGTAGATGTTCCGCTGCTGGTGGATCCCGCAGCATTGAATCGCTTGGGTTCAGCAGGTGTGTTGTCATTCGAATCCCTGTATGCGAGGACCACATGAATCATCGCCAGTTGCAACCGGACCCTTTCAGAACCTATCGGCGCAAATCCAGAGCCCTGCGTCGTGCTGGAAGAAACACTCGCTGCGCCTGTGGCGAGTCACGAATAGAAGCTCTCGTCGGGAACACGGGAACGTGTGCACGATGCCAACGAAGAAGGAAAGGGCAAACCACTTTGGACAATCATCATGTTGCGGGAAAACGGAATAGTACGGTGACCGTGCCCATCGACGTTAATGCTCATCGAGCAGAACTCAGCGAAGCTCAGCGTGCATGGCCCAAGAAGACGTTGGAGAATCCCGATGAGTGTCCTCTGCTGGCGGCAGCTGGATGCATTCGCGGATTTGTAGACACCGTTTGTTATCTCATCAACGAACTCTTGCGATGGATCACGAACATGCTGGAACTTCTGAGCGAGTTTTTGGAAGAACAGCTTGGACCCAAATGGTGGGTAAACACAACTTTGAACCGATTTTCGAAAGGAAAGTAAAACCATGTCAAAACTTAGATCTCTGTCAATCGCAGTACGCGTGTACCCAGAAGCTTTCACCCAAGAGTCGAACCGTAGAGTGCCGAACATCACAGACCGCAAAGCATGGCGGCTTCCAAATGCGATGTTCGTCTTCGATACGGAAACGCGCGTCGATGCGGCTCAGCGTCTCACCTTCGGATCCTACCGATTCATCGTAGATGGTGAATGCGAGGAGGAAGGGCTCTTTCATGCTCCCGATCTGCCGGAATGTGATTGCGAGATCCTTGCACGGTATACAGCGTCCCATTTTGCTGATGCAGCGAATAGGGAATTGAAGTTAGTCACGTTGCAGGAATTGCTTTCGAAGATCTATACGGCTGCGTACAAAGGACGATGCCTGCTCGTCGGCTTCAATCTTCCGTTCGATCTGTCTCGACTCGCGCGCGACTTCTCGACCGCGCGCGGACGATTTGCAGGCGGCTTCTCTTTGGGACTGTGGTCCTACATGGATGCATTCGGTAATGAGGTCGAAAACAAGTTTCGTCCCAGAATTGCGATCAAGCATATGGACGGAAAACGTGCGCTCAAAGGTTTCACAGCCAGAAATGGGTGCGACCAGGAAGACCTGATTCCGGATGGCTCGCTCACCGGAGATCCCGAGAAGGGTTATAAGGTGCGCGGTCACTTCCTTGATCTGCGCATGTTGGCATTCGCCCTGACGGACAGAGGATATTCTCTGTCGAGCGCCTGTGAAGCGTTCGGAGTGGAGCATGGAAAACAGACGGTACAGCGCCATGGTGTAATCGATGACGAATACATCGATTACAACCGCCGCGACGTTTTGGCTACATCGGAATTAGCCGAGAAATTGCTCGCAGAGTATGACAAGCATCCGATAGATCTTCAGCCAACAAAGGCATTCTCCCCAGCCTCAATCGGTAAGGCGTATCTGAAAACGATGGGGATCAAACCAATCCTCGAACGTCAGCCTGAGTTTCCGAAGGCATACCTTGGTTATGCTCAATCGGCTTTCTTTGGTGGGCGAACGAGCGCACACATCCGAAAGACAGCGGTTCCCATCGTCTACACAGATTTTCTTTCGATGTATCCAACGGTGAATAGCCTCATGGGGCTTTGGAGATTCGTCACGGCCAGGGAAATCAGAGTCGTCGAGCACTGCGAAAAACAGATAACGCAATTTCTAAAAGCAATCGCCGTTGATCGTTTGTTTGATCCGAAAGCTTGGCCAGAACTGACGGGATTCGTTCAGGTGATCCCGGACGGCGATATTCTCCCATCGCGCGGCAAGTACAGCTCAGTCAGCAATGACTGGCAGGTAGGTGTAAATCACATTTACAGCGACCCGGCCAATCCCACGGCACTCTGGTATTCGCTGCCGGACGTTGTGGCGTCTGTCATCTTGACTGGCCGCGTCCCGAAGATCGTCGATGCCTTCCGACTGAAAGCCATTGGCAAAACACCAGGTCTGAAGCCGGTCTCCCTCCGGGGCAACATCCAGGTTGACCCGCGTCGTGAGGATTTCTTCAGAGTCGTGATCGAGGAGCGCAAACGGCTCGCCACGCGTCGTGATCTGTCCCGAACCGAAAAGACGAGATTGGACAAGGCTCTCAAAGTCATTGCGAATGCCACCAGCTACGGCATCTATGCCGAGATGATCCGCCAGGAGTCGGACACGAAGGTTTCCGTAACGTGTCACGGAATCGATCCGGATCCATTTACGTGCAGCGTCACTCATCCGGAAACGCCCGGCGAATATTGCTTTCCTCCGCTTGCTTCTCTCATCACGGGCGCTGCTCGCCTGATGCTTTCCCTCCTCGAGAAGTGCGTCTCCGATCTGGGAGGAACATACGCCATGGAGGACACGGACTCGATGGCAATCGTTGCCACCAAGGAAGGTGGACTGATTCCGTGCCCAGGTGGACCTTGTTGATTGGAGAGACTCCTGCTGTCAGGGCCATCTCCTGGAAGCAAGTCCCATGACATCAGTGCACGGTTCGCCGCTCTAAACCCTTACGATCAGACCGCCATTCCAGGATCGATTTTGAAGATTGAGGAGTGACAACTTCGATCCGAAGACCCGCAAGCAGAGGCAGCTTTTCTGTCTGGCGATCTCGGCCAAGAGGTGGGCGCGCTTCCTGAAAGACAGATACGGAAACCCAGTGTTGCTCGAGAGTGGCGTCAACAATGAAGTGGATGGCTGGTCTGAACACGGACTTGGACATCTGTTGAATCCAACCGACCCGGATAGCGAGGATCGCGAATGGATCGCACAGTCGTGGACCCAGATGATGCAGAAGCGCTCTAGGAATGCATGCATGCAGATTGGGGTTCGAGGATCGGCCTGCTGTCGGTCGAATCACCGTGAGCAGTCCCGCTGTGATCCGTCCTTTAGCCAACTTGAATGAGGGTAAAGCCTACCCAGATCAGATCAAGCCGTTCAATTTCCTGCTGACCTGCCAAGTAGAGCCACTTGGGTTTCCCAAAGGAGCGGATCCCGAACATTTCCATCTCATTGCGCCATACAGCAGTGACGCAACTCAATGGCTCAGAAAAGACTGGATTGACCAATACACTGGAAAATCCTATCGAATTACAACAACCGGACACGGCTCATCCAGGCAAACGGCGCGCGTGAAGACGTATGGGGACGTGCTTTGCGAGTACGAATTCCATCCCGAAGCCAAATGCGCTGACGCGGCAGGAAACCCCTGCGACAAGCAGACTGTCGGCTTGCTTCAGCGTCGGCATATCCGCATCGATCACGTCCGATACATTGGCAAGGAATCGAATCAGCTGGAAGCGGTCGACGCTGGGTTGATCCATTCTGAAAGTGTCATCTATACGGAATACGTCGACAAGGGCCGCGATGAATGGACATTGAAGATCCTGCCTGCGTTGAGCGAAATGCCTCTCGCGGTACTGATTCGTGAGAGCGGGCTTTCAAAGCGCGCGCTGATGGATATTCGGGCGGGGCGAAGCAGACCGCATCCGAAGAATGAGTCGCGATTGACTGCTATTGTTCACACAGGTGCCGGATGAACCTCTCGGCCCCCTAACTGT
This sequence comes from uncultured Acidobacteriaceae bacterium, assembly GCA_963762375.1. Lineage (GTDB taxonomy): Bacteria > Acidobacteriota > Terriglobia > Terriglobales > Acidobacteriaceae > Granulicella. The sequence continues at coordinate 77,926 of CAVXKP010000013.1, forward strand.
GAATTTGGTACCCATGCACACCCATAGGAATGGTATCGACAACTCTTGGTCACTGTTGAGGCGTGGCTTGAATGGAACCGACATCTCGGCTCGCCCGTTCCATCTGGACAAGTATGTGGATGAGCAAGTGATCCGATACAACAACCGCAAAGACATTGGGGACAGTGGGCAGTTGGCGTTATGTGCGGAGCAGGGGTTTGGTCGGCGGCTCGCGTACGAGGAACCGACAGGCAAGGCGTAAGAAAAGGGTTGGCCGTGAAAGACAGACTTTACATCCATTTAGGGCAAGATCGCCTCTTAGCTTTAGAGGTGTGCGATGGTATACGAGTTGGTTGAAGATAAATTGATCGCGGGGGCGTGGCGAGTCGAAGGCATCAACTTCGATGGCGATGCCGAGGTCTACGTTGCAATCTTCGCGGGCCCAAATGCTCAGAATAGAGCGCAAGAATATCTACAGTGGCTATCGGCTTAGATTGACACTTCGATATCTACTTGGGCAATGCAGGTCTGTGGTTTGGAATGACCTTCTCCTGTATGCCAAGGTCCGGGGTATACCCTTGTGATGGTGAGGCCATCGACAGGAATACAGCGCCATTCCCCTCCAGCCGGAAGCCCCTTAGAGGACTGCCCGTCAAATTGGAAGAAAAGGCATTGTGTTGCGTTGTTCTTGCTCGTTCCCAGCGCGTGTGGCGCAAGTTCACGGGTCAGGCCGTTGTAGATGGCTGAGATTAGTTGCTTGGACAAGATTGCTCTGTGGATTATCTCGTAATTTGAAGGCATTCGAGAACCGTATCACTCATTCACTTAATAGTCGATGAAAAGACGATTATTCAACAGCTGATTTTGGATATCGTTTGCCCTCCTTTGCCACCTTAGCGGACGCTAAACGCGCGCGTTTCGAGGTCGATTCTGCATCGATCAGTCCTAAAGACGTTCCAGTGTCTGATCATTCTGCCCACCTGAATGAGATTCCGGGACACTGGCCGAGGTGGCGGTACTAACGAGAAGCGCCGCAGTGTCCTGTTATCCTGCCTGATCAGATTTCAGGACCCCGAACGACTTTGCTGTCTTCCGCCTCGTGTGACACATGCTTCCATTTGGGTCTAACCTTCGCTAGCACGAAGGACATTAGCTCCCAGAGATGATCCGTTCACACTCTTGCACGACATACTCTGGAACATTGTCAAATGTGTGCGGATTGAGCTGCATTACATACTCGTTCTCGATATGGAACGATTCATTCACGAATTTTCGGAGAATCTCGTCACCATCTTCAATGGTTTTGTGAACTTCCTTGAAAACTCGAAATAGTTGCAACTTGTCATACCCGACAGTCGCCGCCTGAAACCGGCGCTTCATATCCAACTTGTCATTAATAATAGAAAGCACCGCACTGTATTCAAAATCAGCAATAAACTTCCATAATTCCCTTGATTGCGCCAGCGATTTCTTCATCTGTCATTGCCACATCGCCAGAATCCTTCTTGAGAATTGGAGTCGTCCTGCCGTGCAAAAGATTAGCGAGGTAGTTGTACTCCATACCGAGATCGTTAAAAATCTCAAAATGCCGACGAAGATAGATGCACTTAATGACTTCATCTGACAGGTTTCTAACATTCGCATTGCATATCTGAGCAAAAGTCTGGAGATCAGACGCCTTAATCTCAGTTTCTGTGATGACCCCACCCTTTGACGCCAGGAAATATGCCGATGGCTTAGGATGCTGAAAGAGCCCTTTTACGCTACGAATAACGTCGACGGCAGGCTCAATGTCGTGAGTCAGCATGAGAACAGTGGTGTTGCGCAAACTTGCTTTCCCGCGAAATATCTCGTTCAAGATTGCAAACTTCTTCGTCTTATCAAAAGATGACACAGGATCATCTAGAACTGCGAGTCCCGGTTTTTCACTTAGGACCTGATGCATAAACAGAACAAGTGCAAAAGCATTCTTTTCACCGTAGCTTAGGTGTTGGGTGGCGGATTCTAGGTGTTCACTAAAGTCCTGATGCATCAGCTTCATCTTGTAGGAATTCACCTCCGACCTGATAACCACGCTGTATCTGTAGCCTGCGGACTTCAAGAATCCGTTGATACCCTTCTGGTTCTCCAGAATGGACAGCTCGATTCGACGCTTATGTATGTTAACTTTCCCTTTGAGATCCCCTACCCTATTTATGAGTTCTTGGAGCTTTTCATTTATGGGATCCACAATAGATTTCGTATCTGCCGAGTTTAGCTTCGCAAGCAAGCCAAGATCAATCTTCAGCTTGGCAATTTCATCCTCGATCTTGTCCATATCACGAAGTGCAAAGAAAGAGATTAACCGAAGCCCTTCAAGTTTATCTATGAGGGTCTCGACGTCCCCACGAAGAGCACTCAAGAAATTTTTCCCTTCCGGCGAAAGCTCGATCTTGGACTTTGTAATCTTGCCCAAGTCCTCCCGGCACGATTGTTCAAAGTATTTACCAAGTCGATTAATAATTCCTTGAAGCGTGCTCAAATGTTCAACAGTTTTCGAATCGTATTCCTTGGCAACTTGTCTAGCCATATCTTTCTTATCAGGCTGTTGAAGGTCCGATGCGCAATAGGGACAGTTCTCAGACAAATCTAAAAATGCATTGCCCTTTGTCTGCCATGAAATCCAGGCAGCGGGTTCCTCGCTCTTGATGAAATCCGCGAAAGGCTTAAGCTTGAACTGGAATATTTTCAATGTTGTTGCCAGAACCAAAAGCTTTGTAACCCTTGCTCGATTTTGAAAGAGCGCCTGCCTTCGTAATCCCGAAAGCATCGCGAACCTCTTTTAAATCAGATATAGCTTTATTTAGGGTCTCATTGCCATCAAAAGTGGACTTGATGCCAACGAGCAGACCTTCAATCTCTTGCATTGCGGTCTGAAATGCATCGGTATTAATAAAGATATCAAAGCTATTCTTAAGGACCTCGTCACGTTGAAAAACAAATTGAGAAACATATGCGTCATCAAAAACCAATACTGATCCAATATTTTCTGTTCCGTACACGGCAGGCTCATACTGCCCGGGTAACGCTCGATATTTGAATGGCTTTAGACTTCTTAAGCGAGCCGTTGTTTGCGACTGAGGCAGCAATTGCGCGCGAAATCGTGCTTTTGCCTAGCCCGTTTGGCCCATACTTTATATTTAGCGCCCCTTCGGAAAGGCTAACTTCAGCCTTCTCAATGCTGTTGCAGTTGTCAATCTTGATTCGATACACACTCATAGTTATCTCGTCGCGCGATTAGGATTAGGACTTCAGGTCGCAACCTTAGAGTTTCTCTGCGTGAAACCTGTCAACGATTTGGGACAGATTTATTCCGGGTCGAGAGCCGAAGGTCTTCTTCCAGCGGCGGCGGGATTTGGTGGGTGGCCCGGTCCCTAGCAGTTGGGGATCGGGGAGACATTGAATCAGAGCTAGAAATATATCACTTCCGGGAAATTGCGTTCTGTTTACCGATTACGTCGGTAGGGGACTAGGCGGGCGGACTTGAAGATCCCGCGATGTTTGATTTTCGTAAACTTTGATTTTCAGTTATGAATGAAGGGGCAGTTTTCAAACGCTCTGTCTCCTATCCCGGCACCCTCCATTGGGATACGCATGCACGCTGAACGTGTAGTCCGTGATCCAGTCCACCAGCCCGCCGTCCTTGCCATTCGTCGTCCCGCTGTCGTAGCTGAACGCTCCCTCCTCCGCGCTCAGCGTGTCGATCCGATCGTGAATCCGGCTCCAGTCCGCACCCGCCATCAGCACCTGCCGCCCCACATGCCACTCCAGCGTATCCGCCAGCTCCAGCCGCACCTCATCCGGATACGCACTCTTCCCTCCCGTCGCTCCCGGCGCTAAGCTCGACGGCGTCCCAAACGAAAATCCATTCGGCGCAATCGATACCTGCGGCGCATACCCATACGGCCCAATCGCCGGCTCCTGCGGCAGCGGAGCATGTGGCGTCTCGTAGTCCAGGTCATGCGCCCACTGGCCCCGCAGCTCGTTGTTCAACTTCTTCGAGAAGCTGTGCAGCCACCGCCCGCTCCCCACGTCCACATGCACCACGCTGTCGCCCAGGCTCCCCATCCCCCGCGCCACCACCGCATCCGAAGCCTGCCCCAGCGCCGCACCCGACGGCGAATCAAACCGGTTCCCCGCATAGCTCGCCGTCACCCGGTCCCGCGCACTCGGCGACGCATCCACCCGCACCGTCCCCATCACCCGGTACGCCGACCGCTCCGTCGTCCCCGTCAAGCTATCCAGGTAATCCAGCGCCGCATTCGTCGCCGCTCCACCTACCCCGCGATTCGCCAGCAGCGCCAGCTGGTCCTCCGACAAGCTATAGAAATTCGCCGCCGCCGGTGTCGACACAATATGATCGTCCCGCAGCAGCGCCTCCACCGAAGCAAACAGCGACAGCCGGCTCGCGCCCCTGCATCGCCCGCTGAAACCGCGACCGCGCCCGCCTCCTCCGCCCCTTGCTCTTCTCCCCCGCCTTCCCCAGCGGCAGTCCCACCGACGCCCCCACCTGCACCTGCGATCCCTCCGGCTTCACCGCCTCACTCGTCACCACGCCATCGTCATAGTGCGTCGCAATCGAGAACGGATTCGTCGCCGCCCACGCACTCTCCCTCGCCCGCACAAACGCGCTCCCATGCAGCACCGAGCTCGCCTCGCGCGTCACCGCCGCCATCCCGCCCACCATCCCGTACTGCGCCGAGAAGTTCCTCGGCAACACTCGAAAGCTCTTCACCGACCCCTGGTTATAACTCGCCCCCGAGCTCGCCCCCCCCGCAGCCGACCCCCGCGGCCCCGCCCGAAAACTCTGGTCCCCCGACAACCCATCCAGCGAAAACTCTCCCTGCGTCCCCGGCAGCCCCGCATAGCTCAGCCCCGTCGCCGCCGACCCATCGCCCGCGCTCACCCGGCTCCTCGGATCATCCTCCTCCTCGCCGGCATCTCCACCCGCATCCCCCGCCGACGAATCCTCATGCGCCTCCGAGTCCAGCTCCACCAGGTCCTCCCACCGCCTTCCCTCCACCGGCAGCGTATCCACCTGCCCCACCAGATCGAATGTGCCCGGCACCGTGCCCACCAGCCCGAACGCCCCCAGCCCCAGCCCAGCACTCCCCGCCCCAGCACTCCCCGCCGCACCCTGCCGCGCCGGCCCCAGCGTCAGCGTCACATCGTCCAGATCGCCACCCTCCAGATCCAGCCGCGCCTCCGCAATCCCCGCAACCCCTTCGCCCACGCCCTGCGACGTCGCCCGCACCTCATACTCCCCCGGAGGCAGTCGCAGCAGCAGAAAATCCCCCGCGCTATCCGCCTCCACCTCCCGCTCCACCCCCTGGTCCGGCGACGTCACCCGCACCCGCACCTCGCCCGCCGCGCAGCTGCATGGGATACGCCCCGCACACCGCCGCCACATGCCCCCGAATCGCCCCATCCACCGGCCCCTGCGCCCACCCGCGCCCGCTCACCGCCACTACACCCGCCACCACCATCCAACCACCCGCACGCGCGCACGCGCAGCACGCCGCGAACACGCTTACGACCAGCAGGTTGTGCCCTGAAATGCGCGGCCATCGCCGCAGCGCGGTACGCCAGTAACACCACAGCCGAACTCCGCTCCGGGTATGGCCGGAGCTCCTCCATCGCAAAGGGGAGTAACCAAGCACGTGCGATCGCCCTGGCAGACAGGCGATCGAAGATCTACAAATTCCGTGTAATTCGAGCCTAACTGAACTCTTACCGATTTGGGAAGCAGCCCACCATTCCCATTTTGGGAATCACCCTCCCACCCAAACAAAATGGGTGGCAGCCGCAGCCGCCACCCACCCAGGTTCTTTCCTCCCTGCTGGCCCTAGAACGTTACATGCAGGTCCATCGTGATCAGGCGCTGGCTGCCAATCGTATCCGTCACCGATCCGAAGTTGGCGCCGTTGTTCGGGCAGGTCGCCGGGTTTTGGGTGACCGCCGTCGCCGCCGAGCATCCGTTCGTTCCCACGGGCAGCGTCGTCGGCACCAGCGTATTCTTGCCCGACGTCCCGTTGGTATACGGCTTCTGGTAAAGATTGGATCCGGCCGTCCCTCCGCCCGCAGGTCCAAAGCTTACCGTTCCACCCTGGTCGGCCTGATCGGTAATCACGGTTCCATACTTCTCGTAGTTATTCGCGCAGTCATACGTGCTCGCAAAGCTGTTGGCGCAGGCTCCATTCTGTCCCAGCTGCGTTCCATTCTGCGGCACATCCATGCTGGTCGTGTTAGTCAGGTTATAGATGTTGAGGGCATACAGCAGGTGGAACCGGTTCGATACCCGGAAGTCCTTGCGGATCGAGATATCCAGACGCCGCTGCGCACCCTGGCGGAAGATATTGCGCTGGTTGCCCGGAGCATAGTCCGTCTCGTACACGTCGACAGGATCGGTCTGCCCTCCCTGCGCCGCGGTCGGGACACCATTCTGCCCGGGAGCGAGATACTTGATCGCCACCTGGTTCGGATCGATGGCCGGAATATACCCTCCGCCCGTTCCGCGGAACCGTCCCGGATTGCCGGTAAGCGCCGACTTCGGATCCTTGGGATTCGCAATCGAAATAATCGGATTCACCAGGCTCGGATAGTTGCCCAGCACCGCGCTCGCCACCGCTCCGTGATACTCATACAGCGAGTACGGCTCGCCGCTCTGCAGCACCGCCAGGCCCGTCAGGTTCCAACCGTTCGTCACGTACGCCAGCACCGAGTTCGGCTTGGCCGCGTTCGGCAGAATCACCTGGAAGTTCGTCGTGAACACGTGCGTCCGATCGAAGTCCGCCGACGCATACGACTGCTTCAGATTATTCGGATCGTTGCCCGTGAAGAACAGGCCGATATCGCTCTGCTCATCCAGCGCATGGCTCCACGTGTAGCTCGCGCCCAGGCTGAAGTCGTGCGACAGCCGCTTCTCCACGTGCGTCGTCAGGGAGTCGTACGCCGAATTTCCCTTGGTCTCGAACAGCGCCGAATACGGGCTGTAGCCCACATACGGAGCGCGGAAGTCCGAGTTGCCGCCGTCGTAGGTAGCCCACGGCTCCGACGCAATCGGGCACGGGTCGCCATACGCTCCGCAGCTCGTATCCCCATTCGAGACGTTGTACCCGTACGTCGAGGTCTCGCCGCTGGAGTGCGGGCTCGCTCCCAGGATCTGCGCCGGGCTCGTCGCCGTCGCCTCCTGCGGCTGGTTGAACGGAATCGGAATCACCGCATGACGTCCCCGATTGCCCGACGACCCGATCGTGATCGCCAGGTCGTTCCTCGGCTGCCACTGAATGTTCAGCGCATAGTTCACCGTGTACGGCAGAACGTTCGTCTTGTCATACGCGCCGATATACAACGGCGTCTCCGAGCACTCATCCTCCAGGCTGCCGACGCCGCCGCAGTTCAGGCCGAAGTCCTTCGTGCTTCCCGTCATGTAATTCAGCTGATTCTGCAGCGCCGCCTTCTGGATCGCCGGATCCACGCCCGGCGCAGGAGGATTGGTGGTCGCCGTAAGAATCGCGGACGATCCCAGAGGATTCCCCAGCGTTCCCTTGCCCGCATTCACCGCACTCACCAGCGGCGACTGCTGCGTCACGCCGAACGGTCCGCCCACCCCGCCGCCAGCCGGTGGCGACAGGTACGTGAACAACTCGCCGCGGTCGTAATACATACCCGAGCCGCCGTTGATGACCACCTTGCCGTTGCCCCACTTCGGCGACCACGCAAAGCCCACCCGCGGCGAGATGCCCCACTGCCGTCCCGTCAGCGTCGACGCGCTCGTTCCCGGAGTCGGCGCCGTCGGATTGTTCCCCGCCACCACCAGGCCGTCGTTCACCACCGTGAAGCCGGTTCCGCCCGCCACCGGGTCCGTGCCCGTCACGTCATACGCGTTCGGATCGAAGTTGAAGAAGTTGCCGTACTTCTCCGTCATGCCGCCGTGATAGTCGTAGCGAACGCCCGCCGTGATGCTGAGATTCGGCTGCGCCTGCCACTTGTCCTGCACGTAGCTTGCAATCTCGTTCGTCCGGTAATACCGGTTCGCCAGGTTCTTCCCGTTCTGCAGCGTCTCCAGCACGCTCGAGCTGTGCGTCGCTCCCTCCAGGAACGAAGTAAGATTCGACACACTCTCCGACACCAGGCCGTTGCGATTGTTCTTCACGTTCAGCTGCGTGTAGCTGTACCCGCCACCCGCCACGATCGTGTGCTTTCCCAGCGTGAAGATCACGTTCGTCGAAGGGTTCAGCCGATTCTGGTAATACCCCGTGTTCGCAAAGCTGCTGTCCGGCCCGATGCTCAGGCTCGGCGTCCCCGATGCGTTGACCGCAAACTCCGAGACCGAGATCTCGGGCAGCACGGCCGGCGCACCCGGCACCTGGTTGGTCACCCCAAAGTTCGCTCCGCCCGTCGGGCTCTGCAGCGTCTGGTTGTACGCGCTGTACGTCGCCATCCGCACGTAGCCCAAACGCTGCTCCCAGTTCAGCCGCGATCCAATCGAGATCGTATTATCGATCGCGCCCACCTGCGCCGCGTTATACGTGTTCGCCGGAAATCCACCGACCTTCGCAAAGCCGAACGGCTGCGTCTCCGGATCGTTCTGGTAGTAGTACTTGAAGCCCAGCCGGTCCGTCTTCGTCACGTCGTAATCCACCGACGCGGTCGCCTGGTCGCCCACCAGCAGCGCCTTGCCCAGCAGCGTCACATTCGGAACGCCATACTGATACGCATTATTATTCGCCGGCGTCGGAATCAGGTACTGCCCGTTCGGCAGCTTCGCATTGAACAGCGCCTCGGCCACTCCCGACGGATCCAGCGCAAACCCCGACGGCAGAGCTCCGCCCTTGTTGTACCAGGACTGCTCCAGCGTCGTCAGTCCCGCATTCGAGCGGTCATTGGTCAGCCCCGCCGGCACATTGAACTGCGACAGCCCCGTCGACTCGTCCGAGTCATACAGATGCTGATACGCGATGAAGAAGAACAGCTTGTTCTTCACAATCGGTCCGCCCAGCGTTCCGCCCGTCGTCCAGCGGTGCAGCTGCGGGTTCGCCAGCGACATCGGGAACGACCCCACCCCCTCGGTTGCCAGCAGCGCCTGCTGCCGAAAGAAGAACGGCGACGTGTTCAGCGACGTGTTCGCAAAGCTGCCATAGATCTGCCCATGGAAGCTGTTCGTTCCCGTGCTCGTGTTCGCATCGATCTGCGCTCCGCTGGTTGCGCCCTGCTGCGCGTCATACATCGACGCGTTCACGCGCAGTTCCTGCAAAAACTCCGGAGGAGGCGAAGGCAGGCTGTTGCCGTTCGAGCCATACACCGAGCTTCCCTCGTTCGTAGCTCCACCCACCGTGCTTCCTTCGCCGATGTTGAAGTTGTACCGCTGCGACGTATCGCTGCTCGAGCTCTTGCCATTGAACAGGTTCGTCGAGTCCACGCCGTCCACCTGGAACGTGTTCGACGTATCGCGCTGGCCGTTGGCCCAGATCGGCTGGTTGCCCAGCCCGGCGTTGGTCCCCACGCCGCTCAGCAACTCCGCGCTTACGCCCGGGCTCAACACCGCCATCTGCGTAAAGCTGCCCGTCGCCAGCGGCGTCATCGCAATCTGATCCTTGTCCAGCGTGTATCCGTTGGTGGCGTCCGTCGCGTTCAGCAGAGGCGTCGCCGTCACCGTCACCGACGTCGCAATCTGTCCCACCTTCAACGTCACATTCAGCGTCTTCGCGCCCGCTTCCTGGACTTCGATCCCTGCCAGCGCGGTCGTGTCGAAACCCTCATGCGAAGCCGTCACCGCATACGTGCCCACCGGCAGGTTGAAGATCTGGAAGTATCCGTTGCCCTGCGCCTTCACCGTGCGCGTCACACCAATCGCCGCGTCGGTCGCCGTCACCGTCGATCCCGGAACCGCCGCCCCCGAGCTATCGACCACCGTTCCATTCAACGAACCCAGGGTCTGCTGCGCCCTCGCCCCAACCGCCGTGGCGAACAAGCAACAGAACAACAGCACTGAAAGAAATTTCCGCATAGGTCTGACTCTCCTGAAGTTGAAAGCAACGGTGTCCCAGGCTCGCTTCGTATCGCTGGCCTGATCATGTGTTCCGACTCTTGTCTGCAAGCAGAGATGCCCGTCGTTGGCGCGCAGGTCTCTGCTTAGTGGGAGTACAAGGTCTCTGAATACTATGAAGGTACATCATGTCAGTTCGGTAAATATGAGGTCGCCGCACGCTTTTCGAAGAAAAGTTTGCCCAGACTAACCCTTCTGCACAAAAAACAGGGCGATAGCCGAAGCCACCGCCCTGCCCTTGCTCCATCTTGCTGACGCTTAGAAGCTCAGCCGCGCCGCAATCTCGATCTCCCGCGGTGTATAGAGGAAGCCGCTGTTGTTGCTGCTGGTTGGAACCTGCCAGGTAGGCTGCTGGAACGTCAGCGTCGCTGCCGCTCCCGAACCCGCCAGCTTGTACGCTGTCGTTCCCACACCGTCGATGTTCTGGTGGTTGGCCACGTTGAACACGTTGGCAAAGAACTGCAGGTTGTACCGCTCATGCAACCGGAAGTCCTTCTCCAACCGCAAATCGTCCACGATCTTGCGTGGATACTTGTACGTGTCGACCCCCAGCGCCGGAACAATCGCCAGGCCGCCCGATCCCTCCCAGCCCGTCGTCACCGCCGTTCCCGAGGAGCCGCTCGTGCCCGCGCTGTACGGCAGGCCATTCTGCATCTGGAACGAATCGTCGATGCTCCAGCCGTTGCTCAGGTAGGTGTACCACGCGTTACCTTCCAGCTTCGGCATCGTGTACAGCACGTATCCGGTAAAGCGGTTGGGCACGTTGTACGCCGAGTTGCCGTAGTTCACATGCGGATTCCCGTACGGATCCAGCCAGTTCTCCGCACTCAACGTCGTCGTCGCATTCTGGTCGAAGTCCAGCGCGTGCGACCAGGTGTAGTTGAAGTCGAACTGCACGCTCTTCAGCGAGCGGTTCTGAATCTCGAACACCGCCGCGTTGTAATTGGAGTTGATGTTGCTCACCACCTCGGTGATGTTCTGGTAGTTGGTCGCCTGGGGCCCGAACAGCGCCGTGTTGCCGTACTTCGTATAGGTAGGCACGGTGAACGTCTCGCCGCACGTCAAGCGGTCCGCAATTGGTGCCGCCACTCGCGTACGGCGCCACCGTGACCGTGTGGTTCACCACCGTCGACGGATCCAGGTTCTTGTCCAGGAAGTTCGGCAGCTCGCGACCCAAAGCACCCAGGTAGCTCACCGAGAAGACCGTCGCGTGGCCCATCTGCTGCTGCAGAATCAAATCGAACTCATGCACCATCGGGTTCTGCAGGTTCGGAGCCAAATAGTACGCCCCTGCCTTCGGCGCCGAACCCGTGGTCGCCAGGTTCGGGAACGTCGGCCCGCCCGTCACCGCCGGCGTGAACGTCGTTACATACTGCCCCAGCGGGCTGCCCGTATTCAGCTCCACGTTCAGCAGCACGCCATTGGTGATGCGCCCGTAGAACATGCCGTAACCGCCGCGCACCACCGTGCGCCCGTCCCCGAAGATGTCCTTCGAGAAGCCGATCCGCACCCCCAGGTTGTTCTTGTCGCTGGGATCGTTCGTCACGCCCGGGAACGGAACGTAGCTTCCGCTCGCCGCCGTCAGCGCCGACGCCGGAGCCGGCAGTGCCTCGTAGTCATACCGCAGTCCAAGCTGCAGCGTCAGCGTCGGCGATACCTTCCAGTTGTCCTGCCCGAAGAAGCCGTAGTCGGTCGTCGTGATCGCAAACTCCGGGCTCGCGCCCAGCCCCTGCGCCGCCGACGAGTAGCACGGCAGGTTGCCCGTCCATCCCGTCGTCGTCGCCGAGGTCGGTGCCTGCCCCGTCTGCGTGCCGCACGTATCGCCTGTTCCGCCGCTGTTGTGCACCAGCTGGTCCGCCAGGTAGTTGCCCAGGTACCCGTAGGTGATGTACCCGTTGCTCTCGTACAGGTTGTTCAGCAGGTCGTAGTTGTGCACCGCGTCCACGCCAAAGCTGAAGTTGTGGTTGCCGTGGTTGTAGTGCAGCACATCGCCAACCTGCCACTTGCGCTCATCCGGAAGCGCCTTGCGGTAGGAGTAATACGGCGATCCAATGTACGCGAACGTGCTCGTATCCAGCGCAACCTCCGGCACGTTGCCGCTCGCTCCCGTCGATCCCGTGCCCACCAGGTTGCTGGTCGTATACGCGCTGTACGGTTGCTGCGACTCGTCATCCAACTCGCGGCTGTACTGGTACAGCAGCTCGTTGCTGATGTTGTTGCCCAGGATGCTGGTCAGCTTCGTCAGGCCGTAGTCCAGCTTCACGAAGTCGTTGCCCCACGTATCCACGCCATAGTCCAGCGCGCTGGCCGTCTGCACGCCGCCCGGAGAATCCCACCGCAGGCGGTGATACAGCACGCTCACGTGTTCCTTCGGGGTCACCTGCCAGTCGATCTTCGGCGTGTTGATCTCCTGGTCGCCGAACCGCGGCACGTGGCCCAGGTCCGTCGTCAGCGCGCCAATCCCGTTGTCGTACGCCGCTGCACCCTGCGCATAGCAGGCCGAGGTCGGCGTTGGCGATGTCCGCGAGCCGCAATAGCCCAGACGAATCGCCAGCAACCCGATCTGGCTGTCCATCGAGTTCGCTCCCCCGCCCGTGATATAGCCGTTCGTGTTGAACTTCGCTCCAGCCGGCAGCGTCGCGTCCGGCAGCGTGTAGAAGCTCGTGCTCTCCGCTATGGCAATGCCCGGGAACGCGCGATGATGCTCGTCGAACGTGTACGCCCAGAACAGCTTGTCCTTGATCAGCGCTCCGTCCGCCGTGAACCCGTAGATCTTGCGCAGATCCTCCGGCTTCAGCGGCTGCGGAAATCCCACCACCAGGCCCGTCCCGCTGCCCGAAACCGGCGTCAGCTTGGTGTAGTCGTTGAACGCGTTCCAGTTACTCTCGCGATCGAAGAAGTACGCCTCGCCGTGCAGCTGGTTGGTGCCGCTCTTGGTCACCGAGTTGATCACCGCGCCCGCCGCGCGTCCATACTCCGCCTGGTACACGCCCGTGTTCACCGCGAACTCACGCACCGCGCTCTCCGACGTCGAATACGCCTCGCGCGTTCTCCCCCGCTCTTCCGAGTAGTACGCCTGGTTGTCGTCCGCGCCGTCAATCAACACGTTGTTCAGAATCGGGCTGATGCCGCGCACGCTCACCAGGCCAAAACCATTCGAGTCCGACACCACGCCCGGCGTCGTCATCGCCAGCGCCGACCACCGCCGGTTGTTGATGGGCACATTCTCCAGCGCCTTTTCGTTCAGGTTCGAGCTGAAGTCCGGCGACTCGAAGTTCAGCACCGGCTCATCCGCCGACACCTCCACCACCTGGTTGTTCGCGCCCACCTTCAACCGTGGCTCGACCGTCGTCACCTGCCCTACCTGCACAATCACCGCATCCGCCTTGTAGTCGCCAAAGCCCGCAGCCGTGATCGTCACCGTATACGTCCCCGGCTCCAGCAGCGGAGCGTCGAAGTACCCCTTGCTGTCCGCCGTCAGATGCTGCTCCGCGTTGGTCCCGTCATTACGAATCGTGACGCTCGCACCCGGAATCACCGCGCTCGTTACATCTTCCACCGTTCCCGAAATCGCGCCCTGGGTGGTCGACTGGCCACTCGCCGTCATCGCGGCCAAGCCAAATACAGCGGCTGCGCACCAACCCAAGAGCTGGTTTGAAACACGAATCCCTAATAACATTCTGTCCTCCTGAAATTTGTTCCAGCAACGGACTCCCAAAGCTCAATCTGCGGCCCGGCCTTCAGCCTGGTGCCGCGACGATGCTCAGGGACGTTCCCCTAAGGCATGAAATTCGATAACTTCTGCTTGCTCTGCCAGGCAAACGAGATAGCTGGCGTCCTGCTGCACGCCGTACGTGATGGGTGTGTTGTCTAAAGTCTACCGGACGGCCTCTGGAAATCCTGTGAACGGATTGTCATTTTCTCGTCCCTCTCGCCCGCCCATCGCCCATTTCCGTGCCAAAGCCGCGCCAGCCTCCCTCCTTCTGTAAACTTTGATATGAGGCCCTTTACTGCATGTTCATTGATGAAGCACGAATCCGGATCAAGGCTGGCGACGGCGGCAATGGCTGCATGGCCTTCCGGCGCGAGAAGTTCGTCCCCCGCGGAGGCCCCTCCGGCGGCGACGGCGGCCACGGCGGCGACATCCTCATGCGCTCCTCCCTCTCCCACAACACCCTGGTCCACTTCCGCTTCAACCCCGAGTGGAAGTCCCAGCGCGGCGGCCACGGCCTCGGCTCCAACATGAGCGGCTTCGCCGGCGAACACCTCACCCTCAACGTCCCCGTCGGCACCCTCCTCTTCGACGACGACACCGGCGAGCTCGTCCACGACTTCACCCACCCCGACGACGAGATCGTCATCGCCCGCGGCGGCCGCGGCGGCCGCGGCAACCAGCACTTCGCTACCTCCACCCACCAGGCCCCCCGCGAGCACGAGCTCGGCCGCCCCGGCGAAGCCCACAACTATCGCCTCGAGCTCCGCCTCCTCGCCGACGTCGGCCTCGTCGGCTACCCCAACGTCGGCAAATCCACCCTCATCTCGCGCCTCTCCGCCGCCAAGCCCAAGATCGCCAACTACGCCTTCACCACCCTCGAGCCCAACCTCGGCGTCGTCCAGATCGGCGACGCTCCCTACGAGCGCTCCTTCACCGTAGCCGACATGCCCGGCCTCATCGAAGGAGCCCACCTCGGTGCCGGCCTCGGCGTCCAGTTCCTCAAGCACATCGAGCGCACCAGCGTCCTCGCCCACCTCATCGACGTCTCCGACGCCGCCGACGAATCCAGCGGCGGCGCTGCGGCCGTGGCTTCCGCCCGCCCCGACCCCGTCGACGACTACAACACCATCACCGCCGAACTCAAATCCTTCGACCCCGCCCTGGCCGCCAAGCCCACCATCCTCGTCGCCACCAAGGCCGACGCCGCCAATCCCGCCAAGCTCAAGAAGCTCACCACCTTCGCCAAGCGCAAGCAGCTTCCCCTCTACCTGATCTCCGCCGTCACCGGCGAAGGCATCGAAAAGCTGAAGTACGCCATGGCCGACGCCGTCGAAGCCCACCGCACCATCGACCTCACAGCCAAGCCCGACGCCGCGCCCGCCATCTTCAAGCCCGCCAAGCGCAAGCCCAACTACCCACCCCCCGCCCCCAGCGCCAAGACCCGCTCCCGCTGAAGCGGCAACACTCCGCGTGCCCACATCTCGCCTCGGAGATGTGGGTTTGCAGGATGCTGATCCACTAGGCAGCAGCCGCGTCGCGCCTAAACCCTTCTGCCTTCCCTGGTCCCTATCCCCGCCTCTAGTGCATCGGGTGAAACAGCACCAGGATCCCCACGCACCCAACCCCATAAATGATCAACAACAGCGGCCACCACTTATCGATCCAGGAATCCTTCTTCGAGCTCATCAAGCCACCAACCTTTCTCCCGGAATTCTAACCCGCCACTCCCCAGGACCGCCACGCGAAGCCCCCGCCGTCCGCGCAGGACCGCAGGACTACTTCTTCATGGCCTTCATGTTCCGTCCTCCCGGGTTCAATACAAGGTAGGTCACCTTCCCCTGCGCATCCGGCTCGAATCCAAACTCCGCGCCAACCGAAGGCACCAAAAACTTCGTCGCCGACTCTGCGATCACATCCTCCGGGCCCTGCCCCGTTACGCTTGCCACCAGGTGCCCATCCTTCTGCGCAATCACAATATCCATTCCCGGCCGAACCGTGTACGTCCCCACATATTCCGCCAGCACCTTCGGGTCCAACACCACGGGCGTCCGCTCTTCCGGCTTCAGATCCGGCCACCCGTACTCCGCCGCAATACTGCGCATCACCTCTTGCGCCAGCCTCTCCCCGCCCTGCGCATTGGTCATCACCACCGCTCCCTCACCCTCCTTCTCATACGCCGCGAAGTCGGACTCGAACCCCTCGTTCACGCCTCCATGCGTAAAGTAAGGATTCTCCTTGCTCCCGCCAATCTGCACGCCCAGCCCCCAATCCCCCATCCCGCGCGTCAGCATCTGCGCCGTCATCTCCTTCGACAGCACACGCCCCTCCCCCAACAACGACCGCTCCACCTCCATCGCATACTTCGCCAAATCCGTCGGCGTCGTCCACAACCCCGCCGCAGCCCTCTCCGGATACGTATGCGCCCCTCCCACCACCGCCTGCCCATCCGCCTCATACGGTGTCGCCGCCATCGCGTTCCACTCCCCCGGCAGCGGCTGCTCATACGTACTGTGCGTCATCCCGATCGGCGCCAGCACCGTATCCTGCAACAGCTTCGCAAACGCCTCCCCACTCGCGTCGATCATCATCTGCTGCACAATCGTGAACCCACCGCCCGAATAATTCAACCGCGTCCCCGGCTCTGCCTCCACCCGAATCGCAGGAGTATTCGCCGGCTTCTCCCCATTCAGCACCTGCACCAGCGTCGGCACCGGCTCGCCCGCCGCGTACCCCGGAAACCCATGCACGGTCGT
Source organism: uncultured Acidobacteriaceae bacterium (assembly GCA_963762375.1). GTDB lineage: Bacteria > Acidobacteriota > Terriglobia > Terriglobales > Acidobacteriaceae > Granulicella. Next base: position 94,460 of record CAVXKP010000013.1, read on the forward strand.
CCCGCCGGTATGCGTCAGCAGCTCCCGCAGCGTGACGATCTTCCCCTTCGCCTCCGGCCCATACGGCAGCTTCCAGCTCTTCAACTCCGTGTTCACGTCCGCATCCAGCGACAGCTTTCCCTCCTGCACCAGCTTCAGCGCCGCCAGCGTCGCCACCGGCTTGCTGATCGACCCTGCCTGGAACAGCGTCCCCTCCGTCACCGCCGCCCCACCCACTCGCGTCACCCCAAACCCCTGCGCCCACTCAATCGCGCCATGGTGAATGACCGCGATACTCACCCCCGACACATGCAGTGCCGCCATCCGTTCCTGCAGCGTATGCGCGGCATGCGCATCGCCCGTCACCATGACCGGCGGCACCAACCCCGCCTCCACCCGCTCGATATGCCGCTGCGTCTCGGCAGAAGGCACCGTCCCCGCCTGTGCCCACAACGCCGGAGCCCCCACCCACAAGCACACCACCGCCAAACCCCGCCCGCATCCCATCCGCATAGCGATCACTCCGGACCAGCCTCAGTTTCGAGCCACAAGCCTATCGCAACCGCCCCACCTTCGTCCCCGCCGCGTCCCTCTGCAAAAGCCACCGAGCCACTTGCCTTAAAATAAGCCGACGACGCGACGACGCCCCCGCGCGCGACGCCCGTCAGGTGGGAGTTCAAGAAATGTTCAAACGCTGGATCACCCTGCAATCTCTGCCGGAGAGTCACGACGCCGGCCTGCTCGCCCTGCGTTTGACCGCCGCCGGCACCCTTCTGCTCAAGCACGGCCTCGAAAAGATCGAGCACTTCCGCGCCATGTCCGCGCACTTCCCCGACCCGCTGCATCTCGGCGCGGCGCCAAGCCTGATCATCGCCTTCCTCGGCGACTTCATCTGCAGCCTCCTCATCCTCCTCGGCCTGGGAACCCGCTGGGCCGCCGCCTTCTCGTTCCTCAACATCCTCACCGCATGGGCCTTCGTGCACCACTTCGTCTTCTTCGGCAAGGCCGCCGACCACGGCGAGCTCATCGTCCTCTACCTCGCCGCCCTGCTGACCCTCATCCTCGCCGGCCCCGGCAAATACAGCCTCGACGCAACCCTCACCAAGCCGCACGCGCCGAATCCCTAATCCCTGCTCTTGAACCTGTTCGCCTTCGCAAACTCGTCCCGTAGCTCCGGAGTCTTCAGGTTCTCCCGCACATGCGCCAGCCGCTGCTCCAGCGCGGCCAACGTATCCGCAACCGCCCGCGTATTGGTCATCGCCACATCCCGCCACATGCTGTAAGGGCTCGCCCCCAGCCGCGTCATCTCCCGCAGCGCCCGTCCTCCAATCGCCTGCACCGCCGCCATCCCCTCGCGATCCCCCGCGAACTCATCCTGCAGCATCGCGCTCATCGCCGTCGACACCATCTGCGGCAGATGACTCACCCACGCGCACACCTCGTCATGCCGCGCCGGGTCGAGCTCTCGCATCACCGCGCCCATCCGCGCCACAGCCTTCCGCCACTCCATCTCCAGCTCGCCCTCGGCCGCCCACCCCTCACCCCGGCAAAACAGCCACGTCGCCCCGCGAAACAGATCCGCCTCCGCCAGCGCCGCCCCACCCGACTCCTTCCCCGCCATCGGATGTCCCGGCAAAAACCTCGCCCGGCCAGCCAGCGCGCCGCCGGTCTGCCCAAACAGCTTCCCCGCCAGCGCTACAATCTCGCCCTTCGTGCTCCCCACATCCGTCACCAGCTGCCCCTCCTTCAGCTTGGGAGCCAGCTGCTGCATCCAGTCCAATATCGGCAGCACCGGAGTCGCCAGCACCACCACCTCCGCATCCGTCTCCAGCACCTCCTCGCGCCGCTCCAGCGCCCGATCGATCGCCTTGCACCCCAACGCCGTCTGCAGCTCCTCCGCGCTCGCATCCCACCCCGCAACCTCGCCCTCAAACCCACTGGCCTTCAGCGCCAGCCCCACCGAAGCCCCAATCAACCCCGTCCCCACAATCAGCACCTTCTTCATCGCCCCTCCCGCCTATGCGTAAACACCCGCGCACTCGTCCCTGTCTCCTTCGACGCCCGATAGTCCCCCGCCACCTGCCCCCGTCCCCGCAGCACATACTTGTACGTCGTCAACCCCTCCAGCCCCACCGGCCCGCGCGCATGCAGCTTGCTCGTACTGATCCCCACCTCCGCGCCAAACCCATACCGAAACCCATCCGCAAACCGCGTCGACGCGTTATGCATCACGCTCGCCGCATCCACCTCGCGCAGAAACCACTCCGCCACCGCCGCATCCTCGGCAATCATGCTCTCCGTATGCGCCGACCCATGCGCGTGGATATGCTCCATCGCCTCCTCCACCCCCGCCACCACGCCCAGCGACACCGCCAGCTCCCCATACTCCGTATGCCAGTCCGCAACCGTCCCGATCCCGCCCGGCTCCACCTCCACCCCGCGCAGCAGCTCCCGCACCGTCGCATCCCCATGCAGCGCCACGCCCTTCGCCCTTAGCCGCTCCGCCAGCTGCGGCAGGAACTCCGCCGCAATCCCGCGATGCACCAGCACCGTCTCCACCGCATTGCACGCTGCCGGATAATCGGTCTTGGCGTCCTCAATCACCCGCAGCGCCACGGCCTCATCCGCGCTCTCGTCCACGTAGATATGGCACACCCCCTCGGCATGCCCCAGCACCGGAATCCGCGTATTCGCCTGCACATACTCCACCAGCTCCTTCGACCCCCGCGGAATCACCAGGTCCACCAGCCCATGCATCCCCAGCAGCTCCCGCGTCTGCTCCCTCCCCACCACCAGCGACACCGCATCCTCCGGCAGCCCGGCGCTCACCAGCGCCTCGCGCAGCACCCGCACCAGCGCCTCCGCCGTCTCCACCACCTCGCTGCCCGGCTTCAACAGCACGGCATTGCCGCTCTTGATCGCCAACGCCGCAATCTGCGTCACCGCATCCGGCCGCGCCTCAAAGATCACCGCCAGCACCCCCAGCGGCACGCTTACCCTCTGCAGATTCAGCCCTTCATCCAGCTCGATCGCGTCCAGTGTTCTCCCCAATGGATCCGGCAGGGCGGCCACCGACCGCACCTGCTCCGCCATCTCCCCCAGCTTCGCGTCATCCAGCTTCAGCCGAGCCAACGTCGCCGCACTTAAACTCCCACCCTCCGCGCGCACGTCCTCGAGATTCGCCGCCAGCAGCTCCCCACTCGCCGCCTCCATCCCCCGCGCCATCGCCTCCAGCGCAGCATTCCGTCGCTCGTCCTCCAACCCCGCCAGCACCCGCGAAGCCCGCTTCGCCGCCTCGGCCATCGCCCGCACGCCACCGGCTGACGAAGCCCCCGCACTCATCGCGCAACCTTCTCCGCGATGGACTCCTGCACCTGCTCGCGCACCGGAGTAAACAGCGTGCCCACCCGCTCGCCCGCCACAATCCTCTCCAGCACCCGCGGCGTCCGCCCGTTCGCAATAATCACCTGCTTGCCCGCATGCAGCACAATGCGCGCCGACTCCAGCTTCGAGATCATCCCCCCGCGCCCCCGCCCATTCACCCCATCCGCCAGCGCCAGGATCCGCTCATCCACCGCATCCACCCGCTCCAGCAACGACGCCCCCGCCTCCGTCGGATTGCGGTCATACAACCCATCCACATCCGACAGCAGCACCAGCAGATCCGCGCCAATATGCTTCAGCAGCAGCGCCGACAGCTTGTCGTTGTCCCCGAAGATCCTCTCGCGCGGCCGAAGATCCGTCGCCCGGTCCAGCTCAATCGTCGACACCGTATCGTTCTCATTCACGATCGGAATCACCCCCATCGTCAGCAACGCATCCAGCGCCGCCCGCAGATTCGCGTGCCTGGTGGCATCGCGAAAGTCATCCTCCGTCAGCAGCACCTGCGCAATCGGACACCCCAGCCGATCGAACGCATCGTCATAGAGCGACATCAGCCGCGACTGCCCAATCGCCGCGCACGCCTGGATCTGCGCCACCACCGTCGGCCGCTCCCGCAGCCCCAGCCGCTCCATCCCCAGGCCCACCGCGCCCGAGCTCACCACCAGCACCTCGATGCCCTGCGCCCGCAGTTCGGCTACCTGCTCCACCAGCCCGCACAGCAGCCCCAGCGCGACCTTGCCATCGTGCCGCATGATCACGTTCGTTCCGAGTTTGACGACAATCCGATGCAGAGGCCTCTCCTTATCGTTCCTGAGCCCAGTCTGATGCCGTGTTCCTATGCGTGAATCTGCGACACCGCCGGAGCAATCGTCCGATCCACAATCGGTGCCAGCCTGCGCAGCTTCTCCACCAGCTTCGTCAGCTCCTCCGGATACAGCGACTGCGCTCCATCCGACAGCGCCTTATCCGGATTCGGATGCATCTCCATCAGCAACCCATCCGCGCCCGCAGCCACGCTCGCCAGCGCCATCGGCGGCACCAGGTCGCGCTTGCCCACACCGTGCGACGGATCGCCCAGCACCGGCAGATGCGTCAGCTTCTTCAGCACCGGGATCGCCGACACGTCATACGTGTTCCGCGTGTACGTCTCGAACGTCCGAATCCCGCGCTCGCACAGCATCAGGTCGTAATTTCCACCTGACAGGATGTACTCAGCACTGAGCAGCACCTCTTCAATCGTCGCCGCGATCCCGCGCTTCAGCAGCACCGGCTTGCGCACATGCCCCAGCTCGCGCAGCAGATTGAAGTTCTGCATATTCCGCGCTCCCACCTGGAAGCAGTCGATGTACGGCAGCATCAGCTCGATCTGCGAGATCTCCATCACCTCGGTGATCACCAGCAGCCCCGCCTCATCGGAGACCTCGCGCAGCAGCTTCAGCCCCTCCAGCCCCATGCCCTGGAAGCTGTACGGCGAGCTGCGCGGCTTGAACGCGCCTCCGCGCAGAAACTGTCCGCCCGCCGCCGCCACCTGCTGCGCGCTCAGCCGAATCTGCTCGCGGCTCTCCACCGAGCACGGCCCGCTCATGATGACGACTTCCTCGCCGCCCACCACCACGCCGTTCGGAAACGTAATCCGCGTACCCTCCGGCCGGAACCCGCGTCCCGCCAGCTTGTACGGCGACGAGATCCGATACGCCTGGTGCACACCCGAGAGTACCTGGAACTCCGTCACCTCGAAGTGCGCCGGCGTTCCCACTCCCGCAAGAATGGTCTGCGTCTCACCCGTTGTCCGGTGGACATTGAATCCCAACTCCACCATCCGCTCAATCACATGCTGTATCTGTTCATCGGTGGCCTTGTCCTGCATCGCGACGATCATCACTGGATCCCTCTGTCGTTCTCAATAAAATTTTTTACTGCCCGGCACCACGGCCAACCACTCAACCTGCCGCGAAACCATATCCCGCATCGAGCCTTTGCCTCTAGCTCCCAGCCTCTAACTCCTAGCTCCTAGCCTCTCGCATCTCGCCTCTCGCCTCTCGCCTCTCGCCTCTCGCCTCTCGAAATCTCGCATCTCGCATCTCGCATCTCGAAATCTCGCATCTCGCCTCACGGTTCCTGACGCTGCAAGGCGCGCATCACATCCATCACCCGTTCGTACACATCCTGCACCTGCGCGTCGGTCAACGGTCCCGGATTCACTCTCCGCACGTGCTCGAACACGGTCTGCTCGCGCTGCGGCTCATAGATCGGAACGTTGATCTTTGCCTTCAGCTTCCCAATCTCAACTGCTGCTGCCGCGCGTTGAGAAAGCAACTGGACGATCTGCTCATCCAGCCCGTCAATCTTGTTCCGCCAATCCGAAATGTCCATGCTGCCTCATGCACCAGAAGATAGTCTGGACGTAGCGCATTGCACCTGCCCCAGACTGGGTTGCTGCGCGGAGCCAACCGCCGCCGCGCGTTTAATAGCCCGATGCAATGATACGTGTTCAACCCCACGTTCATGCACGCTTAACTCCTCCGCTCAAGCTGCGAACAAACTCTCCAACCGCCCTGGGCACATCGCCCGCACGTCCTTCGGATGTAGCTTTTTCGATCAAGCCGACCACCGCGCTCCCCACCACCGCCGCATCCGCAAACTCTCCCACCGCCCGCACATGCTCCGGCGTCGACACCCCAAACCCCAGCGCAATCGGCAACGTCGTAAACTTCTTCAGCCGCTCCACCAGCCCCCGCGCGTCACTCGCCAGCTCCGCCTGCGTCCCCGTAATCCCCACCCGCGAGATCGCATACACGAACCCCTGCGAGTTCTCCGCAATCGCCTTCAGCCGGGCATCAGGACTCGTCGGAGCCGCCAGGAACACCGGCATCAACCCGTGCGCATGCACGATCCGCAGATACTCCTCCGCCTCTTCGACAATCATGTCGGTCAGCAGCACCCCATCCGCACCCGCCTCCTTCGCCGCCTTCGCGAAATTCTCCAGACCCATCTGCAGCACCGGATTCAGATAGCTGAACAAAATAATCCCTGCCTCCGCCCGCGCCGCCCGAATCTCCTTGCAGATCCCCAGCACATCGGTCAGCCGCGTCCCCTTCGCCACCGCCCGCTCACTCGCCCGCTGAATCACCGGCCCATCCGCCAGCGGATCACTGAACGGCACCCCCAGCTCAATCACATCGGCCCCATTATCGATCGCCGCAATCGCCATCTCCCGCGTCGTCGCCAAATCGGGATCACCCGCCGTCAGGTAAATCACCAACCCCGGTTTCTTCTTGAACTCAATCGCCATATTTTTCGGCCCCCCGGCCTCCAGCGTTTCGCTCCTAGCCTTTCGCTAGAAGCTGGCAGCTAGAAGCTAGCAGCTGCTCCTTCCAATTTCATCTCGCGCGTCAAAATCCCAATATCCTTATCCCCGCGCCCGCTCACATTCACCACCACAATCTTTTCCTTCCCCCTCCTTCATGGCGCCACCTTCATCACCTCGGCAATCGCATGCGCACTCTCCAGCGCCGGAATAATCCCCTCCGTCCGCTCAGCACCCTCACCGCCTCCAGCGCCTCTCGTCCGTAGCCGAGGTATACGTCGCCCGCCCCGAATCATGCAGCATCGCATGCTCCGGCCCCACACTCGCATAATCCAGCCCCGCGCTCACCGAGTGCGTCGCCGCAATCTGCCCCGCCGCATCCTGCAGCACATAGCTGTACGTCCCCTGCAACACCCCCGGAACCCCGCCGCCATTGGGCGCAAACCTCGCCGCATGCTCGCCCAGCGCCGTCCCGCGCCCGCCGGCCTCCACGCCAATCAGCGCCACATTCGGCTCCGGCAGAAACTCATAGAACGCCCCAATCGCATTCGACCCGCCCCCCACGCACGCAATCACCGCATCCGGCAGCCGCCCTTCGTGCTCCAGGATCTGCCGCTTCATCTCCTTCGAAATCACGCGCTGAAAATCCCGCACAATCGTCGGATACGGATGCGACCCCAGCGCGCTCCCCAGGATATAAAACGTGTTCCGAACATTCGTAACCCAGTCCCGCATCGCCTCGTTGATCGCATCTTTGAGCGTCGCCGAGCCCGACCCCACCCCGCGCACCTCGGCCCCCAGCAGCCGCATCCGGAACACATTCAGCTCCTGCCGCCGCATGTCCTCCTCGCCCATGTAGACCACGCACTCCAGCCCGAACAGCGCACACACCGTCGCCGTCGCCACCCCATGCTGCCCCGCGCCCGTCTCCGCAATAATCCGCTGCTTCCCCATCCGCCGCGCCAGCAAGCCCTGCCCCAGCGCGTTATTAATCTTGTGCGCCCCGGTATGCAGCAGGTCCTCGCGCTTCAGATAAATCTTCGCCCCACCCAGCGTCTCGGTCAGCCGCTTCGCGAAATACAGCGGCGTCGGACGCCCGCAATAATCCTTCAACAGCCCGTCCAACTCCGCGTGAAACGCCGCATCCGCCTGCGCCTCCGCATACGCCGCATCCAGCTCCAGCAGCGCCGCCATCAGCGTCTCCGGAACATACCGCCCGCCATACGCCCCAAATCGTCCCGGCGTACTATTCGCCGCCACACCCGCCGGCCGAACCATCGTCGCTATCGAACTCATCGCTTGCCCTCGCAAACTACTCACTACCCACTGGCCTCTAAAACACGAAAGCCGCAACCTTTTCGGTCGCGGCTCGGGGAATCTAGAGATCGCAGGCTCTACGCTTCAGCTCCGTGCGATGCTACTCCACCGATGCCGCTACGAGACGCCAGTAGCGGTACGACGGGGTAAATCGCGGGCTGAAGAAAAACTTCATGGTTTCCACTCTACACCGGCCGCCGCACCTCCGCAACTCGGCCGCCGCAACGAACACCGCGCCGCTAACCCTCGCCCGCCCCACCCCCGCGCGCCGCCTTCACAAACCGCCGCATCCTCTCCGCATCCTTCTTCCCCGGCGACGCTTCCACACCGCTCGCCACATCCACACCCCACGGCGCAAACACCCGAATCGCCTCGCCCACATTCTCCGCATCCAGGCCGCCCGCAACCATCACCCGTCCCCCGGTCGCCTCCTGCACCTCGCGCACCACCTTCGCCGTGCGCTCCCAATCAAAGCTCTTCCCCGTCCCGCCCGACACGCCCCCATGCGACGCATCCAGCAGCGCCACCAGCTCATACGGATGCCGCAACACCGCCGTCAACCGATCCCGCAGCTCCTCCACATCCATCTCCGCCGGCACGTCGATCACCTGCACCACGTGCAGCCCGCCGCCGCTCCCCGCATCGATCGCATCCACCAGCTGCGCATCGAACGCGCTATGCAGCTGCACCGCGGTCAGCCCGGCAACCTTCGCCGCCTCCAGAATCTCCCGAGCGTCGGTCGACGTAAACACCCCCACCCGGCTGAGCGTCTGCGCACTCTCCGGCAGCCCGCGCGTAATCGCCGCCACCTGCTCCGCGGTCACCCTCCGCTTGCTCGGCGCAAACACAAACCCCACCGCTTCCACGCCCAGCTCCGCCGCCAGCAGACGCATCCTCCAGGTTCGTGTTCGCGCAGATCTTAATAAACATGGATCGTAATCAACATGGATCTCAATAAACGTTGACTTGGTTCAGACCGCCGCGCAGCAGGCTCGCCAGCGCTCCACCCGGCTTCGACTCCCGCATCAGCGACTCCCCAATCAGGAACGCCTCATACCCCGCCGCGCTCAGCTTCCGCATGTCCCCCTGCGTATGGATCCCGCTCTCCGCCACCCGCACCGCGCTCTTCGGCAGCCTCTGCGCCAGCTCGCAGGCGCGCTCCAGCGACACCTCAAACGTCCGCAGATCGCGGCTGTTCACACCCACGCACTCGCACTCCAGCTCCAGCGCGCGCTCCAGCTCCTCCGCGTCGTGCACCTCGCACAGCACATCCAGGCCATACGATTTCGCACTCGCCCGCAGCCTCTTCAACTCGGCGTCGGTCAACGCCGCGACGATCAACAACACCGCGTCCGCGCGATTCGCCCGCGCCTCCAGCATCTGGAACTCGTCCACCATGAAGTCCTTGCGCAGGCACGGCAGCCACACCGCCGCGCTCGCCCTTCGCAGATTCTCCAGCGACCCTTGAAAGAATTTTTCGTCCGTCAGCACGCTCAGCGCCGTCGCCCCACCCGCCTCCAGCTGCAGCGCAATCTCCACCGGTTCAAACGTATCCCGGATCAGTCCCTTCGACGGCGACGCCTTCTTCAGCTCCGCAATCACCGCCATCCCATGGCCCTTGCGCGCCCGCAGCGCCCGCGCAAACCCGCGCGGAACATGCCGCGCCGCCGCCGCCTCCAGCGATCGCATATCCGCCGCCGCCTTGCGCTCCGCCACCACCGTGCGCGTATGCGCAAGGATCTCCGGCAGATACATCCGTCGTTCTGACATCTCCGTCGTCATCCCCTCCATGCTACCCCCGAACCCGCCACTCCCCCACGAAAAACGGCGAGCCCCAACCTCTGGCTCGCCGTCCGTACCCTATCTGGTTATGTGCGACTCTGGTTCTTTCCTCACGCTTGCCTGCTTCCTGCCCTACGCCTTCCCCGCCAACTGCCGCAGCACGTACTGCAGAATCCCTCCGTGCTGGTAGTAGAGAATCTCCTGCGGCGTATCGATTCTCACCGTCACCGGGAACGTCTTCTTCGTCCCATCGGCCGCCGTCGCCACCACCGTCAGCGTCTTGCCGCCCTCGAACTTCGAGTCCAGCATCGCCTTCAGCTCGCCCGGCTTCGTGCCCAGCGTGAACGTCTCCTCGCCCGTCAATCCCAGCGATTCCACGCTCGCGCCCGCCTCGAACTGCAGCGGCAGAATCCCCATCCCTACCAGGTTCGACCGGTGAATGCGCTCATAGCTCTCCGCAATCACAAACCGAATCCCCAGCAAACATGGGCCTTTCGCCGCCCAGTCCCGGCTCGAGCCCGAACCGTACTCCTTGCCCGCCAGGATCGCCAGCGGCGTTCCCCGCTTCGCATACTCCACGCTGGCGTCGTAGATGCTCATCCCCGTTCCCTCGGGCAGCAACCGCGTCACGCCGCCCTCCGTTCCCGGAGCCAATCTATTCCGCAGCCGCACATTGGCAAACGTTCCGCGCACCATCACCTCATGGTTCCCGCGCCGCGACCCATACGAGTTGAAGTCCGCAGGCTTCACCCCATGCGCCGTCAGATACTGCCCCGCAGGCCCGTTCTGCTTGATCGAACCCGCCGGAGAGATATGATCCGTCGTCACCGAATCGCCCAGCACCGCCAACACCCGCGCCTCGGCAATCTCCTTCACCTCCGCCGGCGTCGCCGGCATGCCATCAAAGTACGGAGCCTTCCGGATGTACGTGGAATCCTTCTCCCACCCATACGTCTCGCCCAGCGGAAACTTCAGATGCTGCCAGTTGGTGTCGCCATCGCTCACCGTCGCATACTGCGTCCGGAACATGGTCGAATCAATGCAGCTCGCCACCGTATCCGACACCTCCTTCTGCGACGGCCAGATGTCCTTCAGATACACCGGCTGTCCATCCTTGCCCTTGCCCAGCGCATCCTTCTCGAAGTCATGCGAGATGTGCCCTGCCAGCGCATAGGCCACCACCAGCGGCGGGCTCATCAGGTAGTTCGCCCGCACCTCCGGCGAAATCCTTCCCTCAAAGTTCCGGTTGCCGCTCAGCACGCTCACCGCAACCAGCCCATGCTCCTCAATCGCCTTCGACACATCCGTCGGCAGTGGTCCCGAGTTCCCAATGCACGTCGTGCACCCATACCCCACCACGTTGAACCGCAGCGCGTCCAGATACGGCAGCAGCCCCGCCCGCGTGTAGTAGTCCGTCACCACCCGCGATCCCGGCGCCAGCGACGTCTTCACCCACGGCGGCATCGTCAGCCCCGCCTCCACCGCCTTCTTCGCCAGCAGTCCCGCCGCCACCATCACGTACGGATTGCTGGTGTTCGTGCAGCTCGTAATCGCCGCAATCACAATCGAGCCGTCGCTGAGATACTTCTCCGGCTTCACACCGAACCGCGTCTCCACCGAGTGCATCGCGTCCTCATCGGTCTCCGCCTCCATCACGCCCACCGAGCTCGACAGGTTGCCGTCCTGCGACGCATGCCCGCCCTCGCCCTCCCAGCGCACCATCTGCCGCACCGCACTCCGGTTCGCATTCGGTCCCTGCAGCTCCGGCAGCTTCGACGCAAAACTCGCCGGCGTCTTCGACAGCAGCACCCGATCCTGCGGCCGCTTCGGCCCGGCCACGCTCGGCTCCACCGTGCTCAGATCCAGCGACAGCGTCGAGCTGTACTCGGCCTCCGGAGCACCCGCCGTGTGGAACAGCCCCTGCGCCTTGTAATACGCCTCCACCAGCGCAATCTGCTCCTCGGTCCGTCCCGTCAGCCGCAGATACTTCACCGTCTCCGCGTCCACCGGGAAGATTCCGCACGTCGCTCCATACTCCGGAGCCATGTTCGCAATCGTCGCCCGATCCGCCAGCGGCAGCTCGCTGATCCCCGGCCCGTAGAACTCCACAAACTTGCCCACCACGCCGTGCCGGCGCAGCGCCTCCGTCACCGTCAGCACCAGATCCGTAGCCGTCGTTCCCTCTTTCAACTTCCCTTCCAGCCGGAACCCGACCACCTGCGGCACCAGCATGCTCACCGGCTGCCCCAGCATCGCGGCCTCTGCCTCAATGCCGCCCACGCCCCATCCCAGCACGCCCAGCCCATTGATCATCGTGGTGTGCGAGTCCGTCCCCACCAGCGTGTCCGGATACGCCGTCACGCTGCCGTCGGCCTCCGTCTTGGTAAACGTCACCCGCGCCAGGTACTCCAGATTCACCTGGTGACAGATCCCCATCCCCGGCGGCACCGCCGAGAAGTTATGGAACGCCGTCTGCCCCCACTTCAGAAACGCATAGCGCTCGCGGTTGCGCGTAAACTCCAGCGCCGCATTCAAGTCATACGAGTACGCACTGCCATACTCATCCACCTGCACGCTGTGGTCGATCACCAGCTCGGCCGGCACCAGCGGGTTGATCTTCTCAATCTCCGCCTGCCCTCCGCCCAGCGCCTTCATCGCATCGCGCATCGCGGCCAGGTCCACCACCGCCGGCACGCCCGTAAAATCCTGCATCAGCACCCGCGCCGGCATGTACGCAATCTCCCGCGACGGCTCCGCCTTCGGATCCCAGCTCGCCAGGAAGCGAATGTCATCCGCCGTCACCGTCTTGCCGTCTTCGCAGCGCAGCAGGTTCTCCAGCAGGATCTTCAGCGAGTACGGCAGCCGCGCCAGGTTCACGCCCTCCAGCGCGCTCAGTTTGAAGTAGTTCACCGTCTGCTTGCCGCTCTCAAGCGTTGCGGCGGCCTTGAAGCTGTTAGGGTGTCCGGTCTTCTCGTACGTTGCGTTCGGCATTGCTGTCTTCTCCTCTGTGGCTGGGAACGAATGGGTAACGAAGCTCTGTGTGGCATAGCAGCGCACCGCAAACAAGCGCGCGGCTGAAATCTACTTGTGCGGGAGAGGGGGGTACGCGTTGTCGACAGGAACGACGGCGCGCGGTCTTAGCAGGAACGGCCGCGATCATGATGCCCCCGCAGAAAGCGCTTCACCTTGCGTGACCGGGTCACGTCCCGGCGGCCATCCGGCCGATCGCGGGGGTCGCTGCGCATCTGGAGGACGCCACGTTGCATGCGTAGAATTTTACGCCCACAGCCTCACCTTTGGCATCGCCCTCCCTCCCCTTTCCCCGCAAATTGTTGCCAGCAAACACCCCCAGCCCCACTCCCGGCATCTCACCGGCATACGCGGCAGCCCTACAGAAACTTTTTCGCCGCGCAGGAGTTCGTACGACTATGACGAAATACTCGCTTGCACGCACCCTTGGGCTTCTCGGCGCCTCCGCCCTGCTCGCCGTCAGCTTCACCGGCTGCAAGAGCAGCAGCTCCAACAACGCCGCCAACACCGCCGCCATCAACAACGGCACGGCCCCCGCCGGTCCGACACCGATCCCGCCGACGCCAACCTCGCCCCCGCCTCCAACACCCAGGTCCTCGGCTCCAGCTCCTCCTACACCCCCCAGCAGCAGGGCGAGAGCTACCAGCAACAGCCGCCCGCCCCCGTCGTCCAGGGCTATAACGACCAGGACCAGGCCGACGAATACGCCGGCGAAGATGCCGTCGACTACACCGACCAGCCCCCGCCGCCCCTCCCCGACTACGATCAGCCCCCCGCCCCCGACCCCAACTACATCTGGACCCCCGGCTACTGGGCCTGGGGTGACGGCGGCTACTACTGGGTTCCCGGAGCCTGGTGCCCGCCCCCCTACTACGGCGCCCTCTGGACGCCTCCCTACTGGGGCTACTACCACGGCCGCTACGGCTTCCATCCCGGCTACTGGGGCCCCCACATCGGCTACTACGGTGGGATCGACTACGGCTATGGCTACATCGGCATCGGCTACTTCGGCGGCTACTGGCACGGCAACGACTTCTACTACAACCGCGCCGTCACCAACGTCGGCCGCGGCGGCTACACCTATGACCACCCCGTCGTCTACAACAACGTCCGCTACTCCGGCCACATCCAGAATCGCGTGAGCTACAACGGAGGCAACGGCGGCATCAACGTCCGTCCCCGTCCCTCCGAGATGGCCGCCCTGCACGAAACCCACGCCGCCGCGCTCCCCGAGCAGCGCCAGGTCGCCCAGGCCGCCGCTCAGAACAGGCAGCAGTTCTACTCCGCCAACCACGGCAGGCCCGCCGAGGTCGCCTCCGCCCGTCCCGTCGCCGCCCGCCCCATCGCCGCTCCTCCCGCGGCCGTGGTCCAGGAGCAGCAGCACGCCAACCAGGTCCGCGCCACCATGGCCCAGCACGCCAATACCCCTGAACAACGCGGAGCCCCCATGCCCCAGCAGCAGCGTGGTGCTCCCGCAATGCAACAGCGCGGCGCTCCGGCGATGCAACAGCGCGGCGCTCCGGCAATGCAACAGCGCGGCGCTCCCGCAATGCAGCAGCGCGGCGCTCCGGCGATGCAACAGCGCACCATGCCCCAGCAACCTCAGCGCACCATGCCCCAACAGCACACGATGCCCCAGCAGCGTAGCGCCCCCGTCCAGCAGGAGCGCCCCGCCCCCATCCAGCGCAGCGCCCCCGCCCCGCAGCAGCGCGCCATGCCTCAACAGCAGCAGCGCACCATGCCGCCGCAGCAGCAGCGCACCATGCCGCAACAACGCGCGATGCCCGAACAACGTGCCATGCCCGAACAACGCGCCGCACCCGCTCCTCGCCCCGCACCCCAGGAGCGCCCCATGCCCCAGGAACGAGCCGCCCCGATGCAACGCAGCGCCCCCGCTCCTCGCCCAGCGCCCGCTCCCCAACGCGCCGCACCGGCTCCCCGCCCCGCTCCCCAGTCCCGTCCCGCACCCGCGCCGCACCAGGACAACAACCACCCCCGCTAACCCGAGGCAGGGTCCAGGGTCCAGCCCCCCAAACAAGAAGGGCTCGCCATCCCGGCGAGCCCTTCTTCTTTCGGGTTGTCCTAAACCTATCTATCCCCTGTCTCCCCCTCACCCCAGCGCCATCTCCACCAGCAGCACCGCATTCAGCGCCACAATAATCCCCGCCACCGTCCACCCCGCCACCCGCATCCGCAGCGCGCTCTTGAACTCTCCCATCACCCCCGCCTTGTTGGTCAGCAGCAGCAGCGGAATCAGCGCCGCCGGCAGCGTGAAGCTCAGCAGCACCTGCGAGTCATTCAGAATCTTCAGCGGATCGCTGCCCATCCCAATCA
The DNA here is from genome assembly GCA_963762375.1 of uncultured Acidobacteriaceae bacterium. Taxonomy (GTDB): domain Bacteria; phylum Acidobacteriota; class Terriglobia; order Terriglobales; family Acidobacteriaceae; genus Granulicella. The sequence continues at coordinate 109,593 of CAVXKP010000013.1, forward strand.
CCATCAGCGCCGGAATCACCGTGATAAACCTGCCGCAGAAAGATCGGAAACTTGATCTTCAGAAATCCCTCGATAATCACCTGCCCCGCCATCACCCCCACCGTCGAGCTCGACAGCCCCGAGCACAGCAGCGCCACCGCAAACACCACCGCCGCGCCCCGTCCCAGCAGCGGCCCCAGCGTGTGGAACGCGTCCTGAATCGTCGGGTAATACGCCGGCCCCTTGAACATCACCACCGCCGCCATCACGATCATCGCCGAGTTAATCAGCCACGCCCCATTCATCGCGACAAACACATCCACCAGCTCAAACTTCAGAAACTTCCGCAGCACCTCCGGCATCGCCTGCCGGCTCCGCCGGCTTGCAGCTCGCTCAGCCGCGGCTGCACCAGCGCCGAGTGCAGATAGATCACATGCGGCATCACCGTCGCTCCCAGCATCCCCACCGCCGCAAATACACTTCCCCGCAGCGCCACAGCCCCATGCACATCGAACGTCGGCAGGATCGTCGCCACAAACGCGCGATGCCAGTCCGGATGCACCAGGAACACCTCAAACCCGTAGCACAGCCCAATCACCCCGACGAACGCCATGATCCCGCGCTCCAGCCACTGGAAGCCCATCAGATCCAGCGCCAGGATCCCAAACACCGCCACCGTCGCCAGCAGCGCCGACACAAACAGGCCGCCCGTCAGCGAGATGCCATGCGCCAGCAGCGCCGGCCCAATCAACAGATCCAGCCCCAGCGCCGCTCCCAGAAACTCCGCCAGGTCGGTCGCCACCGCCGACACCTCCGCGCACACCCACAGGAAGATCGAAGCCCGCTTCGAAAAATGTTTCCTGCAGTTCTGCGGCAGCGTCAGCCCGGTCACAATCCCCAGCTTGGCCGCCAGGTATTGAATCAGGATCGCCATCAGGTTCGACCACAACAGCACCCACAGCAGCCGATACCCGAACTGGCTTCCGCCCAGGATGTTGGTCGAAAAATTTCCCGGATCGATATACGCGACCGAGGCCACAAACGCCGGCCCAAAGTAGCTCCACACCTGGTCGCTGCGAAACGATCGCCGGCCCTCGCCGCCCGCCGTCCTGGCCGGCACCAGCCCCGCCGTCCCCGCCGCTACCGCCGCCGGAGAGAGACTCGCCTCTCGCTCCGCGTCCGTAACGTCAAAGGGTTCCTCAGGCATCTGCACTAAGTATAGGATGCCCCAGCGAGTTGAGCCGCTTTGTGAAATCTCCACGCGCCGGCGGCGGGAACTCGCTCACCCGCCGCTCTATCTCCGAGCACCCTACTGCAGCAGGATGCTCCGGTCCTGATCGTTCGCCGACACGCAGCATCAGCTCCTGGCCGTTCACCTTCGAATTCGTCTGGCTGTACACAAACACCGGGCGTTCCAACCGGCGCATACACATGCACGATCCCGACGCGATGGAATCTTGTACGACATGATCCCCAAGCTGCACCTCGCGGTCCTGCACCGTGTAGTTCACAAACGTCATGAACACTTCCTGAGCCTTCTGGTGATGCATGTTATTTAACGGGTTGCTATAGCTTGGGGCGGCTGCGACTGCGCTCAACGGCGCAGCAAGGGCAAGGGTAAGAATGAGTGAACGCATGCGAGTCTCTCCATACATCTGATGATTTGAGAGGGTCTCTGCCATGGTTCAGAGAAGCTCTTGATGTTCAGAGGTACGGCTTCTCCATCCCTGCGGTTCCACCGATTGATTGAAATTCCGTGAATCCCCACGAAAACTTTTGCGCCGCAATCACTTTGCAATCAGCGCGCCAATCCCCCCTCACGCCCCCGTCGAACCAAACCCCGCAACCCCCCGCGGCGCCTCCGCCAGCATGTCCGTCTCTTCGAACACCGCCTGGATTCTCTCCACGATCCTCAACTGCGCAATCCGATGTCCCGGCGCCACCATCTGCGGCTCGCTGGTCAGATTCGTCAGCACGATCTTCAACTCCCCGCGATACCCCGGATCGATCACCCCCGCCAGCGTCGTAATCCCTCTTACCGCCAGCCCCGACCGGTCCTCCACCAGCGCCCCATGCGTCGACGGCAGCTCCATCGCCAGCCCCGTCCTCACCGCCAGCGTCGACCCCGCCTCGCCCCACCGGAGCCAGCACCGCCGCCTCCGCCGCAAACAGATCCGCCGCCAGATCCCCATAAGCACCCGCATGCGCATACCGCGGCATCTGCGCCGCCGGCAACAACCTCTGCACCAAAATCTTCGGTCCCATTCGCACCCCTCTACTCTCTACACTCTACCTTCTGCCCCTACGATCACTGTCCTGCCGGACGAGCCCACTGCGCGTGGAGCGGGCGTTCGCACGCCTTGTTACTGCTTCGCGTGGGCCTTCCGTTGGTCGGCAACCAGATTTCGTTCGCGACCAACGGGAGCGCCCAGCCGAAGGCCTCTGCCCGCAACGAAGTTGCCGCCCCACGCGTAGTGGGCATCTCCCGCATCTCCGCTTCTCACTCTCTTCTGCCTGCCCCTACGAAATCCACTTCAGCAACCGAATCACCCCCATCGGCGCCGCCTTCGAGTGCGCCGACACATCCGTCCTCGCATGAATCGCCTTCCGGTTCTCGCTATAGTACGAGAACGCCCTTAGCATCATCTCCTCATTCGTCAGCGTCGGCACCCATCCCAGCTCTCTCCGAATCCTCGCCGTATCAAACACAAAACTCTCCGCAATCATCCGATAGTGATACGGCCCCAGCGGCGACACCCCCAGCTTATGCGCCAGCTGCATCATCGCAATCGTCGGCCTCCGCGGCAGCGACGCCACCCGCGCCCTGCTCCCCGCCGCCCGAATCACGCTCTCATACATCCCGCGCATCGTCGGCACATCCTCGGAGCCAATATGAAATAAATTCGACGCCTCATACTGCAAACAAAGAAGACAAGCCGTCGCCAGATCCTGCGCATAAATAAACTGGTACCGGCTCGACCCATCCCCCACCACCCAGACCTTCTTCCCATCCTCGATAAACTCGAACAGGATCGCCAGCAGCCCCAGCCGCCCGCTATCAATAATCGTCGGACACCGCAGCGTCACCACCTTGAACTCCGGCCGCCTCTCCACGATCGCCGCCAGCTCCCGCTCCGCCTGCAGCTTCGACCGCCCATACAGCTCCACCGGCGCCGGCACATCCTCCTCCGTCACCGGCCGTCCAAACCCCTCGGCCCACAAGCAGTTCGACGAGATGTTCACCATCTTCGTCACGCCCGCCGCCAGCGCCGCCTCCGCCACCAGCCGCGTCCCATCCACATTCGAAGTCCACAGCAGCGTCTCATCCTTCACGTCATGCGCCAGCATCGCCGCACAATGAAACACCGCCTCAAATTTGTGCTCCGCAAACATCCGCGCCAGCAACCCCGCATCGCGAATATCCCCCTGCACACTGGTCAGCCCCTCAGCCCCCGCATCCTCATCGCGAACCAAATCAATATTGGTAACAGCGAACCCCTCCTCCAGCAGCCGCCGCTTCAGCACGCCGCCAAAGAACCCCGAAGCCCCCGTCACCAACACCTCTCGCTTCTGCATCGCCTTCTCTACCCTCTACTCTCTACCCTCTACACGCTTCTCTTCCGCGGAGCGGAAGAGAAACACCGCCAGCACCGCAATCAACGGCTCCATCGGATGCCGAAACCTCGGCTGCACCGTCACCAGGTAGTATGGCAGCGGCAGCAGCGCAAAGATCAGCGCAAACAATCCCGCCCCTTCAACCCTCTGCCGCAGCATCAGCCCCAGCCCCAGCAAACCGCACACACTCAAAAAGCAATAACTCAACTGCCTTAGATACTCTCCCACCGGATGCCGTTCCGCCGGATGCGGCGTCCCGTCCCAGAAAAACAGAAACCGGTCCAGCGTCCACTTCGCCGTCCGCCACGGCCTCGCCCGAATCCGCGCCTTCGCCTCCTCGCCGCGCATCCTCGCAAACGCAATCTCCCCCATCCCCACGTACTGCCTGTACTCCCGATCCCCCGTCCACAGCGGCACCGTCGTCCCCCACGGAAACCCATCGTTCCGCTCCAGCGTGGACTCATACAGCTCCGTGCCAAAGTTATCCCGCGTCAACACCGGAGCACCCATCACCCGCTCATTCCGCACCACCCACGGCGCCAGCACCGCCGCAAACGCCACGCACGTCAGCACCGCCCCCGCCACCGTCTTCCCACGCAACCTCCACCGACGCACCTCCGGCCACGCCACCCACACCATCATCGCCGGCAGACACAGCAGCAGCGAAGCATTCGTCAGCGCAATCAACCCCCACAACACCCCCAGCACAAACCACAGCATTTGTGGTCGCTCGCCTGATCCCTGTTCCCTAATCCCTAATCCCTGCTCTTCTTCCCCCACCCCCCGCAGCCGCAGCGCCACCACCACCGCCCAGCTAAACAGGCACGCCGTAACCGACATCTCCCAGATCCAATGCACCGCATACTGCAGCGCCGCCGGATACACCGCCCACATCCACGCCGACCACACCGCCACCGGCGCCCCAACCCTCGCCGCCCGCCGCGCCATCCCCCGCGCATCAAAACACCTTGCCGCAATCTCATACACCGCCGGCACAATCGCCGCCGAGAACGCGCTGTCCATCACCATCAACGCCAGCGCCGCCCCCCGCGTATACACCCCAAACACCTTGAACGCCGCGCCCATCAGCAGCGGATACACCGGCGGCAGCCACGCCGTCGGCCCCGACACCCCATTGAACGGGTTCGCATACCCCTGCCCCGTCGCCAGCGACCGCGCAATCCTCCCCGCCTCGAACCCGAAGTCGAAGTTCCCCTGCCCCGTCCGAATCCGGTACGTATGCCCCACCAGGATCACGATCACCCGCACCGCAAACCCCACCCAGAAGATCATCCACGGCCGCTGCCACCACACCCGGCCTCGTCCCATCTCACCGCTCTCGCGCACCGCGTCAACCATGCCGCACCCCGCGCCCTTCCACCGACCGAAACAGGTACACCCCCAGCACCGCAATCAACGGCTCCAGCGGATGCCGAAACCGCGCCTGCACCGTCACCAGGTAATACGGCACCGGCACCAGCACAAAGCAGATCGCCAACAACCCGGCACCTTCCACCCTCCGCCGCAGCATCAGCCCCAGCCCCATCAAACCGCACAAGCTCGCAAACACATACTGCGCCCGGCGAAAGAACTCGCCCACCAGCTTGTCGGTAAAGTGCGGCGTGTCGTCCCAGTAAAAGAAAAACCGGTCCACCGCGTACCGCGCAAACGTCCCCGGCCGCTCCCGGATCCGCTCCACCGCCTCCCTCTGCCGCATCTTCGCGAACGGCACCTCGCCCATGCGCACAAACTCCCGAAACTCCGGATCCCCCGCCCACATCGGCATCGCCGACCCCCACGGAAACACATCATTCCACCACAGCGTCGAGTCGTACAGCTCCACCCCCAAATTGCTCCGCGTCGGCACAAACGCATGCAGCACCCGCTCATTCCGCACCACCCACGGAGCCATCACCAACGCAAACGCCGCACACGTCAGCCCCCACCCCGCCACCGTCCTCCCACCCAACCGTCTCTCCCGCAACTCCGGCCAAGCCACCCACACCATCGCCGCCGGCAAGCAAATCAACAACGAAGGATTCGACAATCCCACCAACCCCCACAACCCCCCAAACACCAGCCACAACCCTACTTCCTGTTTCCCACTTCCTGCTTCCTGCTTCTCCCCCACGCCCCGCAACCGCAGCGCCACCACCAGCACCCACGCAAACAAGAACGTCGACAGCGACATCTCCCAGATCCACCGCACCGCATACTGCATCGCCCCCGGATCCAGCGCCCAGATCCACGCCGACCACATCGCCACCGGCGCCCCTGTCTTCGCCCCTCGCCGCGCAATCCCCCGCGCATCGAAACACCGCGCCGCCATCTCGTACACCGCCATCGCCGTTCCCGCCGAGAACGCGCTGTCGCACACCATCACGAAGATCGCCGCGCCCTTGCTATACACCCCCAGCAGCTTGAACCCCAGCGCCACCAGCAGCGGATACAGCGGCGCCAGCCACGCCGTCGGCCCCGACGGCCCATTGAACGGATTCCCATACCCCCGCCCCTCCACCAGCGAGCGGGCGATCCGCCCCACCTCCCACCCAAAATCGAAGTGGTCCATCAGCGCCGGCAACCGGTACGTCCGCCCCGCCAGGATCCACGCCACGCGCACCGCGAACCCCACCCAGAAGATCGTCCAGGGGGCATGGAAACTCACGCGGCGATAAGAACGTTCCGGCACGGTCATGCTGCGAGCTTCATTCTATGGACTGTCCCCGCCATCTCCAAACAAAACCCGCCCCAGGATTGACCCCAACCCCGCTTTCCCGGTAAACTCATATAGTTTGGCGATGCGGCGGGATTCCTCCCTCTGCATGGGCAGGCGGAGAGCCATCCGGTGCATACCACCGACCGGCTCCATCCCCAGCCGGGCAGCCCCCCAATACGACATCTTGCAGACTTCCTTTGCAGACCCTTGCAGAGCCGCTTTGCAGAAAATAGACCGGCATCGTGTGGTTTTCCACGCCCTGCCCCGAGGTTCCAAGCTATGTACGCAGTCATTCAGACCGGTGGGAAACAGTACCGCGTCGCCCCCGGCGATACCGTCCGCATCGAAAAGGCCGCCCACGAAGACGGCGCCATCACCTTCTCCGACATCGTCGCCGTCTCCGGCTCCGAGGGCAAGTTCGAGAACGATCTCGGCGGAGCCAAGGTCCTCGCCGAAGTCGTCTCCGAAGGCCGCGGCGACAAGATCCTCGTCTTCCACTACAAGCGCAAGAAGCAGTACAAGAAGCTCCAGGGCCACCGCCAGAGCTTCGTCGAAGTCAAGATCAACGAGATCGTCGTCGGCGGCAAGAGCTTCAAGGCCGACCAGAAGTAAGATTTCTCATCCTTCGCGCTGCGGAGGACCTGCTGTACGGTGCAGCCACCGCTGCACATGAGTTTCGAAAATTGAAGCGCCTGACCCCGGCGCGAAAGGCACACTGCAATGGCACATAAAAAAGGCTTAGGCTCTTCCAAGAACGGCCGCGACTCCAACGCCCAGCGGCTCGGCATCAAGCGCGGCGACGGCGAAACCGTCACCGGCGGCTCCATCCTCGTCCGCCAGCGCGGCACACCCCACAAGCCCGGCCTCAACGTCGGCCGCGGCTCCGACGACACCCTCTACGCCAAGGTCTCCGGCGTCGTGAAGTACCAGAATCGTGGCCAGCAGGGCCGCTTCGTCAACATCATCGCCACCGAAGCCGCCTCCGCCTAACCCCCTACCTTGCTCCACCAAAGCCTCGCGCCCGCGAGGCTTTTTTATTTGCCGCAAATCAGACGCCCTCCCGGAAAATGCGCCTATAATCAAACCCTCCGATTCCGGAACGGGCCAGAACTCCCTTATTTTGTTCAGATAGGAGCCACCCCATGGCCACCGCCGCTCCCCCGCCCCAATCCGGCATGGAGGTCATCGACCTCGGCACCTACTCCGCATTCGCCCAGCGCCACCACCGCTCCCGCGACATCGCGCGCGAGATCGAAGCCCTCCGCCGCCTCGCCCACGTCTTCGCCACCAACCCCCAGCACATCCTCAACGAGCTCGTCCCCATCTCCATGGACCTCTGCGCCGCCGACGCCGCCGGCATCACCCTCGAGGAGGTCACCCCCGCCAACATCGCCCAGTTCCGCTGGATCGCCACCGCCGGCTCCTACGCCCCCTACGTCGGCTCCGTCCTCCCCCGCGACTTCAGCCCCTGCGGCACCTGCCTCTTTCGCGGCCAGCCCCAGCTCTTCCGCGTCTCCCGCCTCTACCTCGACACCATCGGCGTCGACGCCCCACCCGTCACCGACGGCCTCCTCATCCCCTGGCACGTCGACCACACCCGCGGCACCCTCTGGGTCATCGCCAACCAGTCCCCCTCGCTCTTCGATTCACAGGATTACCGCGTCCTGCAAAGCCTCGCCGACTTCGCCGCCATCGCCGTCCGCCACCAATCCCAGCAGCACAAGCTCACCCAGCAGGCCGCCGCCAACGCCGCCGCCCACATGGCCAACCAACTCGCCCACCGCATCAACAACCCCCTGCAAAGCCTCATGAACACCATCTTCCTCGCCAGCCAGGGAGGCACCGACGCCGACATCTTCGCCCGCCAGGCCGCCGACGACCTGGTCAAGCTCTCCGCCCTCGTCAAAGATCTCCTCCACCTCCCCAAATCCTACTGACCCCAACCCTCCCGCCCCAACCCTCCCGCCCCAACCCTCCCGCCCCCCTCCCTCGCCCGCGACAACGCTTCTGCGCGCCTCCCACATGCAGTAGACTTCACCCAGAGTCGAAACCCAGAGTCGAAACCCGAGAGGAGCCCCCAGCCATGCAGGACTTCATCCTCGCCAAGCGCGACGAAATCGCCGCCCTCTGCCGCCGCCACCACGTCCGCCGCCTCTCCGTCTTCGGCTCCGCCACCCGCGACGACTTCGACCCCACCACCAGCGACGTCGATCTTCTCGTCGCTTTCTCTCCCGATGCCGATCCTATCTACGCGAAGAACTACTACAGCCTTCGCGACAACTCAGAGGGCCTGTTTCATCGAGAGGTTGATTTAGTCGGTGAAGGGATCATTCGCAATCGTTACCGCCTCCAATCGATCGAAGCAGACAAGGTAGAGCTTTATGCAGCGTAGCCTCTGTGTCTATCTCCAGGACATACTCGACGCTGCGCAGGCCATCTATGACTTCTCGGATGGTCTCGACATGCAGTCGTTCGGCGCCAACGATCTTGTTCGCTCTGCAGTGGAACGAAAGTTCGAGATCATCGGCGAGGCCTTAAGGCAGGCATCGCAATTCTTTCCAGGTTCCGTCGATTCCGTTCCCGACCTCAAAGACGCCGTCAATCAGCGGAACCGCATCGCCCACGGATATTTCGAGACCAATCCGAGTATCCTCTGGCGAACCAAAGAGGATGATCTGGCTCCTCTGATCGCTGAGGTACAGCAACTCAAGCAAACTCACAACTGCGGCTAACCCCTTTTGTTCGCGGCCGGCTCATTGCGAAAGACACGCGGTCGTGCGGGGTGGATCGGGGAACTTCCAAGCCGATGCGTCAGCCATGGGTACCTAGTCCTTCCCCTGCAGCGGCCAGCTCAACCGATCGATCGTGAACGTATCCCGCGTCGTGCAATACCCTCCCGCCCCATGCATCCTCCCAATCAGCCGCAGCTGCGCCGGGTCCACATACAGCTTCTCCCGGTTCTTGAACGCCGTCTCGCGCACATGCGCATACACAATCTTTCCCAGCACAATCGTCCCCGGCCCGCCCGTCGCGATCTCCTGAAATAACCTGCACTCCAGCCCCACCGGCGACCCCGCAATCCGCGGCACGTTCACCACCTCGCACCGGGTCAGCTCCAGCCCCGCCAGCTTGGTCTCATCGACCTCTCGCGGAGCGTTCGTCGCCGTAATATTCATCGCCTGCGCCAGCTCCTCCGGCACCAGGTTCACCACAAACTCTCCCTGCGTCCGGATGTTCGTCAGCGTATCCTTCCCCTCCCGGTCCGGAGCCGCCGAGAACCCGATCGCCACCAGCGGAGGATCCGCCGACAGAATATTGAAGAACGAAAACGGCGCCGCATTCAGCAACCCCTCCCGATCCCGCGACACCACCCACGCAATCGGCCGCGGCATAATCACCGACGCCAGCAGCTTATACGCATCCGCCTTCGCCATCGCCTCTAACTCAAAGTGCGCAAACCCATCGCTCTTCCCGTCCGTCATCCAACACTCCTCACGCCTTCTCTACGCTCTACCCTCTACACTCTACCCTCTGCCGTTACCACCGGCTTGCCCTTCTCATTCCACTCCACAAACGCCGCCGGCACCTGGTGGTCATGCGTAAACAGCACCAGCCACCTCTCCGGAATCGCCCTCGCCCAGAACCTCTTCCGCTCCGCAATGCACGTCAGCGGATCAAGATCGTAGCCCATCACCCAGGTCGCATCCAGGTGATGATGCGTCGGCACCAGGTCGCTCACATAGCACGCATGCTCGGTCGCTCCCCCATGCGCCCGCGCCTCGATGTGCACCCCCAGCAAACTCGCCGTATGCCCCGGCAGATTCTCCACCGTCACCCCCGGCACAATCTCCTCCCCCGTCTGAATCGTCACCGACGGCAGACTCTCCACTCCGCGCAGCCGCGCGTCATCCGCGCGTAAACCCGCCCTTCCCCCCAAGATCGATCAGCGTCAGCTGCCCGCTCGCAATCAGCGGATCGTAGTTCGGCGCCAGGTAGCTCACCCGGTCCCGATCCAGCTGCAGCCTCCCATGCGCCAACTCCCCCGCCGCCGCAAAGTACCGCGCATTCTTGAACGTCGGCCGCACCACCCCATCCTCCCCCAGCGTCGTATTCCATCCGCAGTGGTCAAAGTGCAGATGCGTATTCACCACGTGCGTCACCTCCTCCACGCGCACGCCCGCCGCCGCCAGCGAGCGCGGCAGCCGCTGCTGATTCTGATGAATCTCCCGCATCTTCGCCGGCTGCTTATTCCCAATCCCGGTCTCGATCAACACCACCGCGCCGCCCGTCCGCACCACCACCGTATTCAGCCCCAGCAGAATCCGGTTCGCCTCATCCGCCGGCGTCCGCTTCTCCCACATCGGCTTCGGCACCACGCCAAACATCGCGCCGCCATCCAGCAGGTACGTCCCATCGCTGCAAATGATCAGTTCCAGCTCGCCCAGCGCCCGCCGCGCCCGCACCAGTTCCGCATCCTGCCCGGTGCTCGCCGGATGCCGCTGCCCACCAGCCTCTTGCTGCCCAGCACCCTCTTGCTGCGCGCCAGCCTCTTGCTTCACACCAGCCTCTTGCATCCCGCGAGTATACCGCCCCCAGGCTCTCCCCCGGGCGCACCCCTCCCCTTGCCCCAGGCCGGCCATGGCCCAGTCCCCATCCCCTCCCTGTTCGCGTTACGAAGCCTTCGGGGAGCTCGCCGCGAACTCCGCCACAGCGTCGCTCTCGGCCATCATCCTCGCCGGCGCGTCGGCAATCATCTCCATCGTCGCCGCCTGGCTCCCCGCCGCTGCCATCGCAACCTGCGGATGCATCACGCCATCCAGCGCCCGCGCGGCCGCCGCTACCTGCGCTGCCGGCGAATCCAGGTTCGCCGCCGCCGCCACCCCCGACGGTATCCCGGCCGGCACCCGCTTCATCTGGAAGCACGACCGGCACAGCACCGGCCTCCCCTGCGTTGGCTTGAACGGCACCGTCGTCTCGATCCCGCACGCCGAACACATCGTGCGCGTCTCCGTACGGCTGAATGGCAGCGGACTCGCTCCGCTCGCGGACGCAGTCTTTCCCAATCCCGCACGCTTCGCCTTACACAGCTTGCAGCGCTTCGGATCGTTCTTGAACTGTTTGTCGTAGAAGAAAATCTGCTCTCCGGCGGTGAACACAAACTCGTTCCCACAGTCGGAGCACTTCAGCAACCGATCGTCAAAGTGCATAGCGCCTTCTCCCATATCGCGGGATAAGGATGACCGCAGCCGGCATCTCTGGAATTTTCCGGTAATGCGTTCAAACCTGGTCGTACCTGTTTCAGGGCCCGGCACATCGCCGCAGTTCTCTCGCTGTTGTCTGAGGAACTTACGGCAATCGACGGAAAGAGTCCGCTGAAGTCGTTCCAGCTTTCTCTCCCCGTCGATGGCGTACGTCGCTCCAGGCGTCTTCGCCTGGAGCGTATTCAATTACCGCAGATCGAACTAATCCTGCTCTTTACGGACCTTTTTGCGGTTCCGTTTGCGTGCGAGGGCTTCCTTCACGCGTTTCTTTTCGCCTGGTTTCAGGTAAAAGGAGTGGCGCTTGACCTCTTTGATAATGTCCTCCGTCTGCACCTTCCGCTTGAAACGACGAAGAGCATTCTCCAAGGGCTCGCCTTCTTGAACACGAACTTCTGCCAAGATGAAATACACCTCCAAACCTGCCTGATCGGCTATCTATCCAGCATACCCCCAACTGTCCGGTTTTCGCACCTACAAAATCGTTCCAACCCGACGAATTTGTTCTTCCTTCGCCCGAACCCCTTCCACCCAACTCCCCTAAAATCATCGCCCCACGACGCGAAACCGCCCCCGCCCTCGTACGCCGCCACGCGAAGCCTCTCGCCGCCCGCGCAGGACCCCTATACTTAACCCCATGATCCGCCCCTACCGCGGCATTACCCCCGTCATCGCCGCCGGCTGCTACATCGACCCCTCCGCCCAGCTCATCGGCGACGTCCACCTCGGCCCCCAATCCTCTCTCTGGATGAACGCCGTCGTCCGTGGCGACACGAACTCGATCCGCATCGGCGCCCGCACCAACATCCAGGACTGCGCCGTCCTCCACGGCATGCGCCACCTCCACCCGGTCGTGATCGGCGACGGCGTCAGCATCGGCCACAACGCCACCGTCCACGGCTGCACCATCGACGACAACGTGCTCATCGGCATCGGCGCGACCATCCTGAACGGAGCCCACATCGGCGCCAACTCGATCATCGCCGCCGGCGCGGTCGTCACGGAGCGCACCATCATCCCGCCCAACTCCCTGGTCACGGGCATCCCCGGCAAGATCCTCCGCACGACCACCGAAAAGGACTTAGCCCTCATCCACCTCGCCGCCAACAACTACCTCGACTACATCCTCACCTACCTCGCCGAACCCCTCCCCGAACCCCTCCCCTAACCCCACCCCACCCACATCTTCTCCCTCCCCAAGCGAAGCCCCTCGCCGTCCGCGCAGGACCCGCCTTTGCCGTTGCCTTTGCCTTTCTTTCTGTCATTCCCTTTGGGAATCTGCTTCTTCCTCCTGCTTCCTCCCGCATCCCAGCGCCAACGGCGCGACGCATACCAGCCTGGGGCAACGGCGGGTCCCCGGCGAGCGCCTTTGCTCGCCGGGGTGCCAACGCCCCAGGTAGCCTTCCCCAATCCCGCCCCGAACCCACCCCCACCCAACGCACGGTCCCCGCCACGCAAAGCCTCCCGCCGTGCGCGTAGCACCCAAGCCACTCCTCCCCACGCCCTCGCATCACACCTCTGTCATCCCACTCCCCCGAAAGCGAGCCCCGCGCCCCATGGCAAAACACCGAGCCAAAACCAGAGACCGCCCCCATCACCAAAGCCAAGCTCATCGACCTCCTCAACGAAGACCTCCAGCGCGAGTTCCAGGCCGTCATCGCCTACGTCAACTACTCCCAGGTCCTCAAAGGCGCCGCCTACATGAACATCGCCGGCGAGCTCGAAGTCCACGCCAGGCAGGAGCTCGACCACGCCCTCAAGCTCAGCTACTGGATCGACCTCCTCGGCGGCAGCCCCGCCGTCACCGCCAAGCCCGTCAAGACCAGCGAAAAGGCCGAAGACATGCTCCGCTTCGACCTCGAAAACGAGAAGGAAACCATCCGCAACTACCGCCGCCGCGTCCGCCAGACCGACGAGCTCAACGAGTTCGCCCTCGGCGAAGACCTCCGCGAGATCCTCCGCGACGAGCAGGACCACCTCAACGCCCTCGCCACCGCCCTCGGCGAAAACACCCCCGACCCCGGCATCGCCAACTAGCGTTCCCCCCAACAAAAAAAGCCGCCCGCAGATGATCGCGGGCGGCCTTCCATTACGCAGAATCCCTTCCAGCAAAAATCCCTTCCAGCGCCTGACGCCTGCACCTACATCGGTGGCGCCTGTACCGCGGCCACATGCTCCGGCAATCTCTCCCCCGCCGTGCTCGCCCGGTCCTGGCGCTCCTCGGCCCTCACCTTGTCCCGCGCCGCCTTCGCATTATTCCTCGCCGCCTTCTCCTCGGCCTTGTGCGTCTTCTTCTCCGCCCGCCGGTCCGCCCGGCACAACCGCGAGGTCGTCTTCATCCCCGCCTGCGCCTGCAGTCCCACGCCGGCCGACACCACCAGCCCCACACTCAATACCGCCACCCACACTCCTCGGACTCTTTGGACTCCTCGCATCGTCCCTCCCTCCGCACCCGCAACCGCATCGCCACCCACTACGATGCCGCGCCAACACCCGCGCGATGCTCCTAACCTAACTCCAAAAAAGATGGTCCGCAACCATGCGGACCATCTTTAACCTCCCCGTAACCTGCGTCACCCATCCGACCGTCTCATGCCCAGCCAGGCCGCCACGCCCATCAGCTCCACCACCAGCACCATCTCCAGGTCAAACGCCATGCTATCAATGCTTGGCCGCGCATGCGGAGCCAGCCAGCACAGCGCCAGCACCAGCCCCGCCGCCGCCACCACCGCCACGCCCCGCCCCACACTCCGCTGCACCCGCACCTTCGGCTGCGCCGGCAGCGCCGCCCGCACCTTCGCCGCAAAGTCCTCCGGCACCACCACCTCCGGCTTCCGATCCAGCGCCCGCGTCACCGCGTCCTCGAACCTATTCGCATCGCTCATCGCAACCTCTCCATCCTTCATACTCGACCCACCAAACTCTGCCGCACCACGCCCCCAACCATCCTCCGCTTCTCCATCGTCTCATCCACCCCCTCGTCCTCCACCCCCGCCGTGCGCGCAGCACCCTCTCGCCGTCCGCGCAGGACCCGTCCGCGAAGCACCTCACCTAGCCTCTTCCTGCCCCGATGCAGATGCGTCCTCACCGTATTGATCGGCAGCCCCAGCGCGGCCGCAATCCCCTCATAGCTCACCTCCTCCTGGTGATACAGCACCAGCACCGCGCGCTCCATCTCCGGAAGCTCCCGCAGCGCCGCCTCCACCGCCGCCTGCGCCTCGGCATCCTCCATCCGCTGCTCAGGATTGCGCGCATGCTCGGTCAGCTCATCCCCAGCAAAGCTCTCAATCCACCCCGCATCGCCGTCCTCGTCCACCACCGGAGCCGTCGCCATCACCCCACGCTCCTTCCTCCGCCGCTTCCACTCATCCTGCGCCACGTTCACCACAATCCTGTACAGGTAAGTCGACAGCGCCGAGTCCCCACGAAACTCCGGCAGCGCCCGATACAGCCGCAGAAACACCTCCTGCGCCAGGTCCTCCACCTGCGCCCCGTTCCCGGTCAGCCGAGCAAGCGTACGAAACACCATCGCCTGATGCTCTCGCACCAGCCCCTCAAACTTCTCCGGCGATGTCAGATCACCGCGCATCCGCCCCCATCGTTTGTCTCTACGCTCTACTCCCATTCTCACTTCTCACTGCCCCTTACGACTTCATCCTCCTCCAAAAGTTTCACCCCCGCCACTGAAACTTTCGCCCCACCCCGCAGTCGAAGCCCCACAGAACTCAAGTTGCCGCTCAACGCCGCAGCTCTGCAAGTGAAAAGGAGCCTCACATGATCCTCGAATCCGGTTTCAGCGACAGCATCAACAGCCCCTTCATCGTTCCCGTCGCCAGCTTCGTCATGGTGCTCGGCATCGTCGCCGTGGGCAGCTGGTCCAACGCCCGCAAGCGCGAGCTCGAAAGCCAGGAGCGCCTCGCCGCCATCGCCAAGGGCCTCGTTCCCCCTCCCACCGCCGCCGAGCTCGCCCTCAGCCAGGGCCGTCCCGCCATCAGCCTGGTCCGCCGCCGCGCCAACATCCGCCTTACCGGCATCGTCCTCCTCGGCGCCGCCGCCGGCCTCATCCTCTTCTTCGTCGCCCTCGCCGCCATCCTCCAGGAGCGCGACGTCCTCTGCGGAGCCGCCTGCGGCCTCATCCCCTTCGGCATCGGCGTCGGCTTCCTCATCGACACCCGCATCCAGACCCGCGAGATCGACGAGTCCACCCCTCCCCCCGCCAACCACCCCTTCGCCTCCTAACCCCCGCTTCTTCCGCTGGCGCGGGAACTTCCCCACCCCCGCCAGCCTACGCCTCACCCTGCCGAACGCCCTGCTCCCCCTCGCGCTCCTTGCCTTGGTCGGCCACTGCCCCCACGCCCTCACCCAGCCGCCGGCGCTCACCCAGCCGCCGGCCCTCACCCAGCAACCCGCAGCAACCCACCCCCCGAGCCCTCGACATTGCCAGCCTCCCACCCCGGCGGTACACTTCTCTGCACTCTCGCTGCAAGCCTTCGGTCCCCCTCGGAGCGCCATGGCTACCTCAAAGGACTACCTCGGCAAACGCTTCGGTGACTTCCTCATCGAAACCCGCATCGGCAGCGGTGCCGAGGCCGAAGTCCTGCAATGCCTCCACACCGCCACCGGCCTCCGCTACATCCTTCGCCTGGCCGTGAACGACGACGCTCTCTGGAACGGCGAGCCGCTCATCCCTCCCCAAAATGCCACCCTCGAGTGCGACAACGCGCGCGGCACCTGGCTCGTCGCTCCCACCTATTACCGGGCCTCGTTCACCGACAAAGTCGACGGCTGGAAGCTAAAGGCCCCCGCGATCTACGGCATCCTCCAGACCCGCTACCTCGTTCCCGTCGCCTCTCCCATCCGCATCCAGGCCGTCAAAGACATCGACCAGATCCTCGCCCTCGCTCCAGCCAACGACCTCTGGCTCTTCGGCCTCTGGGAGACCATCCTCGCCGCCCTCATCGTTCAGGCCTACGACGCTGCCAGCACGCAGGGCAGCAGCAGCACGCAGGGCAGCAGCAGCACTGGAGAACCGGCCAGCAGCACGGCCTCCGCGTGGCCGCTCCTGGTCGGCGGTCCCATCCTCGCCGACGCCGCCCAGCGCTACCTGGCCAACGGCACCCTCTCCCCCAGCGAACAGGCAGCCATCCTCGCCGCCCTCTCCCCGCCCATCGACACCCCCGAGCTCGCCGAAAACCTCCTCCTCCGCATCTGCGGCTGTGTCGAGCGCGGCCGCCTCTCCGCCCACGACGTCCGCTCCCTCTTCCAGTGCCGGCACTTCCGCATCAACATCTCCCTCCACGAGGTGCAGCAGATGCTGGAGGTCCACCAGCTCCTCAGCCAGCCAACCCTCCCCGCCGACGACGCGCTCGGCCTCCTCGGCGGCGTCCTCAACCTCCTCACCTCCCCTCCCGCCGACCCCTTCACCGACCCCAGCCTCTTCGAGATCCGCACCGAGCGCCCCGACCCCGGCCGCTTCACCCTCTTCCTCCAGGAACACGCCAGCGTCGACCAGCCCGTCCTCGTCTTGGACCCAAATTGAAGAACCCACATCGAAGGACCCCACTTGAAAGAGCCCACGTGAATCTCTACTGGTACGTCTCCACCGCCAAACTCGAGCTCCTCGCCGAGCAGGCCCCCGGCTTCCTCACCGGCATCAAGGCCCAGATCGGCTTCAAACTCCCCCTGCTCAACGGCTCCCTCGAAGGCACCGAGCCCTCCCGCACCGCCGAAGACCTGCAGCGCGTCATCAAGAAGCTCCGCTCCCAAAACGACATCAAGGCCTTCTCCGGCCTCGAGGCATCCGAATCCCCCACCCTCATCTCCTTCGAGGGCCCTGCCGTCCGCCAGGTCAGCAACGGCGTCTTCTGGCTGGCCATGGAAGGCGGCACGCGCGGCCTCCTCCTGGCCGGCTCCGCAGCCTCCGCCATCGGCTCTCCCATCAAGTCGGACGGCACCTTCTCCCCCAGCGCCGACCCGGTCGCCGCCATCCGCTCGGCCTTCAATCTCAATCCCAACGACCCCTCCGCCAGCTCCTTCGGAGGCACCAGCATGTCCCTCTCCAGCAGCCTGAGCTACGCCTGGCAAACGCTCATGGAAGACGCCAGCGAAGGAACCCTGCCCAAAGTCACCGGCCTCGCCCTCTTCGCCCGGGGCGTGAAAGCCGACCTCGCCCAGGTGCGACGGATCGGCAAGGACTACATCACCGAGCTCGTCATCGGCAGCCCCATCTACGTCCAGCAAACCTGACCTCCCGCATAACGCAACACCGTTCCGCTAGCCCATCCGCCCCGATAACGCAACACCGTTCCACTCGCCCATCGCCCCCGATCCATGGGCCGAGCCCGCAGCATCCAGCAGAACGCACTGCGCCCGAGCCCAAATCCTGTCAAGCCCCCAACCCCTCCCAAAACCCCCAAACCCCCGATCACCACTGGCGATTTATATTTCCAAAACCTGGCATAGTTACCCCCACCGACGCGCTACAATTTAAGTAGCCCCCTCCCGCGAAAGCCCAACGCCCCGACATCGACCAACCCCGGCGAAGCCCCCAGGCAAAGGGCCAACGGCCCGACCTATACCAGCCTGGGGCAACGGCGGGGTCCCCGGCGAGCGCACTTCTTCGCCGGGGTGACAACGCCCCAGGTCAACGCCCATCCAGAAACCAAGGGCCAACGGCCCGACCTATACCAGCCTGGGGCAACGGCGCGGTCCCCGGCGAACGCACTTCCTCGCCGGGGTGCCAACGCCCCAGGTCAACGCCCACCCAGAAACCAAGGGCCAACGGCCCGACCTATACCAGCCTGGGGCAACGGCGGGGTCCCCGGCGAGCGCACTTCCTCGCCGGGGTGCCAACGCCCCAGGTCAACGCCCACCCAGGAACCAAGGGCCAACGGCCCGACCTATACCAAAGGGGGTCGAAGGCCCCCGCCCCAAACCACCCGCAACCCAAAGGGAAGGGATACTTCGCCCCTTAAGCCCAATGAATGCAATACTTTGCGCCCTGTTTATCGCACCTCCTGCGCCATACTTTGCCACTTAAGCCACGCTATATCATCGACTTACAAGCAATTTTCACGCAGGGGGGGGGGGTACCCCCCACCGTCCGCGCAGGACCGCGAAGCCCCTCGCCGTCCGCGCAGGACGATAGACTGGAAGTCTATGACCGAGAGCAAGAAATCCCCGGCCCGCCCCACCCTCAAGGCGGTCCGCGGCACCCGCGACCTCCTCCCCGACCAGACCCCCCTCTGGAACCACGTCGAGTCGACCGCCCGCGCCGTCTTCGCCCGCTACGGCTTCGGCGAGATCCGCACCCCGATCTTCGAATCCACCGAACTCTTCGCCCGCGGCGTCGGCGAAGAGACCGACATCGTCAGCAAGGAGATGTTCACCTGGGAAGACCGCGCCCGCGCCGCCAGCGAGAAAGCGCAGCAACTCACCCTCCGTCCCGAGAACACCGCCGGCGTCGTCCGCGCCTACATCGAGCACAAACTCGGCGAGACCGGCCAGCTCCAGAAGCTCTACTACATCGGCCCCCAATTTCGCCGCGAGCGCCCCCAGCGCGGCCGCTACCGCCAGTTCTGGCAGATCGGCGCCGAAGTCATCGGCCCGCAATCCTCCGGCTCCGAATCGCCCCTCCGCGACGCCGAGATCCTCGAGATGCTCGCCACGCTCCTCACCGAGCTCGGCATCCGCGACTGGCGCCTCGAGCTCAACTCCGTCGGCTCCTCCGACGACCGCGTCCGCTACAACCAGGCCCTCCGCGAAGCCCTCGCGCCCATCAAGCACCAGCTCTGCGAAGACAACCAGCGCCGCGCCGACACCAATCCGCTCCGCGTCCTCGACAGCAAAGACGAAGCCGACCAGGACCTCATCAACGCCCTGCCCAAGATCGCCGACTACCTCTCCGACGACTCGCGCGCCCACTTCGACGCCAGGTCCTCGCCGCCCTCGACGCCTGCAACGTTCCCTACCATCTCAACCCGCGATTAGTCCGCGGCCTCGACTACTACACCCGCACCACCTTCGAGTTCACCGTCACCACCGGCCTCGGCACCCAGAACGCCCTGCTCGGCGGCGGCCGCTACGACGGCCTCTCCGAGATGCTCGGAGGCCCCCGCGCCCCCGGCATCGGCTTCGCCATCGGCGAAGACCGCCTCATCCTCACCCTCCAGGCCCAGGCCGAGCAGGACGCCACCAATCCGGCCACCAATCCGGGTGCCCCAGGTCTCGCCTCTGAGACCTGGGTAAACGGGCGACCCAAGCTCGACGCCTACATCGCCCCCCTCGGCACCGCCCAGAACCCCGCTGCCCTCTCCCTGGCCCGCGACCTCCGCACCGCCGGCCTCACCGTAGAAGTAGGCGACGGCACCTTCAAGCTCCGCAAGTCCTTCGACATCGCCGACACCCTCGCCCGCCACATCCTCCTCCTCGGCGAAGACGAAGTAGCCACCAACACCGTCACCGTAAAAACCTTCGCCACCGGCGAACCAACGTGAAAATCGAACGACTTCACCTGATCGAAAGGCTCCGGGCCTGAGATGCCGCCCACGGTATGAATGATTTCCCACGCTTCCGAGGAGTGAATCGTTGTAGATCGTTGACTCCCCTACCCCATGTAGACATAATCTCTACATGGGTTCCTCGGCCACAGCGTCGCAAGCCTCTCGGCATCCGCGCCACGCCCGAGGAGCGCGAGCGCATCACGCAAGCCGCCCAGCGTGGAGCGCCGCTCAGTGAACAACTTCGTCGTGCATGCCAGCACTCCAGGCAGCCGAGTCCCAGCCTCAGTCCAAACCCAAACGCAGCCGCGAGGAGATTCTGGCCGATCCTCGCCGACGTCCGGAACGCCGTTCAGGAAAAGGTCGGCAAGGACCGCGACATTCTTGCCGAGTTCCTCGCTGAACGTCGCGCGGAAGCTGAGAATGACTGAACGCGTCCTCGATGCTTCTGTCATCATCGCCATCACCAGGAATGAACCATAGGACGAAACATTCCTGCCCCTCTTCGACGGTGCTGTAATGAGTTCCGTCAACCTCGCAGAGGTCATTACCCGCCTTATCGATTTAGGCATCGACATCTCATCGTCACCCGTTCAACGCGCCTTCTCTCTGCAGAGTGCCATCGAACCCGTCACCGCAACCCAAGGCCGTATCGCAGCAGAGCTTCGCCGTCTCGGCAAGAATGTAGCTCTCGGTGATCGCGCCTGCATGGCACTTGCCATCGATCTTGGAGCAGACCTCTACACGGCGACGGAGCTTGGAGCGGGTTGGACATCGGCTGCAACATCCACCTCATCCGCTAACACCGCCAGACTTCGTACAAGTGCCGCGGCAAACTACAATAGAACAATTGTGACTCTCGACTTCCTCGGCACGCTCCAACGCACGCACACCTGCGGCGATCTCCGCAGCACCAACTCCGGCCAAACCATCACCCTCATGGGCTGGGTCAACCGCCGCCGCGACCACGGCAACCTCATCTTCCTCGACCTCCGCGACCGCACCGGCATCACCCAGGTCGTGCTCGACAAGGAAGTCTCGCCCGTTGCCCACGCCAAGGCCGAAGCCGCCCGTCCCGAGTACGTCGTCGCCGTCACCGGAGTCCTCCGCAACCGCGGCGAAGGCCTCGCCAATCCCAACATGCCCACCGGCGATGTCGAGCTCGTCGCCCACTCCCTCCTGCTCCTCAACGACGCCAAGACCCCTCCCTTCCCCATCGCCGACGACTCCGTCGCCGTCAACGAAGAGGCTCGCCTCAAGTATCGCTACCTGGACCTCCGCCGCCCCGAGCTGCAGCGCAACTTCGTTCTCCGCCACAAGGTCACCCGCGCCATCCGCGAGCACCTCTCCGACAACGGCTTCCTCGAGATCGAAACCCCGCTCCTCACCCGCTCCACCCCCGAAGGCGCGCGCGACTACCTCGTCCCCAGCCGCGTCCATCCCGGCCACTTCTACGCCCTCCCGCAGTCCCCGCAGATCTTCAAGCAGATCCTCATGATCTCCGGCTTCGACCGCTACTTCCAGATCGCCCGCTGCTTCCGCGACGAAGACCTCCGCGCCGACCGCCAGCCCGACTTCACCCAGATCGACCTCGAGATCTCCTTCCCCCAGATGTCCACCATCTTCGCCACGGCCGAAGGCTTCCTCCGCGCTGCCTTCTCCGCCGCCGGCATCACCCTGCCGGACGAACCCTTCATCCAGATGACCTACGACCAGGCCATCCAGCGCTACGGCATCGACAAGCCCGACATGCGCCTTCCCGCCATGGTCGACCTCTCCACCGAGCTCACGCCAGCTCTCCGCGAGACCCTCAAGATCGATCCCACCCTTCCCGTCCTCGGCTTCACCATCCCCAAGGTCGGCGAGATGTCCGGCACCGCCCGCAAGTCGCTCCTCTCCGAGATCCGCGCCAGCTTCGGCGACACCGGCCTCGACTTCCTCGACGTCGCCCGCCTCCGCACCAACCCCACCTTCGTCCCCCTCGCCGAGACCATCGAAGGCAGGCTCAGCGCCGAGATGTCCCTCTTCAACGGCACCTCCCACACCGCCGAAGACCTCGCCGTCGTCATCACTCCCAAGCCCGGCACGCCCGCCCTGTGGAACTACGATCCCCAGTGGATCTACAAGCGCGTCGGCGCCCTCCGCCTCGAGCTCGCAAAGAAGTTCGCCGACAAGCACAAGCTCTTCGAGCAAACCCACACCGCCGCCGACTTCAAATTTCTCTGGGTCACCGACTTCCCCATGTACGAGTGGAACGAGGAGACCAAGACCTGGGACGCCGCCCACCATCCCTTCACCTCACCCCACGAGGAAGACATTCAATCCGGCGCTCTGGTCAACGACAAGGGCTCCGTCCGCGCCCTCGCCTACGACGTCGTCCTCAACGGCACCGAGCTCGGCTCCGGCTCCATCCGTATCCATCGCAAGGATGTCCAGTCCGAGATCTTCCGCTCCCTCGGCATGTCGGACGAGGAAGCCAAGGCCCGCTTCGGCTTCTTCCTCGACGCCCTCGAGTACGGCACCCCGCCCCACGGCGGCATCGCCCTCGGCCTCGACCGCATCGTCATGATCCTCGCCGGCGCATCCTCCCTCCGCGAAGTCATCGCCTTCCCCAAGACCGCCAAGGCCATCGACCTCATGGTCGACGCCCCCACCACCGTCAGCGACCTCCAGCTCCGCGAACTCAACCTCCGCATCGCCCACAAGAGTTAGCACCCGCCTAGGATCTGGGTGCCCCAGGTCTCGCTTCTGAGACCTGGGAGATGAAGGGAACAGGAGCTTCCACCATGCCCAATTCCGCGCGCTGGTCCATCCCCAACCGCTGCCTCGCCGGCGCCCTCATCCTCTACAGCGCCCTCCTCTGCGCCGTCAGCTTCCACGTCTTCTTCACGGCCATCCACCAGGGCTCGCCGCTCAACTTCGCCAGCATCACCGTCCAGGCCCTCACCACGCTCTTCCTTCCGCTCCTGATCCTCGGCATCTGGAAGCCCCGGCTCGCCAGCGCGCTGCTTCTTCGCCGCGGCCGCAGCCATCCTCGCGCTCACCCTCACCAGCGCCCACAGCACAGCCAGCGGAACCGCCGGCCTCGTTGGCGCCAGCCTGCTCTTCCTCGGCGTTCCCCTGCTCGGCTCCGCGATCTTCTTCCACCTCATCGCCCGCCCCGCCTGATCGCCCGCCCCACCGTACCCGCCCGCTCATAGCCCGCTTCCGCGAGTCTCAACGTCCGCGTCGCGCGGATCGGCCAGCCATGCTTCGCAGCCGATCCGCGCCCGCCCCTAGTACGCGCTCGCGTCCGTCAGCAGCGCCACCTGCGCCGCCGTCAGCTTCAAGTCCACCGCCGCAAACAGCGCCTCCATCTGCTGCACGCTCGTCGCGCTCGCAATCGGAGCCGTGATCGTCGGCTGCTCCAGCAGCCACGCCAGCGACACCGCCGCCTGCTCCGCGCCCGTCTCCTCCGACACCTGCTTCAGCGCCTTCAGAATCTTCTTCCCGCGCTCATCAAAGTACTTCTGCACCATCGCCTCGCGCTTCGCGCCCTTCGCATCCTCGACAGCTCTGATACTTGCCCGTCAAAAATCCCGACGCCAGCGTGAAATACGGAATCACGCCCAGCCCATACTTCGCCGCCACCGGCGCCAGATCCTGCTCATACCCCTGGCGAGCATGCAGGTTGTACTCCGGCTGCAGCGTCTTGTACGCCGGCAGCTTCTCCCGCTCCGCCAGCTCCTCCGCCTCCGCCAGCCGCGCCCCCGTGTAATTCGACGCGCCGATATACCGCACCTTCCCCGCATCGATCAGCTGCGCATACGCCTCCAGCGTCTCCTCCAGCGCCACACTCTGATCGTCCGTGTGCGACTGGTACAGATCGATCGTGTCCGTCTGCAACCGCTTCAGCGAGGTCTCTACCTCTTCCAGAATGTACTTCTTCGCCAGGCCCTTCCCCACCCGACGGCATCTCCATCCCCACCTTGGTCAGCAGCACCACCCGGTCCCGCTTGCCCGTCTGCTTCAGCCACTTCCCGATGATCGTCTCCGACTCCCCACCCACATGTCCCGGCACCCACCGCGAGTACACATCCGCCGTATCGATGCAATTGAACCCGCGGTCCACAAACGCATCCAGCAACTCAAAGGAGCGCGCTTCATCCGCCGTCCACCCAAACACATTCCCACCAAACACCACCGGCACAATCGCCAGATCCGTCGAACCCAAACTGCGTGTCTGCATTCTCAATCCTCCACAGACGTTGGACATCGTCCCGCGCTGGAGAGGTTTCAACCCCTAGTTCATCCACCGCCGGTCATTCGGATCCCGCGGCTTGCCATCCGGGTCCACGTAGCGCCCATCCTCATCCAGGCTCACGTCCTTGCCCTGCTTGCGCATATACACGGTGAACTTCTTCGCCGCGCGCCGCCGCTTCGCCCGATAGTACGAATTCCGCAGCGCAAACCACCTCTCGGACAAGTCCCACGCGAAAGCCTCGCCGCGGCGCCACCATCAAAAATACATAGCCCACCCCCGCATTGCAGAGCGCCGTCAGCGCCAGAAACCGCTCTCCGCTCACCAGCACCACGGCCACGTAAAACAGCACATAGATCGCCGCGAGGTACTTCGCCTTGATCAGGAAGAAGAAAATTAAACTGCACCTGCTCCTCGGCATGGAACTTGCCATACGCCACCATCACCGCCAGCAGGAACGGCCACAGCCCCGCCGCCGCCACGTCCCGTCCCAGCCCTGGAATGCGGTCTCCCGCCGCCAGGCTCAGCACCACCGCAACGATCCCGCCGACCACCGTCGTTACCAGGAAATACTCGAGCAGCCACCGCGAACCGCGATCGTCTTCCAGCGCCGTCGCGAAGAACCACAACGAAAGCAGCGAAATGCGCCACGCTCAGAAACGCATCCTGCACAAACGGGTACGTCACCAGCTGCCAGATCTGCGGATGCAGCGCCTCGCTCGCATGCAGCCGAAAGAAGTTGAGCATCAGCCCCTGAAACTGCTCCGACACCAGCCGCAGCGCAGCCGTGCCAAAGTACACCACCAGCGCCAGCAGGATGATGCGCCGCGTCACGCCGCGAAACGGTGGGAACATCAACGCGATCGGTTTGTTCGATCGAAACGCCATACAAGCTCTTCTCCTCGGCGACTACTTCCGCGACGGCAACGGTGGCACCGGCAGCGACCGATCCCCCGCGGCGCTCACCGCACGCACGCCAAACAGGACGTTATCCTTACTCACATTTAACGTCAGATGCGTCTCCGCGCCCGCGCTCTCGCTGTGCGTCCAAAGATTCTCATCCGTATCCCGCCACACCACCTCGTACGTCGTTCCCGGCGGAGCAAACGCCGAAGGCTCCCATTCCAGCTCGCTGTTATTATCCAGCGCTCTCGTCAGAATCCGCACATTCTGCGGCTCGCTCGGAGCCGCCGCCAGCGACGCCAGCGTCAGCGCATTCAGCTTCGCCACCTTCACCACGTACTGGAAGTCCACAAACTTCAGCAGGTCGCCATACTCCACACCATTCTCCGTGCGCAGCGTCTGGTGCTGATGATCGAAGTTCTCCCGCCACTCCGTAAACCGCACCGCCGCAAACCCCTCTGCATTGAAGCTCGTATGATCGCCGCCGCGCAGATACCGATCCCTCCGCAAAATCATCACCGGATGAAACGCCGGCACCAGCCGCATCAACTGGCTCCGCATCCCGCCCTTCAGCACCGGCGGCCGCTCCGTCGTCGGCTTGAAGTACGCCGGCGCCAACTCCACAATCTGCCGCGCCAGCTCCCGCGACGGCGAATCGTTCTCCGCGCCCAGCGCCAGCGTCATGCGCTGTTCTTCCGGCGTCGCCGCTCGCCGGAACGCTCTCGCTGAACACCCGCACCACATCCTTGTCCTGGCCCGTCTCGCCCGGCGTCGTATCTCCACCCACAATGTCGTTGTTCAGCACCGCCTCCAGCGGCCAGCCCTCCGCCTTCGCCAGCTTCGCCAGATGTGCCGACCCGTACAGCCCCTGCTCCTCCCCCGCCACCGCCACAAACACCATCGTGCCCGTCAGCTTCACCCCCGCCTTCGTCAGCCGGCTCATCGCCCGCGCCGACTCCAGCGACACCGCCACCCCGCTCGCATCGTCATTCGCTCCCGGCGACGTCAGCTTCCCATCCATCACATCCGTCGCCCGCGAATCATAGTGCCCCGTCACCAACACCCACGGCGCCTTCTCCCCACCCGTCCCGTGCAGAATCGCATACACGTTCACCAGCTTCGTCGCCCGCGGAATCCGTCCCCTCGGTTCCGTCGACGCCGGCTGCACGAACTCGTCGCGCTTCACCTCCAGGCACCCGCCGCACTCCTTCGAGATCCCCTCAAACTCGCTCGTGATCCAATCCGCCGCCGGCAGAATCCCCTGCCCCGGCGGCAGGTCCGTGTCCATGCTCGAAAGCGTGCTGCGCGTCCCAAAGCTCACCAGCTTGGCGATATCGGCCTGCACCTGCTCCGCCGAAATCCCCGCCAACGCCTGCTTCACCGCTGGATCCACCGGCAGCGGCGCCAGCGTTGTCGAAGCGCTCATCGAACCGCCCGGCATCTGCGCACCCGCCATCGCCGCCATGCCCATCACCAGACCACACACTCCCGCAATCCGCTTCATCCCTGCTTCATCCGCCTCCATGCTGCGATATGCACCGTTACGGCGGCACCTTGCATCTCAAGGTTGACGAGCCGCCACTGTCCCGCTAGAACTAGAAAAGGTGATCGTGGTGCAAGCTCCATGGTACTAGCTGCACCGCACTACGGATTAAGAACGGCTTCGTGGCCGCAACAGAGGAGAACGTATATGTCAGTCGTGTGCCCAGAATGTGACAATCCCTTGGACATCG
The DNA here is from genome assembly GCA_963762375.1 of uncultured Acidobacteriaceae bacterium. Lineage (GTDB taxonomy): Bacteria > Acidobacteriota > Terriglobia > Terriglobales > Acidobacteriaceae > Granulicella. The sequence goes on from CAVXKP010000013.1 coordinate 136,535, forward strand.
ATGTCGACGATGTCGAAGAAGGTGAGATCATTCAGTGTGATGAGTGCGGAACAGATCTCGAAGTCGTCTCCAGCGACCCGTTAGAATTGGCTCCCGTCGATGAGGAAGGCTACGATGATGAAGATGAAGCTCTACACGTGGATGAAGAGGACGAGTAGCTCCACCCCCCGCCGCAACCTGCTTTTCTCCCTCCTCGCGGTCGCGGCCTGCGTCCTGATCCTCGCTGCGCCCTTTGCAGCCCAAGCCCAGAAGAACGTTCCCCAGGAGCGCATCGCCACCGGCAAGGTCGTCAACAAGGACGGCGACCCCATCGGCGGCGCCATCGTCTACCTCAAGAACTCCCGCTCCGCCGCCGTCAAAACCTACATCGCCGACAACGACGGCCAGTTCCGCTTCGGCGAGCTCTCCCAGGACACCGACTACGAGCTCTGGGCCGAGTCCAACGGCGTCCGCTCCAAGTCCCGCGAGATCAGCTCCTTCGACAACGAGAACAAGTTCTACTTCGTCTTCAAGGTCAACGTCGCCAAGCCTGTCTCGCTCGACGGCCCCTCCGGCGCCATCCTCCAGCCCTGATTCACCCCCTCAAGCCCCTGCCCGGATTGCTTCCTGCGCCGCGGGCGAATACCCGGCGAATATAATTCGCCCATGAGCTCCCCCGCTCAATCCGACCTCTTCGCCTTCCTCCACATCGACCTCAACAGCTTCTTTGCGTCCGTAGAACAGCAGCTCCATCCCGAGTACCGCAACAAGCCCACCGGCGTCGTCCCCACCCTGGCCGACACCACCTCCCTCATCGCCGCCAGCTACGAAGCCAAGGCCCTCGGCATCAAGACCGGCACCCGCGTCTCGGACGCCAAACGCATCTGCCCCGGCATCATCCTCGTCAACGGCGACCACGCCACCTACGCCGAATACTCCCACAAGATCGCCGCCGCCGTCGAGCGCGTCTGCCCCGTCGCCCACACCCCCTCCATCGACGAGATGGTCTGCCAGCTCCTCGGCCGCGAGCGCCAGCCCGCCAACGCCCGCCGCATCTCTCTCGACATCAAACAGGCCATCAAGGACGACGTCGGCGATACCCTCCGCTGCTCCATCGGCATGGCCCCCAACCGCTACCTCGCCAAGATCGCCTCGCGACATGCAAAAGCCCGACGGCCTCGTCGGCCTTCTCCCCAGCGAGCTCCCCGGCTCCATCGCCCACCTCGACCTCCGCGACCTCCCCGGCATCGGCGCCCGCACCGAACTCCGCCTCAACGCCAAGGGCATCCGCACCATGCCACAGCTCCTCGCCCTCGACCGCCCCGCCATGCACGCCCTCTTCGACTCCGTCTGGGGCGATCGCATGTATCACTGGCTCCGCGGCAGCGACACCGGCGACGACGGCGCTCCCGTCCCCTCCGAGCTCCAGAAGTCCCTCGGCCACTCCCACGTCCTCGCCCCCGAGCATCGCTCCCCCGCAGGCGCCTGGGCCGTCGCCCACAAGCTTCTCCACAAGGCCGCCATGCGCCTCCGCATGGAGAAGTTCTTCTCCGGCTCCCTCGCCGTCACCATCAAGTACTCCCTCACGCAGGCTCAGGCCGCGGAGCTCGCCCGTTCCGAAAAAGTAAAGAAGCACCTCAGCGGCATCACCCAGACCGGCTGGGGCATGGAAGCCCGCTTCCGCCCCTGCCAGGACACGCTCTCGCTCCTCGAAGCCCTGCAAGGCTGCTGGAAGCAATCCCCCTCCGGCCCCCAACACCAGAAGCCCTTCTTCGTCGGCATCACCCTGCGCAACCTCATCCCCGAAGCCGACGTCCAGACCTCGCTCTTCGAAGAGCCCGGCAACCGCAGCCAGCTCTCCGCCACCATGGACAAGCTCAATCTCAAGTACGGCCACACCACCCTGCACTTCGCCGGCATGCTCCCCGCCCGCGACTCCGCCCCCACCCGCATCGCCTTCACCCAGATCCCCGTCCAGTACGGCCACGAGTACATGTAGCAATACCCGTGGCCGCCCAATCCGGCTCCGCGCAAACCTTACGCGGACAGCTCCTGCAGAAACTCCGTGTGCTTCAGGATCCGCGCAAACATCGGCAGGTTCTTCTCGAACGTGAAGCGCTGCTCTTCCTCGCTCAGCGTCGCCGTGCAATCCGACAGCGCCACCACCTGGAACCCGCGCTCATACCCCGTGCGCACCGTCGACTCCACGCAGCAATTCGTCAGGAACCCCGCCACCACCAGGTTCTCGATCCCGCGGCTGCGCAGAATAAAGTCCAGGTTGGTGCTGGCAAACGTATCCAGTCCCCGCTTGCCCTCAATCACGATGTCGTCAGCCTCCGGCCGCAGCGCATCCACAATCGCCGCTCCCCAGCTGCCCCGCACAAACGCCTTTCCATCCACCACGCCCTTCAAGATGCCATACGGCTCGGACGTAATCTCCCGATAGCCCTCCGCAAAGCTGATCGGCACCCACATCACCGCCACTCCCGCCTTGCGAGCCTCGGCCACCGTCTTCACCGTGTGCGCCAGCATGTTGGTGCTTTGCATCACTGCCTTCACGCCGTTGTGCAGCGCTCCGCCTTCGCTCGTGAAATCGTTCTGATACTCGATCAACACCAGCGCCGTCTTCTTCGGATCCATTGCCATGCCGAATTCTCTCCAGAGGTAACGTCTCGCACCCTCGCGAGTCCGCGCGCCCGGCCACCGCCAGGGCACACAGGTTAAGAGGCCAAATCCGCCGCAAAGGATTCGTCCCCACCTGTGAATTCTTGCCGCGCCCTCGAACGCGCCGTCCCGGGCGCACCTCTTCCTGCCTTAGTCCATCGCCCTCTCGATCACAAATCAACGAGCCTTGCACACCCACGCATCCAGCGCCGCCCCCTGCCGCTCGATCCCGTAGTTCTTAAGAAAAGCCTCGTGCAACTGCGCAGGAAAGATGTAGCCAAGAATGAACGGAGGCTCTTCATGCGGAATCAGCCACACATCATTCGTACAGTGGTTCATCTTTGCGACGACCCCGGAAGGAAACTTCTCGAAGAACCCTTCCAGCCGCAGACTCCCATCCAGCGTGTACGGCTGTCCATACAGCACCGGAATATACCGCAGCCATTCCACCGCCGGATCCCCTTCGCCGTAGCCCACCTGGACGGTTCGTCCGCGATACGTCTGCAGATACGCATCCAGCTCACTGCGCCCCTCGCGAAGCTGCTGCTCCTGCTCCGTCGCATGCCGCACGAAGGCCATATCGCGCCGCAGAAACGAAAGTCCAACCACCATGCCGCCCATCGCAATCGCCAGCACCGCGATCGCGGCCCGCCGTGTGCCGGCAATCCCCGGCTGTCCCAGCGCGATAGCGAGATAGCCGGACAACAGCGGAATCAACTGCCACAGGTGCCACATCCCCGTCCCTGGCTTCGCGGCCACGAAAGCCACTGCCAGCACGCAGCCCACGATCCACGCCCCATACAGCACCGCGCGCCAGCCTCGCGCTCCCGGCAGCGGATCGATGCCCATGCACCGCAGCAACACGAACGGAGCCAGCAGAAAGGCTGCGTAGGCAAACGCAGGAATCACCAGGGCATGGTCAATCGAGCGCAATCCTGCCGGAGCCGAATTCAGCCACGCGAGGTACCCCTCCAGTGAAAATCCATGAAGAGTAAATGGCGCGAACGCCGTCAACGCTGCCATACCCGCGGCAATCGCCACAGGCTTCCTTCCGTGCCGCTGATACAGCAACACCAGCACCAGCAGCGCCGTCACCGCCACCGTCGCCTTCAGGTCGACGGCTACCCCCACAAAGATTCCGGCCAGCAATCCAGCCCATACGCCTGACTCCATGCACGCCGCCCGCACCGCCAGCGCCACCGCCAGCACAATCCATACGTCCGCCCGCATTCCCAGCGCATAGCGCATATGCTCCATCAGCGCACACAGCGGCAGACCCGTCAGCGCCAGCGCCATCTCTCTGCGCAGCATCTTCCGGAAGATCTCATACAAACTCACACACACCATCAGGTTCGCCGCGAACACCAACCCGCGCAGCACCCAGAATCGCTCGCCCCCCCACAAAACAAATGGGCGATACAGCAGAAACGTCATGGGCCCGTAGCGCAACGAGTATCCAAAATCGGGCGAGTTCAACGCATGGTACACCGGCTGCCCATGTGCGCTCGCCGCCGCAATCGCCAGAATATCGGCCTCATCGCCTTGCATCAGAAAGCTGTGCAGTGCCGCCACATTCAGCCCCACATACATCCCCACCGTCAGCAGCCCCGCACCCAGCGCCAGCCGCCGCAGCATCAGCATCTGCCGCTCTGGCTCGCGGCCGCGCAGCACCACCGCGCACAGCCACGCACACCCTGCGCCCATCAGGAACCACACCAGCGGAAGCTCTCGCAGAACTCTCAGCGCCGACTCCCAGCGACTCGCCGACAGGACCGTTCCCCACCCCGGCATCCGTCCAACGACGTAGCAGCACTCTCGTCCATGGTGCAGAGTATACCGCGGCGTCTCGACACCCCCGGCCGCCTCCTACTCGCCCGCATCGATTCCCGCTTCCCTCCCTTGCCAATCTCCGGCAATCGTAAAATGAGATCGCCAGCTCATGTCCACGCCCTACATCGGCCGCCTCGCCCCATCGCCCACCGGCTTTCTTCACCTCGGCCACGCCCGCACCTTCTTCCTCGCCCATCAGCGCGCCCGCGCCGCCAACGGCACCCTCTACCTCCGCGACGAGGACCTCGACCCCCAGCGCTCGCGCCCCGAGTTCTCCGCCGCCATGCGCGAAGACCTCCTCTGGCTCGGCCTCGCCTGGGACGCCGAGCTCCGCCAGTCCGACCGCCTCCCCCTCTACCTCGCCGCCCTCCAGCAACTCCTCGCCGCCGGCCTCGCCTACCCCTGCACCTGCTCCCGCCGCGACCTCGCGCAGTCCACGCAAGCCCCCCACGACGAAGACGACGAGCCTCTCTACAACAACCGCTGCCGCCCCGCCTCACCCTCCCCCACCCCTCTCCTCCCCAACACCAACTTCCGCTTCCGCACCCCCGACCACACCCCCATCGCCTTCACCGACCTCCACGCCGGCCCCCAATCCTTCACCACCTCCGTCGACTTCGGCGACTTCCTCCTCTGGCGCAAGCCCCTCACCTCCAACCCCTCCGACATCGGCCTCCCCAGCTACCAGCTCGCCTGCGTCGTCGACGACGCCCTCACCTCCATCACCGAAGTCGTCCGCGGCCGCGACCTCCTCAAGTCCACCGCCCGCCAGATCCTCCTGCAGCGCGCCCTCGGCTACCCCACCCCCGCCTACTTCCACTGCGACCTCCTGCGCGACGCCGCCGGCATCCGCCTCGCCAAGCGCCACGACGCCCTCGCCCTCCGCACCCTCCGCGCCAACGGCCTCTCTCCCGCCGACATCCTCGCCATGTTCTGACCCCTCCAAATAGGTTGCCTGCTCGCCCCAGGAATTCCGCATCAACCCGCTTCCTTCCACCTGCATCTCATGGCGAATGAGAACCTTCGCCCCCTTCACCCACCAACCCCATGCGCACCGCCTCCCTTCTCGCCGCCGCCCTCCTGCTCACCGCCGGCTGCAAGAAGACCACCGACAACTCCGCCAACTACAAATCGGCCATCAACGCCTGGTACTCCGCGCATCCCGCCTGCCTCTGGTCGCACTCGCAGATGTTCCCCACCCAGGTCGCCGCCTCCAACACCGATCAGACCGCGCCCTTCGCCGCCCTCGTCGACCAGGGCCTCCTCACCCGCTCCACCAGTGAGAAGAAAATCATCATCGTCTCCAAGCAGGAGATCAACTACGATCTCAGCGACCAGGGCCGCAGCCGCCTGGACCGCTGATCCCAGCCAGCCCGGCTACGGCAACTTCTGCTATGGCCATCGCTCCGTCTCGACCATCGAGTCCAGCACCCCCAACAACGGTCAACCCGGCGACACCACCACCGTCACCTACCAGTACACCTTCTCCGGCGCACCCGCCTGGGCCCAGGCCGCTGAAACCCAGAACGCCTTCCCCCAGGTGAAGGCCGATCTCTCCGGCAACGGCACCGCCACCGCCACCCTCGCCGACACCAGCAACGGCTGGCAGGTCCAAACCCCGCCACCCACCCCCATGTCCACCAACTCCCAACCCGCCACACCCGCCGACGGCAAGATCGTCCAGTAACCCGGTCCTCTCAAAGAAAACGCCCGCCAATCCCACGGCGGGCGTCTTCTCCTACTCACTCTCACTACTCACTAGCTTCTACTGCGCCGCGTAGTACGCCTTCACCATCTCCTCATACGACTTCGGCACAAAGTCCATCGCCGGCGTTCCTCCCGCCAGGTAGCGCACAAAGTAATCCCACTTGCGCTTCATCACATACGGCGACGCCGCCGCCATAGCCATGGTGCACATTCGGAATCATCAGCATGTCGAAGTCCTTGTTCGCCTTGATCAGCGCATCCACCACCAGCAGCGTATTGTTCGGCGGAACGTTGTCGTCCATCGTTCCATGCGCCAGCATCAGGTGACCCTTCAGGTCCTTCGCGTAGTTCTCATTCGCCTGTCCGTTGTAGTTGTCCGCGCCATCCGGCCCCAGCACCTCCAGGCCCGCCCAGCGCTCATCCCAATCGTCTTCATACTCCCGCTGGTCATGGTTGCCGCTCTCCGCCCAGCCCACCTTGAAGAAGTCCGGGAAGTGGAACATCGCCGACACCGTCGCATTGCCTCCGCCCGAGTGTCCCGTAATCCCCACGCGATTCAGATCGATCCACGCATACCGCGATCCCAGGTCCTTGATCCCCGACACCTGGTCCGGAATCGTGTCATCGCCCATATCCTCCGGGCTCGACGCATGCGCATCATGGAAGCTCTTCGACCGATGCGGATTGCCCATCCCATCAATGCACACCACCACGAATCCCAAGGTCCGCCATCGACTGCAGATCCCCGCGCGACGCCTCGAATCCCGGCGGCCCAAACACCGAGCACGACCCATCCTGCGGCCCCGGATACACGTAATCGATCACCGGATACTTCTTCGCTCGCATCGAAGTCCGTCGGCTTGAACACAATCCCATACAGCGGCGTCACGCCATCGCGCGCCTTCACCTCCACCCGCGTCGGCGCCTTCCATCCCGCCGCCAGCAGCTGCGCGATGTCCTGCTTCGCCAGCGTCACCAGCACCTTGCCCGTCTTGCCGTCGCGCAGCACCGCCGTCTGCGGCGTATCCACAGTCGAGTACACATCCACAAACGTGCTTCCATCCTCCGCCGCCGTGATCGTGTGCGTCGCATCCTCCGGCGTCAGCAGCGTCTGGTGCTTCCCATCCAGATCCACGCGAAAGTAATTCACGTAGTAAGGATCCTGCCCCTTCACCTTGCCCGTCGCCGTGAAGTACAGCACGCGGTTCTTCTCATCGACAGCCTTGATCTCCGCTACCGGCCCATCGCCATGCGTCACTTCGTTCTTCAGCTCACCCGTCGTCAGGTCGTAGAGATAATACTGCGCCCAGTTGCTGCGCTCACTCGCCCACAGAAACTCATTCGCATCCCACAGCACCTTCCAGTCCGTCTTCGCCTGCCAGCCGTAGTACGTGTCCACATGCTCGTGATACACATCCCGCACATCGCCCGTCGCCGTGTCCGCCACCTTCACCCACTCATCCTTGTGATCCCGCGACGTCGACACGAACGCCAGCCTCGCCCCATCCGGCGAGAACTCGACATCGCTCCACCGCCCATCGCCATCGCAGCTGACGTCATCGCACTCCATGCTGCGATGCTCCAGCGGAGCAATCTTCAGCCGCACCACCTTCGCCGTCGCCACGTCGATCACCACCGGCTCAATCATCGTGACGTCCTTATCCCCCACCAGCGGATATCGCCACGCCTCCAGCTTCGGATGCCGATTCGTCACCGGCACCAGGTACATCAGCCCATCCTTCCGCTGGTCCTGCTGAAACGTCGCAATCTTCTTCCCATCGGCCGACCACGTCAGAATCGCCCCATCCGAATGCTGCCATCCCGCATTGTCGGTCGCATACCCAAAGTCCTCGACGCCATCGGTCGTCAGCTGCCGCTCCTCGCCCGTCGCCACCACCCGCACCCACAAATTGTTGTCGCGAATAAACGCCGCCAGCTTCTTGTCCGGCGAAAGATTCTCATCCCCCGCATGACGCCGCGCGATCGCCTTCTTCGCCGCAGGCTTCGTTCCGGGCTTCTCCGCCGTCGTCTCTTCACTCGGCGGCTTCGGCTCCTCCGTGCACGCCGTCACCGCCGCATCGCAATCGAACACACCGTCACTCGTCGTCACCGAGAACCCGCCGTTCGACCCTTCCTTGTACTCCGTAACCCCCAGCCTCCCCGCCGTTGCATTCGAGTTCCCCGCAGCCTTGTTCAGCGCCGCCGCCAGCTTCGCATTATCGAACGCCGGAGCCACCGTCCCCTTCGCCGCGTCGGCGATCATGTACGCCGTTCCGCCCGTCCCCGGATCGCGATAAAACACCCGCCCACTCGGCAGATACTCCACGCCGCGAATCGTGTGATGCACCAGGCCGTTCACGTTGTACGACATCCAGCGCTCCGCCTGCGCATAGTCCTGCCTGGTATACACCTTCTGCGCCACCGCAGGCAGCGCACCCACAGCAGCAACCCCGGCAAGCACGGCCGCAGCAACGAACGACGAACGATTCAACATAGTGAGGGAGATCCGATCCAATGAAGTTTTTGGGAACACACCAATTTCATCAGCCTAGCCCAAAACCCCACTCCAACGCGAACTCACCCCGCGCACCGCAGCCCCTTAGTTCGGACGTTCAGCCGCCGCCGGCGCCCCAGACCGCGTCGTCACAACGCCCTTCCGCACCGCGGGATCCATCTCCTCCAGGTCCACGCGATAGCTCACCGTATTGGCCGTTGGAAATCCTGCCGGAATTCTCTGCGTCACCCTGCCCGTAGCGGCCCACTCGGTCCCGCGCTGAAACGTCGTCACAAATCCAACCCCGCTCAACGCCAGCGCATCATGCCCCAGCGTCGTGTGGAAGATCCTTCCCTTGCCATAACGCAGCACCATCAGCATCGGTTCGTCGAACCCCGTTCCGCTATTGTTCGGGTCCGAATGCGCCGTCGCAAGGATCGTCATATTCTTCCCCGGCCCCCGCAGCGTTCCGTAGAGCTCGTCCGGCGCATGCATCCACACCAGCGGCAGCCCGCGCAGAATCGGATGCTCCGGCACCCGCTCCACAATCTGGAATGGCAGCCGCGCTCCATGCTTCCCCGCACTCCCCGGCGTCGTATCGGAGACCACCTTGCCGTCCTTCACATACCACAGTGGCCCCGCCGTCTCGTCGCGTCCCCGCCAACCGCCGATCCCCGTCATCTCGTTGTACGCCGCCCAATGCGGAAACGCATTGTCCGCTGCATGCACCACCACCAGCCCGCCGCCATCCCGCATATATTGCTCGAACTGCGTCTTCAGCTCCGCCGGCCAATCCGGAGAATCCAGGTTCGACACCACCACCTGGTACCGCTTGAAGTCAGGCCTGAACCCGCTGAAATCGTCGCCCCACGCAGGCGCGGTCGCAACCGTCACATCGAACAACCCTGTCTCGTCCAGCTCTTTCTTCAAGATCGGTGTCGTCACCTGCCAGTGATGATACGGCCCGCCACTCTCTCCATCGAGCAGCAGAACCCGCACGCGCCCCGACGCCCCATGCGCAGCCGGCGCACACACCACGCCCAGCAACACCACCATCCACACCATGCCGATCGATCGGATCACTCGCTTCATCCTGCTGCCCTCTACCCTGTGAACCGTCGCAAACCTGCCCCACAATCAAACGCGCGCTCGACGGATCCCCGCTGAGCGCGCGCCTTCACTGGCCTTCCCCAAACCCGTCGCTACACATCGTTCCCAAGATGGAAGATCGGCTCAACCCCCGTGGCCCGCGCCAGCAACTCCCGCTCCTCATGATGCTCCAGAGGCCGGTAGTTCTGCGCCACGTCCATCGCCAAACGAAAATATCGCTCATCCCCAGGAGGCAGCGCCGCCGTGATCGGATGCCCCAGCGTCCAGCGCAACCCCAGCGAAGCCTCCTCCGGATACGCCGCCGGCTGGTACCAGCACTTCGGCTCAGGATGGTTCTGCTTCTGATCCTCGGCCCACACCGTCTTCGCCATCGCCTTCAACGCCAGGATCCCCATGCCCTTTTCCTGCGCCCGCTTCAAAATCTGCGGTCCAAAGTTGGCCTGCGAGAACAGCACAAAGTTCACCGGAAACAGCACCGTATCGAAGTTGTACCGATCCATCGCCGCCAGCGCCGTCTCGGCCGAGTGCACCGAGAACCCGATGTAGCGAATCTTGCCTTCCTTCTTCGCCGCCTCCATCGTCTCCATCGCGCCGCCCGGCCCCAGCACGGTGTCCAACTCCGTCATCTTCGTCAGCCCATGGAACTGGTACAGATCGACATGATCCGTCTTCAGCAGCCGCAGCGACTCTTCCAGCTGCTTGCGCGACGCATCCCTGGTCCGCCCTTCCGTCTTGCACGCCAGAAAGCAATGCTTGCGATACGGCGCAAGCGCCGGCCCCAGCCGCTCCTGCGCATCGCCATAACTGGGCGCGACGTCGAAGTAGTTCACCCCGCGATCCACCGCCTCGGCCACAATATTGTTCGCCGGACCGGTCTCCTCGTTCATCACCACGATGCCGCCAAATCCAATGATCGAGAGATGCTCTCCCGTCCTTCCCAGCGCTCGGCGCGCAATGGGATTCGTTGGTGTAACAGCGGCGGAAAGCGGTGTGCTGGTAGCAGCGGCTGCTGCTGCGGTAAGGGCGCTTTGCTTCAGGAATTCGCGGCGTTCCATGGAGACCTCGTCAATCGAAGAGCGGATAGGTCGAGCCGGTTACTTGGAAACATTTTCCCAGAGATTGAACCGCCTGCCTAGTCGCTCTCCGCTCGCGCGAACCTGCATGCCCGCCAATGACCCCGTCGCCCTCCGCCTATGCCCTTCATTCTTCTTTCCTTTCCAACAAACGAGCTATATCGAAAATTTCTTTCTTCCCGTTTACCCCACCCGCCCCTTAAATCAAACGCGCGCCCAACGATGTCCCTTTCGAGATCCCGTCGAGCGCGCGCCTCACTGGCCTGTCGCCAAACCTACATATTCTCAATCATCCGATTCGCAAACTCGCTCGTCTTCGCTTTCGTCGCGCCCTGCATCTGGCGCTCAAAGTCGTACGTCACATACTTCTGCGCAATCGTCTTCTCCATCGACGACTCAATCAGCCGCGCCGCTTCCTTCCATCCCAGGAAGTCAAACAGCATCACGCCCGACAAAATCACCGAGCCCGGATTGATCACATCCAGGTCCGCATACTTCGGTGCCGTCCCGTGCGTCGCCTCGAACACCGCATACCCGTCGCCAACGTTCGCGCCCGGCGCAATCCCGAGCCCGCCCACCTGCGCCGCCGCTGCATCCGAGATGTAGTCGCCGTTCAGGTTCGTCGTCGCCAGCACGCTGTAGTCCGACGGACGAATGATGATCTGCTGGAAGATCGAATCCGCAATGCGGTCGTTCACCAGGATCTTCTTCTTCCACTGACCGTTGCCGTGCGTCGCTCCAATGCTCGCCACCGTGTCCTTCACTTCCTTCACCACCGACGCCTGGAACTCCGGCGACGCAAAATCCAGACCCGGCTCAATCATCGCCGCATTCTGCTCCGCCGTCAGGTTCGGATTCGCCTCCAGGTTGCCCAGGATCCAGCTCTCGCGCTCGGTTACTGTATCGTTGCGGAACTCCTCGGTCGCAACCTCGTAACCCCACTCGCGGAACGCTCCCTCGGTAAACTTCTGGATGTTGCCCTTGTGCACCAGCGTCACCGTCTTGCGCCCTTCCTTCAGCGCAAACGCAATCGCCGCGCGCACCAGCCGCTTCGATCCCGTAATCGAGATCGGCTTGATCCCGATCCCCGAGTCCAGCCGGATCTTCTTCTTCGTCCCCTTCAACATGTCATCGTTCAGGAACGAGATGATCTTCGCGCACTCCGGCGTTCCTTCCTGGAACTCGATGCCCGCATAGATGTCCTCGGTGTTCTCGCGGAACAGCACAATGTCCACCAGCTCCGGACGCTTCACCGGGCTCGGCACGCCCGCGTAATACTTCACCGGCCGAATGCACTGGTACAGATCCATCAACTGCCGCAGCGCCACGTTCAAGCTGCGGATGCCGCCGCCCACCGGGGTCGTCAGCGGTCCCTTGATCGATACCCGGAAGTCCATCGTCGCCTTCACCGTATCGTCCGGCAGCCAGCTCTTGGTCATCGAGAAAGCCTTCTCGCCCGCCAGCACCTCGTACCACTTCACCGAGCGCTTGCCGCCGTACGCCTTCTCCACCGCCGCATCGAATACCCGCCGCGACGCCTTCCAGATGTCTCTCCCCGTCCCGTCTCCCTCGATAAAGGGAATGATCGGATGGTTGGGCACCGTGTACTCCCCATTGCTGTACTGAATCACTTCGCCGTCTTGCGGCACCGGAATTCCGTTGTAGCTTGCTTGCGCGTTAACCGTCGGCATATTTTTAAGGCTCCAAAAAGATCGAGATCAGTGGCTCGCAGCTCGACGTCCCTTTCGGTGCGCACTCACATCCGCACCCATCCTACGCCTCCGATACTTCACTTATCGAACTAAAAGGGCGATAAGCGAACCACTCGGAGACACCCGAAACGACTGCGGGTAGCCCCAAGCCAGCCTCCCTGATTTTACGCCTCCACCTCGTCCCCTCCCCTTCCCTTCCCCTCATCCCGCCGGGGACGACGCCCTCGCCCACCGTCCATCTGCTAATCGCCCACGCCCCCATCGCCCCGTCATCTAGAATGGCTGGGCTATGCCATTCAAATTCCAAGGCGTTGACTTCCTCGCGTTCGACTCCCTCCTCTCCGAAGACGAGATCCTGGTCCGCACCAACACCCGCTCCTTCATCGAAGACAAGCTTGTCCCCCTCATCGAGTCCTGCAATCGCGACGGCCGCTTCCCCAAAGAGCTCATCCGCCCGATGGGCGAGCTCGGCTTCTTCGGCGCGACGCTGCCCGATTATGGTTGCGCCGGCATGAACAACGTCGAGGCCGGCCTCCTCTACCAGGAGCTCGAGCGCGGCGACTCCGGCATCCGCAGCTTCGTCAGCGTCCAGTCCGCGCTCGTCATGTACCCCATCCACGCCTTCGGCTCGGACGAACAGAAATCTACGTGGCTGCCCAAGCTCGCCACCGGAGAAAAGCTCGGCTGCTTCGGCCTCACCGAACCCGACTTCGGCTCCAACCCCAGCGGCATGCGCACCCGCGCCCGCAAAGAGGGCGACGACTACATCCTCAACGGCGAAAAGATGTGGATCACCTCCGGCTCCATCGCCGACGTCGCCGTCATCTGGGCCAAGCTCGAAGACCCCGACACCAGCAGTGCCGCGGCTAACGGTAACGAACCCCGCATCCGCGGCTTCTTAGTCGAGACCGACCGGCCCGGCTTCTCCGCCCAGGACGTCCATGGCAAGTGGTCCCTCCGCGCCTCCGTCACCTCCGGCCTCTCGCTCCAAAACGTCCGCGTCCCTGTTGCCAACCTGCTCCCACTCTCCGACGGCCTCAAGTCCCCGCTCAGCTGTCTCAGCCAGGCCCGCTACGGCATCGCCTGGGGCGTCATCGGCGCGGCCATGTCCTGCTACGACACCGCGCTCCAGTACGCTAAGCAGCGCAAACAGTTCCGCAACCAGCCCATCGCCAGCCACCAGCTCGTCCAGGAAAAACTCGCCTGGATCGTCACCGAGATCACCAAGGCCCAGCTCCTCGCCCTGCAAGTCGGCCGCCTCAAAGACAAGGGCAAGGCCGAGTTCCAGCACATCTCCATGGCCAAGCGCAACAACGTCTGGATGGCCCTCGAATGCGCCCGCCTCTCCCGCGACATCCTCGGCGCCAACGGCATCGCCGACGACTACCCCATCATGCGCCACATGATGAACCTCGAGTCCGTCAAAACCTACGAAGGCACCCACGACATCCACACCCTCATCCTCGGCCAAGCCATCACCGGCATCCCCGCCTACTAACCCCATAACAGGTCCCGCCTACGAACCCCACCCGTCCCCACCACCAAACGCCGTCATCCTGAGCGAAGCGAAGGACCCCTGTAGTTGCCTTTGCCCTTGCCCTTGCCGTTGCCCTTGCTCTTGCCTTTGCCCTTGCCGTTCTTTCTGTCATTCCCTCTGGGAATCTGCTTCTTGCCCGTGCCTTTGCCTCCAGCTAGAACCTAGAAGCTAAAAGCTAGAACCTCCCCCCTTCCTCAACCCCTCCACCCTCTCCCTCACCCCCGCAGCCTCCTCCTCCTGCAGATCCGGCCGCACGCTCTCCTCAATCCCCAACGCCGTCTCATACGCCTGCAACGCCTCCGCCTTCTTCCCCTCCTTCAGCAACACATCCCCCAGCGTCGCCTGCACCTGTCCCGACCACGGCGCCAACCTTACCGCATCCTCCGCCTTCACCACCCCAGCCTCCACCTGCCCCGCATCCGCCAGCTTCGACGCATCCCGCGCCTCCACCAGCGCCGCCGCCAGCGGCACCGTGAACGTCCCGTCAAACACGTACACCCCGTGCTGAATCACCGCCGTCGGCTTCACCCTCCAGAACTGGTCGTAAGGATTCAGCCGCCCATCCCCAAACTCGATCCCCTCCAGATCCCCCGCACTGATCAACACCGTCCCCGAGATCACCGGAGGCGTCGTCACCGGCACATCCATCCAATACAGAAGATCCGTCGTCGGCAGCCGCTTGCAATGAATCCCATAGTCCTCCGGATCAATCGACCCATCCGGAAAGTAAGCGAACCAGCAGTTCGTAATCTTCCGCTCATCCAGGTAAGCCTTCACCGCCTTCAACTGCTGTCCCCAATCCGTATTCGCGTCCCCCAAATACCGATCCACCTTCGCCGGCCCGCCCCACGCCTCATTCCCATACGCCATATACGCGGGGCTCACCCGCACCGACGTCACCACCTGCCAGACCAGCAACCCCGCCAGCACATACCCCCAACGCACATCCCGATCCAGCAGCGCCGCCGCCGTCCCGCCCGCCAGCACATACAGAAACGCCCACACCGGCAGCAGATGCCGCGCGCCAATATCCATGTCCGAGCTCATCGAGATCGCCAGGTACACCCCCACCGGCACCAGCAGAAACACCATCTCCCGCGCTCTCAATCGCCATCGCCACGCCAGCGGCACCAGCACCAGCAAGATCAACAGCGGCAGCGTCGACTTGATCAGCAGCGCCACCGGAAAATACTCCCAGTTCCCATGCCGCCACACCTTCCCCCAGAAGTAGCTCGGATCGTCCCACTCCGTCTCCTTCGTGTTTTCGAGTCCCCAAAGATATCCCTCCGGCAGCACCCTCACCTTCGCCATCGCCCGCAGCAGCCGCGCATCCCTCTGGTCATGCATCTGCTTTAGATACGTCTCCAGCGGCGGATTGATATCCTTCCCCGCCGGCGCAGCCTTGTACCGAAACCCATAAAAACCCCACACCACCACCCACGCCACCAGCCCCATCACCACCAGCGCCCCAACCCTCCGCCGCAGCAAGCGCCAATCCCTCGCCAGCATGCTCTCGATCGCCACCACCAGCACCAGCATCGGCACCAGAAAGATCCCCGTGTACTTGGCCGACAGCGCCAAGCCCAGCGCCACACCGGCCACCCCCAGCCTTACCCCGCCTGGCTTCCGGCAATAGCGATAGAAGCTGTACATCGCCGCGACAAAGCAGACCGCAGCCCCCACATCCGTCGTCACCATCGCGCCATTGCCCAGCACATTCGGATCGAACACCAACAGCGCCAGCGCAAAGATCCCCGCCACAAATCCGAACATCTCCTCCGCCGCCAGGTAGATCAGCAACCCCAGCGCCAGCGCGAATCCCGCGCACATCATCCGTGCCGGAAACAACACCCGGTCGCCGCCGTTCCCCCACACAAACTCCTTGCCATCCAGAAACGCCTCCGTCTGGTTCGGCCTCCCCAGGTTCGGCGGCGCCTTCAACTGCATGTGCAGCAACGGCAAAGCCGCCGTCAGCTTGATGAACGGCGGCACCTCAGGATTCAAACGGTAGTCATCGAACTTCCAGATCGTGTACCCATCGAACAGATGATGCGCCTCATCCCAGCTCGCCGACGTCGCCCGCGCCACATGCACCAACTCGAGCGCCAGCACACACAACAGCGCCCCCACGCACACCCCGCGAACCCCTCGGCTCACTTGCATCCCTCGCAACGTCAGCCCCGCCATCGCACACCTCGCAGCCAGTATGCACTCACCCCCGCGCCCACCGCGAAAAAATCTCACCCGCCTTCACTACTCACTACTCACTGCTCCTCCAACTGCACCTCCACCTCCCTCGTCCTCCTCCGCAACCGCGCCGCCAGCTCCTTCGGTCGCAGCGACTGCGGATAGTGCACCATCGCCTGCAAAAATCCTCCCCACGTGTCATGCGCAATCTTCAGCGACGACGGCAGCACATACGCGTCCATAATCAGCTCGCTCAACAGCAGCGACGCGGCCGCTCCATACAGCCCATACCGCCGCGCCGCAAAGTACGTCACCACCACCGTCATCCCCGTCGCGAACGAGTACACCGTTGCGAGCCGCTCATGCAGATTGATCGCCGCCACCAGCGTCGAGCTCGTCGACCACAGCGAATAGAACACCACCACCACCAGCAGCAGCCCCACCAGCCCCGGGCTCGACGGAACCTTCCCCAGCGTCCACTTGTGCAGGAACGTCGGCCCCAGCGTCGCCACAATCACCACCACGCTCAAGCTCATGAACAGCGCAATCTGGCACGCCCTCCGATGCAGCGTCCGCACCACCTCCATGTTCCCCGCGCCAAACGCAATCGACAGCTCCGGCCACACCGTGTTCTTCACCATCTCCACCGCCTGCAGCGCCAGCCGCGACACCGTCCGCGCCGTCCCGAACACCGCCACCGCCTGCGGCCCCAGCGCATAGTTCACCGCCATCTGCGAGCCTTGAATGTTCAGCGCATTGCCCAGCGGAAATCCCATGAACGCCAGCGACGGCCGCGTCAGCCGCTTGATCTCCTGGAACGACGAGTGCTTCCACCCATAGCTGATCCACGGAATATCCCGCTTCACCATCACGCACAGAATCAGCGTCACCGTAATGTTCGCCAGCGCAAACACCATCGCCGTCGTGCGCGGCCCATAGCCCATCATCACCGGCACCAGCTGCACCCCAAACGCCGCCAGCGCCAACCCGCTCTTCAGAAAATTCCCATACGAGTACCGCGCAATGCATCGGTACGCCGACTGCAACAGCTGCTCCAGCTGCCCAAACAGCACCGACAGCCCCAGCCAGAACAGCGCCCAGCTCACATCGTGTTCACTGATCGTCTGGATGTTCAGCAGCCGCCCCATCGGCAGCTTCCACAGCGCCACCGACATCGCCGCGCCCGTCAATCCCATCACCAGCGTGATCCACCACCAGCAACTCTGGAAGACACCCAGCGCCCCATCCTGATCCTTGCGCGCCATCAGCATCGTCATCTCGTTGCCCGCCACCGAACCAAAGCCGGCATTCGAAAAACTCAGATACGTCGGAATCCCCGTCAGCACCACCCACACGCCAAACGTCGTCTCGCCCCAGTAGTGCATCAGCACCGGAACCTGCACCAGCTGGATCACCGTCGACGCAGCCTTGCTCACCAGCGTCGTAGCGAACCCCACGAACAGCCGCCGTTTGGTTCGATCATCCATTAACGACCACCCGGCCTGATGAGAATCATCCCCGCCATTCTACCAACCCCGCAACTCGTCTTCGCCCATCTGGGATCGGACCCACCGTCTCCATCCATCTGCATGCCATTCCCGTGGCACGCGAAGCCTCTCGCCGTCCGCGCAGGACCACGCGAAGCCCCTCGCCGTGCGCGTAGCACCGAAGCCTCCGGCCGTCCGCCTAGGACTTCAACTCCCCATCCAGCCGTACCTTCTCCTGCGCCAGCCGCATCACCATCTCCTGGTCCCCGCGCCGCTGCGCCTCCGCCATCTGCACCCGCACCTCTCTCGATCGCCGCTCCAGGTAGCCCCTGCGCAGCGTCTCCAGCGCCCCCTCCACCTTCGCAGCCGACACCGCCTCCTCGCTCTCACTGTGCAGCGCACTGGCGAGCAACACCCGCGACGCAGCATCCGGTGCCGCATCGAACGGATTGTCCGGAGCCGGCGCATTCACCAGCACCTCCATCGCCGCCGCACTCCCCAACGCCGAAAACCACTCCGGATTCGCCGCCAGCCGCTCCACCGCCAGCGCCCGCGCCGAATCCGCATCCGGCAGCACCAGCGCACACAACAAGATCCTCTCCACTTCCGTTACGGCGCGCGGTTGTGCTGCGCGCACGCTCTCCAGCCGCTGCGCCGCCGCCTGCTTCAACTCCTGCCGCACCAGCGAGCTCTCGATCCCCAGCTTCTGCGCCGCATTCTCCGCAAATTCGCTGCGCGCAATCGCATTCGGTTCTCGACGTATATGCGGCAACAACCAATTCAACGCCTTCACCTTGCTCTCGGGAGTCTTCGCCGGAAACAGCACCTGCGCCCGCTCAATCAAATAATCCGCATTCCTCAACGCCCCCCGCACCGCAGTCGAGTACGCCGCAATCCCCCGCTCCTTGATGTACCGGTCCGGATCGAGCCCACCCTCGAGCGTCACCACCCGCACCTCGAATCCCTCCTCCACCAGCAGCGCCACCGTCTTCTCCGCCGCATTCGCTCCCGCCTGGTCCGGATCGAAGTTCAGCACCACCCGCTTCGTAAACCGCGACAGCAACCGTACCTGGTGCTCCGTGAACGCCGTCCCGCTGGTAGCAATCACATTCGCAATCCCGCCCATGAACACGCTGATGCAATCCATCTGCCCCTCCACCAGCAGCGCAATATCCAGCTCGCGGATCGCCCCCTTCGCCTTATCCAGGTTGAACAGCACCTGCCCCTTCGTATACAGCGCCGTCTCCGGCGAATTCAGATACTTCGGGCCCGCCTTCGCGTCTTGTTCTGCCGAATCCAACGCCCGCGCAGTAAACGCAATCGTCTTCCCCTGCTCATTCGCAATCGGAAACGTAATCCTCTTCCGAAACCGCGCATACATCGGCCCAGGACTCCCATCCTCCTGCTCTTTCGCCGAGAACAACCCACTCGCCCGCAGCGCCTCTTCCGAAAAAAACTTTCCCAGCCGATCCCGCATATCGTTGAAGCTCTCCGGAGCATACCCAATGCGAAACTTCGCAATCGTCTCCGGCGTCACCCCGCGCACCGTCAGATACTCTCTCGCCCGCGCCGCCTCGGGACTCTTCAAGCACTGCTCAAAATACTGCGTCGCCGCCTCATGCGCATCCATCAACTGCCGCCGCAGCCCCGCCTCCCGCGCCTCCTCCGGCGAGTTGAACTCCCGCTTCGGCAGCGCAATCCCCATCTTCGTCGCCACCGCCCGCACCGCCTCCGGAAAGCTCAGCGTCTCCATCTTCTGCACGAAGCTGAACACGTCCCCATGCTCGTGGCACCCAAAGCAGTAGTAGCTCGCCGTCGCCGGATACAGATAAAACGACCCCGACTTCTCCTTGTGAAACGGGCACAGCGCCGACCAGTTCGCCCCACTCTTGCGCAGCTTCACATACTCGCCCACAATCCGGACGATGTCTGCCTGCTGCTTCACGGTCTGAGAAAAACTATCTGCCATAGCTCTTCCCTCAGTGTATCTGCCGCCCCCTTGCCCCGCCCGCAGCAGCCCCGCGAACCAGAGAGTCTCCACCTCGCTCCCAACCCACCTCTACAGCGCAGCAGCCTCCCCAAGCTCATCCAGCTCCGGCATCTCCGCCGTTACGATCTTCACGTTGCCGCCTTCGATCTCCACCGGATACACCCGCACACCGCAGCCAGGTAAATGCGGAACCTCGCCAGTGGCTAAATCAAACGCCCATCCGTGTCGCGGACACAGGACGCTCCCCTCGCGGAGTGTCCCACGCGACAGCGAGCTGCGCCGATCATGAACACATTGATCGCCAAGCACGCGGATCGTTCCCTCGCTGTTCGCAACGCACAAAGCCTCTTCGCCCACCAGGACCCTGCGTATCTTCCCCGGAGCGGGAAGTTCACTCACCGTGCACAGTAGCCGTCTGGTCATCCCTGCCTCACGCGCGAAACCGCCCAGCGCATCTGTCCATCGCAACAGAATCCATCCTCCCTCCTGCGGCCGCGGGCGCACGTGCCCACGGCCTCAGGAAGCAGCCTCGAGGAACGGTTAGTCCTCAACATAAAACTGGATGTCGAGCGTGCGCAGATACGAGTGCAGCCCCGCATCCTGAATCGGCATGACATACGCATCCGCACCCGACTCGTTCACATGCTCGTGCCAGTAACCCGCCGGCGTAACGAACGCCGCACCCTTCACCCAGTCAACCCGCGTGGCATTCTTGATGTTGCCCTTCTCATCCAGTTCAGGACCAAGCAGCGTGTAGGCTCCCGGCTGCGCACCCGCCACAAAGTCCAGCGCCACCGACTGGTGACGATGCGGCAGCTGCCGCGATCCGGGAGAGATAATCCCGAACATCGCCCACAGCGTATGCGTCAGCGTCAGCGTCTGCGGGAAGTTCTTGTTCGCCAGCAGCACACTCACGCGGCTGCGCGTGCCTGCCTCGGGATCGTTCTTCGCCTTCTCCAGCTCTTCCAGGATCGACGCGCGGGTATACAGCGTCGGCTGAAAACGGTTCTTCGTCTTCTCCACGCCCAGGTACGCAAGCAGCGGCGAGTCGTTCACCGAGTAGAAGCTGCTCTCACTCTCGGCATGGTGAATCGCCGGCATGCCCGGCAGCGAGACGATGTCGCCTTCCTTCCAGTAGATCGATCCGGTCTCCGTCTCGGTGTGCCCCGATCCCTTCACCACGTAGAAGAACTCGCTGGTGGACAACGACGACGTAGCCAGCGACTCGCCCGCCTGGATGCGGACGAAGCTCGCCAGAAGGCTCGGCCCCGTCAGCGCGTACGGCGCCTTCAGCTCCTTGCTCAGGTCCAGCGGAACCACCCGCGTCGCTCCGCTGGCGTAGAGCTCCGGCGAAAAAACCTTGATCGGCACCCGCGGCGTCGCTCCCGACGAGATCGGATCGGCGGCCTTGCTGTATTCAAAGTACTGAGCTTCTTCGGCCAGAGCCGAGGAAGAGATGGGCTTCGTGATGACTGCTGTGTTCATAACATGCTCCTTTTCGCCAGTCGTCCAACGCGGCGGCGGAATAATCCCAGTATGGTTCCCGTCAACCAAAGGAGTCTTTCCAGTTTGTTCTGCGATTGCGGATTCTTGCGAATCTCACGAGCGCCCCCCCGCTCCCACCTGCCCAATCCACTCGCGGACAGCTACGGCTTCTCCGCCGACGCCAGCAGTCGCTGCTCCTGCCGGAACTTCCCCGGAGGAATTCCCGTGAACCGCCGGAACAGCGTGGTGAACTGGCTTTGGCTCGTGAATCCACACGCTGCTGCGATATCCGCAAGCTCGTCCCTGGTCTCATCCAGCAGACGCTGCGCCTGTTCGATCCGCCGGTGGCAGACATACTGATGCGGAGTAAATCCCGTCGACTGCCGGAACAGCGTCGCGAAATGTGATGCGCTCAGATGGACGACCTCCGCCAGCCGCTCCAGCGAAAGATCTCCCGCCAGATGATGTTCGATATACTCCCTCACCTTGCGCTCGCGCGCCGGTCCCAGTCCGCCCTGGAACGACTCCTGCTGCGCACCATACGTCCGCAGCAGGTGCGTCGCTAACAGCGTCGCCAGCGAGCTCGCAAACACATCGCAAAGAGCGCCTGTCGTGCACTCCCGATACAGCGCCCGCCCCAGCTCTTCCACAAACGGGTCCCGCACAAGATAGGTGGGCCGAATTCTATAGGACTCTGTTCGCAGCACCCTCCTGGCCGTCGACAGCAACAGCTCATGGCTCAGGTAAATATGCATGAGACTCGCCCGGCGCTGCCACAGTGTCCGATGCGGAACTGCCGCGGGGATGATCGAAACCACATTGCCGCTCAGCTCCCGGCGTAACGGCGGCGTTGTCCCCGTGCGCCATTCCGCATGCATGTGCGCAGGCTCGAGACCGATCGTCACCTGTACGTGATCGTGGGTATGTTCGCGCCAGGTACTGCGCGGCTGATCCGCCGCATACAGCGAGAAACCATCCCCCTCATACCAGAAGTGTTCCGCAGGGAGAGGGTCATCCGCTCCGATCAGAATAAGTCTTCGCTCTGGCATCGTGGCTCTCTCGGGTCCCCATTCCATCCGCGCAGCGCAAGGGCTCCAGCACGCATCGTGGTATCGGCCTCATCCTGCCCGGCACCGAAGCTGAGCTGCCCAGCGCACCCTATCCATCATACCGCCCATCACGCCGCTACCCGCCTGGCCCGCAGCCGCCGCGCGCGTTCGCATCACCCCGGCCCACAGCACCCCACGCGTCTCTTCTACACTCTTTCTTATGCTCTCGACCGCCGCCCGCGCGCGCCTCACCATCGTCCTCGTCGGCGCCCGCAACCCCTCCAACATCGGCGCCGCCGCCCGCGCCATGCAGGACTTCGGCTTCTCCGACCTCCGCATCGTCAACGACTTCGCCGCCCCCTTCGAAGCCGCCCAGCTCGAAGCCCAGCAACTCGAAGCCAAATCCGCCGTCGCCGCCCACCACGTCATGCACTCCGCCCGCCGCTACGACACCCTCGCCGCCGCCATCGCCGACTGCTCCCTCATCGTCGCCACCACCGCCATCGGCGCCCGCCAGCTCAAACACCCCATCCTCCCCCTCCAGCAAGCCGCCCCCCTCATCCTCGCCGCCCTCAACTCAGCCGCCACAATGGGTGCCCCACGTCTCGCTCCTGAGACATGGGTAGGCGACGACCCCCAACACCCCTCGCCCACCACCGCCGAGCCCCGCGTAGCGCTCCTCTTCGGCTCCGAAAAAACCGGCCTCACCAACGACCAGCTCTCCCACGCCACCCTCCTCACCACCATCCCCATGTTCTCCCCCGATGGCCAGCGCCACCTCTCCATGAACCTCGGCCAATCCGTCGCCGTCTGCCTCTACGAGCTCTCCCGCTCCGGCTTCGAATCCTCCGTCGAGATCCCTCCCCTCCACGAAGCTCCCTCCACCGCGCACGACCGCGAGCGCCTCACCCAGCTCCTCCTCGACGTCCTGCACGCCACCGGCTACACCCGCCGCTTCCCCGCCAACGCCGCCGAACCCCTCGTCCGCCGCCTCACACAACCACTCGGCACGTCTCACCGCGAGGCCATGACCTGGATGGGCATCCTCCGCCAGATCCTCTGGCACGAACGTCATCACTCCGAAGCGCAGCACCCCGAGCCTTAACATCCCAAAAATCTGCGCGTCCTCAAACCACGCTGAAGCCGCCATCGCGCAACCCGAAGCCGGGCTGCCCATGCCTCGAAATCCGCAAGGATCTCCTTCAGCGTCCATGCCAGGTTCTCGGACGCGCTACGCTCTCAATGCACTGCCTGCATTACGTTCTCACTACCCCGCCTTCGCTAATTCAAGATCAGCGTGGCCTCGCTCAGGTCGTTGCTCACCACGGTGAGCACGTTCCCCACCGGATAGTGCGTGCTCGCCTCTTCCACCACCACCTTCGATCCAACCGGCAGCTTCAGCGGCACATCTTTTCCCGGAGGCAGCGTTAACTCCGCATCCCCGGCCTTCACCTTGATCGGGGCAGTGGTTGCATTGTGCACGTTGAACTTCACCAGCTTTTGCCCGCTCAACATCGCATGCACCGGCGCGTGCACTGCCAGCGGCATCGCGAACATCGCTTCGCTGGTCAGCAGCGAAGCACTCAGAACCATGGCTGTAACTACCGAAAGACGCTTCATGTTCGTTTCCTCTTTTTCGCAAATTCGCGAACGTACCAACCTCCTGCCATGGTTCAGGAGATTCGCGATACTCATCCCTACGCCGATCCCCGCGCCGCGGTTCCCTCCAACTGCAAAGTTCTTCATCCCTTCACACAACCCGCGGAACCGTCCCGCAAACCATCCACGGGACAACTCGATAAAATAGACTCTGTGCCCGACCTCCTCGCCAACATGAACCCCCAGCAGCGCGAGGGCATCCTCGCCGTCGACGGCCCCGTGCTTCTCCTCGCCGGCGCCGGCAGCGGCAAAACCCGCGTCATCACTCATCGCATCGCCTACCTCATCCAGGAGCGCGGCGTCTCCCCCGACAACATCCTGGCCGTCACCTTCACCAACAAGGCCGCCAAGGAGATGGGCGAGCGCGTCGAAAAAATCCTCGGCCACTCCACCCTCGCGCAACCCACCATCGCCACCTTCCACAGCTTCTGCGTGCGCGTCCTCCGCCGCGACATCGA
Organism: uncultured Acidobacteriaceae bacterium; assembly: GCA_963762375.1. Classification (GTDB taxonomy): domain Bacteria; phylum Acidobacteriota; class Terriglobia; order Terriglobales; family Acidobacteriaceae; genus Granulicella. Next base: position 160,956 of record CAVXKP010000013.1, read on the forward strand.
AGCCCTCCGCATCGGCAACACCGGCCTCACCCGCAGCTTCGCCATCTACGACGAGACCGATCAGCAGGCCGTCGTCAAGCAGGCCCTCAAGCGCCTCCATCTCGACGACAAGACCCTCAAGCCCCGCGTCGCCCTCGGCCGCATCTCCTGGGCCAAGAACCACATGATCGATCCCCAGGAATATTTCCTCGCCTCCACCAACCCCGTCGAAGAAAAGATCGCGCACATCTTCAAGATCTATCGCGAAGAGCTCAACAAGGCCAACGCCCTCGACTTCGACGACCTCCTGCTCGAAACCGTGCGTCTGCTCAAATCCTCCAGCGAAGTCATCGCGACCGCTACAACCGCCGCTACCAGTACATCCTCATCGACGAGTACCAGGACACCAACCGCCCCCAGTACGAGCTCATGAAGCTGCTCGGCAAGCACGGCAACGTCTGCGTCGTCGGCGATGAAGACCAGTCCATCTACTCCTGGCGCGGCGCCGACATTCGCAACATCCTCGAGTTCGAAAAAGATTTTCCCGAAGCCCGCACCATCCGCCTCGAGCAGAACTACCGCTCCACCCAGATCATCCTCGAAGGCGCCTCCGCCGTCGTCGCGCAGAACACGCAGCGCAAGGGCAAGAACCTCTTCACCACCCGCGAAGGCGGCTCGCTCATCGGCTACTACGAAGCCCCCGACGGCGAAAACGAAGCCCTCTTCATCGCCGACCGCATCGCCAAATACTTTCGCGAAGCCGCCGCCGGCACCGACAACCCCGTCGAAACCCCGCGCTGCGCCGTCCTCTATCGCACCAACTCGCAGTCGCGCCTCGTAGAAGAAGCGCTCCGCCGCTACCAGATCCAGTACCACATGGTCGGAGGCTTCAGCTTCTACGACCGCGCCGAAGTCAAGGACATCCTCAGCTACCTCAAGCTCGTCCAGAACCCGCACGACTCCATCGCCCTCGGCCGCGTCGTCAACTCCCCTCCCCGCGGCATCGGCAAAACCACCATGGAGACCCTCGAGCGCATCGCCCTCACCACCGGCATGAGCTCCTGGGACGCCATCGACCGCGCCGTCGAAGAGAAGCTGCTTCCCGCCCGCGCCCTCACTCGCGCTCACCAACTTCCGCAAGCTCATCGAAGACGCCCGCGCCATGCTCGGCCCCGACTTCCTCGCCAAGCTCACCAGCGACCTCGCTCCCGCCACCCAACCGGGTGCCCCAGGTCTCGCTTCTGAGACCTGGGCTTCCACCGACGCTGCCGAGCCCGACGCTGCCGAGCCCGACGACACCAACTTCGACTTCGGCTTTGCCGACGACCAAACCGAACCGCCCCCCTCTCCATCGCCGCCAACGACGCCAACACCACCTTCGACACCAGCTTCAACTTCGACTTCGACTTCGGCCCCAGCGAAGAGATCTCCACCATCGCCCCCGAGAACGCACGCAGCATCGAGAGCCCGCCGACACCGTCAGCATCAACCCCTTCGCCATCGCGCCCTCGGCGACTCGTAGCGAGGACACCACCCCGAATTCCATCAGCCTCAACCCCTTCGCCCCCGTCCCCCTCAAGCAAAGCGCCAGCGCCGCCACCCGCGCCGCCGCGATCGTCGCCGCCCAGGCCGGCGACCACGACACCGCCAACGAAGCCGACGCGCGCGCCTTCCGCAAACCCGGCGACCCCGCCACCCTCCCCGAGCTCATCAAGTTCCTCAACGACCGCTCCGGCTACATCCGCGCCCTCGAAGACGAAGCCACCCCCGAGTCCTTCTCCCGCATCGAGAACCTGAAGGAACTCGCCAACGCCGCCCAGGACGCCACGTCGCGCGGCGAAACTCTCGCCGAGTTTCTCGACCACGCCGCCCTCGTCTCCGACGCCGACTCCTACTCCGCCGAAGCCCGCGTCACCCTCATGACCCTGCACGCCGCCAAGGGCCTCGAGTTCCCACTCGTCTTCCTCGCCGGCATGGAAGAAGGCCTCTTCCCCCACTCCCGCACCCTGCAGGACCCCACGCAGATGGAAGAGGAGCGCCGCCTCTGCTACGTCGGCATGACCCGCGCCATGGACACCCTCGTCATGACCCGCGCCCGCTACCGCCGCCGCTACGGCAACGACATGCCCGAGTCCTCCATGCCCTCGCGCTTCCTCGAAGAGGTCCCCTCGCGCCTCATCGAAGACCTCTCCCCCGCCCCGCTACGGCAGCGCCTACGCCACGCCCTACCCGCAGCGCGGCCGCCGCCCCGGCGGCGACGACGACTTCGGCACCGAGCGCCACTACCGCTACGAAGACGAATCAGCCAGGACTCCAGCAGCGCCGCAAAGTCCTACGCCTCGCAGCGCTTCGGCCAGCGCCGCCCCGGCTCCGGCAGCGGCCCGCTGGACAACACCGCCGCCTTCTTCGGCAAGGGAGGAGCCCTCAGCAAAGGCGCCCCAGCCCTCAGCAGCAAAGGCGGATTCAACCCCAAAGGCCTCCCCGCACTGGACTCTGCCGCACCCACCGGCCGCACCGGCCTCGGCAAAGGTGCCCGCGTCCGCCACCCCAAATACGGCGAAGGCATCATCTTCGCCCGCGAAGGAGACGGCGAAGATGCCAAGATTACCGTACAATTTAGTAGTCACGGCATGAAGAAGCTGGTCGAGAAGTTCGCCCAGCTCGAGCGATTGTAAACAAGCAGAGATCGGATGCTCAGCAGATCCGGAATCGCTCGATCGCTGCGCCGAACCTATCCCACATCCGAAGTTCTGAAGAAAGAGACATCATGGCAAACACCACCAGCATCACCGACAAGATCGAGCGCAAGAAGGTCAAGCGCGCAGCCCGCAAGAAGGCCGCCCCCAAGGCTCCCCGCACCGGAGCCCGCGGCGAAAACAAGGCCAAGATCAAGAAGGCAGCCCGCGGCCAGTCCAAGCGCTAACCCAACCGCATCACCAACGGCGAGCAGAGACCTCTCTGCTCGCCGTTGCTTTTTGCGCCTGTACTCTTTAGAATTTCGCCACCCAGCCCACTCCCGCATACAATCGTTTCTATCTCTGTTACATGACGAGGAATGAGCACCCTGTCCCGACAAATCTTCGCCACCAAGTCCATCGACAAGCTCATCTCATGAGTCCGAAGCGCCCGGAGACGGCGCTCAAGAAAACCCTCGGCCCCGTCTCGCTCACCGCCCTCGGCATCGGCGCCGTCATCGGCTCGGGCATCTTCACCGTCATCGGCACCGCCATCGCCGGCGAAAAGTTCGACACCACCTCCATCCTCCACGCGCCCCTGGCCGACTACCTCATCCACCACTCCGCCCTCGCCGGCCGCCCCGGCGCCGGCCCCGCCCTCGCCCTCTCGCTGGTCCTCGTCGCCATCATCTGCGCCCTCACCGGCCTCTGCTACGCCGAGCTCGCCAGCATGATCCCCATCGCCGGCTCCGCCTACACCTACACCTACGCCACCATGGGCGAGCTCATCGCCTGGATCATCGGCTGGGACCTCATCCTCGAGTACGCCTTCTCCAACATGAGCGTCTCGGTCGGCTTCGCCGCGCACATCGTCGACCTGCTGGACTGGTTCGGCATCCATCCCTCGCGCCAAATGGATCTCGCCCGCCTTCCTCCCCGGCGGCCTGCAGGACCTCGCCGGCAACGACATCTACGCTCCCGGCTGGCACTTCGGCTTCAACATCCCCGCCTTCCTCATCGTCCTCCTGCTCACCGTCGTCCTGGTCCGCGGCATCCGCGAGTCCGCCCGCACCAACAACATCATGGTGCTGGTCAAGCTCGGCGCCATCCTCATCTTCGTCTTCGTCGGCGCGCAGTTCATCCACCCCTCCCTCTATCACCCCTTCTCTCCCAACGGCTGGTCCGGCGTCCTCACCGGCGGCTCCATCATCTTCTTCACCTACATCGGCTTCGACTCCGTCTCCACCGCCGCCGAAGAGTGCCGCAACCCGCAGCGCGACCTCCCCATCGGCATCATCGCCACGCTGGTCGTCTGCACCATGCTCTACATCGGCGTCGCCGTCGTCCTCACCGGCATCGTCCCCTGGCACAGCATGGTGGACGACGCCGCCCCCGTCGTCAACGCCCTCCGAAAGCTCTCGCTCCTGCCCGGCGACCACTCCCTCCACTGGATTCGCCTCATCGTCCTGATCGGCGCCATCATCGGCATGATCTCCTCCATCCTCGTCTTCCAGCTCGGCCAGTCGCGCGTCTGGTTCGCCATGTCCCGCGACCGCCTCCTGCCCAGCTTCTTCTCCAAGGTCAGCCCCAAGTACCGCACCCCCGCCATCGCCACCTGGGTCGCGGGCATCGTCGTCGCCATCCCCGCCGGCCTCTTCGACATCGGCACCCTCACCGACCTCTCCAACATCGGCACCCTCTTCGCCTTCGTCCTGGTCTCCATCGGCGTCCTCATCCTGCGCTACAAAGATCCCGACCGCCACCGCAGCTTCCGCGTCCCCTTCGGCCCGGTCATCCCCCTCCTCAGCGTCTTCTTCTGCATCCTCCTCATGGCCGGCCTGCCCATCATCACCTGGCTCCGCTTCTTCGTCTGGCTGGCCATCGGCCTGCGTCATCTACTTCTTCTACAGCCGCAAGCGCAGCGAGTTCTACAAGGGCTAAACCTCCAGAGAAGCAGCCATGGCGTACTGGATCGAAACCGGCATCCCCGCGAAGCTCGCCATCATGCCCGCTCCCTACGGCGGCAACCGTCTGGAAGACGAAATCCGCCTCCTCAAGCGCGAGTCCACCGACGTCCTCGTCTCCCTCCTCACCCCCGAAGAGGAATACGACCTCGGCCTCGAGCTCGAGCGCGCCGCCTGCTCCGGCCACGGCATCCGCTTCCGCAGCTTCCCCATCCCCGACCGCGACATCCCCGCCTCCACCCCAGCCTTCCTCCGCTTCCTCGAAACCCTCCACGAAGACCTCCTCGCCGGCCGCAGCATCGTCGCCCACTGCCGCGCCGGCATCGGCCGATCCTCCCTCCTGCTCGCCTCCCTGCTCCGCCGCGAAGGCCTCTCCGCCGACGACGCCTTCCGCCGCATCACCCACGCCCGCGGCATGCTCGTCCCCGACACCCCCGAGCAGCTCCGCTGGGTCGAAAACCTCCCCCTCGCCCCCTAAGCCGTTCCCGCCACCCTAACGGGCGCCCCAGGTCTCGCATGTGAGACCTGGGTTCGCCGGATGCCCAACCGCACCAGCACCACGGGGATCCCCGCTTGCGGAGTCGATCCGCACCCCCAGCAACAGAAATCCCGTCCCAATTGACTACACTGGAACGATGGCACGCGCCCGGCAGATCCCCCACTCCGAACAGCCCGACCCCGAACTCTGGCTCCGCGGCCTCCCCAAAGCCGAGCTCCATCTCCACCTCGAAGGCTCCATCACCCCCGAAACCCTCGTCGAGCTCTCCCTCCGCAACGACCCCACCCCCCTCACCCTCCCCGAAGCCCGCGCCGTCTACTCCTACCACGACTTCCCCAGCTTCCTCCTCTGCTTCAAAGCCGTCACCACCCGCCTCCACACCCCCGCCGACTACGAGCTCATCACCTACAACATGCTCCGCGACCTCGCCGCCCAGGGCGTCCGCCACACCGAGGTCTACATCTCCATCGGCATCCTCTACTGGCAAGCCCGCCTCGACGTCGACGAAGTCATCGCCGCCATCGAACGCGGCCGCCTCCAGCGCCGAGCGCGACTTCAACATCTCTCTCCTCTGGATCATCGACGCCGTCCGCCACTTCGGCGTCGAAGCCTGCGCCCGCGTCTTCAAGAAAGCCGCCGAGCTCCAACACCAATACCCCAGCATCATCGGCATCGGCATCGGCGGCAACGAGCTGCTCGGCCCCGCCCACGAGTTCCGCGACCTCTACGCCGAAGCCAAGGCCGCCGGCCTCCGCCTCACCTGCCACGCCGGCGAAAACACCGGCCCCCAAAGCATCTGGGCCGCCGTCAACATCGGCGCCGAGCGCATCGGCCACGCCCTCTCCGCGCAGGACGACCCCGACCTCATCGAAGTCCTCACCGAACGCCAGATCCCCCTCGAGCTCAACATCACCAGCAACCTCCGCACCGGCTGCTGCCCCTCCCTCGACGCCCACCCCGTCCGCCGCTACTTCGAAGAAGGCCTCATGGTCACCCTCAACTCCGACGACCCACCCTTCTTCGGCGCCAACCTCCTCGACGAATATCTCCTCGCCCACCGCACCTTCGAGTTCCCCCTCGACCAGCTCCGCGAGCTAGCCGCCAACTCCATCGAAGCCAGCTTCCTCTCCCCCGACCGCAAACTGGCCCTCCTCGCCGAAGTCGAACGCTACGCCCTCTAGTCTTTCTCTACGCTCTACCCTCTACCCTCCGCCTTACTTCCCCGCAGGAGCCGGCACCATCACCGCGCCCGGATCCACCTTCGGAATCCCGAAGTGCCCGCTCAGATGCACCAGGTCCAGCGGCCGCAACTCTCCCGAGACCTCCACCACGCTCATCGTCCGCACGCCCCGCACCAGCACCATCACGTTATCGATATCCGCCCCCGTAAAGTGCAGCCACAGATCCGTCAGCGGCCTCTGCGGCGTGGTCGCATCCCGCGGCGACGCATGCTGATCCACCAGGTGCTTCCACCCCGCGGCATCGAACGTCGCCACCAGCGCATGCATGGTCTCCGGAATATAAAACGCCGGCTCGTGATACCGGTAGTTCTCCACCGTGATGCTGTTCAGCTGCAGCGGCCGCCCTTCGCCATCATGCAGAAATCCCGCCGCCGCCTGCAGCATGTCGTGGTCAAACGTAAACGACGTATGATTCGCCCGCTCCGACGTCAGGTTCCGCAGACGCTTCCTCCACCCCCGCCGGCTCCTGCGCCACCCCAGCCAGCGGAGCCAGCAACGTCAGCCCCAACACAACACCCCACACCCACGTCTTCATAAAGACCTCGCATAGGGATAGACCGCCTTCCCCCCGGAAAGTTGCGCCTTCACCCCTCGCGTCGCACCTGGCCCTCCCCCGCCCCCCTGCTACGAAGAATTCGCCCCCGCTATGCTCTTCCCGCATCGCATCTCCCTGACGATGCATCTCGTTGCCGCCCGATTCATTGGACGGGATTGTCATCGCACAACGCAACATCCTTCGTCTTCGACACCGCCGTCCCCATCTGCAACATCGCCAAACAGCCCTAACGCGGGTCTTCCAAACGCAATGCTCTGATCCGTCCCGCAGTCAACGCGCATGCCGTCCAACAGAAGGCCCCCGCGAAGCAGTAAAAAGGCGTGCGAACGCCCGCCCCGCGCGCAGCGGGCCCGTCCGGCAGGACAGCCTTTGCGAGACTCCAGTCGTTGCGAGACTACTGCGGAGGCTTCGGCGCGAAGTACCCCTTCTTCGCCCGCACCACGTACCGCGGATCCAGGCTCTGCAGATAGATCGTTCGGAACGACCCATCCTGCTTGAAGTTCGCCGGAACATACACCAGCGAATACTGGCTGCGCAGCTCCGCCTCGATATTCAGGAACCCCTCCGAAACATCCTCCATCCGCGTCGGAAAGAACGCCCGTCCCCCCGTCGCATCGGAGATCCGCGTCAACACATCATCGCCCTTGTCGCGGCTCGGCCCGGTGTTCGTGCTGATCGTGTACACGATCGTCTCCGCGCGCTGGCACATCTTGATCGCGTCATCCTCGGTCGCGCGACTGTAATCGTCATCGCCGTCCGACACCAGCACCATCGCCTTGCGCACATCCGCCGTCTGCTGCAGCGTCAGCATCTGGTCGCGGCACGTCTTGTACAACGAGTCATACAGCGCCGTTCCGCCTCCCGGCCTCAGCCGGCTGATCCCGCTGTCCAGCAGGTCGATGCGATTCGTGAAGTCCTGCTCGATGTCCGTCTGCACATCGAAGCCCTCCACAAACGCCCGGTCCACCGGGTGCATCACCTGCAGCAGAAAATCAATCGCCGCCTGCTGCTCATACGAGAACCGCTGCCGGATCGAGCTCGACGTGTCGATCATGATCCCCACCCGCAGCGGCAGATTCGTCTGCTGCACAAAACGAATAATGCGCTCCGGAGGACGTCCATCGTCCAGCAGACCGAAGTTCTGCTGCTGCAGCCCGTTCACAAAGTTCCCCCGCTTGTCCGTCACCGCGAAGAACAGATCCACCTCGCGCGAAAACAACTGCAGCGTCTCGGTCTGCGGCGGAGGCTCCTGTTGCGGAGGAGGAGGAGGAGCTGCGTTCTGCTGATTCGCTATCGCCGGGAGCGTCGGTGTCTGTGTCGGTGTCTGCGGCTGCTGCGGGCTTTGTGCCTGCGCTGCCAGCGCAACTACGGCACACCCGAGCACCAGGCCCGCCCATCGCAGGCTTTGAGAGAGGTTCATCCCTCCATCGTATCAATTCGGCGTTCTCTGCGCCGTCCTGGCCCCTCGCCCTTACGCCCCGCGTAGCTGCTCCAGCAATACCCCCAGCTCCTCCGGAAGCTCCGCCTCCAGCGACAACGTCTTCCCCGTGCGCGGATGCGCAAACTCCAGCGCCGCCGCATGCAGAAAATTCCGCTCCAGACTCAAGCTGTCGTCCTCATCCCCCGCCGCCGCACGGCCCCTCCCGCCGTCCACCCGCTTGATCCGATGCGGCGCTCCGTACAGAAAATCTCCCACCACCGGATGCCCCATCGCCTGCATGTGCACGCGAATCTGGTGCGTCCGCCCCGTCTCAATCCGCACCTCCAGCAGCGTGAACTTCCCATACGCTCCACTCACCCGCTCCAGCACCTTCCAGTGCGACACCGCACTGCGCCCACCCGCGCGCTTGGTCGTCATGCGTATCCGCCGCACCAGGTCGCGGCTGATCGGCAACTGGATCGTCCCCTCCTCGCCCTTCACCTCGCCATGCACCAGCGCCAGATACGTCTTGCGCAGCCGCCGCTCCGAGAACATCTCCCCCAGCGCCCGATGCGTGCCATCATTCTTCGCCACCACAATCAGCCCACTCGTCTGCTTATCCAGCCGATGCACAATCCCCGGCCGCAGCGCCCCACCCACCTCGCTCAGCCCTCCCCCAAAGTGAAACAGCAGCGCATTCACCAGCGTCCCGCGATTATGCTCCGCCGCTCCCGACCCCGCATGCACCATCATCCCCGCCGCCTTGTTCACCACCGCCAGGTCGTCGTCCTCATACACAATCGTCCAGCGGAATATCCTCCGGCGTCGCATTCAGCGGAGCCGGCTTCGGATCGCCCTCGATCTCAATCCACTCCCCGCCCTTCAGCTTCTGCTTGGCCTTGCCCGCCTTGCCATCGACCGTCACCTGCCCGCCATCGATCAGCAGCACCACCCGCGCCCGGCTGATCTCCGGAAGCGCCTTCGCCAGATACGCATCCAGCCGCATCCCCTCCGCGGCAGCCTCCGCCGCAAAGCTCCGCACCCCATCCTCCGCCTCGAGATCATCCAGCACCGTGATCTCCCGCTCCATCTCCGGCTCCCGATACAGCCTCGGCACCCCATACCGCCGCACCGACATGTCCGCCTCCTCCTGCGGATGCTTGCCCCCACTCGGCCCACTCGTCACCAGCCCCGGCCGCCCCGCAAACGGAGACACATGCGGCGTAAACTCCGCCGTGTCATACAGCGCCGGCCCCAGCGACTCCACATCTTCCCCCTTCGCCCGCAGCTCCGCCTCGCGCTCCTGCGCCAGCGTCCTCTGCGCCCGGTACTCCTGCTTCACGCTCTGGCGTCTCTTCCCCTTCGGCAACATATTCTGCGACGGCATCTAGGCAGTCTCCTTCAAAAACGTAAGCATCAACCCACCCACCAGCATCGCACCCACGGCCACCCACTGCACCGGATCCAGCCACGCCCTCGCTCCACTCACCGCCGGCTCGGTCAGCATATCGAGCACAAAACTCACCCCTCCCCCCGCCACCAGCGCCACCCCCGCCACCATCCCCGCCCGCAGCCTTCGCCCCAGCAAACCCATCAGCACCACCACCAGCACCACCGCACGCCACCACCGCATACACCGCCACCGGCTGCATCCGCAGCCCCCACTCCTCGGCGTCTTGATCGCCCACGGCAGACGCGACGGCATCCCCGCATCGTCTCCCTCAAAAAAACTCCCCAGGTTCAGCATCGCCGCCAGCACGGCCGCACACGGAGCCCACGCGTCCAGCACCTTCAACAGCGGCAACTCTTTCCACTGCAGATACACCGCCACCGCCGCCGCCGTCAGCACCATCCCGCCATAGGTAAACGAAGGCAGCCGCAACATCACCAGCGGAGCCCGCATAAACCCCTGCACATCCCCGCCAATCAACAGCAGCCGCGACAGCACAAACGCCGCCGCCACCGCAAACAATCCCGCATCCCACAGCTTTTCCGCAGCCAACCCCACAGACGCGCGCCGTCTTCAAGCTCAGCCACAGCGCCGCCACCAACCCCACCGCCGCAAACAACCCATACACCGGCACCCGCCACGGCCCCACCCGCACCACTCCCGGCACCAAAATCATCGCACCCTGAAAGAAAACGCTCACCTATCGAGCATACGCGGGCCCACCACGCACTCTCTACGCTCTACTGTCTACGCTCTACCCTCTGCTTCTAAAAGACCGACCCACGGGGCCGTACGGTGAGGCGCAGGTGAACCCGCCGATAAGCGGTGGACTTCAGCCGTGGCTCTTTAGGCTTTCCGGACTGGCGGACCTAGCACACCGAGCCATGTATACGAGCTGAAACCCTGTTCATTAAGTATTGGTTCAACCTGCGGTATTCGCCGTACCTGCTTTGCAGGCCGGTCTCTCTGCCTTGGATGCTACCCAGAACGCGAAGATTCTGCAACTTGCCCCTCCGAACGCCCTAATTTCCCACCCTCGTCCCCGCTCCCCGCCCACCCGCCGGCGGCCGTCCCTCCTGCGCCGTCAACTTCCCCTCCTTCGCCCTTGCAATCAGCCGCTTCAGCTTCCCCTCCAGGTCCGACTCCCGACCCCACCGTCTCCGACGTCAGCACCCCATCCGCATCAATCGTGAAGTAGCGCGGGATCGACGTCACCCCAAACTCCTTCGCCAGCCGGTGATCCCCATCCCGATACTGCGCCCACGTCATCTCCGTGCTTCTGCACAAACTCCCGCCACGCCGCCTCATCCTTATCCGAGCTCACGCTGATCATCACAAACGGCTGCCCCGCAAACTCCTTCGCCATCCGCTGCAGCTCCGGCAGCTCCTCCTTGCACGGCCCGCACCACGTCGCCCAGAAGTCGATCAGCACCACCTTCCCTCCCATCGCATCCAGGTTGAACCTCGCCCCATCCAGCGCCGTCACCTCAAACGCCGGAGCCATCTTGTGCACGGCCAGCTCCGGATCTTCCGCGAAGTGTTTCACCCGCAGCCACGCCGCATCGCCCGCCTTCATCCCGCTCAGGCACAGCTGAAACTCCTTGCGCGCCTCCTCCATCCTGCCCATCCGCGCCAGCACCTGCCCCTCGCTGAACACCGCAGCCACGTTCTGCGGATACAGCTTCGCCGCCTCCTGAAACGCCGCCAGCTCCTCCTCCATCTGCTCCGGCTTCGGCGTCTCCCCGTCTCTCGCCATCCAGCGCCCGCCCCCGGTCATACGCCGCCACCGACTTCACCAGCGGCGTCGCCCCCATCGCCTCCATCGCCGCCGCCGTACCCACCGCGGCCTCATAGCTGCCACCCATCATCTGCATCTTGTACAGGCCCGCCACGCACTCCACGCATCGCCCGCCTGCAATCGTGTTCGCCTTCTGGTAAGCCTCCCCCGCCAACCCTGGCTGCCTCGCCCGCTCCATCTCCCGCGCTTCCTTCACCGCCGCCAGAAACTTCGGATTCGCGCGATACTCCTCAGCACCAGGGTCCCCGCATCCGCCCCCTGCGCACACGCCATCCCCGCCGCAAGTACCAGCATCCCCACACCAACCGCAACTATCCCTGCCTGTTTCAGCACGCAGAACTCCCCGCGCGAACCCACACGTTCGTGCGGCCTCCATCATCCGGCAGCCCACTCGTCAAATCAAGAAAATTCCCCGGGAATCACCACCACCCACAACCCCGCCACCACCCCTACTCCCTACTTCCTGCCTCTACCCCGCCTTGCGCTCCTCGAGCACCGCATCCAGCATCCCCATCAACGACCCCGCCCGCGACCGCACCACACTCTGCTGCGCCGCCTGCCGGCTCGCCTCCACCTGCGCACTCAGCGCCTCATACCGCCCCCGCAGCGTCACCAGCTCATCCGCCAGGTTCAGCGCCGCCAGCACCGCCACCCGCAGCGAATCCACCGTCGCCCCGTGCGCCGACACCGCCCGCATCTTCGAATCCACCACCCCGGCCAGCCGCTCAATATGCTCCGGATTCACTCCCCGCAGCTGATAGATCTGGTCGTAGATATCCACGACCACGGCGTCCATCGCGTGCGCCTCCAGCTGAGCTCGCGAGATCTCCGCCGCCGATCTTGATTGGGTCTCTACCACGACAACTCCTACCGTCCTGCCCGCTGCGCGCATCTTCGTATCCGCGCCCGCTTCCATCCTCTGGCTACACGATCTCGTCAATACTCGCCAGCATCTTCTCCACCCGCAGCCGAACCGCCTCGCGCTCCCGCTGCAGATGCTGCACCTCGGCATTCGCATCGCCCGCCGCAGCCAACTCCTGCCGCAGCGCCACAATCTCCTGGCCCCGCGACTCCAGCTCTTCCCTGCGCGCCGCCAGCTCCGTCTTCACCATCGCCACTTCGGCTTCCGCCGCAGCCCGCGCTGTCTCGGCCGCGGTCCTCGCTTCACGCTCTCTCTTAATCAGCTCGACGGTCTGAAGCACCTTCTGCTCCAACGCCTGGAACTCATCGACACTGATACTTGCGGATCCCATGCACCACTCCTTCAGGCGTAAACACACCCTCTCTTCTCGAAGTATAGGACGCCGCGACGAGGAATTCCGTCTGTGTACCCCAGAGGTACCTTCCTGAATTCCCTTTTTCTCTTGCGCTCCACCGCCCTCTGTGCTTCGCGCTCGCAGCCGCCTCCGCGAACGAATCGGGTGCCCCAGGCCCGGACTCTCGGACCTGGGTTCGCCGTCCGCGCAGGACCTACGCCCGCTGCGTCCCGCCCAACCCCTTCAGCCTCTCCACCACCCACTCCGTCCAGCGCATGATCTCTTCTTCCGTCAGCGTCCGCTCATTCGACTGAAACACCACCCGCAGCAGCAGCGAATACGACCCCGCCGCTCCGGGGCCCCCGGCAAGCGTTCTTTGCTTGCTGGGGTGGTCAACCGCCTTGCCCTTCGCATCGCGGAAGATCTCCACCGGCCGCACACTGCGCAGCTCCTCCGCCTTCAATCCCGCACCCACCCCATGCAGCGCCCCGTCAATCGCCGCCCACGTCACCGCATCCGGAAACACAAACGAAAAATCTCTCTCCACCGCCTGGAACCGCGACAACTCCCTCGCCACCGGCTGCCGCAGCGCCGTCTCCAACAACCTCTGCCCATCGATCGCCGCAAGTCACACAAGGCTGCCGCAGCTTCCTCGCCTGCAACTCCGCCGCGCTCAACTCCCCCAACACCCCAACCGCCTCGCCGCCCAGCAACACCCGCGCCCCACGCCCCGCAGCAATCCACGCCGGCAGCCCGCTCGCATCGAAACGTCACCGCCCCAACAAACTTCGCCAGCAGCGCCTCGACCGCACCCTTCACCTCATAGAACAGCGCGTCCTCCGCCTTGTACAACGCACTCGCACTCACCGCGCCCGTAGCCCCCAGCGCCAGCCCAACCTTCTCCTTCACCTCCGCGGTCGATCCGCCAAACACGGTGCCCAACTCAAACAGCCTGACGCTACTCACATCCCGATGCAGATTCAGCGCCAGCATCGTCGCCATCCCCGGCGCCAGCGACGGCCTCAGCATCCCCGCCTCCGCACTCAGCGGATTCCCAATCGCAACCCCACCGCCGCCAAACACCTCAGCCTCTTCCGCCGACACAAACGTACTCGACACCGCCTCCGTAAACCCCAGCGCCCGCAGCGTCTCCCGAATCACCGCCTCCTGCTCCGCGTGCGGCAGCTCGCGCACCGCCCCCGCAAAGCTCGGCAGCGTATCCGCAAACCGGTTGTACCCATACACCCGCGCCACTTCCTCGATCAAATCGATCTCGCGCTCCAGGTCCAGCCGCCAGCTCGGCAGCTTCACCGCATACTCTCCCGCCGCCGTCTGCGTCAGCCCACATCCCAGCGCACTCAAATACTGCGCAACAATCTCCTCGCCAATCCCCGCGCCATCGGCCGTCGTCCCCAGCAGCCGCCGCACCTCGCTCACCTGCGAGCGAAATCGCCTGGCGCTCCGCGGTCTTCGCCGCCATCGCCGGCACCACCACATCCACCAGCGGCCCCACCACCTCCCCGCCGCTCTGGGCTACCACCATCCGCGTCACAAGGTTGTTGGCCAGCGGCGCCGCATTGAAATCCGCGCCCCGCTCAAACCGATGGCTCGCGTCCGTATGCAGCCCATGCCGCCGCGAGCTCGCCCGAACCGCCGCCGGATCGAACCACGCCGCCTCCACCAGAATGTTCTTCGTCTCCTCGGTCACCCGCGAATCCCATCCCCCCATCACGCCCGCGAGCCCCAGCGCCTTCACCTCATCGGCAACCACCAGGTCTTCGGCAACCAGCGTCTTCTCCGTCCCATCCAGCAGCTGAGCTTCTCGCCCGCCCGCGCCCGCCGCACCACGATCCCGCCCACAATCTTGTCCAGGTCGAACACATGCGTCGGCTGCCCCATCGCCATCCAGCCAAAGTTCGTCACATCCACCGGAGCCGAAATCATCTTCTGCCCCAGCGCCTGAAAATACTCCGCAATCACACCCGAGCTCGGCCCAACCGTCACGCCGCGAATCACCCGCGCCGTAAACCTCCCACACAAATCCTGCGCCTCAATGCGAACCGGAAACCCCTCGCCCGGCTTGAGTCTCCACCACCGCCGCGCCCGTATCCAGCGGCTTCAGCGCAACGTTATAAATCGCCGCCGCCTCGCGCGCCACGCCATAATGATTCATCGCGTCCACGCGATTGGTCGTGATGTCCATCTCGAAACAGACGCCCACCGCACGCCGCATCAAAATCGCCCTCCACCGCAATCCCGCGCAGCGTCAAATCTTCCGCGAGCTGCCGGCGTCCGAAACCGCAAGCTCCGGCAGATACGAGCGCAGCCAGGATCGTCAAAATATCCATGCGAGATAGCACTTTCTATAAAACGTTCGGCCCAGCGCGTTGCGCTTCAGCACATCCACTCATTGTCTCAGAGCCAGGCCCTCGGCTCACTTCTTGCCGTCCGCCTGCCCCTCGCCGTCAATATCCGTCTCCGTTATTGTTTCCCGCAACGAAAGCACCAGCCCACCACTCCCCCCAGCGCGAGTCCGCCGAGTCGCTCCAAACATCCACCCACTCCATCGTCGTGTGATTGAGGATCGCTTGGACGACTCGATCCCGAATCCCAGCACCACCATCCAGACGATCCATTCCGCGCGCTGGACGGACACTCGAAGGCCCATACTCAGCCCCAAGCACAGCAAACAGCCAACGTGTACCGACGTGCAAACTACCCGTCGTGTGCAGCCAGCCACCCGACCGCCCTATCAGAGAAAGACCGACAGCCGCACAGCCAGAGCGATCGCCACATATCCAGCTCCGCTCCGCCGGCTCACGCAAACTGCTCCAGAAACCGCATATCCCCCGAGTACAGCAGCCCAATATCGCTGATCCCATACTTCATCATCGCGATCCGGTCCACGCCCATCCCGAACGCAAACCCAGATCTTCCGCGTGTCATACACCGGCTCGCGCCCCATCTCCACGCGCCGCTGATTCACCGCCTCAAACACCGCCGGGTCCACCATCCCGCAGCCCAGCAGCTCAATCCATCCCGAGTGCTTGCACTTCCGGCATCCCTTCCCCCGCAAAAATGCAGCAGATCTGCACATCCGCGCTCGGCTCCGTAAACGGAAAGAAGCTCGGAAAGAATCTCGTCTTCACCGCCGACCCGAAGAACGCCTTCATCGCATGATCCAGCGTCCCCTTCAGATCGCTGAACGTAATATTCGTATCCACGCACAGCCCCTCCACCTGGTGAAACACCGGCGAGTGCGTCGCATCCGCCGCATCGTTCCTGTGCACCTTGCCCGGAATCACCAGCCGCAGCGGAGGAGCCTGCTCCAGCATCGACCGTATCTGCACCGGCGACGTATGCGTCCGCATCAGCAGCCGCTCGCGCAGCGGCTTGCCCTCCTGCCCCGCCACCACCAGCGTGTCCTGCGTATCCCGCGCTGGATGATTCGGAGGAAAATTCAGCGCCTCGAAGTTATAGAAATCTGTCTCCACCTCCGGCCCCAACCCGACCGAATACCCCATCCGCTGAAACACGCTGACAATCTCCGCCATTGTCTTCACCAGCGGATGCTCCGCCCCCACCCTCTGCGCCGAACCCGGCAGCGTCACATCCAGGTGTGAAACGAAGTGACCTACCGCTGCGGCTCTTCCCTCGAGTCTGAGATTCAATCCGAGTCTTGAATTCATTAAACAGCGGCCCAATGAGTTTCTTCGCTTCAACCGGCGCGCTTTTCAGCCAGGCTTCAGAAACTACCTTTAGCTTTCCTTGCTTTCGGCCAATCCACTTCAGGCGCAGCTCTTCATCGTTCGGTTGATCGATGCACATATCCGCATCGAATTCCTGCTGCAACTCAAGAAAAGCAGTCCTGAGTGACGCCTCTGAGAAATCTGTGAGTTCCGGGATATTCAACGATCTTCCTTACGCCGACTTTGCGAGCTTTCGCTCTGAAACATCAACCATCACTGTGCCAATGCGCGTGGTTGGCTCCGGGATCGGATCGCCATCCTCTCTCATGCTGGCTAGATGGATGTTAATCGCTTCGCGCATGAGCTGCTCAGTCTCTTCATAGGTTGAACCTACCGCCGCCAGTCCAGGAAGATCCGGCACGTAAGCGCTCCAGCCCGTACGAGTTTGTCCAAATACGACCGCATATTCTCTCATCGCTTCAATCCCGCCTGCTTGAGAATACTCCGGTATGTACCTTCATCTGGATCTTTTGATGGATGACCGGCTATCGTAACCTTCCCCGGTTTCACCGGATGGACATACTGCCGGTGGCTTCCACTTTGAGATTTCAGCACCCAGCCGTCTTCCTCCAGCCGGCGCAAAAGATCTCGTATCTTCGGTGGCATCTCTCCATGAGTCTATACGATACCTTCTCAACCACCACCGCCCCCTACAGCGCCCACCAGATCACCGCCGCCATCAGCACCCCCAGCAGCAAACTCCGCTTGTCCGTAATCGCGAACACCACCGGATCATCATGCATCTCGCCCCGGCTCGCCAGCATCCACACCTGGCTCAGCCACAGCAGCAGCACCGGCACCACCATCCACAGCCGCACCGGGTGCCGATACAGCATATTGGTCTCCGGGTTGTTGATGTAAATCGACAGCACCACCACCGCCGCATACATCGCTCCCGTTCCCAGCGCGCGCAGCTGCTCCAGGTCGCTCACAAAATACCCGCGCCCATTGCTCACCGACACGCCCCGCTCCCGCAACCCCTCCAGCTCGCTGAACCGCTTCACAAACGCCAGCGACAGGAAGAAGAACACACCGAACCCCGCCAGCCACGGCGACATCGGAATCCCCGTCGCCGCGCTCCCCGCCATAATCCGCACCGTGTACAGACCGCTCAGCACAAACACATCCAGCAGCAGCTTCCGCTTCAAATACAGCGAGTACGACAGCGTCACCGCCGTATAAAGCGCCAGCCACTCCAGGAACGCATACCCATGCGCCAGCACCGAACTCCCCGGCAGCGCGTTGAAGATATGCGGCAGCGCCAGCGCCAGCGCCACCGCTCCCACCATCAGCAGGCAGATCATCGCCACGCCCGCAATCGCCGAAAGATCCCCCGCCGCAAACGGCCGCCTGCGCTTGCGCGGATGCCGCCGGTCCGCCTCCAGGTCCAGCAGGTCATTCACGATATACGTTGCCGACGCGCACATCCCGAAGCTGAAAAACGCCGTAATCGCCCCGCCAAACGTCCGCACATGCCACTGGTGCGCCAGCAGCAGCGGCACAAACAGCAGCGCATTCTTCGCCCACTGGTGCAGCCGGATCGCCTTCAGCCAGCTCTTCACCACCGGCCCCCGATCCTCAAACCGCATCGCCGCCACCGTGCCCGTGCGCTTCATCCCCGCCCGCAGCGCCCGGTCCGGGTTCGCCACCATCGGCGACGCGCACGCCGCCAGCAACTCCACATCCGGCCGCGCGTTCCCGATGTAGCAAAAATTCTCCCCAAACTTCGCCCGCATCGCCGCCAGCTTGTTCCCGCCCGCCAGATTCACGCCGCCCGTCGCTCCATCCGACGCCAGCACCCCCGCAAAGATCCCCAGGTGCTCCGCAATCCGCTCCGCCAGCTCCCGATCCGCCGCCGTCGCCAGGTAGATCGCCCGCCCCTCGCCATACTGCTGCCGCAGATACTCCAGCAGCGGCCGGTTATACGGAAGGTGCTCCACATCCAGCGTCACCAGCGCGGTCAAATGCCGCTTGAACGCCGCCCGCCCCTCGGCAATCCATCCCGGCACATGCCGCAACTCCAGCGGCCGCTGCCGCGCCACCACCAGCACCGTGTCCAGCAGCGTGTCGCTCTTCACCAGCGTCCCATCCAGATCCACGCACAGCGCCACCCCCTCCCGCAGCACCTCGGGCAGACCGGACTCCGTGCCCGGCAACCGCTCCGCATGCGCCAGTCCATCCGCCCCGGAGGCCTCCCTCCCGGCAGGAATCGTCTTCGCCTCTACGATCCGGTCAACACCCTTCATAACCCCTACAGCTCTCCCCTCTCAATTTGCCTCATCACCAATCCCACGGAGAGCTCGTCCGTCTATTATCACGGCTACCTGCCGCCAGCGCGAAGCCTGTACCCCATAATCGCTCGCTCGTAGGATGCACTCCCTCACCATGCCCGTCGTCTCACGCCTTCCGCCGCCGCTGCCCTTGCCCTTGCCTCTCTTTCTGTCCTTCCCTCTGGGAATCTGCTGCCGCCTTTGCCCTTGCTCTTCGGGATGCGCAAAGGGCTTCAGCCCGGTCACCCCATCGCTGGTTCTAAGATCGCAAGCATGCACCTCCGGCCCCCCATCCACGGCCTCTTGCTCACCGCGCTCCTTCTCCCGCCCCTCCACGCCCAAACCGACCACCCCCCCTCCCCCACCCCCGTCACCCGCGCCGTCGCTCTCTACGAGTGGACCGGCCCCTCCGACGATCCAACCGACCACCCCTCCGCCGCCCGCCTCCTCCCCATCTCCCTCTTCCTCCACGCCCACCTCGAAGACGCCGGCGTCTATCTCGCCCAGCCCATCCCCTTCGCCCTCCAACCCGGCACCCTCTACCTCATCCAGCGCTCCGGCCAGACGCTCGCAGGCCTCGACATCCAATCCGCCCACGCCGCCTCCACCAACTCCACCACCACCCCGTCCTGGATCGCCTTCGGCCGCCTCCTCACCCCCGCCGAAGCCCTCGCCGCCACCACCCCCAAACCCTCCCCCACCCCACTCACCCTCCCCGCCGACGACGCCACCACCCCCACTCTCCCCCACACAGGCATCGCAAGCACGAAAAGAAGAAGCCGCAGCAAGCCCAGCGTCACCCCGCCCACCACCCCCATCCTCGACGACCCCGACCGCCCCCTCCTCGCCCCCGGCCTCACCCACCCCACCCGCCACCCTCCCCGAGCTCACCACCCTCCCTCCCGATCTCCACCAGGCCATCGCCATCTCCGACGCCGCCAACCGTCCCCCCGAAACCTTCGCCTACCCCTGGCCCTCCCCCGCCCTCCGCGACCAGACCCTCCAAACCCTCGAAGCCCTCGCCCTCCCACCCCTCACCCACTACCTCGCCTTCAACCACCTCACCCCCACCTCGCCCGAGCCAACCACCCTCCTCCACCCCCAACTCCTCGCCTACACCCTCGCCGCCTCCGCCCCGCCCACCTACATCCTCACCGCCGAGACTCCCCTCACCACCGCCGGCCCCGTCTACCTCACCCTCATCGCCCAGCCCACCGGCCCCGCCGGCACCCTCCGCCTCACCCTCCTCTCCCTCACCGACGCCACCCACCTCGACCGCACCCCCCGCCTCCTCCCCATCGGCGCCGTCGACCCCGACGCCTCCGACCGCGCCGACCTCCTCTTCGAACTCCGCTCCCAAACCACCCGCCAGTTCGCCCTCTACTCCCTCACCACCGGCCACCCCGACCCAATCCTCCTCACCACCCCCACCCCCTGACGCCAGCCCATTCCCACCCCACCCCCAATCCCGACGCCCTACCCAACATCCCGTGGCGAACCTTGGCCCCCTTGGCGCCCTTTGCGTCAAAGCCCTTGCATAAAGAACACCAGCAGCACCGTGCACACCCAATACCCGATCGCCTTCGCCTTCATACGCCCTCCTTATCGCATCTCGCCCAGCACCTGCTCCAGCTTCCCGAAGAACGCCTTCCAGCCATACTGCGCACCCTTGTAGTTCGCCTCCTGGTGCTCGCCAAAACCCGTCTGCTCCATCCGCAGCAGCGTCCCGCCCGCCGTCGGCGTCAGCGTCCACGCCACCGCGTTCTGCATCCCCATCGTGCCCCAGCTATACGACAGCCGCTCATACGGCTCCGCCACCAGCACCTCGCAATCGATCACGCCATTCCACCCCGGCACCGGCTGCGACCGCAGCTGAAACCTCCGCCCCACCTCCAGCTGAAAGTCGTTCTCCATCAGCCACTGCGCCATCAGATCGCTCTCCGTCAGCGCCCGCCATACCTTCTCCGGAGGATGCGCAAACTCCCGCTCCACCACCACCGACCGCGTCCCTGCCTTCGCTTCCTTCGTGTCTTGACTCATGGCTCCATCCTCTCCAGTACCGCTTCCAACTTGCTAAACCTGTCTCTCCAGAACACCCCATAAAACGCCATCCAGTCCACCAGCGGAGCCAGCGCCTTCGGCTGCGCGCTGTAATGCATCTCCCGCCCCTCCCGCCGATCGTTCACCAGCCGCGCCCGCTTCAGCACCGTCAGGTGCTTCGACACCGCCGGCTGCGACACCCCCGCCCGCGCCGTCAACGCATGCACCGTCATCTCCCCGTCCCGCGTCAGCCGCTCAAAGATCGCCCGCCGCGTCGGATCCGCCAGCGCCTTGAACACCGCATTCGCCGCCGCCGTCATGTGCAGAACCATAACCAAACGGTTATGAATTCGTCAAGCCCAAAATTCGCCGCCCCCCAAAAATCCCTCAACCCAAACTCGCTACACTATCTTCATGAGCTCCGAAGCACCCGCGACCGCCCCCACCCTCGCCCTCCTCTTCCCCGGCCAGGGCTCCCAATCCGTCGGCATGGGCCGCGCCCTCTACGACGCCTACCCCGCCGCCCGCGCCGTCTTCCAAGAAGCCGACGACGCCCTCGGCTTCTCCCTCTCCGACCTCATCTTCTCGGGCCCCGACGACACCCTCAAGCTCACCGAGCACACCCAGCCCGCCATCCTCACCGTCTCCATCGCCGCCTTCCGCGTCCTCGAACCCGAGCTCGCCGCCCGCAGCCTCACCCTCCGCTACGCCGCCGGCCACTCCCTCGGCGAGTACTCCGCCCACGTCGCCGCCCACACCTTCTCCTTCGCCGACGCCGTCCGCACCGTCCGCCTCCGCGGCCAATACATGCAATCCGCCGTCCCCGCCGGCCAGGGAGCCATGGCCGCCATCCTCGGCCTCAACCTCCCCGACATCGAAGCCGCCTGCGCCGGAGCCACCGCCCAGCTCTCCCTCGTCGAAGGCCACGCCAACGAGATCGTCACCACCGCCAACCTCAACTCCCCCGACCAGACCGTCATCTCCGGCTCGGCCGCCGCCGTCGCCCGCGCCGCCGAGCTCTGCAAGGAGTTAGGCGCCAAGCGCACCGTCATGCTCCCCGTCAGCGGCCCCTTCCACAGCCCCCTCATGCTGCCCGCCCAGCGCCAGCTCACCGCGCAGCTCGACCGCGTCCACTTCCACCACCCCCGCTTCCCCGTCATCTGCAACGTCGACGCGCAACCCCTCCTCCAACCCGACGCCATCCGCGACGCCCTCATCCGCCAGGTCACCGGCGCCGTCCGCTGGGTCGAGTGCATTCACCAACTCCAGCTCCGCAACGTCACGCACTACCTCGAAGTCGGTCCCGGCAAAGTCCTCACCGGCCTCAACCGCCAAATCGACCGCACCCTCTCCACCCTCAACGTCGAAGACCCCGCCACCCTGGAAAAAACCCTCGCCACCCTCACCGCAACCCCTGCCTGACCCGCCGCGCAGACCGGACCCTCAGCGCCAACGGCGCGTCATATACCAGCCTGGGGCAACGGCGGGGCCCCGGCGAGCGCACGTGCTCGTTGGGGTGCCAACGCCCCAGGGTAAACCGCAAACCAAGTCCCTTCCACCCCGAGCAGCCCTTGCCCTCTTCGCGCTTCCCTCCGTCCCGTCCCCCGCCCAAACTCCCGCCGCCAAATCCTTCCTCCTCGCCGACGTCCACCCGAGCCTCTAGCCGATCGGATTGCCCGAGCTGTCGGTGTTCCACGACTCCGTCTGGAAGGCAATGAAGATAGCCGTCCACGCTTGCGCAGACGGCGAGTAGATGAAGATCGCGCCATCCTGCCAGACGCCGTTGTCCCGGCTATAGCTGCCGATCGGGTTGCCCTGGTTCATGTGGATGTCGTGGATCCCGTCCACCTGGCCGCTATCGGCGTAGGCGCTGCCGAAGGCAAAGATCGTTCCACCGTCCGCGATGGTCTGGTTCAGCAGCGTATCCACCGCGTTCTCGAGCGGCGTCGCGTGATCGCGAATCCCCACGCTCTCGGGCAGCAGCGTCATCTGCGCAAGCGTAATCATCGCTGCGCCGTTCACCTGCTCCCGCACAAAATCCAGCGCCAGGCCGCCCGGTGCGCTCGGCAGCGCATGCATGCCGGAGCTCAGCGCAAGCAGCCCCGCCGGATCGGGCGGCTGGAAGTTATCGAGGATGGCATACAGCACCTCGGACCCATCCGTGGACTCGATGTTCACCGCCACCGTGAACGGGCCGCCGGTAGCCTGCATCGTGATCTGGTAATGGGTGCTCGCCCCCGTGACAACCTTGCCCGCCGTCGGCAGGCCCCGCAGAACGCTGTAGTTGGTGATGGGCATGGCTCCGTCTCCCTGCGTCGATCATAGATCGCACCGCACTCTGTGAAGTCAACGTTTGATCAACGTCCAACCCGTTTGGATTCGGCCGTCACGTCAGGTGTTATCCCACGCGGACCTCGCCCGCTCACCCAGCCGGAAACACCTTGCCTTCCGGAACGCCCGATCCCCACCATCAAACGCTTCCCGTCCCCTTGTAGAATGCCGCTTTGGCCGTTCGTCGTTGGAGTGAAGGCCGGGCAGACAACCCCGCCGACAGAATGATCTCAGGAGAATCCATGCCGCAATATCTCGTCACCATCCACCACCCCGACAACTACAACCCCTCCCTCGAGGGCGAAGCCATGATGCAGGATATCCGTGCCCTCAACCAGGAGATGCAAGCCGCCGGCGCCCGCTTCTTCGCCGGAGGCCTGCAAGCCGCGCCCCTCGCCAAATCCCTGCGCAAGCAGCCCGGCGGCGACGTCCTCCTCACCGATGGACCCTACCTCGAAGCCAAGGAACACATCGGCGGCTTCTGGATCCTCAATGCTCCCAACATGGACGAGGCCCTCGCCTGGGGACGCAAAGCCGTCGCCGCCTGCCGCGCCTCGGTCGAGGTGCGCGAGTTCCTCACCATGCCCCCAGCCTAGCCATCATGCCCCGCAATCTTCCGCGCCAGGCTGCCCTTCCGTCCGTCATTCCCCCGGGGAATCCGCTTCCCCCGGGGAATCAACTTCCCCATCCGCCCGCTCCAACGCCCCCAGCCTCTCCTCCAGCGCCCGCACCACCTCCTCCAGCGCCGCCACCCGCTGCGCCAACCCTCCGCCCCCACTCTCCGCCTGCACCGGCCCCGCAGCCACAACGCCCGGATCCACCGGCCCACTCAGCAAATGCACCCACCGCGCCTCCCGCGCCCCCGGCAGCCGCGCCATCAACTGCGTCAGCGGCTCTTCCCTCCCCGCCAGCCGCTCCAGCACGCTCAGCACCGCCGCATTGTCGTCGAACGCATACATCCGCTCCGTCCGCGCCCGCAACTCAGCCGACGTCTGCGCCCCGCGCAGCAGCAGCAGACACATCACCGCCACCTCATCCCTCCGCAGGTTCAGCACATCCCGCACCCGATGCTCGAACTTCGTCGCCCGCGACTCCGCAATCGTCCGCACCAGCCCCAGCTGATCCAGCTCGAACAGCGCCGTCCGCACCTCGGCCTCGCTCAGCTCCATCACCGGCTCGCGGCTGCTCTTCTGGTTGCACGCGTTCACCGTCGCATTCAAACTCAGCGGATAATACTCCGGCGTATTGATCTCCTTCTCGATCAACACCCCCAACACGCGCGCCTCAACCCCATTCAGCTCAACCATCCCTCCATCCTACCGAAACGCCCCCACCGCCCTATTCCTTCGCCGTCTCCACCATGCACGCATTCGATCGCGACAGAAACCGCACCCCCGTCCCCGCCTCCAGCGAGAAGCTGTCGATGTCTCCAGGAATCGCATCCAGCACCAACTGCGTCCGCGTCAGATACTCGGCCTGCGCATGCCCCACATAGAACGGAGTGTCCTCCACCGTCCCCAGCAGCACATCCCGCGCCCCCACGCGAAACTCTCCCCGCCGAAAACACAGCGGCACACTCCCATCGCAGCATCCGCCCGCCTGATGAAACATCAACGGCCCATACTGCTCCTTCAGCTCCTGAATCAGCTTCACCGCCGCCGGCGTCACCACAATCTGCTCTGCCAAGGTCAGCCTCCTCCGCGCCCGCTCCGCTTCCGCCGCGCCCGCAGCGACGTCAATCGCCGCCCCACGAGTATCTGCCCTTCCGTGCGCGATAGCCAGCCACGCATGCACCCTCACCAGAAATCTTTGCGCCGCAACCTCGCCGCCGCCGTACACTTGCAGGCATGCACCATCTGTTCGACCCCGCGGTAGCCGACGACGTCAAAGCGCGGCTCCAAACCCTGCAGCCGGACAGCCCGCGTGCATGGGGTCGCATGACGCCCGCACAGGCGCTCGCCCACTGCTCCGCGAGCATCGAAATGGCGCTCGGCGACTTCCACCCGCCGCGGAAGTTCATCGGCCGCCTCCTCGGCCCTGTCATCAAGCCTCTCGTCTTCCGCGACGACCAGCCTATGCGCAAAAACTCCCCCACCATCGACGCAATCGTCGTTCAGGATGATCGTGACCTGGAAATCGAAAGAACCCGCCTCCGCCACGTGATCGACCGCTTCGTCGCAGCCGGCCCATCCTCCTGCACCACCTATCCCCACAGCTTCTTCGGCCCCCTCACACCCGATCAGTGGTCCATTCTGATGTACAAACACCTCGACCATCACCTGCGCCAGTTCGGAGCCTAGCTTCCGCCCATTCGGAGCGCAGCTCGCGATCACTTCGGAGCGCAGCTCGCAATCACTTCGGAGCGCAGCTCGCAATCGTCCCTCGTTACAATAGAATGTGGTGCCACACTCCTCCCAACCCGAAGCCTCCAGCTCCTCCGCGCGCCCCGACGCCTCGGGCTTTTCAGAGAAGTTTGACGCCCCCACCGTCTCCGAACGCTTCGACGTCCTGATCGTCGGTGCCGGCCACGCCGGCTGCGAAGCCGCCGCCGCCGCCGCGCGCATGGGCCTCCGCACCGCCCTCTTCACCCTCAACCTCGACCTCATCGCCCAGATGTCCTGCAACCCCGCCATCGGCGGCGTCGCCAAGGGCCACCTCGTCCGCGAAGTCGACGCCCTCGGCGGCATCATGGGCGAAGTCGCCGACGCCTGCGGCATCCAGTTCCGCCTCCTCAACACCTCCCGCGGCCCCGCCGTCTGGAGCCCCCGCGCCCAATGCGACAAGGCCCTCTACCGCGTCCGCATGCGCGAAAAACTCGAGTCCATCCCCAACCTCTTCATCAAGCAAGCCGAGGTCATCGACCTCATCCTCGAACCCGGCGACACCCCGGGTGCCCCAGGTCTCGCTTCTGAGACCTGGGTTTCCGCCGAGCCACCAACGCCCCGCATCACCGGCGTCCTGCTCCGCGACGGCCGCCGCATCGCCGCCCACGCCACCATCGTCACCACCGGCACCTTCCTCAACGGCCTCATCCACTGCGGCGAGCAGCAGTACACCGCCGGCCGCTCCGGCGAACCCGCCTCCGTCCTCCTCGGCGAATCCCTCAAGAAGCTCGGCCTCCGCGAAACCCGCCTCAAGACCGGCACACCTCCCCGCCTCGACGGCCGGACGATCGACTGGACGAAATTTGAAGACCAGCCCGGCGACGCCGACCCCACCCCCTTCAGCTTCCGCTCCCTGCAAGATCTGGGTGCCCCACGTCTCGATGCTGAGACGTGCGTTGGCGACAATGCGCACTGGACACCGCCCCTCCGCCAGATCTCCTGCCACATCGCCACCACCACCCCGGAAACCCTGGCCCTCATCCGCGCCAACGTCCACCGCAGCCCCATGTTCACCGGCCAGATCGAAGGCATCGGACCGCGCTACTGCCCCTCCATCGAAGACAAGATCGTCCGCTTCCCCGACAAGACCTCCCACCAGTTCTTCCTCGAGCCCGAAGGCCTCAACACCCACGAGGTCTACATCAACGGCATGTCCACCTCGCTCCCCATGGACGTCCAGCAAGCCATGGTCCGCTCCATCCCCGGCCTCGAAAACGCCGAGATGCTCCGCCCCGGCTACGCCATCGAGTACGACGCCATCGACCCCACCGAACTCGACCGCACCCTCCGCGTCAAAAAGTTCACCGGCCTCTACCTCGCCGGCCAGATCAACGGCACCTCCGGCTACGAAGAAGCCGCCTGCCAGGGCCTCATGGCCGGCATCAACGCCGCCCTCTTCGCACGAGAGCAAGTCAGCAAGGAGGGCCTCACCGCTGATCACCCGCTGACTCGCCAACTCGCTCCTTCACCCTCGACCGCACCGAAGCCTACACCGGCATCCTCATCGACGACCTCATCAGCAAAGGCACCGACGAGCCCTACCGCATGTTCACCTCGCGCGCCGAGTTCCGCCTCCACCTCCGCATCGACAACGCCGACACCCGCCTCACCCCCCACGGCCGCCGCCTCGGCCTCATCGACGACCGCGCCTTCGCCGCCTTCGAAGCCAAGCAATCCCGCGCCGCCGCCCTCCAGCTCCTCCTCGAAACCACCCGCCTCACCGACCCCGACCTCGAGCTCCTCGCCCAACAAACCCCTCAGCCATCACGAACCATGCTGCGGAAGAAATCTGTCATCCTGAGCGCAGCGATATTTTGAACGGTCCGTCCTGAGCGCAGCGATGCGCGCCCTTCGCGCATCGCGCAGCCGAAGGTCCCCGACACCCTCGCCCCACCCGCAACCGCTCAAGCCCTCTCCGCCACCCATCCGGGTGCCCCACGTCTCGCTTCTGAGACGTGGGCTTCCACCGAAGCCCACGGTTTCACCCGCGGCGACCTCTTCGCCCAACTCCTCAAGCGCCCCGCCACCACCATCGAGCACCTCCTCCCCGCCCTCCTCCCCCGCATGGCCGCGAACCCCCTCTTCGCCCCCTGGCTCACCGCCATCGCCGCCGCCTCTCGCCCCTCGCCCTCTCGCCTCTCGCATCTCACCCTGCCCTCCCCGCCTGGGTCCGCAACGAGCTCAAGACCGTCGAAACCACCATCAAGTTCGCCGGCTACCTCGCCCAGCAGCAGCGCACCATGCAGCGTCTCCGCGCCGACGAAGCCCGCGCCATCCCCAACAGCTTCGACTACCGCGCCTGCTCCGGCCTCTCCCGCGAGATGGTCGAAAAACTCGACCGCGTCCGCCCCCTCACCCTCGGCCAGGCCCGCCGCATCTCCGGAGTCACCCCCGCCGCCTGCTCCCTCATCCAGGTCTTCCTCGAGATCCAATCCCGTACCCCCCAAGTCCCGCACCCCCCAATGCCCGCACCGCCTAACCAGCCCTCACGCACTTCAACTCTCGCCGTCCGCGCAGGACCCGTCTCGCGCAGGACTCCCGCAGTCCCACACCTCACCGCCCAATCGCCAGCAGCCCCTTCTCCACCAGCACCGGCGGCCGCCTCTCCTTCGTCGCCTGTTCAAACCCATACGCCCACCCAAGCAACTCCCCATCCCTCCACGGCCGCGCCGCGATCTCCAGCCCAAACGGCAGCCCATCCGCATAGAACCCCGCCGGCACCACAATCGCCGGCACCCCCATCTTGTTCACCCACCCGGTATCCGAGTGCGGTCCCCCGCTCAGCTCGCCATGCTGCAGCATCGTCTCATCCGGAGGAGGCATCTGCGCGCTCGGATACACCAGCCCATCCAGATGCCACCTCTCCAGCGCCGCCTCAAACTCCGCCAGCGACGCCCGCTGCGGCCCCCAGAAGTTCTTCTCCGCCTCCGGATCCCCCGCCAGCACCCGCTGCGGCTGCTTCGCCTTCGCCGCCGCTATCCCGCCGCAGCTCGCCCGTAAACACCGCCGGCCACGCCACCCCCGTCGCCTGCGTATACGCCGCCCCGCTCCTGTACTCCGCCGGCCCCCACGCCGCAATCCACTGGTCCGCCCCGTCCTTCGAATAATCCCGCGTCTGGATCTTCTTGTTGTCCTCGATAAAACTCCACGGCAGCAGCTCCGGATCGATCACCACCTCCGCCCCCGCCGCCCTCAGCTGCCGCCACCGCCTCCATCAACTTCGCCTTCGTCTCCGGCTGCAACACATCGTCCGTATCGCGTGAACACAAACGCCGGCACGCCAAACCGCTTCCCCCGCAGCGCATCCTTCTTCAGATACCGCGTATACGGCCCCGCCTCCGCCTTCTCCGCCGAATCCGCGCCGTTGTTCGTTGAATTCAAAGTCCGGAAGTCCCCCGCATCCTCCCCCGCCATCACCCCCAGCGCAATCGCCACATCCGTCACATCCCTCCCAATCGGCCCCGTATTATCCAGCAGCCAATCCAGCGGAGCAATCCCCGCAATACTCGTCAGCCCCCGCGTCGGCAGCATCCCCACCACCGAGCTCGTGCCCGCCGGCATCCGTATGCTGTTCGCCGTATCCGTCCCCGTCCCAATCATCGCCTCATTGCTCGTCACCGCCGTCACCGTTCCGCCCGACGACCCGCCCGGCGAGAACCGCACATCGTACGCATTCCCCGTCCTCCCAAACGCGCTCGACCGGTTCGTATCGCTCGCCGCAAAGTCCGGCATATTCGTGATCCCCAAAATCACCGCGCCCGCCGCCCGCAGCTTCCCGACCACCGTCGCATCCCGCTCCGCCACAAACGCATGTCCAGGAATCGCAAACCCCGCCCACCCATCCGTATCCGGCAGCCCCTTCACCGCCGTATTCGCCTTGATCACCATCGGCACGCCCCACAGCGCCCCATGCACGCCACCCTTCTGCGCATCCTCCCGCCGCGCCGTCGCCAGCGCTCCCTGCACATCCACCGTCTGCACATTCCGATAGATCCCATCCCACCGCGCAATCCTCCCCAGATACCACCGCGTCACCTGCTCCACCGTCACCGCATGCCGCGCATACAGCGCCTGCAGCCGCGGAATATCAATCTCCATCAACATCCCCATCCAGCCGCGCCTGCTCCGCCGCCGGCAGCACCGGCAACCCGTTGGCAGCCGCCACCGGAGGCACCGCCTGGAACTCCGCCACCGGCCCATACCCCTGCGCCCCGCTCAACCCGCGCCCCCAGCATCCCGCCCACCAGCACACCAACCAAACCCCCAGCCGCATCGACCCTTCCGCATCCCGCACTCCCTCTCTTCCCGAATACCTCTCTTGTAGCACGCCTCCCGCCGCGTCCTCAGCCCCCATCTCACAGGCGCATCAATTTTCACCAGTGATTTCATAATTCGATGCCGAAGCGATATAGTTCTCCGGTACCTGCATCTCCATCTCCGCGCGAACCGGAAGGACTCCTCCCGCATGAAGCTCACCCGCCGCCAGACCCTCCAGCTCCTCGCCGCCTGCCGCTCCCGCCTTCGCCCTCCGCAACAGCCTTCGCCCAACCCACTCCACCACGGCCAATCCCCCGCCACCCCTCCCCTCGCCATCACCCCCGGCCCCTACACCAACACCCGCGCCTCCCTCCGCGCCTACACCACGCCCGACTGGTTCGCCGACGCCAAGTTCGGCATCTGGGCCCACTGGGGCCCGCAGTCCGCCATCGGCGACGGCGACTGGTACGCCCGCAACATGTACATGGAAGGCTCCGACCAGTACAAGTACCACCGCAAGCGCTTCGGCCCGCAATCCAAAGTCGGCTACAAAGACCTCATCCACCTCTTCACCGCCGACCAGTGGGACCCCGAGCACCTCATGGATCTCTACCAGAACGCCGGCGCCAAATACTTCTTCTCCATGGGCGTCCACCACGACGGCTACGACCTCTGGAACTCCAGGTACCAGCCCCGCTGGAACTCCGTCGCCGCCGGCCCCCGCAAAGATGTCGTCGGCATCTGGGCCGCCGCCGCCCGCAAGCGCGGCCTCCGCTTCGGCGTCTCCGAACACCTCTCCAACGCCTTCGACTGGTTCGCCCCCTCGCACCTCGCCGACACCAAGGGCCCCTACGCCAACATCCCCTACGACGGCCAGAACCCCGCCTTCGCCGACCTCTACCACGCCTACTCCGGCATGCCCGCCAACTTCGCCCACACCATCCTCAACGACCCCATGGGCCGCACCGCCCCCACCTGGTGGAAGCTCCAATACTTCAACCGCGTCAAAGACCTCATCGACCAGCACCAGCCCGACCTCCTCTACACCGACGGCGGCATCTCCTTCGACGAGTACGGCCTCGCCACCGTAGCCGAGCTCTACAACGCCGGCCCCTATCTCCTACGAAGGCAAATCCGAAGCCATCTACTTCAGCAAGACCCCCTCCGACTGCCCCGACGCGACCTCCTGCGTCATCGACCACGAGCGCAGCGTCCTCAACCAGATCGACCCCAACCCCTGGCAGACCGACACCTGCATCGGCGACTGGCACTACAAGCTCGGCATCCAATACAAGACCCCCAAAAAAGTCATCGACATGCTCGTCGACATCGTCAGCAAGAACGGCAACCTCCTGCTCAACATCCCCCTCCCCGCCTCCGGCCTCCCCGACCCCGAAGAGCTCCGCATCCTCGAATCCATCACCCAGTGGACCTCCCTCAACGGCGAAGCCATCTACGCCACCCGCCCCTGGAAGATCCACGGCGAAGGCCCCTCCACCAAGGTCGTCATCCACACCGACCCCACCAGAGTTCGACCCCAACGAAGGCAAGCAACCCGACCTCACCTCCCAGGACATCCGCTTCACCACCAAGGGCAAAACCCTCTACGCCCTCGCGCAAGGCTGGCCCCCTCACGAGCTCGTCATCCAATCCCTCGCCACCAACAGCCCCCAGCAACCCGGCAAGCCCGTCGACATCCGCCTCTTGGGCCGCGACGAACCTCTCCGCTTCACCCAGGACACCACCGGCCTCCGCGTCACCCTCCCCCCAACCCCCACCCCCGCCTCCGACCTCGGCATCGCCCTCCGCATCCACTTCGCCTAACCCGCCACAACCGCGGGTGCCCCACATCTCGACCCTGAGATGTGGGTTTCCACCGCCCCCTCCCTCACCACCAACCTCCCTCCCGCCCTCCGCATCCACTTCGCCTAACCCGCCACCACCGCGGGTGCCCCACATCTCGACCCTGAGATGTGGGTTTCCACCGCCCCATCCACCACCACCAACCTCCCTCTCGCCCTCCGCATCCACTTCGCCCAACCCGCCACCACCGCGGGTGCCCCACATCTCGACCCTGAGATGCGGGTTTCCACCGCCCCATCCACAACCACCAACCTCCCCCCGCCCTCCGCATCCACTTCGCCTAACCCGCCACCACCGCGGGTGCCCCACATCTCGACTCTGAGATGTGGGTTTCCACCGCCCCATCCACCACCACCAACCTCCCTCCCGCCGTCCACGCAGCATCGCCGTCCCCGCAAGACCTTTGACGCTCCACCCCACCCTTGCTACCCTCCGACCCCAGCACATCCAAACCCTTCACCCCTCGCCACGCAAACCCCATCGCACTCAAACCCTCGGCCGCTCGCGCCGAACCCCCTCCCCAGACTCCGGCCGATCGAACGGCACCACGGCCCCGCGCACCTCCCCATGCGGCGGCAACGTAAAACAAAATCTCGCGCCCCGCGGCGGCCGATCCGCTGCCCACAAACGTCCCCCATGCGACTCGACAATCGAGCGGCAGATCCGCAGGCCCATCCCCGTGCCCTGCGCCTTGGTCGTAAAGAACGCGTCGAAGATCCTTTGCTCCTGCTGCGGCGGAAGCCCCACGCCGCTATCGCTCACCGAGATCAGCACCTGGCCATCCTCCCTCACCTCCGACTGGATCGTCAGCTCGTGCGGTCCCTCCACGTCCTTCATCGCATCGATGCCGTTCCGCATCAGGTTCATCAGCACCTGCTGCAGCTGCACCCGGTCTCCCATCACCACCGGCAGATCGCCGGCCAGTTCCGTCCGCAGCGATACGCCGGAGTGCGTTGCCTCCCTCGCCAGCAGCAGCTCCATCTCCTGGATCATCTCGTTCAGATCGACAGGCTCCCGCTGCAGACAATCCTTCTTGAACAACCGGTGCACCCGCTTCACAATCTCTCCCGCTCGCCGAACATCCTGCACAATCCTCGCCGCCGCCGCACGCGCCTCCTCCAGGTTCGGTTCCTCGCTCGATAGCCAGCGCACGCAGCTATTCGCGTTCAAAATCGATGCCGCAATCGGCTGATTCACCTCGTGCGCCAGCGACGCCGTCAACTCGCCCATGCTGCTCACCCGGTTGGCCCGCGCCAGGTCCTCATGCGCCTGCCGCAACTCCTCCTCCGCGTGCTTCCGCTCGCTGCTCGCCTTCGCCTGCAGTTCAAGGATCCGCAGCGCCGTGGCCCAGCCAAAGAACGCCGCGGTGAACAGCGTAACGAATCCCGTGACGATCGCCGTGAACACGATCCGACGTTCCACCCGCGCGATGTTCAGCGCAACCTGCGCGCGCTGTTGGTCCACGTCGCGCGCAACATCTTTCACCAGCTGGGCGCTCAGAAATTCCAGCCGCTGAATCTGCTTGTCCGTTCGATCCCGTACAGCGTCCCACTCCCCCGCCGCAGCCAGCGCCCGTATGGCATCCAGATGCGACGGCAGCGTGTTCTCGATCGATTCGATCGTCGGCAGCACCGCCTCATCCACCTTGACCGCCGCAGGCAAATGGCGGAACACCGCCTCCGTCCGCTGCGCCTCTTCCAGAACATCGCTCCTCAGCTCCTCCGACACCGCGACCAGTTGACCCTGGTCCTCGGAGCGCGCCGCCACCCCCAGCCTCTCGTAAAACGAGAACAGCTCGCCATGCACCCGCAACACCTCGATCAGCTCTCCATCCACTCCCTTGAGAACGTCCACCTGTGATCGAACCTGGTGCAACTGCCAAAGCAGAAGTCCATTGCAAACGATCATCATGCCGATCAGCAGGACAAAGCACAGCGTCAGGTGGCGGCCAATGTTGAAGCGATGCGAGACCGAATCCGCGCTCGCCTGCCGCAGCCATCCACTCGCTTCCGTCGTGTTGTGGGATCGAGCCATAACCTTTCCGTATTCCGTCCACGTGCGTCTACGAACCTGTCGCAACCGCCGCTCGCTGCATCCGCGCAGCTCTTCCCGAAGCCCTCTCCTTCGCAGCGCGAAGGTGGCTCGGCGGTCCCGCCTTGAATCCCGTCATCCGCATCAGCTCCTCTTGCAGCGCCGCCGCCGCCTCCGGAGCCTTCGCCTGCCGCAGCAGCACCGAGCGCACCGCCTGGATGTACGCCCGCGAAACCTCCTCGTACTTCCCTCCCGCAGCCGTGGACGGCCGCGCCACCACGCCGCTCACCTGCAGCTTCCGGTTGTCGACCGAAGCTTGTCTCGCCTTCAGGATCGCGGTCGGGTCATACAGCTTCGGCCAGTTCTCTGTCTCATAGTCCGCGCGCGCTTCTTCAATCTCAATCTCCCGATGCACCAGGAACCGGATCAACTGCACCGCCTCCGCCGTGTGCTGCGACGTCCGCGAAAGTCCCAGTCCAAATCCGCCCAGCGTCGCCGCCTGCCCATCCCTCCCCGCCGGGATACTCGTGATCCCGATCGTGTCCCGCACCGACGGAATATCGCGCACGCTCAGCAGGTACGCCAACGCCCATCCCCGATAAAACGCCGAGTTGTTCGCATGATAAAAAGCATTCACCGCATCCCACTCCTGCAGCGACGTCACGCTCGGCGGCGAGATCCAGCCGATCCAATGCGCCGCCCGCTCCCAGCTCCGGATCGCCTCCGGATTGTTCACGCTGATCGTGTCGTTGGCTTCCATCACGCGCCCGCCGCCCTCCGACACCTGCCACTCCAGCGCATTGCACGTCAGCCCTTCCCCCGCCGCACCCGGCCACGTAAACCCCCAGAAATCCTTGTGCCCCCTCGCGCGCTCGCCGTTCTGGATCCGCACCGCCATGCGCTCCAGCTCGTCCCACGTCCGCGGCGGCGCGCTGTACCCATACCGCCGCAGCAAATCCTTGCGGTAAAACAGCACGCCCAGGTCGGAGTGATACGGCACCGCAACCAGCCGTCCCTTCACCGTGTAGCTCGCCACCACCTCGGGATTCAGCAACGACAGCTCCGGCCCCAGGTACGGCTTCAAGTCCATCAGGTCGTCACTCAACGCTCCCGGCCAGATCACATCCAGACCATACACATCCGGCCCGGAGCTTCCCTGCCGCAGCAGCTTCCGCACCAGGTCCAGCTGGTCCAGCGCCGTCTCCGGCGTCGGCAGATGCGTCACCGCAATGCCCGTCTCCCGCGTGAAATCCTTCAGCCGGTCATCCGACACCACCGTCCGGTCCGTCAGGTCGTGCGACCACTCCGGATCCACGAACGTAATCGTCACCGGCGTCTTCGCCGTGCCGCGCTGCCCCTGCATCCCCAGGCACATCAGCGCAGCGCACACCACTCCCGCAGACTTCCCCCAACCGAGCCCTGCAGCGTTCCAGATACCATTCCTGAGGATCATTCCATCTCCTCAAAGATCTCTGACGGCTACCGCAACCTCTTCTCCGTGATGCCCCTCGCCACGCCAATCGACACCTGCCCCCGCAGGAACCAGTTCAACCGGCAGCCCAGGCCACAGCACCTCTACCACTCCACGATGTCAGCGCCCCAGATCTCCATTCTCACACCAGCCAGGCTCAAACGCCCAGGCAACCACATCGTATTCCCCTATCGACATCCCCGCACCGCCCGCCCCACGCACCTCCCCGACTCCCATCCACGAGCAACGCCCCGCTCACCGCCCCGGTATATCCTTGGTCGTACGTCGAAAGGGCGCCTGCATGCCGGTAGTCTTCATCCTCGTCTTCATCCTCGCGATCTTCGTCCTCGTCCTCTTCGCCAAAACCTACTACCAGGTCCGCACCTTCACCGCCGGCGTCGTCGAGCGCTTCGGCAAGTTCGACCGCATCACCCGCCCCGGCCCCCACGTCCTCCTCCCCTTCGCCGAGCGCGTCTACTTCGTCGACCTCCAGGTCAAGCAGGCCCAGTTTCAAGTCGAGACCAAGACCCACGACAACGTCTTCGTCCAGATCCCCGTCAGCGTCCAATACCAGGTCCTCGACGACAAGATCTACGACGCCTTCTACCGCCTCTCCGCCCCCCAAAAGCAGATCGAGTCCTTCGTCTTCAACTCCATCCTCGGCCACGTCCCCAAGCTCACCCTCGACGAAACCTTCGAGCAGCAGTCCGGCATCTCCGTCGCCGTCAAGAACGAGCTCGACTCCATCATGTCCGGCTTCGGCTTCAACATCCTCACCGCCCTGGTCACCGACATCATCCCCGACATCAAGGTCAAAGCCGCGATGAACGACATCAACGCCGCGCAACGAGCCCAGGTCGCCGCCCAGGCCC
The DNA here is from genome assembly GCA_963762375.1 of uncultured Acidobacteriaceae bacterium. Lineage (GTDB taxonomy): Bacteria > Acidobacteriota > Terriglobia > Terriglobales > Acidobacteriaceae > Granulicella. The sequence goes on from CAVXKP010000013.1 coordinate 197,062, forward strand.
GCGGCGAGGCCGAGAAGATCCTCAAGGTCAAGCAAGCCGAGGCCGAAGCCGAATCCAAAGCTCTGCAAGGCAACGGCATCGCCCGCGAACGCCAGGCCATCATCGACGGCCTCTCCGCCTCCATCGAACACTTCCAGCACGGCGTCCCCGGCTCCACCGCCGGCGAAGTCATGGCCCTCGTCCTCCTCACCCAGTACTTCGACACTCTCCGGGATATCGGCACCCGCGGCGGCACCAACACCCTCTTCCTCCCCAACAATCCCGGCGCCTCCAACGACTTCCAGACCCAGATCCTCGCCGGCCTCCGCGGCGGCCAGCCTCCCACCCCCGGTCCCGACGCTCCCCGTCCCATCGAGCCCCCACGCCCCTACAACCCACCCGCCCCTCCCCCCGGAACCCCCGGCACCCCCAACCCCTTCACCGGCGTCTAGCCCCTCCACCAACGGGTGCCCCACATCTCGCCTCTGAGATGTGGGTTCGCACAATCTCAACCGCACCGCACCCGCCGTTGCCTTTGCCTTTCTTTCTGTCATTCCCCCCGGGAATCTGCTGTTCGCTCTTGAGGGTGCCCCACATCTCGCCTCTGAGATGTGGGTTCGCACAACCCCTCCCGCACCGCACCCGCCAACATTCACTCAACGTTGGCTGGCACACGGCCATGCCTTCAGCTATAACTCGGTACGCACCCAAACTCACTCGGCCGCTGGAACGGAGTCTCCATGAAGTTCATGATCACCTGGACCCCACGCCCCCACACACGGAAAGATGCCTTCGAGAACTTCCTCGCCGGCAAGGCTGCCCCTCTTCCCGGCGTCACCCTCCTCGGCCGCTGGCATAAAGTCGACGGCTCCGGCGGCTTCACGCTCATCGAATCCGACTCCGCAGAGACGATGTACCAGAGCCAGTCCTTCTGGTCGCAGTTTATGGAAATGCATACTGTCCCGGTCATCGAAGACGCCGCTGCCGCTGCCGCCCTCACCAAAATCTACCGGGACTGAACGCACCACCCAGTCCCACCGTCCGCCCTCCGCGCCCACTAGGCGCCCCACTACGCGCCCGCTCGTCCGCGCCCGCCACCCCCACAATGCTAGAACGGTAAACACATGGACCACACCGCCCTCCCCGAACCCCTCGCCCGCCAACCCTCCGCGCCCCGCCCGCGCAATCCCTACACCATCACGATCGCTCTCATCGCCCTCAACACCCTCGTCTTCCTCGCCATGGTCGCCAGCGGCGTCTCCTTCACCCAGCCCACCACCCGCGACATCCTCCTCTGGGGCGGCGACTTCGGCCCCGCCACCCTCGGCGCCCACCAGTACTGGCGCCTCCTCACCTCCTGCTTCCTCCACTTCGGCATCATCCACATCGGCATGAATATGTACGTGCTCTATCTCATCGGGCCGTTCATCGAAACCGTCTTCGGCCGCATCCGCTACCTGCTCATCTACTTCATCGCCGGCCTCGCCGGCAGCCTCGTCAGCGTCTCCGTCCATCCCCTGGCCGTCGGCGCAGGAGCCTCCGGAGCCATCTTCGGCCTCTACGGCGCCGTCTTCGGTTTTCTCCTCATCCGCCGCCGCTCCCTCAATCCAGCCGCCGTCACCAGCATCACCAGGTCCGCAGGAATCTTCGTCCTCTACAACGTCGTCTACGGCTCCATCAGCGGAACCACCGATCTCTCCGCCCACCTCGGCGGCCTGCTCGCCGGCTTCCTCGCAGGCATGCTGCTGGTGCCGCCGCAGACCCTCCGCCTGCCTAAGCTGCCCAGGTCGGCCGAGCTCTCCACTGCCCCCAGCGACCCCCATCACATCTCCCACCCCACCCTCCGTTATAGTCATCCTGTACTCCGGAGCCGTCATGCAGCGCAAGCGAATCATCCTCGCCATCGTCGCGATCGCCCTCCTCCTCGCCGCGCTGGCCTATTCCCTCACCCACCGCTCCACCCCCCTCGCCTACTCCGGCACCATCGAAACCCGCGAGATCAACATCGGCTCCAAGATCGGCGGCCGCGTCATCGCCGTCTTCGTCGAAGAGGGAGACAAGTCCCCGCCAACGCTCCGCTCGTCACCTTCGACGCCCCCGAGCTCCAGGCCCAGCGCGACCAGGCCGCAGGCCACCGTCCTCCAGAATCGCGCCGACTACAACCGCCTCCAGCACGGCAACCGCCCCCAGGAGATCGCCGAGGCCGACGCCACCCTCCACGAAAACGCCGCCCTCCTCACGAAGCCCTCAACGGCCCCCGCCCCGAAGACATCGCCCAGGCCCAGGCCGACTACGCCGCCGCCCAAGCCAACGCCATCGACGCCGCCTCCACCTACGACCGCATGGTCCCGCTCGCCGCCAAAGACGTCATCTCCAAACAGCAATTCGACACCTACACCGCCCAGCGCAACAACACCGCCCAACTCGCCGAATCCGCCCGCCAGCACCTCGCCGAACTCCAGGCCGGCACCCGCCCCGAAGACATCCAGGCCGCCCGCCAGCGCTACCAGCAATCCCTCGCCGCCGACCAGCTCGCCCACGCCGGCTACCGCCACCAGGACATCCCGCCGGCAAAGGCCGCCTCGCCCAGGCCCGGCCCGCCTCGCCGAGCTCGACGCCAGCCTCCGCGAAGCCCGCCTCACCTCCCCCGCCGACGCCATCGTCGAAACCGTCTGCGTCCGCCCCGGCGACCTCGTCCCCGCCAACCAGATCGTCCTCACCCTCCTCGAACCCTCGCAGCTCTGGGTCAAGGTCTACGTCCCCGAAACCGACCTCAGCCGCCTCCACCTCGGCCAGTCCGCCAACGTCACCGTCGACGCCCTCGGCAACTCCCGTGGCTCCCGCACCTTCACCGGCCGCATCCAGGAGATCAACTCCTCCGCCGAATTCCTCCCCCGCAACGTCCAGACCCGCGACGACCGCGAGCACGAAGTCTTCGGCGTCAAAGTCCACATCGACAACCCCAGCAACATCCTCAAGTCCGGCATGTCCGCCACGGTAACCCTCGAATGATCCCGCCAACGATCCAAGCTCGATGCTGAAACCGGGACGAAGCCGCAGCGTCCACTCCGCCGCCGCCAGCACGATCCGCGAAGCGCCCTCGCCCCGGCGCAGTGGTCATCAACGCCTACCACCTCACCATCAAGTTCGGCTCCGTCACCGCCGTCGACGACGTCAGCTTCCACCTCGACCGCGGCGAGCTCTTCGGCTTCCTCGGCCCCAACGGCTCCGGCAAAACCACCATCATCCGAGCCCTCTGCGGCCTCATCCCCCTCACCTCCGGCGACGCCACCATCCTCGGCATGGACGTCCGCAAGCACGCCCCCGACATCAAGCACCACGTCGGCTACATGTAGCCAGAAATTCGGCCTCTACGAAGACCTCACCGTCGAAGAAAACCTGAACTTCTACGCCGCCGCCTACGGCCTCACCCCACCGCCATCGGCCCCGCATCGCCGAACTCCTCGACCTCACCAGCCTCCACCCCTACTTCACCCGCCGCGTCGCCCAGCTCTCCGGAGGCTGGAAGCAGCGCCTCGCCCTGGCCTGCGCCATCATCCACTCCCCCGAGGTCGTCTTCCTCGACGAGCCCACCGCCGGCATCGACCCCGTCGCCCGCCGCTCCCTCTGGGACCTCTTCTTCCAACTCTCCGGCCAGGGCGTCACCTTCTTCGTCACCACCCACTACATGGACGAAGCCGAGCGCTGCGGCCGCCTCGGCTACATCTACATGTCCAAACTCATCGCCCTCGGCTCGGTCGCCGACCTGCAACAACTCCCCGACGCCAACCCACCCCACACCTCCCGCCTCGAACTCGAAGCCCAGGCCTTCGAAGCCCCACCGCCCCCCATCTCCGCCCTCCTCCCCCAACTCCGCCGCTTCCCCGGAGTCCGCGAAGCCACCATCTTCGGCCGCGCCATCCACGCCCTCATCGACACCACCTCCATCGACGCCCTCCGCGCCGCCTTCCCCCAACTAACCCTCCGCACCATCCAGCCCTCCCTCGAAGACATCTTCGTCACCCTCACCTACCACATCATGTCCAAACAAAAATGACCCCACCAACTCCCACCCCCGGCACCGAAGACCCTCGCCGTCCGCGCAGGACCGCCGTCTG
>CAVXKP010000014.1:0-35758 GCA_963762375.1 uncultured Acidobacteriaceae bacterium
CTGAGCCATACAATTGTAAGTAGCTTTATTACAACAATATATGGTTTTCTGATACGCCATGATATGGCTGTGATATGGTTTTTGCATGGAAAACCATCGTGGCGAATAGCACAGTCACTCTTTTGAGACGAGTCAAGACCGAGGTTGGCTGGAGATATTACCGGGCAGCATACGCCGCCAACGGCAAGGTGAAGCCGGGCGTCGTTATCGTTCATGGCGCGGAAGTGAAACACAAAGTCGGTTTTTATGAGCTGCGATATTACGAGGGTAGCCGTCTTGTACATCAGTCCCTGCAGGGTTCCAGTCCGGCCGCAGCTGAGGCGGCGCGCGCCAAGAAGAAAGCGCAGTTTTCCGCGATTATCAGTGCAAAGAAGGAAGGCATCAGGGTCTTACCAGTCGACCGAACACGCCCCACACTCGCTGTTCAGCTCAGTCAATTCCTCAACGCTACGATCGCAAGAGGATCCATGGAAGCCGCCGAGGTATACGAGCTGGCTTGCAGGGAGTTCTTGCGGGTGATCGGCCGTCAATACTCTGACGAGATCGTGACGGGTGACATCACAAAGTTCCATAAGGCATTAGCCGATCGTGGAATGAGCGCCAGGACGGTCAGCAACCGGCATAGCAGCGTCAAGGCATTCCTGAGATCGATCGATTACGATACCAAACACATACCGAAGCCGCCAAAGTACGACAAGACACTCCTCGAAATCTATACCGACAAGGAACTGAAAGATCTGTTCCGGACCGTGAAGTCGCGGCGGGAGAACTTGCTCTATCGGCTGCTGCTCCAGACCGGAATGCGCGAGCAAGAGGCAATGTATCTCGAATGGAGCGACATTGATTCTAAGAGGAAGATCTGTAAGCTGCAATCGAAACAGAAGCAATGGGATTTCCGACTAAAAGATTTTGAGGAGAGGGAAATTCCACTTCACGACGACTTATTCGTACGCATGATGGATTACAAAAAGAAACATGCTGGAAAAGGCACGTTAATCTTTGGCAAACACGGCAAGCCAGATGGTCACATGCTCAGGACCTTGAAGCAGCAGGTCGTGGCGGTTGGTTTGAACTGCGGCGAGTGTGATGGCTGCCAGAAAAAGACCAGAGAATGTGAAAAGTGGTTCCTGCACAAGTTCAGAGCGACGTTCTGTACCAAACTCCTTCGTTCCGGGCTTGACATTCGAACTATACAGTCCATGATGGGCCACGCTGATCTAGCATCCACAATGCGTTACTTAAGGCCCGCCGAAAACGAACAGACCCAAGCGCGGATCAACTCGATGCGGTGGACATAAACATAAAGGCCCGGCGTCTGAGACGCCGGGACCGGTTAAGCCGCTATTTCATGTTCGTCCAGCCAAGCCTTGACCTTTATTGGATCAAACCTGACAGAACCCCCAATGCGGTAGTGCGGGATCTGGCCCTTTTGAGCCAGGTCATAGACATGCTTGCGAGTCCAGCCGGTCGACTCCGCAATTACTGCGGCTCCAACCAGTTTAGGCAAACAGATGTCTCCATGAGGTTTATCGCTCATTAATGTGACTTCTGCTTGCCATCGAGGCCATCCGACAAGCCATGAACAATCCGCCGTTGTTGATTTGACGGTCTGCAGACATCGCACCGGCCCGGTGCGTCGCGTCGTGCGTTGGGACGCGCTCCGTGGCGTAGTTTACTCTCAGAACGTCTTAACTCGCGCCTTGATAGGCAAGGAGGGAGACCTAACGATTCTTCTTCACGTCCTCGCCCGTACGCGATCGGGCCAATTGACTTACCAGTCGACCGCGAGTTTTGAGAAAACCGCCGGCGTATAAAACAGTTTTCTTAGTCACGGTCGCCGAGGAGATATTCGCGAAGCAGTGACGCGGTTTCCGTCAATCCTTGGGACTCTAGAGAGCCGATGTATTCCGCGACTGATTTTGGCGGGTTCTTGAGACTCTGGCGATGATTTTCCGCAGCCTCCATGACCAAGCCGGGGGCGAGATCTAAAAGGTGCAGGATGAACTCGTCGGGATGCTGCACTTCGATATCGAACTCTCGAAGAACCCGCTGCGGAAAATCGGCTAGGTTGCAGGTTACGATAACGCTGGCGCCGCCGCGGATTGCGGCTGCCAGTACGTGTCGATCCTTAGGATCTGGGAGGAAAAGACCGGGAATGAGGTGCTCGTAACCTGTTACGAGTGCGTCTGGCGCAGCTTTGTCCATGAGCTGTCGAGTACGCTCTAATTTCTCGCGCGTGATATCAGGACGGTTAGTCAAGAGGCTTCTCATCCACTCCTCGTGAACGTCTGCGGACCACTTAGCGCGAAATACACCCGTCAACGCGAGGTGCATGAGGAAATTGCGCAGCTCGGCGGGGTAGAGTACGTTCGCATCATAGAAGACAATGAATGCCGCCAAGATTTAGATTCCGATCTCCTGGTCATACGCGGCCAGCTCCGCAAGTGCTGCGCGACGCTCTGCGTCGGCGGCGCGCTTGTAGGACATCAACGCCTCAAACCGAACTCGACGATGGGTGCCGACCTTTCGATATCCAATCTTGCCTTCGTCCAGGAGTTGAATCAGCGAAGGTCGCGAGATGTTCAGCATGTCCGCCGCCTCCTGCGTCGTGAGTTCCGCATGAACAGGAATCAGGGTGACGGCATTACCACGGGCCATCTCCTCCAGAATGCGAACGAGCATCTTGACTGCGGAAGCCGGAATGCGCAAGGTCTCGTCTTTAGAGGCGTCGAGTACACGAAAGCTCATTGGAGCAGAGGAACGTATGCGCCGAGCCAGCAATCGGCTGCTCTCCCTCGCGAGAGACGCGTCTGATTCGGTCGGAAGTGTGGGGGTTAGTAAAGTCTGGGACATCTTGTCCACCTCTTGAGAATCGTCTCACACAATCGAAGCAAATGCAACTGTTCGAAGTATTCGAAGTTCATTGCCATGGTGGACGATTTCGATGACCTGCCTTGTTGGTGATGGCATCGTTCCGCGACGCAACAGTCGCCATCGCATTGATTTGCCAAGCTTACAGTCTCAATTGATTTGACCGGGGCAAAGCGCTTATTGAACAGGAAAATGGAACGGTGAAGCGTCCGGTTTGATTTGTACCAATGGATAAGAGACACATTGGATAAGGGGAATGTATTGGAAGAGGCATTTCCCTGCTCATTAACGTCAGCGGAACTGTCATATGCATTGAGGACGAAGGAATATGTCTACTAGGCGGCCAGCAGGCTGCTCGAAACTGCAATCTAAGCAGCCTGCCGCGCGACGCGGATCAAGCGCTACCTATCTCGAGTCCGAAGGAAGCCGTGGTACACGATAGTTAGCGTCCAGATAATACCCAGTAATTGCCTCCAGGTTATTCATACTGGTAGCGAAAGTAAACAGCGAGCCGGAAGGATCGACCGTCACAATCTTGCCATCGGGAGTTCGTAGATAACCGTGGTATACGAAGTTCGAGTCAATATAGGTTCCCATGACGGCCCCGAAGTCGTTGACGCTTGTAGGACAATCGGCGGAGCAGCCGGTGCCAGTGTAATTTCCGGTACCAGCGCCCGGAGCATTGAACGTCGTGAATTCGCCTTTGGGACTAAGTAGGAAGCCGTGGTATACGTTGTTGCTGTCGGTGTAGCTTCCTGCGATCATCCCCAGCTGATTCAGACCCCATGCACAACCGGGACAACCCGTACCCTGGCCGGGGCCAGTGCCTGCACCAGGAGCTTCGAATGTTTTCAGGGTGCCGTCAAGATAACGGATCATACCGCGCTGGACGAAGTTGCCGCTGTTATCCATGAAGCCTCCGACGCTAAGGCCCCACATATTGATTGCGGTCATCGCACTACCATAACAACCAGTGGAGGTGCCGGTATCGCATGAGTCTGGACCGACAAAAGTGTAGATCTTGCCATAAGAAGTGCGAAGGAAAGCGTGGAAGAGATAATTTGAGTCCAAAGCGTACCCGACGACTGCCCCCTCGAGATTAATTCCGATGGGGAATGTACCATTCTCGCCTGCCCCAGGAACATCAAAGGTCGTAAACCTCCCGTCCGGAGTGCGCAGGAAGCCGTGAGAGAGGCCGCTTGCATCGTTGAAGGATCCGGTGATGACGCCCAAATCATTGATGCTCGATGGGGAGGTCCCGTTGTAGGAACCTGCGGTCGTGTCCGCGCCGGGGGCCTCGAAGGTGGTGAACTGGCCATCGGGTCTTCGTACGAACCCATGGTACACGGTGTCAACGCCTTGATAGGATCCCGTGATAACTCCCAAAGCGTTGATGCCGCTTGAATAGGTTCCGTTGTAATCGCCCGGGGTCAGGTCTGCGCCAGGAGCGTCGAAGGTGATAATTTTCTGAGCTTGAGCGGCGAGGCCCAACCCCCACACGCTTGCGATTAAACACAACGCGAGAGATGTTTTCCGGCGGAATGATTGGCCGGTTTCTCTGATGTGCGAGTCGTTCTCAAACGAACGATTGAGTGAGACAAGGCAAATTGATTTGATCTTGCTGACGAGCAAGTTCGTAGGCACACTTCCGCTTTTCTGTGAGAACATGGACACCTCCGCGTATTCATCTGAGCTAATCGAGCTCTGAATTCGGGTCCGATCGCCCTACTTATATACGCGACGTTGTTCGGAAAAAGGGGTCATCCGTATCCGCATTTGCCGGCTGGACGTGGCTTAAATTCCTTAGCCGAGCGAGGTATACCGTGTCATGGAGATGTCAACGGGCTCAGAGGTTACGCTGCTCCTTGGGCAGCTAACGAGGGGAGAAGAAGGAGCCACCGCTAAGCTCATTCCTCTGGTCTATAAGGAGCTGCATAGGCTTGCTCGCAGTCACATGCGGCGTGAGAGTGAATATCACACCTTGCAGACGACTGCTTTGGTTCATGAGGTGTACCTCAAGCTGGTTGATCAACGATCGGTAGATTGGAAGGGGCGTTCGCACTTCTTCGCGATAGCCGCCCAAATGATGCGTCGCATTCTTGTAGACCATGCGCGCGGGCGTCTGCGAGAAAAGCGAGGGGCCGGCGACAGGCCGATACCTCTGGATGAAGCGTTTGTCTTCGCCCCCGAACGTTCCCTGGAATTGATCAAGCTGGACCAATCGCTCGACCGATTGGAACAAATTGATGAGCGACAATGCAAAATCGTGGAGCTTCGCTTCTTCGGCGGATTAACCGTTGAAGAAACCGCGGAAGCATTGGGTGTATCGCCAAAGACCGTTAAGCGGGACTGGAGCATGGCAAAAGCATGGCTCCACGGAGATATGAAGACAAGTCATGCAAGGCCCTTTCGATAAACGGACATCGATCAAGGATCTATTCGCAACTGCGCTCGAGCAGGATCCTGCCTCGCGCTCTGCATTCCTACATGAGCGCTGTGAGGATGCGGAGATATGTTTCGAGGTCGAACGACTCCTGCGTGAACACGAAGAGGCCGGCACATTCCTTTCGACGCCGTTTCTAGAAGGCATAACAGGAGTTGTAAGTGTTCCCACGTTCCATCAGCGACTAGGGAAGGGCGATTTGTTTGCAGGACGCTTTCGCGTCTCTCATTTCATCGCAGCTGGCGGAATGGGCGAAGTTTATGCAGCTGAAGATAGGCAACTTGAGCGAACGGTAGCACTTAAGTTTCTATCCCTGGAATCTACACGAGAAGGAAGATCCCTCGTTCGATTCCAGAGAGAGGCAAAAGCTGCTTCTGCGCTGAATCATCCAAATATCTGCACCGTCTACGATATCGGAGAAGATCGTGGCAGAGCATTTATCGCCATGGAACTCTTGGAGGGTGAGACGCTTTCCGCGCGCCTCAAACGCGGTCCGTGCACTTTGGAGGAAGGCCTTCGAATCGCGCTTTCGATCTCCTCCGCTCTTGTCGCCGCGCATAGCAAGGGAATCATTCATCGAGACATCAAACCCGGGAATATCATGCTCACTCCAAGTGGGGCTAAACTGCTCGATTTTGGATTGGCCCTTCACGGCCAACTTGTTCGTCGAGAACCGAAAATCACTGCAACCCTTACCGGCGAAGCGAACGTCGTCGGCACTCTTCCTTACATGCCTCCTGAACAGTTGCGCGGCGAGGAGACCGATTGTCGCGGCGACATCTTTTCTTTCGGAGCTGTTCTTTATGAGATGTTCACGGGTAAAGGCGCATTCAAAGGATTGTCGACGATAGATACTATCGCTGCGATAACAGGGACGGAGCCCACGCCGGTTCGTGAGCTGACGAAAAATCTGCCCGAGGGACTCGAAACTCTTATCCGGCGTTGCCTGCGAAAGAAGCTGGTAGACCGATTCCAAACCGCAAGTGAAGTAGAGAGCAAGCTCAGCGAGTGTCTCGTGGCTACGAAAGAACCTGCAAGCGGAATTAACCTTAAGGTACTCACACATCATGCTAGACGGCCAAAGATTCTCGTTCTCCTTGTGCTCTCTCTCGTTCTGCTGGCCAGCTACCCTGCATGGTGGTTCTATCGCAGTTCAAAGGCAAAATGGGCGGTCAATCAAGCATTACCCCAGATTGGACATCTCATCGACGAGGATAAGTTTGATAAAGCGTTTGCCCTTGCTCTCGAGGCTGAACGATATATTCCTCACGATTCCAGGCTTGTCGAGTACCTGTCGGAAGCCTCATGGTCGCCTTCAATCAAGACCGAACCTTCAGGCGCATCGGTTTATCGGAAGAGATACAACTCGCCCAATGAGCCTTGGGAATTCGTTGGAACCTCACCGATCAATGGGCGGCGGTTTCCAGTCGTCGATTCAATGTGGAAGTTCGAGTTGAAGGGATACACGACCGTGGAGCGCGCGACATTTCCCTATGGGCCGATGGTCGTAAAACTGGATGAAGCCGGCAAGGGGCCGCCCGGAATGGTACATATTAGCGTTACGAAGCCACTCGGAAAAGGGAGCCCAGGAAGCTTACATGGTCTTGCAGGTTACGAGGACTTGCCTGCAGTACAATTGTCCGATTTTTGGATGGACAAATTCGAGGTCACTAACCGGGACTTCAAACGGTTTGTTGACCAAGGGGGATATGAAAAAGCCGAGTACTGGAAGAATCAATTCGTTAAAGATGGTCATGTTCTAACTTGGGCAGAAGCAATGAAGTTGTTTCGGGACAAAACCCGAAATGCCGGGCCCTCGTCATGGATTCAAGGAGATTATCCGACTGGCCAGGGAGACTATCCGGTAACCGGAGTGAGTTGGTTCGAGGCGGATGCCTATGCGCATTTTATTGGGAAAAGGCTGCCAACCGCCTATCACTGGTTGGCTGCGGCCTTTCCGCCCGACGGTCCGGGTATGATCCCAGCAAGTAATTTCAACGAAGTTGGTCTCGCGCGGGTTGGGAAATATGAAGGAATGAGTTGGTCGGGCGCATTCGATCTCGCGGGCAACGCAAAAGAGTGGATACACAATGAGGAGCGCTCAGGAAAGCGCTATATCCTGGGCGGAGCATGGAACGAGCCCACCTATATGTTCTATCACTCAGATGCGCGATCTCCCTTTGACAGGTCATCGACCTTTGGGTTTCGTTGTGCCATCTATACACTGGGCAGCGGAGAAGCCAAGGCCGCACTTGCAATCCCGATTGAAATAAGGGACTACAACTCGGAAAAGCCGGTTTCGAATGCAGTCTTCAATGTCTATAAAAGCCTCTATTCCTATGACAAGACCCCACTACATGCTGTTGTCGAATCTCTCCCCGGAACAGATCTTTGGAACGAGGAGAAAATCACATTTGATGCCGCGTATGGAAATGAGAAGGTCATCGCCTATTTGTTCTTGCCCAAGAACGCGTCGCCACCGTATAAGACCGTAGTGCACTTCAATGGCGCGGCAGCTCTCTATGAGAAATCGAGCTGGCCACTGAACCCAGCTTACCTGGAAGACTTTGACTACATGATCAAAAGCGGGAGAGCTGTGATGTTCCCTGTATACAAAGGAACGTTCGATCGCTGGGATGATTTTCCCTCTTGGCCCAAACTTTCAAGCTTTTACAGAGACAGTGTGATCGACTGGTCCAAAGATCTGGGCCGGTCGATCGATTATCTGGAGACTCGTCCCGACATAGACACAAAAAGTCTCGCTTATGAAGGCACCAGTATGGGCGCCGCTATGGGTGGGCTACTTCCGGCAATGGAACCGCGTCTCAAGGTGCTGGTGCTTGTTTCCCCCGGCTTTTACCTGCAAAAGCGTCGTCCGGAAGTCGATCAAATCAACTTCGCTCCACGGATAAAGATCCCTGTCTTAATGATCAACGGACGCTTCGATTTCATTTTCCCTGTCGATTCTTCGCAGGAACCGATGTATCGTTCCTTTGGCACGCCGCCCAATCTGAAACGCAGAATCGTCTACGATACCGGCCATGACATTCCGCGAGTGGACGAGATTAAGGAAAGCCTAGATTGGCTAGATCGCTTTCAAGGGCCTGTCACGAAGCGGTAGGGCCACACGTATTCCCAGGTGAATCAACTCTGCGACTCGCTGCTTAATTTTCGAGCCGCAGCGTTTAAGTAGGTGGACAGAAGCGTTATTTTCGCGCATTTGCCCGGTATGTGGCGAAGTGTAGCTTGTCCACAACAGAGCATACAGCGTTTTCGGCTGTCACAGATGGGTGTGACTATCAAGTAGTTGCGAGACCTGAGTTGGTATCCGACTGGGAAAAGATTTTCTACCTGGCACTCGGACATGCAAGCAGCCCTTGCTAGTCTCCGACTGCGATCGCTCGACATGTCGGACGGACGAAACCAGAAATTCTGCTGATGGTGGTCCGAAGTAGTACTAGGAAACGCCGTTTTCCCAAGGCAGTGACACGGTTGCGCCACTCAGACATGTCGAGCTTCGGCGACCAACAAACCTCACGTTCAAGGCCGAAGACCGCTTGGCGCGCTGATAAGCGCCGGGGCGGAAGAGAGAATGTGCCGCGGAGCCATCGGGGCAAGGGCGGTGGCAGGACAGCAATTCGATGTACATATCCATAAACCCGGTAAGGAAAAAGCAGGGGAGATACCCGGACGCCCTGCTGATGATTTCCTTCTACTCTCACAGCCCGAGAACCCATCCATATAGAGTTTGACGATGACTACCCCTTGTGAAGGTAGAAAACCGCGTGCTCACCGGAAGTGAAGCCGCTCATTCTCAAGTTGCACGACGATTGGGAAAACTTGGATGAGATTCAGCGTGGTGACTTTATTCAAGATCTCTTCGAACGCGGCTGCTCGATCCGGGGCCTTGTATCTGACCTGGACGTGCCGGCGACGACTCTTCGCAGATATATGAAATTGTCCTCACTGTCAAAGGCGGATCGAGACTCCCTGAAAGCGGGGGAATCGGTGAAAAAGGTCTCGGCAAGAAAGGCAATTAGGGATGCTGCGACTGTGGGGCACGAGGAACTCGTCAAAGAGAAAAGATCCGGAGCTCCAAGCGACAAGGCCGCCGGCACCATCCTGGACTTTTGCAAAAATGCCGCACCTGATGAGCCGATTCTCGATAGCCATCTTCCCCTCCTCCTGGAGGACGTCAGGAGATTCACGCGAGGAGAGTTGGGGCCGCCTCCACCCTCTATCCAACTGCCTAAGAAGATCAACTTGCCGGAACTGTACCGAATCACACGCCCGTCGAAGTCCCCCGACGAGAATTGGCTCGGTCACCGAGTCATATGGCTTGCGAAAATGATGATGGCAATAGCTCCTCAACTTGAAATTCGAGAGACGGCGATGAACAAGGCTGAGAAACGCGCTGCGGAACTCAGCATTCAACCAACCCGGGAAGAGGAAGAACAATCTAGAGACAAGCGGCAGCAGTTTCGCAGACACGGCGTTTTACCCAACAAAGAAAGCTGAATCTTCTTCCCACCCGTTCTGCGTGAGCAGCATTAGTCTTTCCTACTGTTCCGGGAGGCCGCTGAGGCCTTTTGAGACACGAGGAGGCACTCGCCGATGCGGACAGGTCGAACAATGAAGCTGTCAAGGATCGTGGGGAATGCCTACGATCAATCACGGGACGCAGACGTGATGGCCCTCCTCACGCAGCGCCTCGAGCGCGCGGATCGTCGAGCCGCCGGTCGTGACCACGTCCTCGACGAGCATGCAGCGGTCGCCGCGGCGCCAGCAGCGGCCCCTCGATCCGGCGGGCGAGCCCGTGCGCCTTGGCCTCCTTGCGCACGAAGAAGGCCTTCACGTCGGCGCCGCCGGCGAGCGCCGCGCAGGCGATCGGGTCGGCGCCCATCGTCATCCCGCCGACGGCGGTCGCCCCCCAGTCGGCCGCCTGAGCGGCGACGAGCTCGCCGAGCGCCAGGAAGCCGTCCCGCAGCAGGATCGCCCGCTTGGCGTCGACGAGGTACTGGGCGACGGCGCCGCTCGTCAGCGTCACCTCACCGATCACGAGCGCGTGCTCGCGCAGCGCGCGCGAGCAGCGCGCCCGCGGGCCGCGTGATGCGCGTCGAGGACGGACATCGTCGGAGGTTCCAGGTGTAGTACGTGTCGACCCAGTCGCCGAGCGCCAGCCAGTTGAAGGCGGGGATCGCGTCGACGATCGGCAGACGCATGCAGCCGTGGCTCGCCGGGTAATCCGGGGCCGGGTCGTAGCCGTGGATCGCGTAGCCGCGGATGAAGAAGTCCGAGTAATACATCCCGTCGGGGAGGTAGCCGGGGGCGCGCTCGTAGATCTGGAAGGAGCCGAGGATCGTCGGCGTCGAGGGCTTGCCCGAGCTGATCGGGAAGATCAGCTGCACCTGCGAGCCGTCCGTCAGCGCGAGCAGCTGGTCGACAGATCGCCCTCGGCGTGCCGGCCCTGGTTCGGGAAGCGGACCGTGGAAGGACCCGTCGCCGTCCAGCAGGTCGGTTGAGCGTCGGGCGCGACCGACAGCTGCGAGGTGCCAGCTGCGCAGCAGCCGGTGATAGGCGTCGACGCGCGAGCTCGGTGCCGAGGTCGTAACGCCGGTCTGCGGGATGTAGAAGTGCAGCGCGGCAAGCCGCTGCTGGACGAGCTGGACCAACGGGCCCTTCGCGCCAGGAGCGACGCTCGGATCGAGCGCAGTGAACGACTGCGAGAGCCTGAAGGCCGTCAGCTTGCTCGAGGCGCTGTGCTTGACGACGACCGAGACGGGGCCGGCGACCGAGCTCGAGACGTGCACGGAGAAGCCGCCGTAGACGCCTTGCGGAGAGCGCTTCAGCGACAGCAGCTGCTGGTCCACCAAGCGGCTGCCGGAGAACGCCTGCAGCAGCACCCGCTGGCCCGGGACATAGGGACGCACGACTCCGGTGACGGTGACGGCACGGCCGGGGACCGTCACGTTCTGCCCCGCGACCGCGAAGAGGCCGCCCAGGTAGACCGCCGCCGCCGCTTGAGCCGGCGCCGGCGCCGGCTTCGGCTTCGGCTTCGGCTTCGGCTTGGGCTTCGGCTTCGGGGTGCGGCTTGGGATGCGGCTTCGGATGCTTGTGCCGCTTGGTCGGCGGGCGGGTCGTCGTCGTCGGCGTCGAGGTCGTCGGCGTGGTCGTCGTCGGGGTCGAGGTCGTCGGCGTCGTCGTGGTCGGCGTCGTCGAGGTCGTGGTCGTCGGCGTGGTCGTCGGCGTCGTCGTGGCCGTCGTGGTCGCCGTCGGTGTCGTGTCCGCCGCTGCGACGCCGGTCAGGCCGGCGACCGCGCCGGCGGCGGCGCTGCCGAGCGCGGCGGCGGCCACGAGAGCCGCAAACCGACCCGAGCCTCTCGTGCGTGGAGCGCCTCGCATTGGTTGCGAAGTAAATCAGTCGAGCCGACCGGGCAGTGACACCACCGGCCGCGGCCGCGCGCAGCGGCCCGGTCAGCAGCCCGATGACAGCGAGCGACCCGGCCATCAGCGCGACGATCTCGCCGCCGCTCCAGCCGAGCTAGTTGACACCGAGCGCGAGGCAGTTGTTGAGCGAGTGGAGCGCCATGCACGGGTACAGCGACCCGGTGCGCCAGCGGATCAGGCAGAGGATGAAGCCGAGCAGGCCGAGCGGGATCAGGTACTGCGAGTTCGCCGAGCCGGTGTGGGCGAGGGCGAACAGCAGCCCGACGATCAGCGCCGCGACCCACGGACCGAGCTCGACCGAGCCGACCCGGAGGTGCATCCTGCGCAGGACGCCGAACAGGAACCCCCGGAAGAAGAACTCCTCGGCCATCGGCGCCGCGACGCACACGAACACGGCCGAGGCGACGAGCGCGCCCGTGCTCTTCGTCGCCCCGAGCTCGCTCGGCAGCTTGTCGGTGCCGTGCAGCGAGAACAGCGAGGCATACGCGTCGGTCAGCCCGTAGTAGACGAGCGCCGAGATCGCGAGCACGCCGACGCCGACCCGCCAGGAGATCCGCCGGTAGCCGAGCTCGAGCCGGCCCATCCGGCCCTGCAGGACGGCGAAGTACAGCGCCGCGGCGACGAACGCGAGGTCGAACAGGTAATCGGCGGTGAGGTTGACGGCCGGGGTCGGATGGGCGGCGGGCGAGCCGAGGGCCGTGCCGACGATGTCGACGAACAGCGTGCTGAAGATCCCGCCGCGAGCCCGAGCAGCACCGCCGCGGGCGCGAGCCACAACCCGAGCCGCTCCTTCGGGGGATCGGGCGGCGACGCGGTCACGACCGCATCCGCTGACCGGCGAGCGCTTCGAACACCTGTGGCAACTCGCGCAGCGACCCAACCGACCGACCGACCCAGAGCGAGCCGCCGATCGACTCCGACCGACCGACCGACCCGACCGACCCCGGCATCGCGCCGCGACTCCGCTCCCGGCCGCGGACGAGCAGGATCGGCTCGATCCCTGCCGGCCCGTGCCCCGGCGACGTCCTCCTCGACGCTGTCACCGACGTGGACGGCCTGATCGGCGCGCGCGCCGGCGATGCGCAGCGCCTCGGCGAAGATCGCCGGGTCAGGCTTGGCGGCGCCGAACGCCGCCGAGCTGAGGACCCCGTCGACGGCTGCCCCCAGGCCGACCCGCGCAAGCGTGTCGGCGAGCGAGCAGTCCCAGTTACTGACGACGACGATCCGCAGACCGCGTCCGCGAGCGTCGGCAAGGGCCGGCAGCGCATCCTCGAACGCCGCGAACACGAGCGAGTCGAGCAGGACCCGCGTCATCGCCTCGAGGGTCACGCCGGCGAGCGCGTCCCCGAGCTCGCAGCGCGCCCAGCAGCACCGTCGCGCAGCGTCCGCGGAGCTCGGCGAGCGAGGCGGCGTCGCGCCCGTCGGCGAGATGGCGCCGGTAGTAGCCGATCTCGGCCTTGATCGCGGCACGGGCCCGCTCCTCGCCGACGTCGACGCCGAACCGCTCGCGAACGATCGCGCGCACCGCCGGTGCCGGTGGCTCGAGCTTGACAAGCGTCCCGTGCGCATCGATCAGAAGCGCCCGCAACCCGTTCACGCGACGAACCGCCAGGTCGCGAAATCCGCGGTGAAGAGGCCGAGCAGGACCGCGCAGACACCGATCCCGGCGGGGACGAGGCGACGCCGCACGAGCAGCGAGGAGACCCACATGAACAGCGGGAAGAGCACCACCTCGTAGCGCGGCAACGATGCGAGCGGCTGGGGGATGTCGGGATCGGCGAGGGGCATCGCGAGCGAGCAGAACACGTAGGCGCCATAGGCGAACGGAAGCTCGCGGAAGGTACCGATCAGCGCGATCACACCGACCACAAGCGCCCCGAAGAGGAGCAGGTTCTGCCCGGCGACGTTCAGCGGGTCGCCGCCGGCGAGCTTGAAGTAGACGGGTGGTGCGGGGCCGTGCACGAGCTGACGCAGGCCGTCCCAGGCGGCAACCGCGCCCTTCCAGACGCCGGCGAAGGGCCAGACGAAGTGGCGGTACCAGAACGCCTGAGCATGGAACGGGGCGAACGCGTCGTGCATCGTCAGGCCCAGGTAGGCGAGGTAGGCGAGCAGCCCGAGGGGGATCAGCCCGGCCCACAGGATCGCGGGCGAGAACCGGTAGCGGGGGGTCAGGAAGCGGCGAGCGAGGTAGTCGAGCCGGCCGGCGGCGGTCTGCGCCCACCTCCGGATCGCCGGTGAGAGCGGGGCGCCAGGCGCCGCCGCGGGTCGCCGTCCGGCGTCGGGGCTTCGAGGCGACGGGAGCGCGTCGGTCCGCGGGCCGTAGAGGAACATGATCAGCACGGGCACGACCAGCACGACGCCGCTGTTGCGCGAAAGCGCGGCCAGGGCCCCGAGCCCCCCCGCCAACGCCCAGCGCCCCGAGCGGGCGCACAGCAGGCAGCCGAGCGAGAGCGCCAGGAACAGCGACTCGGTGTAGACGGCGGAGAAGAAGTAGGCCATCGGGCAGAAGGCGAGCAGCAGCACCGCGACCTCGGCCCTGGTGCTGTCGAGCTCGAGGCAGACGAGCCGGTGGAACAGCAGCATCGCGACCGCGAAACACGCGAGCGAGATCAGGACGCCGGCGAGCAGATCGGATCCGATCACGAGCCCGACGCCGCGTGTGACCAGCGGGTACAGCGGGAAAAACGCCGTGCGCGGAACCTCGTGCGCGTAGCCGCCGCGCGCGATCGCCAGATACCAGACCGAGTCCCATCGCGCGAACGGCGCCATCAGCAGGTTCCCGAAGTAGCCGAACGGGCTCGTCAGGCGCGCCGGATCGAACGCCTGCGAGCCGGGCGCCTGCCCGATCTCGAGCACCGCGAGCACGCCGGCGCAGAGGACGATCAGGCGCGAGCCGATGACCGCGCGCCATGCGACCGAGCGGCCGCCGGGCTTCGCCGACGGAGAGCGCGACAGCACGAGCGCGGGCGCGCCGCCGGGAGCTCCAGCCGAGTCTGGGACGGGATCTGTGGCGCCGGCTGGGTTGGGCGCGGAGGGGTGCGCGGCTGACACGGGCTCGAACTGAAAGTCTCCCATTCCGGGATATCCGGTGCGTGTGCAGGAGGGCGACCGCGAGGGCAGAACTGCTCCCGGAGCTACACTTTCAAACAGCTCGGGCGCTCTGCAGTCAGCGCCCAGGCGCCGCCCTCCGCCCCGTCTGCACGCGCGCGGAGGTCCTGGCGCCGCACAAGCCGATGAGCCGACGCGAACGAAACCGGCGCCGCCGCCGCAACCGTGCCCACCCCGCGCTGCGGGTCATGCTGATCGGGTCCGGGCTCGGCGTGCTGGCCCTCGTCGTGGGCCTGCTCGGCGTCTTCGGCTGGGTGATCGCCGTGGCCGACTCCGCGCCGAACCTCAAGCAGCTGAAGCCCCGTGTTCCCGGCCAGGTGTCGGAGGTCTACGCCGCCGACGGCAGCCTGCTCGGCTATATCGCCTCCGACGTGCTGCGCACCTATGTGCCCGGCGGTCAGCTCCCGCGGCTCCTGCGGGAGGCGACGGTCGCGATCGAGGACCGTCGCTTCTACCAGCACGGCGGGGTCGACTACGTCGGGATCCTCCGCGCCGGCGTCCGCGATCTGCTGAACGGCGGCGCGAACGGGATCCAGGGAGGCTCGACGCTGACGATGCAGCTCGTCAACAACGTCTACCTCCCGACGCGCATCCGCGCCCAGCACAACCTCCGCTACAAGATCGTCCAGGCAAAGCTCGCCAACGAGCTCGAGGCCCACCACTCGAAGGCCTGGATCCTGACGCAGTACCTGAACGACGTCCCGTACGGCACCGTCTTCTCGCGCAACGCGATCGGGGTCGGCGCGGCGTCGGAGATGTTCTTCGACGAGCCGGTCCAGAAGCTGGACCTCGCGCAGGTCGCACTGCTCGCCGGCCTCCCGCAGGCCCCCTCGGCGTACAACCCGTTCAACGAGCCCGAGCTCGCCCGCGCCCGCCGCCACGAGGTGCTCGTCGCGATGCTCCAAGCGGGGTACATCTCGCCGGCGGAGGAGGCGGCGGCCGACGCCGCGCCGCTCGAGGTCCGCCACAACCTCACCTACGGCGACGTCCAGCAACAGCAGTACGTGTTCGACTTCGTCCACCAGCAGCTGATCGACAAGCTCGGCCTGGCGACCGTCGACCGCGGCGGGCTGAAGGTCTACACGATGCAAGGCGTGTAAAAGCGAGTGTCCGGTGTCGGTGGACATGGCCACGTACAAGGCGGAGTTTTTGGCGCATCACTATGAAAACAAAGCGCGACCGCTGAGCCATTATGCGTTTGGAAGGATCGATCGGTGGGCGCG
Source organism: uncultured Acidobacteriaceae bacterium (assembly GCA_963762375.1). GTDB lineage: Bacteria > Acidobacteriota > Terriglobia > Terriglobales > Acidobacteriaceae > Granulicella. The sequence continues at coordinate 16,093 of CAVXKP010000014.1, forward strand.
GCTGGCGTCGCTGATGCCGGGGGTGGCGAACTGGGTGGGGAGTGCGCCGGGGTTGAGCGGGATGATCAAGGCGGCGCTGCATGTTGCTCCCGAGCGGCGCTTGCCGCGGTTTGCAAGGGCGTTTACGCGGCGACGGAGGCCGGCGGGAGAGGCCAATTCCGGGGGGCGGGAGGTGTTTCTTTGGGCGGATACGTTCAACAATTACTTCCATCCGGGGGTGTTGGAGGCAGCGCATAAGGTACTGATTGCAGGAGGCTTCCGGGTCGCGGTGACGAAGCGGCATATGTGCTGCGGAAGACCGCTCTATGACTTTGGAATGCTGGACGTGGCGAAGGAATATTTGCGGACGGTGCTGGAGGCGCTGGAGCCGCAGCTGGCGGCGGGAGTGCCGATCGTGGTGCTGGAACCAAGCTGCGCGAGCGTGTTTCGGGATGAGTTGCCGAACCTCTTTCCGGACGATCCAAGGGCTTTGAAGTTGCGGGATAACACGTTTCTTATCAGCGAGTTTCTGGTGAAGTTCGCGCCGGGATACAGGCCGCCGAAGGTGGAGGGGAGGGTGCTGGTGCAGGGGCACTGCCATCACAAGGCGACGATGGGGATGGAGGCACGAGATGGCGCTGCTGCGGGCCACGGGAGCGGAGGTCGAGCTGCTCGATTCAGGGTGCTGCGGGATGGCCGGGCCGTTTGGGTTCGAGAAGGATAAGTACTCTGTTTCGCAGAAGTTAGGGGAGCGAGTACTGCTTCCGGCGGTGCGGGCACGGGGGGAAAACACCCTGGTTGTGAGCGATGGATTCAGCTGCTCGGAGCAGATTACGCAGAATACCGACGCGCGGCCGATGCACCTGGCGGAGGTGCTGGCGCGGGGGCTTTGAGAGGCCGTTTGCGCCGGTAATTGCGCCGGTTTCTCCGGGGTTTGTGGGGAGTTGTGGACGATTTTCGGGGATTGGCCGCTCTGTCCGTGAGTTTGTGGGGATCGCTGGCATTTGTGGGCAGATGTTGTGAGTTGTGGACGGAGTTGGGGTTTGATGGGAGTGGCTTCGGGATTTGGGCCGGTTTCTTAGGGTGGAAAGAGCCGATTTTGCGCGAAAAAGTGCGGTAGAACGTGGAGAAATGTGTGGCTAAGGTGGACAAGTTGCTGCTTGTCCATTCTTTTCTCTTAGCGGTCAGAAAAACGGGAGCCTGGGGGAAGGGTGCCAGCGGTATCTTCGGTGCGGAGGGTACCGGGGTCCTTCGCTGCGCTCAGGATGCCAGCAAAAACTTACAACGACAAAACAGACAAGAACAGGCAACGACAAGAACAGACAACGGCAAATCAGACAACGGCAAGAACAGACAACGGCAAATCAGACAACGGCAAGAACAGACAACGGCTGGAACGGGCCGGAACAAACAATAGCAAGGGTCGGAACAAAGGCAGAAGCAGATCCCCTTCGGGGATGACAACCAGAACGACGGCTGCGACGGCAAGGACGGTGGCCGCGGCGGCGAGAAAAACGATCTTCGGAGTTGGCGATCGGCGCGAACGATGGGCAAGGCAACCCGGAGCTTCGTCCTCTCTTCCAATATGTAACCCAACTGTGCACGATGAATCTCGGTGGGCGTGCCTGGTTCGCTCCTGCCCCCGAACGGCTTGGTCGCGGCGGCTTGCTCGTTTGCGGATTCCGGCCGAGATGCTGCTGCCGTCTGCTGGTTTCGTGCTGTGGGTGAAGGTGGTCGGGGTTGCGGGGCGGTTCGCCGAGACGCTCTCGATGGGTCTTGCGGGTCTGGATGGGCCGGGATAGGTGCAGCGTAGCGAAGGAAGACGAGGAGAGGACAACGCGATGATCCCCCCAGATGGCGGAATGGGTAGTGGACAGAACAGCGGACACAACGGTGCGGCGGGCGGTGGCGGGTATGGGAGCGCAGCGAAGCGGGTTCTGATTACGGGGGGCGCGGGGTTCATCGGATCGCATCTGACGGAGGGGTTGGTGGCGGCGGGACATCGGGTGCGGGTGCTCGATGAGGTGTTGCCGCAGGCGGGTGCGGGGCCGGCGGCTGAGGTCGAGGTGGTGACGGGCGACGTGCGCGAGGCGAAGTGTCTGAAAGAGGCGCTGCAAGGGGTGGATGTGATCTTTCATCTGGCGGCGACCACGCGGGCCAGTCAATCGATGTATGAGATCAGCCGGGCGATGAGCGTGAATGCGCAGGGGACGGCGGAGCTGCTGCAGGCGATGCTGGAGAACAAGGTGACGCCGGCGAAGCTGATCGTGGCGTCGTCGATGTCGATCTATGGCGAGGGGCAGTATGTGTGTTCGGTGTGCAGCCGGCCGGCGTGTCCGGTGGTGCGACCGGCGGCGCAGTTAGAGGAGGCGCGGTGGGAGGTGCACTGTGCGGACTGCGGGGGCGTTTTGCTGCCGCGGCCTACGGCGGAGACCAAGCATGCGGACGTGCAGTCGATCTATGCGCTGTCGAAGCGGACACAGGAGGAGCTGTTTCTGATCTTCGGGCGGACGTATGGCGTGCCGGTGACGGTGCTGCGGTTGTTCAACGTGTATGGACCGGGGCAGGCGATCGCGAATCCGTATAGCGGGGTGGCGACGCAGTTTGCGGCGCGGCTGCTGGAGAATACGGCTCCGCTGCTGTTTGAAGATGGGGAGCAGATGCGCGACTTTGTGCATGTGCGCGATGTGGTGCAGGCGTGCCGGTTGGTGATGGAGCACGCGTCGGCGAATGGCGAGGTGATCAACGTCGGGAGCGGCGTTCCGATACGGATGCGTCGGGTGGCGGAGCTGCTGGCAGCGGCGCTGGACAAGGCGATTGAGCCGGTGGTGACGCAGAAGTTTCGCGCGGGCGACCTGCGGCACTGCTATGCGGATGTGAGCAAGGCGCGGCGGTTGCTGGGATATGAGCCGCGGGTGACGCATGAGCAGGGGCTAGGCGAGCTGGCGGCGTGGCTGGCTGAGGAGCATGAGCGGGAGTTGGCGAAGGGCGGGACGGGGAGTGGAACGGAGAGCTGGGACGGAGAGTGGGACGGAGAGTGGGACGGAGAGTGGGACAGGGAGTGGGGCGGGGATTGGGGCGGAGAATGGGGCGGGGTCGGCACTCGCGCCGATGGATTCGCTGCTGCCGACGGGGTAAGTGGATGGATTCGAGTAGAACGGTTGAGTAACTCCACGCAGCAAGTTACTCGGGAAGTTACTCCGTCGAGTAACTTCCATTTTGCTTTTCTGGCTATAACCTACCGGAAATTGATGGCGACTTAGAATCTGCACTTTAGGCTTGTTCCTGCAAGTGCAATGGGTTAGGGTTACGCTACGCGAAACCGATGGCGCCGGTGTGGGTGGACGACCGGCTGCGACGAAACGGAGCAATGAGACGTGCAAAGCTACGAACATGGGATGAGTGCGGCTGAGAGCTCCGCGAGCGCGGATGGCGGCGGCCCTATGTCGCTGCACATCGGGATTGAGTATGACCGGGGCGGCGCGGGGCGGGTGATCTCGGAGTTGATGTTGTCGCTGCCGGAGGCGGGGTTTCGCTTTCGCTGCCTGGTGGGGGGACCGCGGAACGCGTATGCGATGACGGGCGGCATCGTGGACAGCTTTGCGCCGGCGGAGGCGAGCCTGGTGCAACGGCTGCGGGGCGCGCGGAGCGGGATAGGCGCGGCGCTGACGCGGTGGAAGCCGGAGATTGTGGCCTCGCACTTTGCGATGTACACGGCGCCGGCGCTGGATCTGCTGCGGGGCAGGCGGAATGTGACGCACTTTCATGGGCCGTGGTGCTCGGAGTCGCTCGAGGAGGGCAAGGGGCGCGCGGCGGCGGCGATGAAGCAGCGGCTGGAGGCGGCGGTGTATCGCCGGGCCGATCGCGTGATTGTGCTGTCGGAGGCGTTTGGGCGGTTAGTGACCGAGACCTTTGGCGTGGCCGAGGAGCGGGTGCGGCTGGTGCCGGGATCGGTGGACACGGAGCGGTTTGCGCTGACCGAGCCGCGCGCGGACTCGCGGGAGGCGCTGGGGCTGGCACAGGATCGGCCGGTGCTGGTTACGGTGCGGCGGCTGGTGCATCGCATGGGGCTGGCGACGCTGCTGGAGGCGATGCCGGCGATCGTGCGGGCGGAGCCGGAGGTGCTGCTGTGCATCGCGGGAAGTGGTCCGCTGCGTGGGGCGCTGGAGGCGCAGGTGGAGGCGCTGGGGTTGAAGAACAATGTGCGCTTCCTGGGATTTGTAACCGAGGCGATGCTGCCGCATTTGTACTACGCGGCGGACATCAATCTCGTGCCGACGACCGCGCTCGAAGGATTTGGGCTGGTGGCGGCGGAGGCAATGGCGACGGGAACGCCGTCGATGGTGACGCCGGTGGGCGGTCTGCCGGAGGTGGTGGGCGGGCTGTCGAAGGATCTGATCTTCCGCTCGACGAGCGCGGAGGACATCGCCGAGGGCGTGATCGGCGCGCTCGGGAGCGGGATCCAGCTGCCGGCGCGGACGGCGTGCCGCGCGTATGTGCAGGAGAACTTTCGCTCGGCGCTGATGGCAGAGCGGACGGCACAGGTGTATCGCGAGTTGATGGACGAAGAGCCTTCGGCACGGTAGACGAGACGGACGCGATCGCAACAGTGAGTGTGGGGATGGGAGTTTTTCGGGCTATGAGCAAGGAACCGGTGAGCATTGGGGTGTTGATTGCGTCGTATCGAAGGCCGACGATTTTGCTGTCGTGCCTGCGGTCGCTGACCAGACAGATACGGCTGCCGGACGATGTGATCGTGGTGGTGCGCGAGGACGACGCCGAGACGAACGCCATGCTGGCGGAGGCGAACACGCTGCTCGCGCTGCCGTTGACGGTGGTTCGGGTGACGACTCCGGGTACGGTGGCGGCGCGGAATGCGGGGCTGGGAGCGTGCCGGAGCGATGTGCTGTGCATCCTCGACGACGATACGGAGCCGCAGCCGCAGTGGCTGGAGGTGGTGCTGCGACGCTTTGTGGAGGACCCGGCGCTGGGTGGGCTGGGTGGGCGCGATCGGTGCTTCGATGGGAAGGCGTTCGACGATCGGCAGGAAGAGGTGGTGGGAAGGATTCAGTGGTACGGGCGGATGATTGGGAATCATCATCTGGGGTTTGGCGGGATTCGCGAGGTGGATTTTCTGAAGGGCGCGAACATGAGCTTTCGCGCGGAGGCGTTCGCGCAGGTGCGGTTCGATACGCGGCTGAAGGGGCGGGGGGCGCAGCCGCGAGAGGATACGGCGTTCTCGGTGGCGGTGAAGGCGGCGGGATGGGAGCTGGCGTATGATCCGGCGGCGGCGGTGGATCATTATGCGGCGGTGCGGGACGAGGCCAGGCACTACGTCGAGGTAAAGGCGCTGGCCGATGAGCAGTCGTTTCGGGAGTTTTCGTATAACGACATTGTGTCGATCTGGCCGGCTCTGAACGGAGTGCGACGGGCGGCGTTCGTGTGCTGGTCGGTGCTGGTGGGGACGGGAGTTTGCCCGGGGCTGGTGCAGGCGGTCCGCTATACGCCGCGGTTGGGAGCGGCGGCGTGGCGACGGTTTTTCGTGGCGCAGCAGGGGAAGTTTATGGCGTTTCGGGAGCTGCTGTTCGCGTGAGGCGATGCGGGAGTTAGGAAGACGCGCTGGTGGTGGAGATGGCGGCCGGGACGTAGCCGGTGCGGGCGGCGCGCGCGAGGGCGGGAATCGCGGCCGGAAGCTGGTTTTCGGCGTGGACGAGCGCTCCCATGAGGAAGAAGACCATGGCGCAGGTGGAGTACTGGCCGCCGATGAGCCAGGCGCCGAGGGTGGAGACGAGGATGGCGAAGAGGGGCAGGCTGACCGGAAGCGGGACGGTCTGAAGGTAGCGCAGGGCTGCCTTTCCGGCAAGGCCTGCGAGGCCGAGGTAGAGGAGTCCGCCAAGGGCTCCAAGGGAGATGAACATGTCGCTGAAGTCGAACTCGGAGCTTCCCTCGGAGGAGTCGGTGGCGAACTTGGTGGCGGCGAAGGTGGTGGCTCCGAGGCCGTGGCCGTAGGGGGTTTTGAATCCCTGGAGGATGCCGTCGGTGACCATGTTGGAGTGGAGGCCGGCGCTGGAGTAGCGGTCGTCGAGGGGGTGGGCGAGGCCGCCGAGCTGGTGGTTGAGGGAGCTCTCGGCGGCGGTGGTGTCGTGGGCGTCGGTGTCGCCGCCGGAGTCGAAATGGGCGGCGAGGGAGGTGAGGCTGGCGAGGGAGACAACGGCGAGGACGCCGATGGCGAGGATGCGGCCGAGGTTGATGCGGGATCCCTTGCGCATGACCCAGATGATGGGCAGGGCGAGGAAGAGCTTGATCATGAGGCCGCGGCCGGAGGCGAGCACAAGGGCGGTGCCGAGCAGGGGCAGGCTGAGGATCCAGTTGCGGCGGCCGGCGAGGTAGGCGGCGACAACGGCGGCGAAGGCGAGCTCGAGCAGGGTGGCGTACTCGGCGGCGGAGACGGAGAAGCCGAAGGCGCGGACGGAGTTGCCGACGTAGAGCGAGGTGTAGCCCTTGACGGCGGCGTTGATCCAGGCCTGCTGGTAGGGCAGGAAGCCGAGGAAGTTCTGGCAGAGGCCGAGCAGGGCGGCGAGGAGTGCGAGGGGGAAGGTGACGCGATAGAGGAGGCAGGCGATGACGCGCGGCGAGCCGAAGCGGCGGCCAACCCAGAACCAGAGCACGGGGACGATGTAGAAGAAGACTCCGGAGAAGCTGCTGGCGAGGCCCTGGACGGGGTTGGCAGCCTCGAGGAGCATGAAGATGAGGAGGGCGAACATGGCCTTGGAGAGGGGGTCGCGAAGGCGGAGGTGAAAGAACTCGGGGAGGGCGAGCAGCAGCGCCATGACGGGCGCGAGGAGCAGGAGCGGATCGAGGACCGGGGAGCCGACCAGGACGTCGACGATGCGACGAATGTCTCCGAGCAGGATGAGGTAGGCGAAGGTCCAGAGAACGGCGGTGGTTTTGTCGCAGAGATAGAGCAGGAAGAGGGGTCCGGCGACGAGGACGGCGGAGAGCAGATTGAGCTGTCCGGAGACCATGAGGAACCAGAGAGCAAGCAGGAAGAGGAGGCCTCCGACCCACATGGGGCTGGCGGGGATCTGTCTTCTGATCTGTCTTCTGAAGAAAGGCAGTGTACTCGCGGTGCTCATGGCCCTCCGGCCGCTTTGGCGCGCAATGGTTCGGGTGGTTACGGTGTGGCCAGCGCGAGCGAACCGCAGGTGCTTCGACTGCGCTGCGCTCCGCTCAGGATGACAGTTCTTCTCTGTACTGATTCACTTCTCATCCCGATTCACATCTCGTCCTCGTTCGCTCCGCATCTTGCCAGCGCGAGCGAACCGCAGGTGCTTCGACTGCGCCTCTCGCGGTAAAGCTGCGAGAGGCTTCGCTGCGGATGACACTTGGTGCCAGGAACTTCAGACTCACCCCTTAGCGGAGGATGAACGCGGCGAGGGAGGATCCGGCGACGGCTCCGGTGAGACCGGGCAGCGTGGCATCCCAGAAGGCGCGCTTGCGATCGCGCGGGATCACGAGGATGTCGTTGGGCATGAGGTACTGGTTCTCCGCGTGATTTTCCGCGACGCGCTTGAGATCGATAGGGATGGCGGTCTGGCCGGTGTCGGTTTTTCTGAGGATGGTGGCACGGGAGACGGCGGCGGCTGGGATTGGTTCCCTGGGCGAGAGCAATGGCGGCGAGGACGCTGAGCTTCTGGCCGCTCTGGATGGGAAACTCGCCAGGGTGGAGGACGTCGCCGATGACATAGACGCGATCGTCGCGGGAGACGAAGACGGTGTCGCCGGCCTTGATCTCGGTGAGCCGCTGGACCTCGGAGTAGTTGGGCGAGTTGACCTGGATGGTCTCGGGGTGGGTGGGGTCGGCCTGGTGGGTGATGACGATGGTGGATCCCGCGGTGGGGGTGGTTCCGCCGGCGGCGGAGAGGGCGCTGTAGAGGGAGTGAGAGCCAAGGAGAAGATAGTTGCCGGGAAGCTTGACCTCGCCGAGGACGCTGACGCTCTGGGTGGCGTAGTCGGTGACGAAGACGGTGACGTGCGGGATCCTTCATGATCTGGGCGTCGCGGAGGTGCTTTTCGATGGCGTCGGAGGCCTGCTGGGGGGTCATGCCGGCGATGCGGGTGCTTCCGGCTGCGGGCAGGTCGATGGAGCCGCTGGCGGCGACGCGGATCTTGGTGGAGAGCTCGGGGGTATCGAAGACGCGGACTTCGACGAGGTCACCGACGCCGATGCGGAGGGTCTGCTCTCCGCGCGGGTGCAGGACGGGATCGGCGGCGTCGTTCGGGGGCGCCGGGGCGATGGGTGTGGCGAGGGCGGCTACCGCGGCGGCGGCGACGGGCGGGGCTGCGTGGCGGAGATGGAGGCCTGCGTGGGGCCTCCGTCTGCGCGGAGAGGCGGCGCCGGGGAGAAGGATGAGTGCAGTCGCCAGCAACCGAATCGCAGTCGTCCTGGCTGTCGTCCCGGACGGTCCTCCGGAACAAGGACCTACTGTGCGGTGCGCATCCGATCGGAAAGGTCTGCTTGTGCATTACTGTTCTCCTCTTGGTTTCTGGCAAGTTCTACCCAACGATCGGTCTTACTGGGAAGGTCGTTGATGACCACTCCGGCGACGGTGGCGCCGCTGCGGGACAGCAGGTCACCGACCTGCTTGAGATCGGCGATGCGGGACTCGCCGTAGCGGGTGACCAGGACGGTGGCGTCGGCCCAACTGGCGACGCAGGGTGCTGGCGCTGGCGACGAGGAAGGGGGCGCAGGTAAGGACGACGTAGTCGAAGTCGCGGCGCCACTCGAGCAGGAGGGCGTGGAAGGTGGTGGAGGCGAGGGCGTCGGAGGAGAGCAGGATGGGGCTTCCACCGGTGACGACATGGAGGCCGTCGACGCCGACCACGGGCTGCGTGATCCGGAGTGGAGTGGAGAGATCGGCGAGGTAGTCGGCGAGGCCAATGCCCTTCTCGCAACCGAGGGAGGTGTGGATCTCGGGATTGAGCACGTCGGCATCGATGAGCAGGACGCGGACGCCGGGCTGGGCGAGGACGGTGGCGAGGTTGGCGGCGGTGTCGCTGGAGCCTTCGCCGGGAATGCTGCTGGCGACCAGCAGGGTTTTGACGTTGGAGGAGAGCAGGACGGAGTTGCGCAGAGCGCGGACCGCCTCGGAGTAGCGCGAGGAGGGGTCGCCGAGCAGCATCAAGAGCGAAGGCGAGGGCTCGTTGAGCCTTCCGTCGGGAAGGCCGTGGTCGGTCTTGATGGGCAGGCTGGGTACGGAGGCGAGGACGGGGACTCCGAGGTTGCCTTCGATCTGGCTGGTGGACTGGACGCGGTCCGAGGTGGCCTCGAAGACGAAGGCGGCGACGATGCCGGCGAAGAGGCCAAGCAGGAGGCCGCCGCCGAGGAGGACGAACTTGCTCGGGCCGGCGGGGTCGGTGGGGACGCGGGCGCTCTGCACCAGCGTGGTGTTGAGGCCGCCGATCTCCGTGTCGACGGTGGCCTGCTGGAGCTTGCGGCGCATGATGTCGTAAAGATCGCGGCTGGTGGTGACGTCGGCCTGGAGGACGGCGTAGCTGGCCTGGTTGCGGCTGAGGCCGTAGGCGAGCTGGGACTGGCGATCGTACTCTGCCTGGAGCATGTCCTGCGCCTGCTTGGCAGCCTCGTACTCCTGGCGCAGGCGGTTGCGCGCGGACTGCACCTCGATGGCGATCTCGGCGTCGATCTGCTGCATCTGCTTAGTGAGGTTTTCAAGCGGAGGATACTTGGGTCCGAACTTGGTGGAGAGCTGGGCGTACTGGGCGTAGAGGGTTCCCTGGGAGCTCTGCAAGGTGGCGAGCTTGGGGTTGGGGAACAGGGAGCCGAGCTCGCTGGGACTTCCGACCTCGGCGGCGTGCATCTCGCCTTCCTTGGTGATGCGATTGGCCTGGGCGGTGGAGAGCTGCTCGCTGAGGAAGTGGAGGCGGTCGGCGATGGTGTTGCTGGCGCCGCCGGTGTCGATGACGTGGTTGGCCTCTTCGAATTTGGCGAGGGCCTTCTGCGAGTCGCTGACCTGGTTCTTAAGGTCATTCATCTGCGCGGAAAGCCAGGTGCGGAGCTGGGTGACGGAGCGATTGCGATTCTCGAAGTTCTGGCGCGCGTAGGCCTTGACGATGTTGTTGTCGAGCGCGGCGGCGATCTCGGGATCCTTGTCCTTGACGGTGACGGCGATGAGCTCGGTGCCATCAATCTGTTTGACGGTGAGCTGTTTCTCGAGCTTGTTGATCAGCCGCTGCTGGCCGAGGGTGAGGCTCTCGACCTCCTCGGGGATCAAAGCGCCGTTGCGGGGCGATCCGGTGAAGCGGAGGAAATCTTCGTCGCGCAGAGAGTTGAGGGCACGGATGGCGACGCCGTCACTTTTGAGGATGACGATCTCGGTGTGGAGTTCATCATCGGGGTCGACGGGCTGGGGGGCGGGAGTGTCGGTCAATCCGAAGGATCCGGCGCGGGTGGGATCGATGCGCAGAATGGCGGACGCATCGTAGGTCGGAGGCCTGCGCAGGATGTAGATCCCGGAGAGGGCGAGACACGCGGCGGCGCACGCGAGGATGAAGCGACGATGCGCCAAGACCCGATGAAACACATCGCTCACGGTGATTCCGTGATCGGCACGCAATCCGGTGAGGCTCTGCGAGAGTCTCTCCAGTCTTAGATTGTTTATTTGATCCGTCATATTGAGATTCTTAAGATTCGCAAAACACGGGCGCGGGAAGTAAATCCGAGAATGTTGGCCCCAGAGCATCGTCAAAGAGAGCAAAGCCTTGGCTGAGCTCCCTTCCATATCTGAGACCGAAGGGTTCTGCGAGAGAGCAATACGTTCTACGAAGACTTAGAGCCTACAGATGGATCGAGCTTCACTCATGAAGTTTAGAGTTGCGATTAGCCGCTCTGCATTGGATCTAGGCGATCTTCCCACACGGAAATCTGCTTGTCCACACATTTTCTCAGATACTACGGAAGTCATATTTGTGCAGGCGCCTTGTCTCTTCTTTGCCGTTCTGAATGTTTTCCCGCGTGAATATTCGTATTTGGAAGAACAACCGTTTGCGGCCTTGTTACTCGAAGGCTCGGCGATATACGGACTGATGGTCATGAATTACAAGAAACCTAAGAGACCCGCCCGCGCGAACGATACAGATGAGTAATATCGGTAACTGCAAAATGGTTTGTTACCTTCAAGGCGGGGTCGGTGAATGCTAACCTCGATTCAAGATTTGGGTATTTTTGACTCAGGCTCGCACTCTCGCTTCAGCGCACTTGTCTTTCAATGATCCACTCGGCCTGCTTTTAGCAGGCGCAATGCCTTGTATGGTTCTCTCGAACACAGCTCGTAAACGATCGCAGGCATCGAATGGTCCCCGCTCGATGACCTCAAGGGGAACGAAGCGCTTGCCGTGAACCCGGATCGCAACGGACCGTCACGGGTCCCCACAACCAATCGCAGTGTGTCTGGAACGGTCGAATAGTGGCGAAATGCATCCGCGGAGCATTTGCTCGCCAAGTTCATTCCCTGCGAAGCAGCGGTATGAACCCAACTGCTCGGCCAATCTTGTGCGACAGGAAGACAGCATTGACAGAGATGACACAGACGATTCCGCTCCCAACGGTCGCCCGGGTGAAGGCGTCCGCGAAACACTATGCCGCGCTGGATGGCCTTCGCGGCATCGCGATCCTCGACGTGATGCTGTATCACTTCAGCGGCAGCTACAAGGGAGCCAATCCGATTCTGCGGGTTTGGGGATCCATTGCAGATTCAGGATGGATGGGCGTCGATCTTTTTTTCGTCCTCTCGGGATTTCTCATTACCGGCATTCTGTTCGATACGGCATTCACGGAAAACAAAGCGAAGAACTTCTATGCGCGGAGAGCACTGCGTATTTTTCCGCTCTTTTACGGCGTACTTGTGGGGCTTCTACTGCTGACGCCAGTACTGCATCTGCACTGGAGACCAGGCCATCTGCTGTTCTTCTTTTATCTAAGCAACATGACCGATTTCTTTGCGCCCAATCTGGCTCCGGTGCATAATTGGATCAACCTGGGACATCTATGGTCGTTAGCCGTCGAAGAACAGTTTTATATGCTGTGGCCGTTCGTCGTGTGGTGGATTCGAGACAGAAGGAAACTGCTCTGGATCATTTTGGGCGTGTTGATCGCCGGACCTCTCCTGCGCGGATTACTGCTTTGGGAAGGAATGAGTCCGGGAACGATCTCGCGGCTGCTCATTACCCGCGCAGACAGCTTGCTGTTCGGCGGGGCAGTGGCCCTGATCGTGCGGGGGCCCGAGGCAGGCCGCATTCCAGTCCGACAGATTCTGGCTGCTTGTTCGGCGCTCTTCGTGCTTCTCTTGTTTTTATCGCATGGCCCGGTGGCGGACTCGCCGTGGATGAGCAGCATTGGATACTCAGTGATCGCGGCATGTTCGGCCTGTCTCGTATTCCTGGCGCAGCAAGGATCAAACTGGGTATCGAGCAGCTTCGAGCATCCATTTCTGCGCTTCTTCGGAAGATATAGCTACGGCCTTTACATTTATCATGGAATTTATTTCGTTTATCTTCGCCATCTATCGGGCTCCCTGCAAAACGTAGTACATTCGGAGACACTTGCGCAGCTTCTGGATTTTGCTTTTGGATTTGGCATATCGATCGGATTGGCGATGTTGAGCTATCACTGCTTCGAAGCGCCGATTCTGCGCCTGAAGCGTAAGTTTGCGTGATGTGGCTCCAAAACGCATAGCGCGTCACGATACTTTTCCTGTCGCCTATAAATAGAATTGCGGCCGAAATGCTGAGTTTCCGCATAAGTTCATCGAACAGCATCGAGAGCGAGATACGATGGGGCAGACGCAAAGCAAGCATCCGACATGGAACAAAGCCGAGTACGCCTGGGGGGCCAAGAGGTGAGATCTCGACTGCGAAGGATGATGGATGCAGAGTCTGCGAGTCTAGCGGTCGTCCAGACGGTCATTGCGAATGTTGCAGTCCAAGGGTTGAATGTGGCTTCGGGCATCTTGACCGCGCGCACGCTGGGCCCGGCCGGCCGAGGGATGCTGGCGGGAATCATCATGTGGCCACAGTTTCTTGCCTACGCGATGACACTCGGCATCCCGGTGGCGACGGTCTACTCGTTGAAGCGGAAACCGGAGGCGTCGCGCGAGATTGTAGGGACGAGCTTACTAGCGAGTGTGCTTGTCGGGGTGCTCGCGGCGCTGGTTGGATTTGCGGTTATCCCTCTCTCCCTGCACTCGTACGCGAAATCGACCGTTCATCTTGCGGAGTTATGGGTGGTAGTGACTCCGCTTGAGTTACTGGCCGTGACGCTGATGGCACAGGTCCAGGCCGCAGGAGTGTTTTCGCTTTATAACCTCTATCGTTTTTTGTCTCCGCTCTCGGTGCTGCTGATTCTGGTCATTGAAAAATCGCTGGGAAAGCTTACGTTTGGGACGGCTGCATTTGCGTATCTACTGGCGGGCATGCCGGCCATGATCTGGATTGGGATCTGGTCGTGGAAGCATTATCGACCAAGTTTGGCGAGACTGGGCGCGACGGCGCGGTTGCTGCTGAGTTACGGGGTCCGGGCATGGGGGGGTGATCTGATGGGGACGATCTCCAACCAGGTGGATCGGATTCTCGTGGTGGGACTGCTGAATCCGGATGCGATGGGACTGTATATCGTCGCGCAAAGCGCGGCGGGAGTGCTGGCAGTACTGCCCACCGCGGTGGTTCCGATCACACTGCCTCGTTCTTCGAATCTGGATACCGAAGGCATTCTGGCACTGACGGGAAGCGCCGTTCGCGCGACGTTTTATGTAATGATCTTAGCCTCCTTACCCTTGCTTTTTTTCGGCGGGGCGTTACTGCATCTGGTCTACGGCCCGAAGTTCCTGGAAGCTGCGATCGTGCTTCCGTTTCTTGTGATCGAGGCGATTGCAGACGGAGTGACCTCGGTTCTGGCGCAGGCTTTTCTGGCCTCCGGATTTCCTGGCATGGTGAGTTTTCTGCAAGGGTGCGGCCTGCTTACCTCGATTCCGCTTCTTTACTGGATGATTCCGCGGTATGGCCTCCGGGGTGCGGGCTGCGCCTTGATGTTATCTACCTTGTGCCGCTTCCTGCTCGTTCTGCTCAGCTTTCCTTACAAATTAAAATCGCGTCCACCGGGATTGATCATGGGACGACAAGAACTGATGTCTCTTTTCGCTCGATTTCGGAGGGTTCCGGTAACGGAATAGATGGCTCGGTACTTTCCGGATTAAGTCTGTTGTGATTTCCCGTTATCGCACACAGAACAGGAGTCGCATTCGAGAATGCTTTATAGCTTCTGACTACAACCGGGAAACGAAGAGTAACTGGTGTGAATAAATACACCTTTCGAGCATTTCATCCTTGAACAACGGTCGCGATTCCGTCAGAATGCAAAGATAGTGAAACCCGAAGTCACGGCCACTAGCCCCGCCGCATCTTCCGTTAGCCGGCGGCGTTCGTAGTCTTCCCTTTCCCGTGGCGGCGCGCATCACGATTCCAATGATCGCGCCCCATCCGGCGCAGATGAGCCTTCCAAAGCGCCGCGTGAGCCGTCGCCGCGAAGGTGGAGGAAGTTTCTCAATGAACTTGACCCATCCATCCCGGCTCGCGTTTATCTCGCATCGGTTTCAGCAGAACGATGGCCAGGGGCGCGTGAACTATGAGGTGGCGAAGGCGGCGCTCGGACGCGGACATCATGTAACCATTCTGGCGACAAGTTGTGCGCCCGACATTGCGGCGCATCCGCGGGCGCGCTTCGTGCAGATCGGCAACGATGGGCTGCCGACGGAGCTGCTGCGTAACATCGTCTTTGCCAATGGCAGCGCGCGCTGGCTGCGGAAACATCGCCATGAACTGGACCTTGTGCAGGCCAATGGCTTCGTGACGTGGGAGCCGTGCGAGGTGGTTGCGGCGCACTTTGTGCATGCGGCGTGGGCGAAGAGCAGTTGGTATCCCTTCCGGTCGCTAAAGCCGTACTCGCTGTATCAGCGGCTGTACACGACGCTGAACTGCGGCTGGGAGAAGGAGGCGTTCCAGCGCGCGCAGCGGGTGATCGCGGTGTCGAAGCTGTTGGTGAAGGAGCTGGCGGAGATCGGCGTGGACAGCGACCGGATCGAGGTGGTTTGGAACGGCGTGGATACGGAACAGTTTCATCCCGGGCCGGCGGATCGCGCGGCGTTCGGGCTTCCACTGGATGTGCCGATGGGATTATTCGTCGGAGACATTCGCACGCCACGCAAGAATCTCGATACGGTGCTGCGGGCGATGCAGAGCGTGCCGGAGATGACGCTGGCGGTTGCGGGAGCGGTGGAGCGGAGTCCGTATCCTGCGATGGCGCGGGCACTGGGCGTGGAGCGGCGCGTGTACTTCCTGGACAAGGTGACGGCGATGCCGTTGTTGATGCGCTCGGTCGATATGTTCGTCTTCCCTTCCCGCTATGAGGCGCACCCGCTGGTGTTGCTGGAGGCGATGGCATCGGGGCTTGCGAGCGTGGTGTCGGGGACCTTTGGGGCGGCGGATTTTCTCGGCGGGGGCGGCGTGATCGTGGACGATCCGAATGATGCCGACGCGCTGGCGGCCGCGATGCAGGCGATGGCGAAGGATCCGGCGCGGCGAGCGGCAATGGGCGCGGCGGGACGCGAACGCGCACTGGCGATGCAGTGGTCGGCGATGGCGGCGCGCTATATGGAGATCTTCGAGGAGGAGTTGGGGCAGAGGGAGACGGCCTTGGTCTGTTAGAGGCCGCTGCAACGCAGGTGAGAGATCGAGGGAGATCAGGGAGACGAGGCGTTGCGGCTGGTCTCCCTTTTCGTTTGTATCAGGCGTCGTGCGTGCGAGTGGGATCGAGGGTTCTGCGATAGGCTTCGACGAGGGTGTCGCGCATCTGCTCTTTGCTGAAGCGGCGCTTTGATCTCGTCGCGGCCGATGTGGCCGACCGTTGCGGCCTGGTCGGGGCAGCGCAGGAGTTGGAAGAGGAGCTGGGCGGCGCGCTCCGGCTCGTCTGCAGGATAGAGCCACTCCTGCAAGGCGCCGCGCATGATGTCGCGGGTTCCGGTGATGTCGGAGGCGACGACGGGGCGGTTCATGGAGAGGGCTTCGGCGGCGACGTAGCCGAAGCTTTCGAACTTGGAGGGGCTGAGGATGACGTCGGCGGCGGCGATGTATTTGCGCACGTCGTGCTGCCAGTCGGCGACGCGGATGACGCCCTCCATGCGCGCGGCTTTGATGAGGGCGGGAAGTCGACCTCGCCGGCTGCCGGAGCCAACCCAGATGGCGCGGACGTCGGGGCGGCGCTCGTGGAGGCGCTGGATGATCTCGAGGAACGCGGAGGGGTTCTTCTGTGCGGTGAGCCGGCCGATGGTGACGACGAGTGGTCCCCAGCCGATGCCGAGGGCACGGCGCGCGTCCTCGCGCGAAGCAAGAGGAAACTGAAACGAAGCGACAAAATTGTGAGCGGCGGCGAGGATACAACCGAGGTCAGAGAGCCCGCATCCGGACCGGCGGAGCCGGGGCATGTCCAACAGGCGGCGGTTGCTGCGCCTCCTGCTGCGCACCCCGGCGGCGCTGGGACTGCGGATCCAGAGGAGCCAGCTTTCCGGGGCGGTCCCGCAGCAGCTATTGTCTGCGCCGTTGCGTTGATCGCTGCCATTGCCTGGGGGCTGCATATTCGCGCAGCGAAAGAGGCTGCGGTGGCTAACTCCACACAGGCTGCCGCCATTTTCTCCGTCAACGTCGTGCATCCGGTGGAGGGATCGGAGGCCGACGATCTCGCGCTCCCCGGCAATGTATCAGCATTTACTGACACGCCCATCTACTCGCGCACCAACGGCTACCTGAAGAAGTGGTACTTCGACATTGGCGCGCACGTGCGCAAAGGCAATCTCCTCGCCACCATCGAGACGCCTGAAGTTGATCAGCAGCTGCGATCAGTCGCGCGCCGAACTGGAGCGCATGCAGGCCGACGCGAACCTCGCCGAAGTCACCAGCAACCGCTGGCAGGCGTTGCTCGCCAAGCACGCCGTCTCGCAGCAGGAGGCCGATCAGACCCGCGCCAATTACATCGCTGCGCAGGCCGCGGTGGACGCCAGCAAGGCCAACGTAGGCCGCCTCGAACAGCTCCAGAGCTACGAGCGCATCATTGCTCCGTTCAATGGCATCATTACCGCGCGCAACACCGACATTGGCGACCTCATTGACGCCGGCTCCGGGGCGAGCAATCCGCGCGAGCTGTTTCATATGGATGCGACCGGCGAGCTGCGCGTTTATGTCGCGGTCCCCGAGGTCGACTCGGATGCGATCCACGATGGCGATCGTGCGACGTTGACCGCGGACTCCGATCCCGGCCAGAAAATTCCCGGGCACCATCGTGCGCAACGCCAACGCCATCGACCACTCCACCCGCACTCTCAACGTCGAGGTGGATGTGGACAATGCGAAGGACGTGCTGCGTCCCGGAGCTTACGTCTTCGTCCACTTCCACCTGCCCGCAATTGGAAAGTCGGTGACGATTCCTTCCAACGCCTTGCTGTTTCGCGCCGAAGGACTGCGCGTCGGCGTGGTTCGCGGCGACCGCGTCCAGCTGGTGCCCGTCACCATCGGCCACGACTTCGGCAGCTCCGTCGAGATCACTTCCGGGCCTCACGCCGCCGACGAAGTCATTCTCGATCCCTCCGACTCGCTCGCCAGCGGCACTGTGAAGTACATCCGCAGGTTGTGACGTCAGGAGGCCAGTCATGATCGCTGCACATCGGCACGCGGCTGTTCTTCTGCTCGGCAGCCGTGCTGGCCCTCGCGCTCGCGGGCTGCCGTGGTCGGGCCGCAATACGTGCGCCCCGCTGCCCCGACCTGCGCCGGAGTTCAAAGAGCCGCTGCCCGACAACTTCAAGTCGGAGGACGGATGGAAGCCAGCGCAACCCAGCGACGCGCAATTGAGGGGCGACTGGTGGACCCTGTTCAACGACTCCGCAACTCAATACGCTGGAAGCGCAGATCGATCCCGCCAACCAGACGCTGAAAGAAGCGGAAGCAAACTTTCGCGCTGCCCGCGCCGCCGTCCGCTTCAATCGCGCGTCTGAGGCGCCGACGATCGGAGCCGCGCCCAGCGTCGGCGCCATCCGCGACTCCAACCATCAGCCCTACCTGAATATCTCCGGAGGCCAACACCGGCGAAGGCAACTTCGTTCTTCCGTTCGATCTCAACTACGAGATCGACTTTGGGGACGCATCCGCCGCACCGTCGCGCAGGCGCGCGAACAGGCACAGGCCTCGGCCGCGGACCTCGAGACTTCGCGGCTATCGTTGCATGCTGAGCTGGCGGTCGACTACTTCGATCTGCGTTCGGCCGATGCGCAGAAGCAAACTTCTCGACGACACCGTCAAGGCCTTCCAGAGCGCACTGCAGCTACCGAGGACCGCTACAACGGCGGCGCCTCGCCGCTCTCCGATGTCGACCCAGGCACGCACGCAACTCCAGGCGGCCCAGGTGCAGGCCACGGACGTCGACATTCAGCGCGCGCATGTACGAACACGCCATCGCCGTCCTCATCGGCAAGCCTCCGGCGGCGTTCACGCTGCCGCCCGACCCGATCACCGTCGCCGCGCCTGCGATTCCCGCCATTCCCGGAATGCTTCCTTCGCAGTTGCTGGAGCGCCGTCCCGACATCGCCTCAGCGAGCGCAGCATGGCGGCGGCCAACGAGCAGATCGGCATCGCCCAGGCTGCCTACTATCCCACGCTGTCCCTCTCGGCAGTGGCCGGCTTCGCGGGCACATCCGCGGTCAACTGGTTTTCGTGGCCGAGCCGCTTCTTCGCCGTCGGTCCCACGTTGTCCGAGACGCTGTACGATCACGGCCGCCGGCGCGCCACATCCGACATTGCCCTCGCGCAGTACGATGGCACCGTCGCCGCCTACCGCCAGACCACGCTCACCGCATTCCAGCAGGTTGAGGACAACCTGAACGCGCTGCACAACCTCGAGATCGAAGCCGAGCCAACAGCGCGACGCCACCGCCTCGGCACAGCAATCGCTCGACCTCTTCAATACGCGCTACGAGGATGGCGTCGATACCTATCTCCAGGTGATTACCTGGCAGACCGCGCTCTTGCAAAATCAGCGCAACGACATAGAGATCACGCAGCGGCGTTTCGAAGCCAGCGTACTGCTGGTCAAGGCTCTCGGTGGCGGATGGGATGCATCGCAGCTTCCCGCAGCGACCCTGAAGGTTTGATCACCCCAACACGCTCTCAAAGAGGGCAAGCCCAGATCCCAGCGGATTGAGGAGCGGCAGCGAAACGTTGAATGCAGACAGATGCGAACCAGAGCGCCATTTTCTCGGCGACGGCCAGCAGGGATCAGGCCGTCTCAGCCAGTTGATCGGGTTCGGATGTTGTCGCTCTCTTCACATTGTTCCCTGTCTCTAACTGTTCCGGTACGCCCCGCCTGCGGTCGATCCGCACCGCCGATGGCCGTGAGGTGGGGGTGTGAACCGCCATCGGGTGCGAGCGGCTGAAGCGCACCAGGACGTCGTTGGCCGTCTCCGAAATTTGGGTATCTGGATTGTGCAGTTCGCGAGGCAAAAGTCGGAAGGTAAAGAACTCCAATGACCAGCCCCTTCTCATTCATTCCATCCGAAACGAGAGTCTTCTCCATTGA
>CAVXKP010000015.1:0-502833 GCA_963762375.1 uncultured Acidobacteriaceae bacterium
GGAGATGCCGTGGCGGAGGGCGAGGTCGCGCAGGCGGGTAATGATCTCGTTGGTGGTGGTGGAGCCGATGTCGCAGGCGAGGAGAGCGAGCTCGAGGTCGTCGAGCGAGGCTTCGTCGACTTCGCGGGTGAGGGCGACGACGGAGGCGATGGAGTTGGAGAGCGACTCGCGGGTGCGGGTGACCGCCTGCTTCATGCGGTCGAAGAGGCCGCGCGGTTGCTGGAGCTCGGGCTGCTGCTCGGGGTCGGGGGTGGGGGTTTCGCGCTTGCCGAAGAGTGAAAAGGCCATCGCCAATTAGTTTAGCGGAGTGGGGAGGGAGGGCTCTCGGTAAAGGGAGGCTGACGTAGGATTTGAGGATGCCGGATCATGCGAACGCGACGGTCAATCTGTGGAAGCAGATGTTGGGGGCGGTGCCGGAGTGGGTGTGGGAGCGAACGGATGCCGAGGTGCTGATCCTTGCGGACAATGGGCTTGGGGAGGTGTCGGAGCGGATCGGGGAGATGCAGAGGTTGGTGACGCTGGACCTGGGGCATAACCGGCTGACGGCGGTGCCAGAGAGTTTGGGGAGGATTGCGGGGCTGTCGAAGTTTCTTTATCTGCACGACAACCGGCTGACGGGTTTGCCGGATAGCCTTGGGGGTTTGAAGCGGCTTCGGTATTTGAATCTGAGCGAGAATGCGTTCGCGGAGCTGCCGGGGTGCGTGTGCGCGATGGAGAGCTTGATCGAGTTGCGCGCGACGGATAACAAGATTGCGACGCTGTCGGAGAGGATTGGTGGATTGACGCGGCTGCGGGAGCTGCATCTGCGGAACAACCGGTTAACGGGGCTGCCGCGGTCGATTGGAGCGCTGAGGGAGTTGCGACAGGTGGATCTGCGGGGGAATCCGCTGGTGGCTTTGCCGGAGGAGCTGGTGGGGTTGCCGAGGCTCGAGAAGGTCGATCTGCGTTGGGTGGATGTGGTTGGGTGCGCGGCGGTGTTGGAGCGGTTGGAGGCGCGGGGGTGCGTGGTGTACACGTGAGGCAGTGGCGGAGGAGCTATTCGGTGCGGCCGGGGCGGGTCATGAGGTCGCGGATGGCGTCGTGGGGGGCTTTCTCCTCGTGGAGGATGGCGGCCATCTGCTCGGTGATGGGCATCTCCACGCCGTAGCGTTTGGCGAGGCCGAGGGCGGCGGTGGTGGTGAGGACGCCTTCGGCTACCTTGCCGTTGAGGCCGGCGATGATGTCGGGGAGCTTGCGGCCCTTGCCGAGCTCGACGCCGACCGTTCGGTTACGGGAGAGGCCGCCGGTGCAGGTGAGGACCAGGTCGCCGATGCCGGAGAGGCCGGACATGGTCTCGCGGCGGCCGCCGCAGGCCATGGTGAGGCGGGTGATCTCGGCGATGCCGCGGGTGATGAGGGCGGAGGTGGCGTTGTTGCCGAGCTCGAGGCCAGTGACGACGCCGGCGGCGAGGGCGATGACGTTCTTGAGGGCTCCGCCGAGCTCGGTGCCGATGACGTCTTCGTTGCGATAGGTGCGGAGGGAGGCGGAGCTGAAGTCGTCCTGGAGGGATTTGCCGAGGACGGGGTCGTCGACGGCGAGGGTGATGGCCGTGGGCATGGCGGCGGCGACTTCGTAGGCGAAGGAGGGGCCGCCGAGGGTGCCGATGGGGTTGGAGGGAGCGTATTCGAACATGATCTGCGACATGCGCAGGAAGGTCTTCTCCTCGATGCCCTTGGAGGCCGAGAGCAGGGCCTGGCGGGCGGTCAGCATGGGGGCGATCTGCACCATGATGGAGCGCAGGGCCTGCGAGGGGGTGACGCAGAGGATGATGTCGGCGCCCGCGATGGCGAAGCGGAGGTCGTGGGTGATTTCGACGTCGGCGGGGAGGATGAAGCCGGGCAGGTAGCGGGTGTTCTCGCCGGTGTCGGCGAGCTGGGCGGCGTGGTCGAGTGAGTGGGCCCAGAGGGTGAGGCGGTGGCCGCCGCGACGGGCGAGCGAGACGGTGAGCGCGGTTCCCCAGGCGCCGGCGCCGATGACAGCGATGCGGCTCATGCGTTGGCCTTCCTGTCGGTTGGATCCGTATCTTCCTTGTCGGTTGGATCCGGGTTCTTCTTGCTGCCGAAGCGGCTTTCGGTGCCTTTGAGGAGGCGAACGATGTTGGCGTGGTGTTTGACGATGCTGAGCAGGGAGATGAAGCTGAGGCCGATCAGCAGCGCGGTGGAACGATGGGGGACCAGCAGGAGCGCCAGGAACGGGATGGCGACGGCGGCGAGGATGGAGCCGAGCGAGACCAGGCGGGTGGTGGCGACGATGAGGGCGAAGATGGCGGCGGAGGCGAGGGCGACCAGGGGGACGAGGGCGATGAAGACGCCGAGGGCGGTGGCGATGCCTTTGCCGCCGCGGAAGCGGAGCCAGACGGGGAAGATGTGGCCGACGACGGCGGCGACGGCGGTGGCGATGGCGAGGGTCGAGGGGCCGTGCGCGGTGTTGGGGGCGAGCTGCATGGCGAGGAAGACGGCGATGAAGCCCTTCATGGCGTCGAGGAGGAGGGTGAAGATGCCGAGGGTGGTGCCGCCGGCGCGGGCGACATTGGTGGCGCCGATGTTGCCGCTGCCGGTGTCGCGGACGTCCTCCTGGCGGACGAAGCGGACCAGGAGGTAGCCGAAGGGGATGGAGCCGAGCAGGTAGGCGACCGTGAGTGTGATGGACCAGAGCATGTTCATGTATCGCTAGTGAGTGTAGCAGCGGGGGTTTACTGGAGGTAGCGGCGGAGCATCTCGAGAGCGTGCTGGGTGGCCCAGAGGCGGACGCGGTCGCGGTCGCCGGGGATGTGGATCTCCTTGACCTGGGTATCTTCGCCGTCGGTGAGGGCGATGTAGACCAGGCCGAGGGGCTTGTGGGCGTCGGGGCCGCGCGGTGTGGCGGGGCCGGCGATGCCGGTGATGGAGAGGGCGAGGGAGCTGCCGGTGCGGCGGCGGATGCCTTCGGCGAGGGCGCGGGCGACGGCATCGGAGACGGCACCGTGCTCGTCGATGAGGTAGGAGGGGACGTCGGCGAGGGCGGTCTTGCTGCGGTCGGAGTAGGCGATGGCGCCGCCGAGGAAGACGCGCGAGCTGTTGGGGACGGAGGTGAGGCGCTGGCCGAGCCAGCCGCCGGTGCAGCTCTCGGCGACGGCGAGGGTGCGGCGGCGGACGCCGAGCATAAGCAGGACAACCTCCTCGAGGCTCTCGCCGTTGAGGGAGAAGATGTCGTCGCCCATCTCGCGGGCTACGAGGTCGGAGACGGCTTCGACGCGGGCTTCGGCGGCGGCGAGGGTGGGCTTGACGCAGACGAAGTGGAGCTGGATCTCGGCGGAGCCGGCGAGGATGGTGGTCTCGACGTCGGGGAACTGCTGGTAGATGGGAGCGGTGCGGGCGTCGACCTGGCTCTCGGGGATGAGGGCCATGCGGAGCTGGCGGCGGGCGAGGTGGTTGGGGGGAAGGGCGGCGGCGAGACGCGGCTTGCACTCCTGGTCGAAGAGGGGTTTGAGCTCCTTGGGCGGGCCGGGAAGCAGGGCGACGAGCTTGCGATGGCTGTGGTGGGCGAAGTCGAGCCATTGGCCGGGAGCGCTGCCGTTGAGGTTGGGCAGGATCTCGGCGCCTTCGATCTGGTCGGCCTGCTTGGCGTTGTTGGGCGGCATGTCCATGTGGCGGGCGGCGAAGCGCTTCTGGAGGAAGGCGAAGACCGCCTCATTGCGGTGGAGATGGAGGTTGAGGGTTTCGGCGACGCACTCGCGGGTGAGGTCGTCTTCGGTGGGGCCGAGACCTCCGGAGAGAAGGATGACGTCGGCGCGGTTGATGGCGATGTGGATGGCGGAGCGGAGATGATCGCGGTTGTCGCCGACGATGGTCTTGAAGGCGACGGTAACGCCGAGGTCGTTGAGGCCCGCGGTGAGGTAGAGGGAGTTGGTGTCCTGACGATGGGGCGTGAGCATCTCGGAGCCAACGGCGATGATCTCGGCTAGCATAGGTGGTTCGATGGTAGCGCGAGCGCGTGTTAATTCGTGTGACGAGCGGTACGGTGGATGGGCGGTGAGGGCGGGCGTTCGGCGGTGAGGAGGGGTTCGGGATTGAAGGCAGGCTGGTTACGGCGGATGCGGGCGAGGTCGAGCTCGTAGCGGCGCATGGCGATGCCGATGCTGCCTTTGACGCGGGCGGCGAGCTCGGCGAGGAGGTCGCGGCCTTGCTCGGCGGCGAGTTTGGTGCGGTTGCGGAGGTCGGCCATCTCGGAGGCGGCGAGGGATTGGAGCTCGGCGTCGATGGTCGCGATGTCTTCTTCGGCCTGGGCGATTTTTTCGGTGAGGCGTTGGCGCCGGGCGGCGGGGGTGCGATCGTCGCCGGAGTCGGTCGCGGGGTCGTAGCCGTTGAGCATGCGCTGGAGGAGGTCGGCGTCGGCGCGGAGGAAGGCGGCGTTGGCCTGGGCCATGAGGTGGGTGCGGTGGAGCTCGTCGTGGGCGCTGCGGGCGCGGTCGGGATGGATGCGCTTGGCGACCTCGCGGAAGAGGGATTTGAGGTTCAGGGCGAGTGGGTCGGGTGCGGGCTCCTCGGTTGGGCCGGGTTCGGGCGCGATGGGTTGCGGCGGGGTTGGGTTGTGGAGCTCGGCGATGCGGTCCTGCCAGTCGTCGAGCTGGATGTAGAGGACGCCGACCTGGCGGATGTAGCGGCCTTCGAAGCTGTTGAGCTGGGCGCGGAGGTGATCGAGGGCGGCCTCGCGGGAGGCGAGGGTTTTGCGGAGAGTTGCCAGCTGGGAGCGGAGGCGGAAGAGCTCCGGGTCTTCCGGTCGGGGCTGGCGGGCGATCGCGGCGCGTCGGGGCATGGTGCTGATCTGATGATACCCGGGGGAAGGGTGCCCCCCCCTCCCCCCCCTTGCTGGTTTTTCGCTGCAAGTGTCAGATAACACGACGGTTAGGTGTCGAAGTCATACCGTGCATGCTGGTAAAGTATTCCATCCAAATGGGTTAGATAGCAAAGTCCCCCCTTTCCGGCTGGGGGTGGGCGGTTTTGAGGGCGGGGCCGGGAGCTGCCGCGGACACGTGCCGGGCCGTTGGCCGTGCCGGGTGTGCTGGGATTTCGGAAGGGTCTAGTTCCATTGTAAGCCTTGGGTGGGGGTAGGTATGCCAAGGGTGGGAAGGAGAAATCGGCAATGGGGGCGAGGGTTTTATGAGGTTGGGGAGGTGGCGGGGGGTTGACATGCGGATTTTGGGCTGTTTTTGAGGGTGGTTGGGGAGATTTATTTTGTCCTGCGCGAACGGTCCTCCGCGGACGGCGGTCCTGCGCGGGCGGCGAGAGTTTTTCGTTGTGGGGCGGAGATGGGCGGGCCACCCGCTGACGGGGATGGGGCACCCGGTCCGCGGGTGGGAATTTGTGATGGGCGGAAGCGAAACATTTGCGCAAAAAACGCGTCTTCAAGAGGCGTGGAGATGTCCTCCACTTTCAGACAATTGTTTTTGGGAGTATTGCGATGATGCCTCGTATAGGGTCCGTTGGACGATTGACGTTGGGTGCGCCTGCTGCTGGTGAACGGGCTCGTAAACATGCCGGGTGGGGAAGGGCGGCGCTGGGCGTGGCTGCGATGGCGGCCATGGTGGGGCTGGCGGGTTGCAATGACTGGAACGGCTCCTACGTGAGCGTCGGGCAGGGATACGGTGGCAACAACGCGCTGTGGGTGGCCAATGGGACCGATGTGGTGGAGTTTCTGCCGTCGCAGCTGGTGAGCGGGAGCAGTGATCCGGCGCCGCATGTGACGCTCAAGTCGAGCGTGTTCGGGGCTCCGCAGGGGGTGACATTCGATGCGTATGGCGATCTGTGGGTGATCGATGGAGGAACGATCGCGAGCGGAGGGACGGTGGCTCCGGCGCTGTATGAGTTTACGGTGAAGCAGCTGTCGCAGCTGTCGACGAGTGCTTCGCCGACGCCGGCGGTGACCATTACGTCGGCGAGCTTCAAGTTTCCGCAGCAGGCGGCGTTCGACCAGCGCGGGGATCTTTGGGTGACCGATGATGGGGCGAATGCGGTGTATGTGTTTACGGGCAGACAGCTGAGCGGGATGGCTACGACGACTACCACGACTACGACGCCGACGCCGGTGGTGCCGGCCGTGTCGATTACCTCGACGCCGGCGTTCAATGGGCCGCTGGGGATTGCGTTCGACTACAAGGGCGATCTGTATGTGGCGAACAATGGGACGACGACGATCTTCGGGTTCAGCGCGACGAGCTTGCCGGCCGTGAATCCGAATGGCACGGCGACGACGACCGCGGCGCTGATACCGACCGAGACGCTGAGCGATGATGGGTCGGGATCGATCCAGGCGCCGTGGGCGCTGGCGTTCGATGGCTATGGGGATCTGTGGTCGAGCAACGCGAATGCACCGAATACGGTGGTGGAGTTCAAGCCGTCGCAGATCATGGCGACGGGGAGCCCGACGCCGAATATCACGCTGGCGAGCGCGACGGTGAGCAGCAATGCGACGCTGGTGGCACCGAACGGGATTGGGTTCGATGAGTATGGCGACCTGGCCGTGGCCAGCTCGGCGAGCCCGTTCGGGATTGCGGGGTTTGGGCCGGGACAGTTGAAGACCAATCCGGCGAGCCCGCTGACTCCGGATGTGTTTCTGGTGGGGACGACGACGACGCTGAATGCGCCGGCGGGGGTGACGTTTGGGCCGTCGTATTAAGTGAGAAGTGAGAAGTGAGAAGTGAGAAGTAGCTAGTGATTTTGCTGCGGAAAGTGTGCAAAATTCGAAGGGAAGTTAAGCACAGAAACGACGAGATTTACACAGATTTTTTGGTGTTGCAATCCAGCGTTTTTGTGGGATGATTCTCAGCAACGGAAGAGCGATCTTCCAGAGAAGAGAGAAGAATCGGAGCGAGCGAGGAACGGACGCGAGACTCACTTCGGGCAACCGGAGACAGGGATCGGGAACGGGACTCACTTTGGGCGACCAAAGACAAGCTGGCAAAGAGGAAGCTCACAAGATTTGCGGAACGGACGAACGACGGACAGCGGGCTTGCTCGCGGTCTGGAGGGAGGAAGGGACGCGGAGATTGACCTGGGGCCGATGCCAGGTCTTCGAAAGATTCGGACGGCGGAAGGGCGAGTCCTCGCGAGAGGATTCGCCCTAAAGCTTTTAACAGATTCGAGATTCGAGATTCGAGATTCGAGTTGGGGGTTGGGGTGGGTTTGTGGGGTTTGAGCTTTGGTCATCCCACTCATCCGCGAAGTGCGCGTAGGAATGGCTACCCGAGCGTTCTTGGTGGCAGCTAATGAATCTGAAGTGTTGAGCCGCTGGTTAGGAAATCGTCGATGTCGATGGGCACCCACGAGCCCTGTGCGGGAGGGTTGGATTCGGTTAGTGAGTAAATTTCGCCGGTTGCCTTGTCTCGATACCAAGTCTCGCTTGAGAGGTAGGGGCGAATGATTGAGACGGGTATTTCCTCGACGAAGCCTCGTTCGATGGCCTCTCGTAGCATGCGCTGTACTTCAGTGAACTCCCACCAAGAAAAGAAGCGATCGCGCTGATGCATATCGTAGAAGATCGACATCGGGCTAGGTGACGGGGAGGCCTTCGATGCCGAGGTCGGCGTGGAAGATGGTGTTGTTGGTGGCCAGGGCGCAGCAGCCGTCGTCGAGGAAGCAGAGGCCGATGAGGTCGTTGCCGGCGACGATGAGGTCGGCTTCGGGGGTGGAGGAGGCGGAGGTGTCGCGGAGACGGACGATGCCGCGATGGCCGCGCAGGCTGGCGGCGACGTAGAGGTTGCCGTCGACGTCGAAGGCCATGCCCTGGGGACGTCCGAGGCCGCGGCAGTAGGTGGTGGTGTTGCCGTGGGGGTCGATGGCGTAGATGTTCTGGTGGGAGCTGATGGTGGGGGTGGTGACCATGAGGACGCCGTCGGGACGGAAGCAGAGGTGGTAGAAGGCGGTGGAGGGCTCGAGGGTGGCGAAGACGAAGATCTCGCCGGAGCGGTTGGGGTTGTGGGGGTCGAGGGCGCTGCTCGGGGTCAGGCTGAAGGGTGCGTCGAGGGTGGTGGATTTGCGGCTGGGGATGATCTTGAAGATGGTGCCGGAGCGGTCGCCGACGAAGAGGTTGCCGTCGCGGTCGAAGGCGATGCCGGTGGCAATGCCCATGCCTTCGGCGAAGGTGGAGATGTGGCCGGCCGGGGTGATGCGGTAGATGGCGCCTTCGGTGCGGGAGCTGGCGTAGAGGTTGCCGTCGGGGCCGAAGGCGAGGGCGGAGACGTTGAGCAGGTCGCGGACGAAGGGGGTGATCTGGAGGTCGCGGGCGATGCGGAAGATGGAGACGGGAACCTGCTCGCCGCGGGGGCCGGAGACCATGGCGTAGAGGTTGCCGTCGGCGTCGGTGGCGGGGTTGGAGATGACGTGGAGGTCTTCGACCATGGGGACGGCGATGTTGGCGTGGAGGAGGTTGCTGGAGAGGCCGTTGGTGCGGAGGGAGAGGTCGGAGGAGATGGCGCCGGGCGGGACGCGGACGACGGCGCGGGTGGGGCGGGCGAGGTCGAGGTGCGCGGGGATCTCGCCGAAGAAGGCCTGGGGGAGCTGGGGGTCGCCGGCCGGGGGCGGCGGAGCGAGGAGGTGGGCGCCGAGGACTTCGAAGCTGCCGCCGGGGATGGCGGAGCGGGGGTAGAGGCGGTCGAGGTGGGGCGCGTCGGGACGGGTTGGGTGGAGCAGCGTCATGTATTGGTTAGGGTATGCGCGGTGGGGAGGGGATGCAAATGTCCTGCGCGGACGGCGGGAGGCTTCGCGTGGCGGTGCGCTAGAGAAGATGCGGGGCGAAGTGGGTGATGAGGGCTCCGGTGAGGAGGGCGAGGAGGCCGGCGGCTACGTCGTCGAGCATGATGCCGGTGCCGGCGGGGAGGGCTTCGAGGGTGCGGATGGGCCAGGGCTTGAAGATGTCGAAGAGGCGGAAGAGGAGGAGAGCGAGGGCGGCGTGGGCCCAGGCGTGGGTTCCGAAGGCGGGCGTGAGGATGAGGGCGAAGAGCTGGCCGGCGACTTCGTCGATGACCACGAAGCCGGGGTCTTCGCGGGAGGCTTCGCGGGCGGTGATGGTGGAGGCGGGGATGCCGATGAGCGTGATGACGATGGCCGCGAGGGCGGTGGCGAGGGCGAGGTGGATGGGGGTGGGGGCGAAGAGGCTGGCGGCGGCGTACCAGAGGAGGACGGCGAAGATGCTGCCGTAGGTGCCGGGGCCGGGCTTGAGATAGCCGGCGCCGAAGAAGGTGGAGAGGGTCCAGGCCCAGAGCGTCTTGCGGATGGTGGTCACTTGGAGATTTTAGTCCTGCGCGGACGGCGAGAGGCTTCGCGTGGTTAGAGGCATCGTGGGAGGAAGGGGCGAGCGGTCGGGGTGATGGAGAAGGCTTCGGGGTCCTTCGACTGCGCAGCTCGCAAGGGCGCGAGCTGCTTCGCTCAGGATGACAGCGTTGGGGTAGAGGTGGGGAGAGCGTTGGGGAGGGTTGCGGCTGCGCTAATTGCGCCACTTGGAGTGGGGCTTGAAGTCGTTGTGGAGGTCGGCGGTGGGGTTCTGTTGTTGCTGGGCGTGCTCGAGGTCTTCGAGGAGGTCGGGGTCGAGGATGGGGGAGGAGATCTTGTAGTCGCCGGAGGCCCACTTGCCGAGGTCGATGGTGCGGCAGCGCTCGGAGCAGAAGGGGACTTCGGGGTGGTCGAGGGGGACGGGCTTGCGGCAGATGGGGCAGTGGAGAGGTTTGGTCATGGTGAGGATCCGCTCACCTGATTTTACTAGGCCGGGAGGGTGATGCGTAGCTGCCGAGACGCCGGGTGATGGGTGTGGCGTCGTCGCGGATGCCTGAGCATCCGCGATGACGCCGAACGTGATTGGAGACGATCGCTTCGTTCTGAACGGAGGGTTAGAGCGACTGGGGTGCCCGGAACCTGCGACGCGCGCCTTCGGCCAGGCCCAGAAGGCCGGTACCGAGAAGAACGATCGAAGAGGGTTCTGGGACAGCGGGGGGAAGGGTTGAGGTGAACGTTGCGGTGTCGCTGAAGGTGGCGAAATCGAAGCTGCCGCCGGTGGTGTTGAAGAGCGTAGAGGAGGAGGGAACCTGGGTGCCGTCGGTTACGGAGATCGAGGAGTCAAGGGCATAGCCGGTGAAGGGATCGTCGAAGCCTTCGACGGCGGCGATATTGACGTTGAGCGGGGTTACTTGCTCGAAGCCTGCGATGAAGCCGTCCGCTTCGAAGGCTTCCACGGTACCGGTGAAGGCTTCCACGGGACCTGATCCCAACTTGACGGTGGCGGAGGAGAGCAGCAGGGTGTACTCGTCCAGGGCGCTGGAGAAGACGATGTTGCTGGTGTCGCCGATTCCGGTGATGGTGATGGGTTCGGTGACGCCGGCGGAGGGACCGTAATAGCTGCTTCCGGTGAGGGTCTCGGTGAAGGTGATGGGCTCGGCGTGCGCCGTGAAAGCGAGGGAGGACAGGAGAAGACTACCGACGGCAACGGAAACAGATCGCAAAGGGAATACTCCAGGGTGGATTGATTCAGGTACTCGCTGATTATTAGCCGGTGGAGGCAGTTCCTCATGTTAAAGAGACGTGCGCGTTACTTAAGCGTGGGCCAGGAGGTGACTTGAGTGAGGTAACGACGGCCGGCACGCTTCGCTCGGGGTGCCCGATTTCAGACAGGGCATGGAGCACGCAAGAAAAGCAGAATCCTGCTCCTTCGGCTTCGCCCAGGGGTGGAAGGACAACTTGCTTCGAGACGATTGCCGAGAAAGGAGATGGTTACTCGAGGATGCGGGCGACGACGTCGTAGTCGTGGGACTCGGTGATCTGGGCGCGGTAGAAGGTGCCGGGGACCAGGGCTTCGTGGGGGCCGAAGTCGTTGATCAGGACCTTGCCGTCGATCTCGGGGGCCTGGTCGAGGGAGCGGCCTTGCCAGAGGAGGTCGGTCTCTTCGGATTCGCCTTCGACGAGGATGTCGAGTTCGCGGCCGATCCATGCTTTGCGGGCGCGCTTCGAGATCGTCTGCTGCAGCTTCATCAGCTTGCGGCGGCGGGATTCGATGGTGCGCTTGGGCACTTTTTCGTCGAGGGCGAAGGCGCCGGCTCCCTCTTCGTCGGAGTAGCTGAAGACGCCGAGCCAGTCGATGCGGGCGGCTTCTACGAAGGCAAGGAGCTCGTTGAAGTCGGCTTCGGTTTCGCCGGGGAAGCCGACGATGAAGCTGGTGCGGAGGACCAGGTTGGGGACGGTCGTGCGGGCTTGCTCGATGATCTGGAGGAAGCGGTCGGCGGTGCCGCCGCGCTTCATGCGCTTGAGGACGTTGGCGCTGGCGTGCTGCAGGGGGACGTCGAGGTATTTCGCGATGGTGTCGTGGCGCGCGATGGTCTGGAGCAGGCGCGGGGTGATCTTGTTGGGGTAGGCGTAGAGGAAGCGGAGCCACTTGAGGCCGGGGAGCGGGGCGAGGGCGTCGAGCAGGTCGGCGAGCTCGGGCGTGCGGAGTTTGACTTCGGCATCCGTGGAATCCCACATCTCAGAAGCGAGATGTGGGGCACCCGGATTCTTGGGGATGCTGGGAGGGAGGTCTTCGCCGTAGCAGGTGGTGTCCTGGCCGATGAGGGTGATCTCGCGGACGCCCTGGGCGATGAGGGATTTGGCTTCGGCGACGATGCTGGCCAGGGGGCGGGAGCGGAACTTGCCGCGCAGCTGCGGGATGATGCAGAAGCTGCAGGGGTGGTCGCAGCCTTCGGCGATCTTGATGTAGGCCGAGGAGCGAGGCGTGGTCAGGATGCGCGGGGTTTCGTCGGAGTAGAGGTAGGTGGGGAGGGCGGCGGTGGCGCCGTCCCAGGAGTCGCGGGAGAAGCGGCCTTGCTGCTCGCGGAGGTCGCCCTCGGGGCGCGAGGTGGTTGCCGCACTCACCCAGGTCTCAGAGGCGAGACCTGGGGCACCCGGAGTGTCGCCGGGTTTAATACTCAGTTCGTGGGTGATTTGGGGGCCGGTGCCTTCGGGGCGGGAGTGCTGGTTGACGGAGCTTGCGTGGCGGGCGATCTGGACGGCTTCGGTCTGGGCCGTGGTGAGGATGGGGAAGGGGGCTTGCGGCGGCTTCGCGGGTCGGTGCAGGCCGGCGGCTTCCAGGATGGCTTCGAGCTCGCCGGTGCCGACGACGGCGTCGACTTCGGGGATGTTGGCGCGGATCTCGTCGCGGTAACGCTCGACCAGGCAGCCGGCGACGATGAGGCGCTGGGCGCGGCCGCCGTTGGCGATCTTGTGCTGCACCATCTCGAGGATGGTGTCGACGGACTCCTGCTTGGCGGAGTCGATGAAGGAGCAGGTGTTGACGACGAGGATGTCGGCGTCTTCGGCGCGGGGGGTGAGCTGGGCTCCGCCGCGATGGAGCAGGCCCATCATGACTTCGGAGTCGACGAGGTTCTTGGGGCAGCCGAGCGAGACGAAGCCGACCGTGGGGGTGTTGGCCCGGTTGGGATCTGGGAGGGAGGTCTCGGGGGCGGCGCCGTTCTCGAGAGTGGAGGACAGGCTCACAGCTTTATTTTAGCAGGATCCTCGCGGAGTCCTGCGCGGACGGCGAGGGGCTTCGCGTGGTGGGGGCGAGGGTTTTGGGCGAGGGCGTAAGGATGGCGGGGGCAAGGGCGAGGGCTTTGACGCAAAGGCGCGAAGAGGGGCGCGAAGGTCGCGGAGGAGAGGCGAGTTACTGGATGCGGTTGGTGAGGGGTGGGGCGGCGAGGGTTGGTTTGGGGTCGGGGGAGGGCTTGGGGGTGGGGTGGCTGGTGACAACGACGCCGTTGGTTTCGAAGTGGGTGATGCGGTGGTCGGTGGAGTGGCCGAGCATGACGGCCTTGCGCAACATCTGGAGATGGCGGCGGGATTCGTTGGCGAAGTGGCGGCTGACGGCGTGGTCGTAGTCGAGGACAAGGACGTAGGTGGCTTCGCACTTGGGGCAGTAGATGGGGTCCTCCAGCCAGCGGTGGAAGGTCGCGGGAGGGAGCGGGGCGGCGGGGTCGGTTCCGGAACGGATGGCGGCGATGATCATAGGGGCAGGGATTCGGGGTTAGGGGTTAGGGAGAGGCAAGGAAAGGCAAGGGCAAGAGCAAGGCAAGGGCAAGAGCAAGTGCAACGGCATGCGAGCTTCACTCCGGCAACTACAGGGGTCCTTCGCTTCGCTCAGGATGACGGCGGAAAACAAAGCAGCGGCAAGTGCAATGCAAGAAAAGAACAAGTGCAACAGCAGCAAACGAAGAGCATTCCCAGACGGCGAATAACAGGAACAAGAAAAACGAAGGGCAAAACAGACAACAGCAACGGCAACGAGCAACGGCAACGGCAACGGCAACGACAGAACAGCAACGACAACAGCAACAGCAGAAGCAACAGCAACGGCAACGAGCAACAGCAACGGCAACAGCAACGGCGGCGGTGAGTGGTGTTGTGGGGTGGGTGGGTTACCAGATGTGGACGCGTTCGGTCGGGGGAGAGGTAGAGCTTGTCACTGGGTTGGATGTCGAAGGCGGTGTACCAGGAGTCAAGATTGCGGACGGTTTCGGCGCGGACCGGGGCGGGGGCGTGGGGGTCGGTGAGGATTTGCTGGCGCTCGGCGTCGGGACGGGCTTTGGACTTCCAGTTTTGTCCGAAGGCGAGGAAGAACTGCTGGTCGCCGGTGAAGCCTCCGATGACCGGGGCGGGCTGGCCGTGGAGGGATTCGTGGAAGGCGTCGTAGGCGGCGTTGATGCCGCCCAGGTCGGCGATGTCTTCGGCGAGGGTCTGGCGGCCGTGGACGTGGAGGCCGGGGAGAGGCTCGTAGGTGTCGAACTGGTTGGCGAGGGCGGTGGTGACCTGGTCGAAGTGGGCGAGGTCCGCGGGGGTCCACCAGTCGCGGACGCGGCCCTGGGAGTCGAAGTCGGCGCCTTCGGTGTCGAAGGTGTGGGAGATCTCGTGGCCCATGATGGAGCCGATGGCGCCGTAGTTGGCCGCGGCCGGGGCCTGGGGATCGAAGAAGGGGGGCTGCAGGATGGCGGCGGGGAAGTTGAGGCCGTTGTCGAGCGGGAGGTTCACGGCGTTGACGGTCTGCGGGGTGAGGACCCACTCGGAGCGGTCGGTGGGCTGGCCGATGCGATGGAGGTTGTAGTGGTACTCGAATAAGGAGGCGCGGCGGAGGTTGCCGGCGAGGTCGTCGGGCTGGATGTCGAGGCCGTCGTAGGTGCGCCAGGTGTCGGCGTAGCCCACGCTGACCTTGAGGGTGCCGAGCTTGCGGATGGCTTCTGCCTTGGTGGCGGGGGCCATCCAGGTGATGGTTTCGAGGCGGTGGTGGAAGGCGGCGAGGAGGTTGGCGACGAGGGCTTCGGCCTGGGCCTTGGCCTGCGGGCGAGAAGTAGCGCTGGGCGTAGAGCTTGCCGACGGCTTCGCCGAGGGTGAGGTTGACGACGGCGACGGCGCGCTGGTCGCGGGGACGCTGCTGCGGAGCTCCGCTGAGGGTGGTGCCGAAGAAGGCGAAGCGCTCGTCGGCGAAGGGCTTGGGGAGGTAGGCGGCGCTGGCTTCGAGGAGATGGAGGACGAGGTAGTCCTTCCAGGTGGCGAGGGGGGTGGAGGCGACCAGGGCGGCTTCGCCCTTGAAGGCGGAGGGCTGCCAGACGTAGAAGGATTTTTGGGAAGCGAGGCCGGCGGCGCGGAAGTACTCGGGCCAGTCGAGGCCGGGGGCCTTGGTGGAGAAGTCGGAGGCGAGCCAGAGGTTGTTGGCGTGCTTGATGTTTTCGTTGTCGGCGAGCGAGATGTGCTGGGTGGCGATGGCGTGCTCGAGGGAGAGGACGCGGGCGGCGCGGGCTTCGGGATCGGAGAAGCCGGCGAGGCG
Organism: uncultured Acidobacteriaceae bacterium; assembly: GCA_963762375.1. Classification (GTDB taxonomy): domain Bacteria; phylum Acidobacteriota; class Terriglobia; order Terriglobales; family Acidobacteriaceae; genus Granulicella. The sequence continues at coordinate 14,851 of CAVXKP010000015.1, forward strand.
GAAGAGGTTGGCGACGTGGGCGGCGTACTGGGTGCGGATCTCCTGCATGTGCGCGGAGTCGTCGAGGTAGTAGTCGCGGGAGGGAAGGACGAGGCCACCCTGCATGAGGTAGGGGGCGTAGTGGTCGGGGTCGTTGAAGCCGGGAGCTACCCAGAGGCCGAAGAGGTTGGGCGTGTGGTAGTTGGTCATGTTGAGGGCATCGACGTCGGAGCGGAGGGTGAGGCCGAGAGAGCGGGCGAGGTCACGCTGGTCTTTGATGGCGGCGATGCGGGCGAGGTCGGGCTGGAGGGAGGAGAGGCCGCGCTGCTGGATGGCGGACTCGTCCATGTAGGAGTGGTAGAGGTCGGCGATGCGGCGAAGGTCGGTGTGGGGAGCGGGATTGGATTGCGCGGCCTGGGCGATGATGGCGGCGACCTGCTTGTCGGCGCGGTCGGCGAGCTCGGAGAAGGTGCCGACAGCTGACGCGGTCAGAGGGGATGGAGGTGCGGTTGATCCAGGCGCCGTTGGCGTAGAGGTAGAAGTTGTCGCCGGGGCGGATGGAGCGGTCGATGTCGGAGAGGGCGACGCCGTGGGTGGAGTCTGCAACGCCGTGGGGTTCAGCGGTTTGTGCGAAGGCGGGGGTGAGGCAGAGGGGGAAGAGAAGGGCGGCGCAGACGTGCAGTCTCATAGAGACAAGGGTACGCGGTGGGTGGATGGGGGGCAAACGAAGGGCAGTGGTTAGTGGTTAGTGATTAGTGGTTAGCTGGTTAGTGGTAGTGGTTGGGGTGGGGGTGTTGGCGGCGTCCGGTTTCGGAACGACGATGGTAAGGCGTTCGACTTGACTGTCAGGTTTTTGGAGGGAACGGGCGGGGACAAGGGAAGAAGCAGATTCCCAGAGGGAATGACAGAAAGAAAGGCAAGGGCAACAGCAACAGCAAATGCAACAGCAACAGCGAATGCGAATACGGGGGCCTTCGCTTCGCTCAGGATGACGGGCGAGGAACAAGTAACGGCGAGGACAAGGCCCTGCAGGTTTCTCCACGCCGCATCGCAGAGACAGGAGCGTGATGCTGCCACCCAGGCGAGCAGACAACGCTCGCTTGGGGCCCGGCGGCTTCGGTCGAGAGGACAGAGTTGAGTTGAAAGAAGGGGCCTTGGTTCTGTTTAGAACTCCCAGCGGAGGAGGGTGGCGGCGGCGGTGAAGCCGGCTCCTACGCTGGCTAGGAGGACCAGGTCGCCCTTCTTGAGGCGGCCTTCTTCGAGGGCCGTGTTCATCGCGATGGGGATGGTGCCGGCCGTGGTGTTGCCGTAGCGGTCGATGTTGATGATGACGCGGGCTTCGTCCATGCCGAGGCGCTCGGCGGTGGAGAGGATGATGCGCTTGTTGGCCTGGTGGGGGATGAAGCAGCCGAGGTCGGCGCCGGAGACGCCGTTGCGGGAGAGGAGGGCTTCGGAGATCTCGGCCATCTTGCGGACGGCGAACTTGTAGACGGCCTGGCCGTCCTGGTGGACGAAGTGCTGCTTGGCGTCGACGGTGGCGTGGGAGGCGGGGAGGGCGCTGCCGCCGGCGGGCATGTTGAGGGAGACGGCACCGGAGCCGTCGACTTCGTGCGAGAAGTCGATGAGGCCGATCTCGCCGGCGGCTTCGTCGCAGGGCTCGAGGAGGACGGCGCCGGCGCCGTCGCCGAAGATGATGCAGGTGGCGCGGTCGGTGTAGTCGATGATGGAGCTCATGACGTCGGAGCCGATGACGAGGACTTTTTTGTGGGCGCCGGACTCGACCAGCTTGGCTCCCATCTGGAGAGCGTAGGGGAAGCCGGAGCAGGCGGCGGAGAGGTCGAAGCCCCAGGCGTGGGGAGCGCCGAGCTTGGTTTGCACGAGGCAGGCGGTGGCGGGGAAGGCCATGTCGGGGGTGACGGTGGCGATGATGATGGCTTCCACTTCGGAGGCGTCGATGCCGCGGCGGGCGAGGCAGACTTTGGCTGCTTCGACGGCGAGGTCGCTGGTGGCGGTGCCTTTGTCGACGAGGTGACGCTCACGGATGCCGGTGCGCTCGGTGATCCACTGGTCGTTGGTGGCGACCATCTTCTCCAGGTCTGCGTTGGTGAGCAGGCGGGGCGGGACGTAGGATCCAACGGATGAGATTTTGGCGCGAACGGGGTTCCGGGGCTTCAGGGTGAGACTCAAACTACGACCTCCAATGGCTAAGACATGCGGCAGAAAGAATCTTACCGTTAACTGACCGCGCGGTCTGTTAAGTGCGCGAGTATCGGCACAATGTTGTGGGGTAGGGATTTAGGGGGTTTAGTGTACCGGGTTTCCCTACTGCGCCCATATCGACCCGTTACCGTTGCTTCCTTCCGGACCTGGCGGGGTTGGCGGGAATACGTCGCGTAGGACCCGGCACATGACTCAGTTTAGCATGCAGCCTCAGGTGGGTTTGGGGTTGCGCGCGGGCGGGTTGAGGTGGGTTGTGGGAGAGGCAAGAAAGGTGTTGACACCTATCTTGCAGATATATATCGTTCAGACACATGAGGAGCCTTGGAAAGACATCGACGGTGGAGTCACTGCTGGGGTTACTGACGCTGGGGCCGATGTCGGGCTACGAGATGCGGCAGATGATGGAGCGGTCGACGGCGAACTTCTGGACGGAGAGTTATGGGCAGATCTATCCGGCGCTGAAGCGGATGGTGAAGGACGGGCTGGCGACGGTGGAGGAGCAGCAGAAGGATGGGCGGGCGAAGAAGGTGTACAGGCTGACGGGGGAGGGGGAGCGGCGGCTGCGGAGGTGGCTGGGGGTGGAGACCAAGCCGCAGGTGCATCGGAATGAGCTGCTGCTGAAGGTGTTCTTTGGGGACAGGGCGGAGCGGGGAGCGATTGCGGCGCAGGTGGTGGCGGAGCGGGGGCGTTGCGAGGACGATCTGCAGCGGTATGAGGCGACGCTGCTGCGGATGGAGATGGAGCATGCGCGGCATCCGGCGATGCCGTACTGGCGGATGGCGGCGCGGTGCGGGATGGCGCATGCGAAGGCGTCGATCGCGTGGTGCGAGGAGACGCTGGCGGAGTTGGAGAAGAGGGGGCTGGTGAGCCGGGCGATGTTCTCTTGAGCGCAGCGGGAGCGGCGAGCTTCTAGCTTCTAGCTAAAGGCAAAGGCGGAGGCGCTGGTTGCTGTTGGCGAAGGGTGAAGAGGCGATGCAGCGGGGCCTGGAGGGTATTGGCTAAAAGTTAGCAGTTGTTCCTGGGAGGGTGCGATGAGTGCTGATCCGGTTTGGATGAGGGCGTTGCTGGGCGTGCATGTGGTGTGTGGGTTTGGAGCGTTTTTGCTGGCGCCGGTGGCGTTGGCGACGGCCAAGGGCGGTGCCACGCATAAGCGGTGGGGGATGGTGTATTTGTGCTGCATGGGTGGGGTGGCGGCGACGGCGCTGCCGATGGCGCTGTATCGGCCGGTGCTGTTCCTGGCGATGGTGGCGGTGTTCAGCTTCTATGCGGCGTTCTCGGGGTATCGGGTGCTGAAGCTGAAGGACCTGGCGCGGGGTGGGAGGGCAAAGGCTATCGATTGGATTGCGGGGGTGCTGACGTTCGCGTCGAGCTTGCTGCTGGCGGGGCTGGGGGCGTTCGATCCGAAGGCGATCCAGGGGTTCGGGATTGTGGCGATTGTGTTTGGGTTGATCGGGATGAGGTTGGCTTCGGTGCAGCTGGCGAGTTTTGTCCGGAAGCCGAAGGAGAAGATGTTCTGGTGGTATACGCACCTGGGGAATTTGATTGGCAGCTATATTGCAGCGTGGACGGCGTTCAGCGTGGTGACGCTGCCGGTGGTGTTCGGGAATCATGTGTGGTTGTGGCTGTGGCCGACGGCGGTGGGGATTCCGGCGATTGCGCTGACAACGGCGTATTCCAAGCGGAAGTTTGCGGGGCGGGTGAAGACGGGAGTGGTGGCGGCGTGAGACGGCCGCTAGCTGGTAGCTGCTAGCTTCTAGCTCGAAGCAAGAGCGTTGTGGGGTGGGCCGCGGGGAGCTGTGCTCGCTCGTTCGCAAGGGGGGTACGGATGGGGCTTACGAAATTTGTGGCGGAACGGGGAAAGCGGTCGAGCGCTGCCACGCTGGATATCCCACCCTGCTTCGTCAGGCCGCTGGCCTGTCGAAGACGAGGATGGGCCACCCGGATAGGGGCACCCGGTCCAGTGGCAGAGGCGGGGGGTTAGTTGGTGGGGGCGGCGTCGGGTTGGGAGTGCTTGCGCTTGCGGGGGGCGAGGTTGATCTCGCGGGAGGTGCGGACCAGCTTCCAGATGGCGAAGGCGAGCGAGAGCAGGATGATGGTCCAGATGGAGATGAGGATGGTGGTGGCCCACTTGTCGGAGAAGTGCGCCCAGAGGCGGAGGAAGGCGTGGCCGTAGCGGATGCCGATCCAGATGGCGATGCCGTGGCGGACCAGGCGGCTGATGGTGAAGGCTGCCATGAATTTTTTGCGCGACATGCGGACGGCTCCGGCGGCCAGGACGAAGGGCGAGAGCGGCATGGGAGGGGGAAGCAGCGCGGGCAGGGAGACGGAGAGGATGGCGTGCTTCTCCATCCAGGTGGTGATGCGGTTGAGGATGCGGGCGGGGACGTGTTTTTTGAGGAAGGCCATGCCACCGGCCTGGCCGGCGGCGTGGGAGAGGAAGCCTCCGAGGGCGGAGCCGGCGGTGGCGATGGCGACGAGCAGGACGGGGTTGGTGTGGCCGGCGGCGTAGAGGATGAGCATGATGTCGGTGACGCCGGGGATGGGGAGGGGGACGAAGGAGCTGTCGACTGCAGAGACCAGGAAGAGGCCGACGAGGCCGAGGTGGAAGAAGAAGTGGACGAGGCCGTGGTGGGCGGGGTGGGGGGCCATCTGCGCGTGCTGGGCGAGGGCGGGGAGGGCGGCCGCGAGGGCGGCGAGGATCGCGAGCCGGGTCGCGGCGGGGATCGCCATGCGGGTCGCGGCGCGGATTGCCGTGCAGGGGAAGAGGGACAAACGCATGCTGTTGATATGACGTTAGCGGGTTAGGGGGTGTTTCGGGGGAATTTTTTACGCTGGGGAAAGAACGCAAAGAAAAGCAAGGGCAACAACAGAAGCAGATCCCTGCGGGATGACAACCAAAAAGCATTAAGGCGATAAGCAAAGAAGGTAAACTTGAGTCTATGCGTAACTTGAGCGGCAATCAGATTCGTGAAGACTTTCTGCGGTTTTTCGAGGGTAAGGGACATCGGCGGGTGCACTCGTCGTCGCTGGTGCCGGCGAATGATCCGACGCTGCTGTTTACCAATGCGGGGATGAACCAGTTCAAGGATGTGTTCCTGGGGGCGGAGACGCGGGAGTACGCGCGGGCGGCGTCGAGCCAGAAGTGCGTGCGGGCGGGCGGGAAGCATAACGACCTGGAGAACGTCGGGTTCACGCGGCGGCACCATACGTTCTTCGAGATGCTGGGGAACTTTTCGTTTGGGGACTACTTCAAGAAGGATGCGATTGCGTTTGCGTGGGAGCTGCTGACGTCTCCGGAGTGGTTTGGGATTGATACGGCGCGGCTTTACGTCACGGTGTTTGAGGGGAATGAGACCGTGCCGCGGGACGACGAGGCGGAGCGGTTGTGGATGGAGATCGGGCGTGCCGAAGGAGCGGATCTTCGGCATGGGGGCGAAGGACAACTTCTGGCAGATGGGGGATACGGGGCCGTGTGGGCCTTGCTCGCGAGATATTTTTATGATCTGGGATTGGCGGCTTCGGAGACGGGGGAGGATAAGCCGTTTCCGGAGGACGACCAGCGGTATGTGGAGATCTGGAACCTGGTGTTCATGCAGTTCGATCGCGTCGAGCGATGGGGTGCTGACGCCGCTGCCGAAGCCTTCGATCGATACGGGCATGGGGCTGGAGCGGGTGGCTTGCGTGCTGCAGGGGAAGCTGTCGAATTATGAGAGCGATTTGTTTACGCCGCTGATTAGCCGCGCGATGGAGCTGACAGGGTTCGCTCCCACATCTCAGAATCGAGATGTGGGGCACCCGGATTCGGAGTTGGTCGAGCGGCTGGCGGTGAGCGATGAGAAGGGGGCGGCGTCGCTGCGGATTATTGCGGACCATGCGCGGGCGAGTACGTTTTTGATTGCGGATGGGGTGGTGCCGTCGAATGAGGGACGGGGGTATGTGCTGCGGAAGATTCTGCGGCGCGGGATTCGGCATGGACGGTTGCTGGGGCAGGAGAAGCCGTTTATGCATGCGATGGTGTTGGCGGTGCGGGATGAGATGAGTGCGGCGTATCCGGAGTTGAAGGAGACAGCGCGAGAGAGTGGCGAAGGTGGTGTTGGCGGAGGAGGAGCAGTTTGCGCGGGTGCTTGAAAAGGGGTCGATCCAACTAGATGATGCTATAGCTGCGACGAAGTTGATGTTCGAGGACAAGCAGATGCGATGTGTTGGCTCTGCCTGGAAACACGGCATTCTCATCTTTATGAGACATTCGGCTTGCCGCTCGATTTCATGGTCGATGCGGCGCGGGATGCTGGGATTGAGTTCGATATGGAGGGGTTTGAGCGGGCGAAGGAAGAGGAGCAGGCGCGGGCGAGGGCTTCCTGGAAGGGTGGGTCGCAGAAGTCGGCGGCGCCGGTGTATCGGGAGTTGGCGAAGACCGAGTTTGAGGGGTATACCGCGCTGCGGGTCGATGGCGCGAAGGTGCTGGCGCTGGTGAAGGATGGCGTCGGGGTGCAGGAGTTGCAGGCCGGGGAGGCGGGCGAGGTGGTGCTGGATGCGACCAGCTTCTATGCGGACTCGGGTGGGCAGGTGGGCGATGTGGGGTGGCTGTATTCGGGGGACCACAACAGCGTGGTGGCCGAGGTGAGCGGGTGTAAGAAGCCGGTGCAGGGCGTGTTTGCGCACCAGGTGGTGGTGAAGCAGACGATCGCTGTCGGGGATAGTGTGGATACGGTGGTGGATGGGGCGGTGCGGGCGGCGGTGATGCGGAACCATACGGGGACGCATCTGCTGCATGCGGCGCTGCGGCAGGTGCTGGGGACGCATGTGAAGCAGGCGGGGTCGTTGAATGATCGTAGCCGGCTGCGGTTTGACTTTCGCCACTTTGCGGGCGTGGCGGAGGAGGAGCTGGCGGAGATCGAGGCGATTGTGAATGCGCAGGTGCTGGCGAATACTCCGGTGGAGACGATGGTGGATGTGCCGATCGATGTGGCGGTGAATGAGCTGGGCGCGATGGCGCTGTTTGGCGAGAAGTATGGCGACAAGGTGCGGGTGGTGAAGATTGGGGAGTTCTCGACCGAGCTTTGCGGCGGAACGCATACGGCGGCGACGGGCGAGATTGGGTTGGTGAAGCTGGTGGGCGAGGGCGCGGTGGCGAGCGGCGTGCGGCGCGTGGAGGCGGTGACCGGGATGGGCGTCGCTGGGGGTGTTCCGGCGGGATGCGGACGTGGCGAAGGTGGCCGGGCAGTTTGTTGGGCGGTGGGGATGTGAGTGGCGGAGGCGCTGCGGGCGCGGGTGGCGGCGCAGGAAGAGGAGATGAAGAAGCTGCGGCGGGAGTTGGAGGCGCTGCGGATGAAGTCGGCGACGGCGGCGACGGCGGATGCGGCGGGTGCGGCGGTGGAGGTGAAGGGCGTGAAGGTGCTGGCGCAGCGCGTGGATGCGCTGGATAAGGCGCAGATGCGGAACCTGGTGGATGAGCTGCGCGGGAAGCTGGGGAGTGGCGTGGTGGTGCTGGGCGCGGCGGCCGAGGGGAAGGTGTCGCTGATTGTGGGGGTGAGCAAGGATCTGACGGCGCGGGTGCAGGCGGGGAAGATTGTTGGCGCGCTTGCGGCGAAGGTTGGCGGCAAGGGTGGCGGGCGGCCGGATCTGGCGGAGGCCGGCGGGAGGGATGTCGCGGGGTTGGATGCGGCGCTGGCTGGGGCGAAGGATGTGGTGGGGGAGATGGTGTGAGGCGGCACTTCGCTTCTAGCTCTTAGCTTCTAGCTTCTAGCAAGTGCAAGTGCAAGTGCAAGTACGGGAGCAGAGGCAAGAGCAAGTGCGGGATTCCCCCCGCTACGCGCAGTTCGCTTCGGCCGGGAGGACGGAGTGGGTGTGGAGGAAGCAGATTCCTTCGCTTCGCTGCGGAATGACAGCCAGAAAAGCAAGAGCAACGGCAGAGGCGAATACAGTTGTTTCTCCGCTACGCGCGGTGCGCTTCGGTCGGGATGACGGGGTGGGGGCGATGGAGAGCAGATTCCTGTTGGGAGGGTGAGGGTATTCGCGGGGGTACCTTTGGGGGATTCACAGAGGGGTGGGTGGGGTTGGGAACCTACACTTAAAGGGTATGGGTCTCTTGCAGAGCGGTCGTGTCCAGGGTGGGGTGAAGGGTTGGGGCTGCGGCTGGTGGGGCGCGGCGGCGGTGGTGAGTTTGTGCTGCGGGGGCGTGGCGCCGGCGGAGATCGCGAAGCCCGCGGCGGGCTGGGCTGCGGCGGTGGTGGCGAGAGCACAGTTTGAGGCGGAGCCCAGGCGGACGCATACGCGCGAAGAGTATGCGCGGGTGATGAATGCGTTTCGCGCGATCTACCATGCGGACCCGGATGACGCGCATGCGGCCGAGGCGGTGGCGCAGGTGGCGGAGCTGCTCGAGGAGCAGGGGCGGGAGTTTGGGGATAAGAAGAATGTTCACGACGCGGCGGGGCAGTATGAGTATTTAGCCAAGGCGTATCCGGGGGATAAGCTGGCTGCGGAGGCTCTGGAGAAGGCGCTGGCGCTGCTGGGGCCGCAGGATGCGGATGAGGCGCGGAGGGTGCGGGCGCAGCTGGTGGAGGATTATCCGCGGGAGGCGCGGCGGGATGGGGTGGCGGTGGGGGATGAGGTCGCCGGTACGCCTGCGTCGCAAAGGCGGGATGCGGGGCGCACGGATTCTCGTGGTGTGTACAGTACACCCACCTCTCAGAGGCGAGATGCGGGGCACCCGGCGGTGGTGGCGGAAGCGGCGGTCGGTGGCGGGTCGGGACGATGGTGGGGCGGGACGGGTGATTCCGGAGGTGGCAGAGAGGGAGACGGGGCCGCTGGCGGTGGTGACCGGGATTCGGCATTGGTCGACCGCGAGCTATACACGGGTGGCGATTGATTTGAATGTGCCGGCGGGCGAAGAGGTGAAGTATGAGGCGGCGCGGGTGGAGAATCCGGACCGCATCTTCTTCGACCTGGGGCATGCGCGGCTGGCGCCGGAGCTGGCGGGCAAGAGCTTCAATGTGACCGATGACGGGTTTCTGACCAGGGTGCGGGCGGCGCAGTTTTCGGGCGAGGTGACGCGGGTGGTGCTGGATGTGCATCACGTGGCGGAGTACTCGGCGTTTTTGCTGCCGAATCCGTATCGGCTGATTATTGATATTCATGGGAGTGCGGCGGGTCAGCGGGGTAGCGAGTTCGCGGGTCAGCAGGGCGAGGGGGCAGGTGCCAACGACGAGGGGCCAGGGTCCAAAGGCGAGGCGCCAGGGTCCAAAGGCGAGGGGCCGGGGGCCAGGGCGCAGGGTTTCGAGGACACGGGTGCGAGGCGGGGAGCGGTGGAGGTGTCGAGCTTGCCGCCGATGCCGGTGACGGATGGGAGCGCGAGTTTTGGGTTGCCGGCGCGGAGTATGGATCGGGTGGGCGAGGAGAGGACGGTGGCTCCGCCGCGGGTGGTGATCTCGTCGAAGCCGACGGTGGCGAGGCCGGTGCCGAATACGGTGACGAAGGCGGCGGCGGATACGAGCAGCGAGGTTGCCGAGGTGAGCCGGCAGCCGGGGATGGTGGAGGCGACGCGCAGGCCGACGTCGAAGCCGATTGCGGAGACCAGCGGGGATGCCGGCGCGCATGGGGCGGGATATGTGCCGCGGTCGCGGAGGAAGGCGGCCTCGAGTGCGGCGGATGGGAACGCGGGCGGAGGCGTGGCGACGGCGGAGGTACGGGGCGAGCCGGCGGAGGCGCCACCACCGACGGCGGATGGGGAGACGTCGCTGATGCGGGCGCTGGGGTTGAAGATTGGGCGGATTGTGATCGATGCCGGGCACGGTGGGCATGACTCGGGCACGCTGGGCGTGGGAGGGATCGAAGAGAAGGATGTGGTGCTGGATGTGGCGCTGCGGCTGGGCAAGCTGCTGCATGACCGGCTGGGCGCGGAGGTGGTGTATACGCGCGATGACGACACCTTTATGCCGTTGGAGACGAGGACGGCGATCGCGAATAAGGCGCAGGCGGATCTGTTTATCAGCGTGCATGCGAACAGCTCGCAGGATCCGACGGTGCGGGGCGTGGAGGTGTACTACCTGAACTTCACCAGCGATCCGGAGGCGATGACGGTGGCGAGCCGCGAGAATGCGGTGTCGACCGAGAGCGTGCATGAGCTGAGCGACCTGGTGAAGAAGATTGCGCTGAAGGACAAGATCGACGAGAGCAAGGAGCTGGCGGCGGATGTGGATGCGTCGCTGTATGCGGGGCTGAAGAAGGGGAATCCGGACTTGCGGAACCGCGGGGTGAAGAAGGCTCCGTTTGTGGTGCTGATCGGGGCGAATATGCCGTCGATCTTGGCGGAGATCAGCTTCGTGACCAATCCGGAGAGTGCGGAGAAGCTGGAGACTCCGGCGTATCGGGAGCGGGTGGCGGAGAGCTTGTATAAGGGGATTGCGCAGTACGCGCAGGCGATCAATGGGGGAAGGCCGCGGTCGAGGACGGTGGAGCAGGCGGAGCGGTAGGGGGCTGGATGGTGGTGCTAGGAGCTAGCTTCTAGCTGCTAGCTTCTAGCAAAGGCAAAGGCAAAGGCAACAGGCAACAGGCAAAGGCAACAGGCGGGGCCTGCCCCTTCGTTGCTCGGGGCAGGATGACGGCGAAACGGGCAAGGGCAGATGCGGGTGTCTCCGCTTCGCGGCGCAAAGATAAGGGCGTGAGGTTGCGGTCGAGATGACAGCGTTGGGTGGGAAGGGAGGGCAGCGGCGAACGCAAAGGCATGGGTGGGGGATGCTTACCTTTGGGGTGTTGGTGTAGTCTTTGGCCTGTATGGGTTTGGTTTCAGGGACAAGACGAAGCTTGGCGCTGGCGGTGATGTTGGGTGGGCTGGCGGCGGGTTCGAGTGTGGGCTGGGGACAGTCGGTTACGCTGATGGAGCCGGAGGCTCCGCTGTTGCCGGCGGCGTTTGGGGAGTGGAAGCAGACGGCGGGTGTGGGTGCGGGTGCGAAGCCGGGCTACTCGCTGCTGGGGATGGATGCGCAGGCGCTGGGGGAGTGTGGGGAGCGGCGGTCGAAGGCGGCGGATTACACGCGGGGCGGGCGCACGGTGCATGTGGAGGCGATCCAGTTTGGCGATCGGACGGGGGCGTATAGCGCGTTCACGCTGGCGGAGCGGCCGGGGATGCGGGTGGGGAGTGAGCTGAACACGTATGAGGCCGTGGGAGGGAACGCGGCGCTGTTCATGGTGGGCAAGTCGGTGGTGCTGGCGAGCTTTGCGGGCGAGGGCGAGGTGACGGCGCAGGATGTGGCGTCGCTGCAGCCGCTGCTGGGGGCGATGCCGAAGGTATTTGGAGGGGCGGGGGCGGTGCCGATTCTGCCGACGCTGCCTCCGGCGAAGGGGCTGGTGGGCGGGAGTCTGCGGTATGCGCTGGGGCCGGTGAGTTATGCGGCCGAGGGGGGAGTGCTTCCGGCGGCGTCGCTGCACTGGAAGATGGAGCCCGAGGCGGTGACGGTGCGGTATGACGACGCGCGCGGGAAGGAGACGCTGACGCTGCTGCTGTATCCGACGCCGACGATTGCGGAGAACGCCAAGAAGGTGATTGAGGGCGAGGTGCCGGGGCTGAAGGATGGCAGCGCGCGGCTGCGGCAGGATGGGGCGCTGGTGCTGCTGGCGACGGGCAGCTTTGCGGGGGATGCGGCGCAGCAGATGATCGCGGGTATCCACCTGAGCCAGATGACGTTCAACCAGGATGCCCATCCACCGTTCAAGGTGGTGGCGGCACAGACGTTTACGCTGCTGGAGAACATCGCGATCCTGTCCGGCGTGCTGGGGGCGGGGGCGGTGCTGCTGGGACTGTTCCTGGGGCTGGGAAGGGCGTGGTACCGGGTGCTGCGGGGCAAGCCGGCGGCGGTGGAGGTGGAGTTTTTGAGCCTGCACCTGGCTCCGCAGAACAAGCCGGCGGTGTTTCGGGGGCCGGACACGGTGTTTCGGGGGCCGGACACGCCGGAGGGGGTGTAGGCGGGGTTTGGGGGCGGTTGACGGCGGTTTGGGGGCGGCCGGTGGGTTTTTGGAGGGTGGGGACGGTGGCCCGGGAAAAACCGGAGAAAACCTGTAGTTGTGGCACAAAATAGGCTAAGTGATTGATTTTGCTATAGATGAGAAAAGCTGGAAAACTTTCTTGACAGCGCTGGAGGTCGAACATACTCTTGCACCAGAGAGTTCCGATGGCTTTGCCTCCGTTGGAGCTGCCTCCCATAGAAAAGGGTCGCCCTGTTGCCGGGCGGCCCTTTTGCGTTCTAGTCCAACGTTGTGGATAACCGGGATTTAATTGCCCGCTGGTGGTGCAGGGGTGGTGACGCGCGCGCGTTGGATGGGTGAGAGGATGCGTGCGCTGTGTTGCGAAATAGAGCAGTGGACGAGTGGGTACGCGGGGTGGGTGAGCGGACGATTTTGCGGATGCGATGATTGCCGATAGAATGACGAAGGAGTTCGCCGACGTAGCTCAGTTGGTAGAGCAGCTGATTCGTAATCAGCAGGTCAACGGTTCAAGTCCGTTCGTCGGCTCCAGCATATCTCACAAAATCAGTTCGTTCCGCATAGAGGCCGCCACCACCCTGGCGGTCTTTTCTATGACTGTGGGGATTTTGTGGGGACTGTAGAACTCTTGCCTGTCCCTACCCTCTCCCTTTTCCCAGCCGCCAGCCGTGGGAACACTTCGTCCCAGCGTCTCCATCTCAGGGTGCACGTACTTCTGTGGGATGGGGATGGTGGAGTACCCGGCAATCTTCGCCAGGGCGAACACATCCTCTCGCGCCGCCTTCGCCAGCCGCGTGAGCGCCGTGTTCCTGAGCATGGAGGGCACGAACGGCTCGACGTGGTGAGACTCTCTGACGACTGCGAGTGCGACCGCGTGTTGACGCATGGCGGTTTGCTCTTCCAGATGCGCATACTGCGCGTCCGTCGGGATATGTAAAGAGGTCGACAGGGCCTTCAGGCGCTCTTTCTGGCGGCTGCGCGGAGTTCGTCCGGTTCTGGTGAGTTGGGCAAGGCCGTGGAGGCTTGCCCAAAATATCTCCGAGAGAACCTCTGGCCTGGAGCCTTGGTTCTCAAACAATTCCATGAGCTGCGCCAAGGCGAACTGCAATTCGGAAGGAGTCGCGGGGTCTGCGAAGGGTATGTTGAGGCTGAGCGAAAACATCACTTCATACAGCGCGGGCGACGACGACGCAAACACCAGGTATGCGGACGCGAATGCTTTTACCGCACTGCCACCGATCGCACGTCTTTGTGCCGTTTCCAAAGCAAGGCCGGTTCATGAAAGCCTTCGATTGCAACCGCGGCAAGGATCCCTTCGCGGCTACCGAAGTGAGCGCACAAGACCGGTTGGCTGCAGGAGATCTCATCGGACAGGCACCGAACCGTTACACGAGGCCAACCTTCGGCCTCCGCAATCCGGCGCGCGGCGCTGATGATCTGTGCCCGCCGCCCGTGCCGCCGATGATGACCACCTTTTTACCTTCGTACCGCTTCATGGGAATGCTCCTGGTGGCTGGTGGTTATTCGTTCTGTCGCCGTGATTCCAGGTTAGGGATGTGGCGATGTTGTTTTGCATTCCCAGGCGCGCCGATCAGCGCTCGTTCAGGACACCGCGCCTAAGGATGCTGGGCTAGACAAGTCCACGCCGGAGACCTTGACGACGGCCTGCCACGCGGCTTCCTGGCTGGCGTGATCGTGGAGGTGTGGGTGGGGCTGGGCCTCCATTGGGCCGGAGAACTTCCCTTTGGCCGAGGCAAAGAATTGACCGGAGACGTCGGTTCCGAACTCGGACGCCTGGAGGTAGCGACGGGCCGCGGTCTCCGGCGTCTGATTCATGCCGGGAATGAGGTTCACGATGGGGATCAACAGATACTTCAACAACGGGCCAGCGTTTCGCGCCACCTTGGTGGCGGTCGCCCCACCTGGCGATACGGCGTAGACGGCCATGCCAGAGGGCAGCTGGCGGGCCAGCGCCGCGGTCCACCAAGCGATGATGAGCTTCGCGTCGGCGTATGCATGGTTGGGCACGTACTTCACGTTCGGCCCGTTGCGCAGCAGGGCTTCAACAGCCGCGGTTTGGTCGCCCCGGTAGCATTTGGCCGCGAAGGCTGGCACGTCGGTGTACTGGAACATGGGTACGCCCCCGCGGGCAGGCTCCGCGCCGGCGATGACCATCCGCGCGTTGGGGCTAAGAAGGTGGGCGCGAAGCAACCCGACAGTCAGTTGATGATGGCCGATCAGCGGGGCCTGAGAAGCCTCAACGCCCGCCGCGGTGATCACGCGCTTCTTGGTTGGGACCAGGCCGGCATTGAGCAGTAGGAAATCGATCGGCCGACCTCGCTTGACGAGCTCGGCGAGCGCGGTCTGGACGCTGGCTGGCAGGTTCAGATCCAGCTCCAGCGGAGTGAAGATCTTCGTTTGGGTCTCCGCCGCGAGCTGAGCAACTGTTTCCTGGATCCGGGCCAGGCTGCGCCCGGTGACGATGACCTCGCGGTAGCCCTTGGCGGCGAGCAAGCGGGCCGCCGCATAACCGAGCCCGGAGGTGGCGCCGGTGACGAGTGCGATCGAATGTTTCATGAGTGGCTCCTTGGTGAAAGGGGACGGTAGAACCGGAAGGGCGGGGGCCAAAGCCAGCCTGCGATTTACGAACTACTTAGTTCTATATTGGTAGAATGGGGGTGTCAAGGAGTTTCGAACTATATGATTCAAAAAACTGCCAGGCCGCGAGGTCGACCGCGCAGCTTCGACGAGACGGGGGCGCTGGAAAAGGCGACTCAGGTGTTCTGGTCGAAGGGCTATGACGGCGTGACGATTGACGATCTCGTCGCCGGGATGGGTGTGGGACGGCCGAGCCTGTATGCCGTCTTCGGGGATAAGCGGGCGATATTCTTACGCGTCCTTAAGGCGTACGCAGAAAGGAAGGGCGCATCGGCGGCGAAGGCGCTCCTCGCGCCAGAAGGTCTTCGCGACTCGATCGCGGGTTTTCTGCGGTACAACGTCGAAAGTGCGACCGAGAAAGGGTCCGCCCGGGGCTGCCTTCTGATTTGCGTTGCGCCGCTGGTGAACGACGCGGAGGTTCAGCGATTTTTGCAGAACGCTGCCACGGGCGGCGCGGCGCTGCTGGAGCGCCGATTCCGGGATGGGATCAGTGCGGGAGAAATCCCATCTCATTTCCCCGTAGCCGCGCGCGCCATCCAGGCCACCGATTTAGCCCGTGGGCTGACCATGCGTGCGCAGATCGGCACGCCACGCAAGACGCTCCTCAAAGATGCTGAGGAAGCAGCCGAGTTGCTGCTTCTGCCGCGGCGTATCTGACGTGTCATTGGAGACGATTCCCATGTCCTGCGGCGGTTGAAGCTTATCCGGAGCGAAGCGCAAAGACCTATACCGTGCGATCGCTGCAGGTCTCGCGGACTGACCTCCTGCGGCTGCCCGACATCGGAGCACAGGCTGTTGCCGCCTGCCCGTACGAGCGCATCCACTCGCGGTCCGCAGGAGTGAGTTGGCGTCAACGCTTGCGAAATCTCTCGTGCAAATTGCCAAGTCGCTCATGGAGCGCCGATGAGGAACGAAATGTCGGCAAGTGTCCTGGAATCCGATGTGGGCAGGAGAATCGGATACTCGCGCGTTTCTCGGTAACTATCGCTGATTCATCCCAGCAGGCAATGACTCAGCGAATTGGTGTGCCTTGGAAGGAATCAAAACTCGATCCTTCCCTGGAAGGCAATCATGCGCGGCGAGGAGTCTCCTCCGAGCCCAACACCGAGCAGGCCGGTGGGAGGGGACGTCGTGCTTTGCAGCGTACCGAATCGTGCAATGGGCGAGCCGGGCACGCCTGCCTGCACCGTGTTGGGCAGCGCGAAGTTGGGATGGTTGAACGCATTGAAGAGCTGGCCATCGATGCGCAGCTTGATCCCCTTTCGGATCGGAAACGTCTTCGTGATGAAGATGTCCGAGTAGGTGAAGTGCGGTCCGCGCACGGAGTTGCGGCCTGCATCACCGAACTGGCAGATCGCCGGGCTGTCATGCTGAACGCCCAGCGTGCCGGTGTAGCACGCTCCGGTCGTGGGATCGACAACGGAGACGAAGGCATTGGGGTTGAGCCACTGCTTCGTTCCTGTTACGGTGACGCCGGGATAAGGAGACTTGAGATAAAGCGGCACACCAGGCACCCTGTTCGCATAGTTCGGCACGGCGAACTGGACGGTCTGGGATGGATTCGATGCCTGAAAGAGTCCATTGCCGTTGGCGCTATAGGGCTGGCTCAGCACGCTGAAGGGCAATCCAGAGTGAAGGAAGGCGGTCTCCGAGAAGGACCATCCTCCCAGCAACTGACGCAGCAGCGGTCTGCTGGAGTGGAATGGCACTTGATACATGCCGTAGGCGGAGACATTGTGCCGCACATCGTAATCGCAGCTGGCATATTGTTTGCGCAGTTCTCCGGGCAAGGGAGATTCCAGCCCCTGCGTCGAGAAGGCGAGCAGGCCGCCATTCGAAACTTCGTCCAGACAATGGCTGAAGGTGTAGTTGGCGCGCAGGGTCAAGCCTCCCCACTGCTGCATGTAGGCAGCTTGCAAACCGTTGTAGATGCTGTTCGCGCCGGTTTGGAACTCGGTGACGTTGGCAAAGCGTTGATCGAGCGGCTGCTGATATGGAAAGGGCGCAAAGCAACCGCTGCAGACGTTCTGGTAGCCGTTGAGCTGGACCTGATAGGGTTCGTGCAATCCACGTGTGCCCACGTAGTCGACGCGCAGGTTGCCGCGTATGCCTACCTGTTGCTCGATACCGAAGTTGTACTGATAGTAGTAGGGGGTCTTGAGCGTCCCGGTGGGGAAGGTATTCAAGCTGACGGCCAGCGGGCAGGTTGGAGCACCTGGCTGGATGCCAGCGCAGGGCGCACCGCCGGAGCGAAAGATGGTTTGAAACGATGTGTTGGCGGTGACCGTGGCGTCGACCGCGCTGTTGAGCACGTTGGGAGCGATGCCAAGGCCGCCTACCTGTCCGGCGAGACCTCCCGTGAAGCTGGGATCGTTGGGAGCATTCATCAGGCCGCTGTCGGCGATCTGTTGCGGGATGATGTCGTTGAAGACGCCGAAGCCTGCATGAAGCGCCGTGTGCGGCCGAACCTGGTAGGCAATTGAAGCGCGCGGCTGGTAGACGAACAGCGGAGTTGCTGCAAACAGGTTGTGAACATTTGCCAGAACCACCTGATTGAGGGGCTGATTGGTTTCATGCGACGCATCCACAAATGATCCAGCCATGCGGGAGAAGAGTCCCTGCGGACTGGTGACGTTGGTATTCCAGGTCACGCGCATGCCGTAGGTGAGGGTTGCCTTCGGCGACGGCTTGTAGGTATCCATCGCATAGTATTCGAGGTTGCCGACGCTCACTCGTTCCTTGAGCGAGACGGGAAAGTTCTGCTGTGCGGTGTAGGCCGCACCGTAGGTGAACTCCGCCAGGTCGTTGTAGGTAACGGTCGGGACGATGCCTTCGCCGAGGTCATAGTCGCTGGTGTCCACGCGGCGCGTGTTGATACCGAAGTGCAAGGTATGGTTTCCGCGCGTCCAGGTCAGGTTGTCGTTGATCTGCCACTGCGTCACCTTGCGGCCCTGCGGGAAGGTATCATCCAAACCTCCGAATGCGGTGAACGGGACGCTGTCGCCGTTCGGTTCGAGGACGATGGGAAACGTCTGCTGCACCTGCGGGTAATTGTTTGGCTCGAAGACGCTGGAGTACCAGCTCGCCCCGGGATTGAATTGGTTCACGATGTTGGGGCCGAACAGATGCGTGTAGCCCGCAACCAGCGTGCGCTGCGGTTGCGGGGAATAGGCGTTGAAGATGGGGTTGATGGGATCAGTCCATTCTGCCTGCAGGCCGGTGTCCTGCTGGAAGCGGTACCAGACGCTGTCGTTGGCGCTGATGGTGTGGTCGATCTTCAGCACGATGAGGTTCTCGCTGTCGCTGTTGTTCAATGACCGCTGCTGCTGGGTGGCACAGCCACTGCCGTCCAGCAGCGTGCCGCTGGGCGCAGCGGGCAACAAGTTTCCGAATGCATCCAGCGGACAGGAGGTGATTGCCACTGGCGTCCCACCGGGGGCCGGCAGCAGGGAGAACATGTTCTTGTAGAAAGGAATCTCCGCAGGTTGCGCTGGAAGGTTGGTTCCGGTGACCGGATCGTATCCGCCAGCAGCCAACTGGCCCAGGACGTATTGCTGATAGGCGGGTGTGGGCAAGGTTGTCGGCGTGACGATCGGCAGAGCGATGCGGATGCCCTCATCGTGGGCAAAGAAAAAGAGCTTGTTCCTGAGAATCGGACCTCCCACGCTCGCGCCAAATTCATTCACCACGTCCCGTGGTTTTTTGGCGATGTTGCCGGGCGTGTCATTCGCATGGAGAAAATAGTTCTCCGCGTTGAGCAGCGAGCCGTTCCACATCTCGGACACGTCGCCATGAAATACATTCGTGCCGGACTTGGTGATGTAGTTGACCTGCGCGACGGCATACCGGCCCTGGTCAACGGAGAAGGAGTTGGTATTGACGGTCGCTTCCTGCACAGCGTCGAGGCCGACGACGAGGTTGGTCGCAAGTCCGATATTCAAACCCAGCCAGGGATCGTTGGAGTCGTAACCATCGAGAATATAGCCGTTGGAGGTTGCAGGAAGGCCATTGAACTCCACGTTGCCATAGCCGCCAGCGGCCTTCGCGTCGCTGGAAGAACCGGCCGTGTTCATCAACGCGCCCTGCGCAAACTGCGCAAGGTAGGTGAGGTCTTGTCCGGGGTTCGGCAAGTTCTCAATCGTCTCGGCGCTGAGGGTTGTGGTCGTGTTCGGATTGTCGAGGCTCAAGAGGCCCTGCTGCGCGGTAACTTCTACTGCCTGAGTGGAGGATGCCGGATGGAGTGAAAAGTTCAGTGCCACGTTCCGTCCGACCTCGACCGGAGTCGGCTCGGAAGATGCCGCTGCGAAACCTGCAACGTGCACCGTCACCTGGTACGTTCCGGGATTGACTTGAGAGAAGAGAAAGTGCCCGCTTGCGTCCGTTGTTCCGGTCCGGATCGCTTTTGTGTTCGTCTCTGTCGCGGTGACGGCGGCATTGGGAAGCAAGGCGCCGCTGGTATCGGCGACTGTCCCTGAGATGGCGCTCGACGTTCCACTCTGGGCGCTCGCGGCAGCGGCAAGCCCAGCCAGGCTAGGCGCGAGAAGAAGGACAGCGAGAAGGTGACACCTATCGCCAAGCCTAAAATTAGATATGGCTAATTTCATCATTAATCCAACGCTAATGTACACTGGCCACGATGTCAACGACCGCCCTGCACCGTCAGAAGACAAAGCGCCCATCCGTGGCGGCCCTTTTTCCGTCAAGCGCCACGGAGTCCAGCGATGACTATCTCAAAGCGATTCTGGAGCTGAGCGGTGATGCGCAGCAGCAGGTTTCGGCCAGCGACCTTGCAGAGGCTCTGAAGATCAGCAGGGCCTCGGTGACGAAGATGCTGCAGAAGCTCTCTTCGACGAAGCCGCCCCTGTTGATCTATGAAAAGCATCATGGTGTTCGATTGGCGGAGGCTGGAACTGTGCGCGCGCTGGAGATTGTGCGGCATCACCGGTTGATCGAGACGTTCTTGCACCAGGTTCTTGGATATCCCTGGGATGAGGTGCATGACGAGGCGGAACGGCTGGAGCACTTCATCTCGGAACGATTTGAGGAGCGCATCGCCGCCAAACTGAACTACCCTCAATTTGATCCTCACGGACACCCCATCCCCAATCTCGATGGGACTGTTCCTTCAACGAGGTCTCAGACGGTCGCTCAAATGAGCGTCGATACGCGCGGAAGAGTCGTGAGCGTCTCTGACCGAGATCCTGAGATGCTGCGCTATCTTGGCACACATGGGATCAAGCCGGGAGCCAGACTGAGACTCGTCGAGCGGCTTCCGTTTCAAGGATCGTACCGAGTTCTGATTGGCTCGACAAAGGAATCTGTCTTGTTGAGTGAGCCTCTCGCAGATGCGATCTTTGTGGCCGTTTAGGCGGCAGACCTTCGGTCAGTCACACGGGCTCAGGAGATTCCGCCGATCATTTACGATGAGCCTCCAACTCGGAGCTTGACCCTCGGAAGCCGACTGGAGGCGGACAACAATATCGGGAACAGGGCCCTTCGTCATTCGATTCTGCTGATCCATGACGCCGGCCAGTACACCTGAATCACCAGAACAAACAAACCCACAGACTGTCGCCCATCTCTTTGGGCGGACAATCATATCCAGAACCAACGGTAGAGGCTGTACATTGACCAACGTGGGGTAGCTGCCTCAGTACAGTACCTTCTACAGGTTGTGGTCTGACTCGGAATTATCCGGGATGTACCCCGGCCCCGGCACCGAAATATCTCTGCTTGACCACTCACACCCCGTGCATCAGAATCATCCAAGATCCAGATATTCCCATGCGAGGTCCCGTTGGAGCTTCCAGGCATCACCACTCCCAGTGAACTGCCCACGCCCGTCTCCGCCGCAGCTCCTCCGGTCTTCGCGGAGATGCGGGCCGTCTCCGCCGACGATCCGCTTGCTCCCTGGGGCCCGGTGGTGCGACTCGCTTTCCGGATCACGTTCCTCTACTTCGCTTGCTTCATCCTGCTCGGCGCGAACGGAACGCTGTTGGATGCGTTCCCGGTGGTCGGCGGGTGGATCCAGGACAAGCTCAACTGGCCGCTGAATCATCTCTGCGAGTTCGTCGGGCAGCATCTCTTCCATCTGACCGGCATCGCCGCCCACTGGCATCCCAGTGAGTCCGGCGACACGACGATGAACTGGATGCACGACGGCCTGGCGCTCGTGTTTGCCGTGGTGGGCGGGATGGTATGGACGTTGATTGCCGTGCTCCGCAACAACCCTCGCACGGAGCACCGCACGCTGCACGCATGGCTTCGCTTCTTCCTCCGCCTGACCTGCGCCATGTTCATGATCGGCTATGGACTGGCGAAGGTCTTTCCGTTCCAGATGCCTCCTCCGTCGGTCGCTGTCCTCACGGAACCGGCCGGCAACATGGCGCCGATGACGTTTCTATGGAACCTCATCGGCCTTAGCCCGGTGTACGAGATCATCTGCGGCTCAGCGGAGGTGCTCGGCGGCGTTCTCCTGCTCTATCGCCGGACGGCGCTGGCCGGAGCGCTCTTCTCCAGCTTTGTCATCACCAACGTGGTTCTCTACAACTTCTGCTATGACGTGCCGGTCAAGCTCTTCGCGGTCAACCTGCTGCTCGGCTGTGTCTTCCTCGCTCTGCCGGATGCCGTCTCCCTGTGCCGCTACTTCTGGAGCCACAAGCCCACAGCACCCACGGCCGCCTGGGTTCCTCCCATCAGCCGGCGCGCCGGGCGCATCGCCATCCTGGTTATCGAGATCGTCTTCGCCGTCGCGTTCCTGGTTGTCCGGCCGGTCTTCATGACGATTGGCTGGCACCATCTTCAAGTGGCGCTCAGGACGCCATCGCCCCTGGTCGGGGCCTGGCATCTCGACGCCACCCATCCGGCGACGGGCGCCTTCATCGACCCCGAAGGCGTTCCTGTCACCGACGTGTACGTCGAGCCCTCCGGCCGCGCCTACACCCGTTCCAGGGATGGCGAGCTCTGGCTGTCGGGCTTCGGGCTCGACCTCAAGAAGCACACCGTCAGCATCAGTTGCTACTTCATCAGCGGCCCAACCGACTACGCCTGGCAACTCGCGGATCCCAACCACCTGGTTCTCACCTCGGTGCCGCCGGAGCCGCCCAAACCCGACCCCAAACACGCACCCGGCAAAGCTGCCGCACCCTTCACTCCCGCGGTTCTCACGCTGACGCGAACGCCGACGCCCGCTCACTATCCGCTGCTCGAGCGCGGCTTCCACTTCATCAGCGAATGGCGTTACGAACGTTAGCCGGCAGAGACCATCCGTAGCAGAGCGGGCTCGTCACCAAGACGACTGAAGCGAGCCTTTCGATCGGGACGTGCTCAGCGACTGGCGGTCTGTCGCCGTCGCTGCTCGCTTGCCTGCAGGAGTTTGCTCATGTCTCCGGCTGGCCTGATCTCCCAGGTGGTGCCGTACTTGAGGGCCGGATGCTGCGACATGAGCTGGACGGCGTGGCTCAAGTCGCGCGCCTGAAGGACGCCAATCCCGCCGAGTTGTTCCCTGGTCTCGGCAAACGGACCGTCGGTGGTCGCGACTTTTCCGCCTCTCCAGGACAGCGTCAGAGCGGTATCCGCAGGCTGCAGGGCTTCGCCGCCGGAGGAGTGTCCGTTGGCGCGGAGGTAGTTGTCGTACTCGAAGCATTCGTCGTACATGGCGTTGCGCTCGGCCTCGGTCATGCTGTCGAATTTGGCTTTGTCGTAGTAGCCGAGACAGATGTATTTCATGATGGTCCTCCTTGTTGCTGTCTTCGATGGAAGGCAGCGGTATGGATGATGCCGTTACGGTTTCGCGTAGTGAAGCACGACGCAGCCTGATTGAAGAACCTTGGTATCGATGAGGTTCAGGCGGAGCTTTTCGGGCAGGGTGAGGTTGTCGAACAGGCGTCGTCCCTGGCCTGCGATGATTGGCCCGATGACAAAGCGAAAGGCATCGATCAGGCCAAGCGCAACGAGTTGGGAAGGAATGTCGACACCGCCGACAAGAATGTCTTTGCCAGGCTGCTGTTTCAACTGGAGGATCTCGTCGCGCAGGTCTCCGTGAGCGATACGCGTGTCGGGGTCTTCGACGCCGGCCAGGGTCCGGGAGAAGACGACCTTCTTCTTCGAGACAAATGCCCGGGCGAAGTCGGTATCGGCTTTGGATTCGTTGGGCCTTTGAAGGACGTCTGGCCAGTACGGGACCATGAGTTGATAGGTTTTGCGGCCGTAGACGAAGGTGTCGGCGGTTGCGAGGCTCTGCGTATAGAAGTCGAGCAGCTCCGTGTCGACGAACTGCTTGTCGTGCTGGCTGCAGCCGTCCAGGGTGAGGTTGAAGGCGTAGATCAGCTTTCGCATGGATTGTCCTGCTCCTCTCGTAGGTGCCAGCGCAATTCGGAGCGTTGCTCTCGAGGCTGGTCAGCGTATAGTCGTTGGGCGTGGGGAGAATCGACAGCGGAGAGGAACTTTTTTGTCAGCTTCTTTTTTGCGCTTCTTCTTTTATTGCACCTCTTGTTTTATTGCACTTCGCGGAGCCGCCTGAGGAGAAAGCGGCGCTCCGGATCCTGTTGATGTTTGTCTGGCTCGAGCAGCGCCAGCGCCTTCTGATACGAAGCACGGGCTTCAGGAATTCGGCCGAGCCTGCGGCACAAGTCCGCGTGGGCGGAATGCGCGAGGTGATACTGCGCAAGCTGCCCGCGTTGCAGCAGATCGTCGATCAGGGAGAGACCGTGCTCGGGACCGTCGGCCATGGCAATCGCGACGGCGCGGTTCAGTTCGACGACGGGGGAGGGGTGGACCTGCAGCAGGCGGTCGTAGAGGATCATGATCTGGCGCCAGTCCGTGGATGCCGCGGAGGAGCTCTCGGCGTGCACGGCCGCAATCGCCGCCTGCAGCGTGTAGGCTCCGAAGCGGCGGGATTGAAGAGCGCTCTCGGTGAGGGAGATGCCTTCGGCGATCTGCTCGTGGTTCCACAAGGACCGGTCCTGCTCTTCGAGCAGAATCAACTCTCCGTCGGGCGAGGTTCGCGCAGCGCGGCGCGACTCCTGCAGGAGCATGAGGCCGAGAAGGCCCATCACCTCTGGTTCGGGGAGGAGGTCGAGGAGGAGCTTGCCCAGACGGATCGCTTCGCGGCTGAGCTCGGCGCCATTTGTTTCAGAAGAGTATCCCTGATTGAAGATGAGGTAGACGACCAGGAGAACAGATCCGAGTCTGCCTGGCAGATCCGCGGAGGTTGGCACCTGGTAGGGAATGGCCTTGTCGCGGATGACTGCCTTCGCGCGCACGATGCGCTGGGCCAGCGTTGCCGGCGTGACGAGGAAGGCATGGGCGATCTCCTCCGTGGTCAGGCCGCAGACTTCGCGCAGTGTAAGCGGAATCTGTCCTTCGGGAGGGAGGGCCGGGTGGCAGCAGGTGAAGATGAGGCGCAGGCGATCGTCCTCAATCTCCTCCTCGTCGGCTGCAGGCGTTTGGCTGATGCGCTCCAGGTGGTCGGCGAGATCTTGCTGCACTCCGTCGAAGCGGGCGCGGCGACGCAGGCCGTCGATGGCCTTGAAGCGACCCGTCGAGATGAGCCAGGGGCGCGGATTGTCGGGGATACCCGTTTGAGGCCAGGACTCCAGGGCAGCGGTGAAGGCTTCGTGCATGACCTCTTCGGCAAGGTCGATATCGCCCAGCAGGCGCACGAGCGTTGCCAGGACTCGGCGCGATTCTGTCCGGTAAAGAGAGTCAACCGTCTGGCTGACCTGTTCAAACGAAGGCGACCGCATGACAGACAAGCTAGCAAACGACATGGCTCGACACAACCGGGCTTGTTTCGATGGTGACAACTATTGATCCAATTTCTGCTGTCGATCGGTTAGGCTAACTCTGTCCAAATCTGACAGAACATGAGGATGGCGTGAGGCGAAGGGATTTTGTACGGCTGGGATGGGCCACCATGATTGCGAGCGGCGCCGGCACGATGCGGGCCGCGTTGGGGGAGTCGGCGGGGATCGAGCAGGTTGCGGGGGAGCCACAGCATGGGAGGGTGCCGGAGCAACGGAAGGCCACGGAGCGAGCGGCGGATTTCACGCTGCAGATCGCGCCCATGTTGGTCGAGCTCGCTCCGCAGGTGGTGGTCAGCACGATCGGCTATAACAACCAAGTCCCCGGACCTTTGCTGCGGACGCGGGAGGGCCGGACTGTCACGGTGGACGTGGTGAACGATACGGACGTTCCGGAGTACGTGCATTGGCATGGCCAGTTCATTCCGCCGGAAGTGGATGGGGTGGAGGAAGAAGGGACGCCGCCGGTGGCGCCCCACGGCCGGCGGCGCTATCAATTCGTGGCCAGGCCGGCGGGTTCGCGATGGTACCACTCGCATACCGCGGCGATGATGGATATGCATCGCGGCGCCTACACGGGGCAGTTCGGATTTTTCATGATCGATGGCGCGAATGACCCTGGAGGCTACGACCAGGAAGTTTTTCTGGCGCTGCGTGAGTGGCAATACTTTTTGTCGACGGTGGATCCGGACGAGATGGCGGGCGATCCCAGGGACCCGATGCCCGAGAAACCAGCGACGCCAGACCTGCGACCGAACGGTCTGGAAGTGAGCGCTCCACTTTATTCGATCAATGACAAGATGCTTGGAGCGGGGGAGCCGCTGCGCGTGCAGCCGGGGCAGCGTGTGCTGATGCACCTGCTCAACGCCAGCGCAGCGCAGATTCATCGCCTGGCGTTGCCCGGCCACAGGTTTCAGGTGATCGCTCTGGACGGCAATCCGGTGCCAAGGCCCCAGGCGGTGGATGTGATTGAGATTGCCCCGGGCGAGCGCGTGGATGCGATCGTGGAGATGAACAACCCGGGCGTGTGGATTCTAGGGGAGATTCGCGATGTTGCGCGGCAAGCCGGCATGGGCATCGTGGTGGAGTACGCGAATCAAAAGCAGCGCGCGCAATGGATTCCTCCTCTGATGAGGCGCTGGGACTACACCATCTTCGGCACGACCGCGCCGCATCCCGCGCCGGACGAGACGATCGATATGGTCTTTGAAAAAGTGCCGGGCGGACCGAATGGTATCAATCACTGGCTCATCAACGGCAAAGAATATCCGCACGAACGGGAGTTTGTGCTCCGCGAGGGACGCCGGCACCGGCTGGTGTTCCACAATCGCAGCGACGACTCTCATCCGCTGCATATCCATCGGCACCTGTTCGAGCTCGTGGAGCTGAACGGCAAGCCGACGGCGGGCATCAAGAAGGACACGGTGATTGTTCCAGCGTATGGGCGCGCGACCGTGGACCTGGTCGCCGATCAGCCGGGCCCGACGCTGTTTCACTGCCATATTCAGCAGCACATGGACTTTGGTTTCATGGCGCTGTTTCGCTACGCCTAAAGTAACGCCTCGGGAGCCAAACGGTTACCACGAATCGACCGCGCGTTCGTTCACGGAGGCCGCGTTGTCCGAGGTGGTGTCGTGCGTGTTGTCCTGCGGGTGGGGGAGCGACGAAGCAGGAAGCGGGCCGCGCTTTTTCACACGTTTGTCATGCAAGCGCAATGTTGGAAAGCTACAAACGGAACGCTACAGCAAACATCCCAACAAGTCTGAACAGGAGAAACTGTATGGAGACGATCCGGAGAGGTTTCCGAGCGGCGGTGGTCCTAGGAGCGGCTGCCTCGGTCATGGTATTTGCAGCGGGGGCCAAGGCACAGGAGCAGAATCGGAACGGCAGTCCGTGGTGGAACAGCAAGGGCTGGTCCAGCGGCAATTGGGTGCCGAACGACAATCCATGGCCGTACAACAAGCTGCAGCGCTCGCCGGTGTTGGCGGTGGTGGGCGACGTGGCGTGCCAGCCAGGCGAGGAAGAGGGTGGAGAGAAGGCGGGTGAAAACTGCAGCGGCGACACAGCGCAGAATCTGCTCGCATCGCAGGCGGCCACGGCGCAACAGATTGAGAACATGAAGCCGGACATCGTCGCTCTCCTGGGAGATGAGCAATACCAGGTAGGGCAATATTCCGACTTCGAGAACTCCTACGAGACCACGTATGGCGCTTTCAAGATGATCACGCGGCCGGTCCCGGGCAACCACGAGTTTTATACCGAGCACGGAGCGATCGGCGTTGCCGGCTACGGCTACTTTTCTTACTTCAACGGCGTCCAGCACAATACGGATGGAAGCGTAGTGACGGCGACGATCGCGGACAACCCGGACACGGGCGGCACCTTCACGCAGCCGGTGCCGCATTCGGATGGGCAGGCCGGGCACTTCGCGCAGACGGGCGGACTGGGAACCAACAGCACGGGCGGGCCGGTTGGGGTGGGAGACGGCTGGTACTCCTATAATCTGGGCTCGTGGCATCTTATCTCGCTCAATATCGAGTGCGAGACACAGCCGGGCGGCTGCACAGGCTCATGGATTGCATCCGAACTCGAATGGCTGAAGAACGATCTTGCGGCGAATCACTCCGCGTGCACACTCGCCTACTGGCACCAGCCCACGTTCAGCCCTACCAACGGCATCGCCGTACCGGAGGGACCGACCGCTCAGCAATTTTGGCAACTGCTCTATCAGTATGGAGCCGACTTGGTGCTGAACGGACACGACCACCTCTATGGCCGCTACCGTCCGCTTGACCCCTCGGGGAAGTCGGATCCAAAGAGGGGCATACGCGAGTTCGTGGTGGGCACCGGTGGCGAGACACTCGATCCAGTGGTCACCACCACGGTGACGTCCGGCCCAAACGAAACAAACCAGGAAGATCCGAGCGGCAACCCGAACTTCAACGCAGAGAATCTTGAGGCGGGCACCGGGGAGTTCTGGGGCGTGATGGCGCTGACGCTCAATCCGAACGGCTACGCGTGGGATTTCGAGTCGGCGCTGAAGGATCCTGCACAGACCACCGGACCGGCTATGTACAGCGACAAGGGCGTGGGAAGCTGCCACGGTCCAGCCGGCAGGTAGCGACCGGATCGGGTTCGCCGCGTTCCGTTTGAACTTGCTTCCAAAGGCATTCCCCCTTCGCGAGATATTGCGAAGGGGGATTTTCTTTTGCGTGGCTGGCGGCTTCTGCTTGCGGCTCTTTCTCATGCAAGCGGCGGTTTCGCGTGCAAGCGCTGGTGCGAGCGCAACCTATTTGCTGTTTCAGAGGAGGGGCGTAGCGCGTGCCTTGATCGGCGGCGGTGAGGTCCGGGCCTTAACCCATACAATAGAGACACGGCACGGTTGCTTGCCGTTTTCACGTTTCGAGGATTGTTAATGTCATTTGCAAGACCGGGTTTCATGTTTCGTTCCGGCATCGTTGCCGCAGTTGCCACCATGGCATTTACCAGCTTTACTCCTCACGCTGAAGGGCAGCGGCTGCCGCAGACGGTGCGGCCGGAGCACTACTCCCTGGCGCTGACGCCCGGATCTGAAGGCGGCGACCTTCACCGGCGACGAGACGATCGATGTGACGCTGACCGAGCCCTCGAAGACGATCACGCTGAACGCCGCCGAGATCACGTTCAAGAGCGTGACGGTAACAGCGGGAGGCGAGACCGAGGCGGCCGTGGTGTCGCTGGACGCGGGCAAGGAGCAGGCGACGTTCACGCTTTCCGCAGGTGGTGCCGGCGGGCAAGGCGCATCTGACGATCGCTTACAGCGGCATCCTGAACAATGAGCTGCGCGGGTTCTACCTGTCGAAGACGGCGAAGCGCAACTATGCGGTGACGCAGTTCGAATCGACCGACGCGCGGCAGGGCCTTCCCATCGTTCGACGAGCCGGCGTTCAAGGCGACCTTCAACGTAGCGCTGACGGTGGACAAGGGCGACACCGTGATCTCGAATACGAACCAGATCAGCGACACGCCGGTTGGAGCGGACAAGCACACGATTGCGTTCGCCACGACGCCGAAGATGTCGACCTACCTGCTGGCGTTCCTGGTGGGCGACTTCAAGTGCGTCTCGGGGAGCAGCGACGGGATTCCGATCCGCGCCTGCGCGACGCCGGACAAGGTGCAGCTGGGCCGGTTCGCTGTGTCGGCGGCGGAGTTCATCCTGCACTATTACGACACGTACTTCGGCATCAAGTATCCGATGCCGAAGCTGGACATGATTGCGCTGCCGGACTTCGAGGCGGGCGCGATGGAGAACTTCGGCGCGATCACCTATCGCGAGACCGATCTGCTGATCGACCCGAAGACCGCGACGCTGGACCAGAAGAAGCGCGTGGCGGTGGTGGTGGCGCACGAGATGGCGCACCAGTGGTTCGGCGACATGGTCACGATGCAGTGGTGGAACAACATCGTGGCTGAACGAGGGCTTCGCGACGTGGATGCAGACCAAGGCGGCGGCGGCGTGGCATCCGGAGTGGCACTACTCGCAGGATGACGCGGTGACGTTGAACGCGACGCTGAACCTGGACTCGCTGGCGACGACGCATGCCGATCCATGGCGCAGGCAAATACGCCGGCCGAGATCAACGAGATGTTCGACGGCATCTCCTACGGCAAGGGCGGCGCGGTGCTGTCGATGGTGGAGAACTACCTGGGCAAGGAGACCTTCCGCCAGGGCGTGCACAACTACCTGATGGCGCACATGTACGGCAATGCGACGGCGGAGGATTTCTGGAATGCGCAGACGGCGACCAGCAAGAAGCCGGTGGACAAGATCATGGCGTCGCTGATCGCATCAGCCCGGGGTTCCGCTGCTGACCTTCAGCGATGCGAACAAGAGCAGCGTGCAGGTGGCGCAGAGCCGCTTCTATCTCGATCCGACCACCCAGCAGGGAACGTCACAGACATGGACGCTGCCGGTCTGCTTCAAGTCGGGAGAGGGCTCCTCGTGCGAGCTGCTTGCGTCGCCGCAAGCAAGAGCTGCGGGTCCCGCGGTCGAGCTTTCTGTTCCCGGATGCGGGGGCGCGGGGCTACTACCGCATCGTGTATCCGAAGGCGGTCTACGCGGACATCGTCGCACACGTGGAGAGCGGTCTGACGCCGGAGGAGCGGATTGCCGTGATGGGCAACGAGTGGGCGCTGACGCGGTCCGATCACGCGACCGTGGGCGATTACTTGAACCTGGTGGCCGCGCTGCATCGCGATCCGAATGCGATCGTACTGAGGCGACGCGCTGCGCAATGTTGCGACCATCGCAGACAGCATTGCGGCGACCGATGAGGAGCGTGCGGCGCTCGAGGCCTGGGAGCGGAAGCAGTTCGCGCCGGCGTATGCGGCGCTGGGCCCGATTCCGACGGGCAAGGACGTCGAGCCGGAGGACAAGAAGCAGCTGCGGGCGCTGTTGTTCCGCGTGCTGGGTGAGGCGAAGGACCCGGCGATCGTCGCCGAGGCGCACACCCTGGCAGAGCGGTATATTGCTGACCAGAACTCCGTTGAGCCGTCACTGGCGCAGGCGGCACTGGGCATCGCGGCGAGCAACGGTGACGCTGCGCTGTATGACAAGGTGCTGGCGCTGAGCGCTTCCACCAGCAACCCGGAGGTGCAGACGGGCATGTTGTTCCTGACTGCCGAGTTCACCAACCCGGCACTGGTAACGCGCACGCTGGACAGGGTGGCGGCGGGCAAGGTGCGCAACCAGGACAGCTGGATCCTGCTGACGACGCTGCTGCGCAATCGCGACACGCAAGAGCAGGCGTGGACCTACATCACGGAGCATTGGGAGGCGATTCACGCGCAGTTCACCATCAGCTCGGGCAACCGGGTGGTGGGAGCGGCGGGAAGCTTCTGCTCGGCTGCGAAGCATGATGAGGTGCTCGGGTTCTTCGGCACGCACAAGGTGGAGGCTGCCGAGCGGGAGTTGAAGATTGCGGGCGACAACATTAACAGCTGCGTGCAGTTGCGCCAGGCGCAGGAAGGGAATCTGCAGACCTGGCTGACGGCACAGCCGTAGCGACGCGGTAACGCTGCAAACGGGCCACCCGGTTTCTCGCGAAGCCGGGTGGCTTTGTCATCTGGTCCAAGGCCGGAATCCAACCCTCGTCGGTGAGCCTCTGATGCAACTCCGCGGACGCTTTGAGGCAATCAACGGATGCGGAGGGTCACGACTCAGTTGGCAATACGCCGGAAGACCGGTTGACATCCGATTCTCCCAGGATTAAAAGTACCTTCAACCTGACAAGCTCCAGAAGACGCATTGGGTGTGCCTCATCGGAAACGGAGGGCTCCATGTATCAAACGGGCTCGATCTACACTCCCGGCACATGCACCCAGGGCAAGCTGCTGCAGTATGTGCCTGGGTCCGATGGTGATCAGACGATGATCCCGCGCCAGGAGCGCGTGCTCACGCATTGCGGGGTGCCATCCGTACTGAGCGCAGGGGATGGCGGTTTGCACCTGTTCGTCGCTGGCCAGGCGGATCACCCGAGTTCACCTTTCTCCACGCCGTGGCCATTATCTCCCTTGTGCCTGCAACTCCATCCGGATACGGGTGCGGTGTATTTGACGCGGTTGCCCGACAGGGTGAACGGAATCCAGCGCTTCGTGAGCGGGATTCCGTCGGCGGTGATGCATGACGATACGATGATGGCGTACTTTAATGGCGGGCAGTTGCTGGAATATCAACGCGGCGCCGAGAGCGAATGGAGCGTCTCGGCCATCCCTGTGCCGAACGTCGTGGTGGATGCCAACCCTGTGGCTACAGTTGCAGGAGGCAGCGTCTTTGTACTCTCTGCGCCGCGAGGCGAAGCGTTACTGCTGTGCCAGCGTCGTCTGCAAGGAACTGCATGGCGGTACGTCGACCTGGGCGCCGAAGCGTCGGTGTGCAGCCTGGCTGGTGATCCGGCCGTCGTGGAATTCCGCGGGAGACTGCACGTATTTGTGTGTGCCGCGGCACAGGGCCGGTCTTCCGCGCGAGAGGAATTGTTCGAGTTGTGGGATTTCTTGGTCGACCTCGACGGCACGCCGATGGGGGCCTACTCGATCTCCGCGATCGCCAGGTGCCGCGAAGGCGCGGCGCCGGTCAGCGTGACGGGAACGCCGAGCGCCGTCGCATCGCATGAATTGCATCAGGCGCATCAAGCGCATCAAGCGCATCAAGCGCATCAAAGGTTACAGGTGTTTGTGCGCTCGGATGCAGGACGGCTGATTGAGTTTCGCTCAACCGACGGGCAGGAGTGGGAGAGTCTTCCCGTGTCGCAGGGGCAGGTTGGCGGCAATGCCGGCGCAGTTCTTGCGGGAGACCAAGAAGCATTGATTTACGCGAGTGATCCGATCGGCTATCTCACCGAGTTCCGCGAGGTCGGAGAGGTGTGGCAGGGAAGAAGGATTTCGCGCAACGGCGGGGAAGCGGAGCGATGGCCTCGGCCAGTGATGTGCGGCAGGCAGGTGCGCGTGTTCGATTTGGATGTAGCGGTCTGATAACGCGCGGGCGTGCGCAAGGGATCTAAATACAGCGTGAGAAAGGTGGGATGATGGCACAGGCTACCGCATCGACGACCAACGAGGACGTTCGCAGCATCATGCTGGAAATGGCGCGCACGGAACTGGCGGCAGTTGGATCGGCGCTGAAGTTCTGGGGGGACTGGGTCGCGTCGGCGGATAAGTACACGCAGAAACTGCGGGTGGAACTCGACAAGGCAGAGCAGGGGGGCACTTCGCAGCAGTTCGTGGGGAAGCTCGGGGATCTTACGCGCGAATACCTGCGGGAGGTGGTGGCTCTGCCGGCGGCCGCGGTGGAGCACTTCAACCAGGAGATTGAGAAAACGGCTGCCGCTGCCAGCGCAACCCCTGCGCCGAAACGCAAGCGCAGAGCCCGGGCAAAGGAGTAGATCGGCTGGGGTGCGTGGGTTGGGCGCGCTGTTTTATGCGGTGACTTCCTGGCTCACGCCCTTGGTACGGGGATCCTTCTGTCCTCGCACCATATACTCTGCGGCACGAAGCCATTTGGTCTGTACGTCGAGCATCCAGCTCGCATGCCAGAGCGGATCGTCGCAGATCGATGTCCAGGAACCGGCGAACCATCCGGTGACATCGCGCAGAGCTGAGGTTGCAGACGTCAGCTTGCCATGCATGAATTCGTCGATGCTCTTCGGCGCGAAGGCGATGAGATCTTCGGCTGTCTTCTTCCACACTTCGGCTAGAATGCTGGCCGGCAGTACCTCGATGCCTCCGAAGCAGCCTCCGGCCGTTGCCGCGAAGCTCTTGTCCTGCTGCGCGAGATGGCAACCGCGAATGATGGCCCTCTTCCAGGAGGGCCAGAAGTGCGGATTGCGCAGAGTGGTTGCGCAGAGGTCGGTGAAGGCCATGGCGGGACCAAAATAGGCGCGGTGCCTTTCTTCGTAGATGGAGAGGGATGCGGCATCGAGATTTCCATCGCGCAAGGCGCCGATCAGCACCTGTGCGGCCAGCAGCGCGGATTCCATCGCGGGGGTGATGCCTTCGCCGGTCATCGGGTCCACGAAGCATCCCGCGTCTCCGATCAGCAATCCGCGGTCGAAGAAGTTCGGACCGGCACATCCGTAGGTCTTGACGATTCCGCCAATGGCCGGCTTGAGCAGCTTCAGGTCACGGCACGCCGGATGGGAGGCTTTGAGCTTCGCAAAGAATTGCTGGAACAATTGCGGAACGGCGATGCCACCGCGCTCGCAGGTCTCCTTCAGGATGCCGACGCCGACGTTTGCCATGCCGCCGCTCATCGGAAACATCCAGCCGTAACCAGGGAAGAACTCCTCGTCGAAGAAAAAAGCTGCTTCTCCGAGCGAGCCGGAGTAGCCGGTGACATATGCGCGCTGGGAGAGGGCGATGTGGCGAGGATCGTTCACGAGCAGGCCGGCGGTGCGCGCCACGACGGAGTTGACGCCATCGGCTCCGACGATCGCGCGGGCGCACCAGCTCTCAGCGATACCCTTGGACTGGCTCTGCACCGTGACGCCGTCCTGGCCCGACGGGCCGTTCCAGGTGAAGCCGGTGACGTAGGTTTCGTAGCGGACGTGTGCGCCTTGCTTTGCGGCGATGTCGAGCAGGATGGTGTCGAGGACGTGACGCGGCACAATGTAGCCGTGCGGCGGGAGGGTGTCATGCACGCCGTAGAAGGGTATTTTGTCGGAGTACTCGCAGCGGTCGTCGACCCAGGTTGAAGAGTGCGTGATGGGGAGGGGCGATGTCGCTTCGAGAGCGGCGAGGCCGCCCATCTGGCTAAGGATGCGGAGGCCGCGCGGTTCGACGTAATCTCCGCAGACTTTTTCCCTGGGGAATTTCGTTCGTTCGAGCAGCAGGACCTTTGCGCCCTGGGTGGCCAGCTTCCAGGCCAGGATGCTGCCGGCCGGCCCTCCTCCGGCGATGATGACGTCGTAGATCGCGGACGTGGAGCCGGCCTGCGAGATCGGAGCAACGCGGCCTGACTTCGTCGATGGGGCTGCGTTCGTCTTCTGCCCGGTACGCTTCGTTGCTGGGGATTTGGCGGCGGTCATATCAAGCCCTCGAGAGCAAACGGGTATCGCGAATCAGCGCCAGAAGGCGGTCAGGGTTGAGGGCGTTGGCGCGCACCTCTTGTTCGGCTTCAGCGGCGACGGTGTCGAGGTAATCTTCCGCCTCGGGCAGTGCTTCGACCAGTTTCGCGGTGAGGGCGGCGCGGTTGGCCGGGCTGGAGGTGCGAAACATCTGCGCGACTTCCGGATCGCGCATCGCGACGGCAACGGGCAGGGTGAGGATGGCGTCTTCGATGTCTTTGGCCGAGCCGCCGCCGAGCGCCGTGGTGCCGCGCACATCGGCTACGTCGTCGCATCCGTGATAGAGGATGCCCAGCAGCCGCCCGAATTTTCTGAGGCGGTCGTCGCGGGTTCCCGCGCGTGCGCAAATCTCGAACATGGATCCGGTATCTTCGCCAGCGATTCCTCGCCAGTCTTCGGTGCCGAGGGGCTGCCGGCGCAGTCGCCATTGCAGGCACTCGGCAACCCCCAGCCGCTGCATCAACTCCGCAAGCAGATGGACCGCATAGGGATCGTCGGCAACCAGCCTGGAGGTTGCGGCCATGATGTAGCCCGAGGTCATGAGGGCGGGCAGAAATCCGTAGCGGCAGTGCAGGGAGAGAGCGCCGCGGCGATAGCGCGAACGGTCGAGAATGTCATCGACGATGAGGCTGACGTTGTGCAGCAGTTCGATGCCGGCAACGGAGCGCAGCAGTTCCTGGGGCACGGGTTGGTCGCTCATGGCGCGCCAACAGGCGAAGGCGGCCACGGGACGAAAGTACTTCGCTCGTCCGGAAAGCTGGCACTCGATCATGGGACGAACTTCGGGATCGGTCTCACTCACCCATGCGGCGAGATAGGCGCGCAGGCGGTCGAGGTCCGGAACGAGGCCCAGCCGCTCGGGCAACTGCCATACATGCTGGGTCTCTTCCTGCTCAACGACGACTGTGCCCATGGGTCATTTCTCCGAGGAAGGGATCCGCCGAGCCTACGCGCGCGATGTGATGGTTGCCGCTGCACGGGGACGCCGCGAAGGCTTTGCTTTATTGCTGGAAGCGGAGGAGTCGATCGACGAGCGCGACCGACGGGGCTTATCTGCCACCGGGTCGGGAATCCGCCGGAGCCCGAGCGGAACCGTCGCGCCAGGAATACCGCGCACACGAATCTCGCCCGTGTAGTGCTCTCCCAGGACCAGTTTCGTGGTGATGGGTGCGGTGATCTTTGCGACGACTTGTTGCCCGGCAGCGAGCACGATGGTCCGCTTGTCGAACTGCAGCGTCGATTTCAGCTTCCTCCCGCTCGGGGTAGTAAGGGGCGAGATCTCGACGCTGGCTTCGACCTCGTGCGGCAGATAGTTTGCGAGAAGAAAGAGAGCTGTTGGCGTGCTGCCGGCGGCTCCTTCCAGAAGGATGGCCGCAGGCGGGGCCTGTGGTTGCGGAGGGAGGGTCAACTGCTTCGGCTGTGCGCGTTTCGCGGCCGTCGTAACGGTCCGGCTTTGGTCTGCGGAGAGGTTTGCGAAGGCTGCATCGGCGACGGAGTTGGCCACGCTCGTGGCGAGGGTGATGTAGCGCAGGTTGGCTTCCAAGGCCTGGCCGACAAACCTGCCCAGGGAAAATTCTGTCCTCATCCCTTCCCCCCGTCTCGCAGTTCGGAGCAGGGGTGCTGACAATAGAAGTGGTCGTACCAGTGATGGAGATTCTCGGGGCCATCCTTCACGCGGACCTCCTGATCGGTGTCAGCCGAGACGGTTCCGAGTCTGACGATCCAGCGCTGGAAATGGAGTCGGCAACCGGAGATCCAGAGAAGAATCTCCGTGCCTGGATGGGCGGTGGTGCCGGCAGGGATGGTGTAGACGACGGTCACCTCGGTCCGCGCCATCGCCGCAAGGTTCACCGTCGTGGAGGTGAGGCTGAGGCCGGCCATCGGTGTAGTGGTGAAGATCCTGATCGAACGCGCCATCATCGATTCGTTTGTGATCTCGAAGGTCAGGCTGGCTTCATCTCCGGCAACGCCATAGCTCACGACGTGGTGCAGCGTGCGGGGCATCCAGCAGGGAGGGGGAATATGGCAGGCGCAATCGCTGCCGTGGCTTGCATTCGCGGCCCAGTTCACGACGCCGCCCAGGGCTCCCGGCGTTCCCGAGGTGAGCAGATTCAGAAGACTGGTGCTGACATTCGCTCCGGCTTCCAGCAGATTCTCCGCAGCCTTAAACGCAGCGGTCACCGCAGTTTCAAGATTGCTGCCCATGGCTCAAATTCCTCCCGAAGGTTCCGTGCCTTCCACCTGGATTCCTAAACCGGATTCGCCGAGAAACCAGGCACCGTAGTAGCTGCGGCCAGGCCGCACACGCTCACTGAAATGCAACTCGACGACGAGTTCCCGAAACTCTCCGGGCGGCAGGTTTCCCGCGCCTTCGCGCACGATGGCACGGACCAGGCCGCCGTGCGATTTGGCAATCTCCTCGGCTGCGCGATCGATGCGTCGCTGGTCGGCCGGAGGCTCTTCGGTGAGCACGTGGTAGATCGCAACATCCACGCCACGGGGCTCGAAGAGGCAGAAGGTGGACCGGCGCTCGATGGGAACCTCCACGTTGCCGAGATTGACGGCGCCGACATTGATTTCGAGGTGCTCATCCGGGTGCGCCGCCAACGAGAGCCACGCGGGATAGAAGCGCATCTGGGGGCGCGGCTGCACCTCGATCTCAATCGGCATCGCAGACCCACCCAGCTCCATGGTGCCGTCGTAATGTCCGGGCTTGGTGGTGCGCGGAAGACGGAAGCTGAGCAGCGTCACGGTCGGGTTGGTCGCATGCAGCGTGCGGATCCGCAAGGGAGACGGGGCGGCTCCGGGAAAGAACGCGAGTCCGGACTGAGGCGGAGGAGTCACCTCGACAGAGGTGGCTGTCAGGCGAATCGGAGCTCCCCGGAAGCGGAGCGGCTTGACCGGCGGGCTCACGGCGTGGCTCTCTTCCGCGCGTTAGACCTGGTTTGGGGCTGCGCGACGGTTCTCCCCGCACCGGGCGGAGCGGCGGGCGGCGGCGGCTCGATGAAGACAGCCGTCCCGCATGGCTCGCACAGATTGGGAACGTAGGGCTCGGTAATCACCTGCGCTTCACCGCAGAGTTGAATCGATGCCAGCTGGAATCCGAATAGAGAGAATCCTGCGACAAAGTTGGCGGGAACGTGCGCCCGAATCGAGGGGATCTGCGTGATCTGCAGCGACAGATTCAGCGGGTTGATGGTGATGGGGTCGAGACCAATCTGAATTTTCGGCAGGGAGGTAATGTCCAGTTGGTAGGAGCTGGGAATTCCGGCAAGTTCGACGGGGCTGACCAGATCCAGAGACATATCCACCGTGTAGTTGGAGGGGATGCCGCCCACGATATGCCTCCTCGAATCAGCGCGATCCACGCACCCGGTGACGGAGCGACTTGCCGACCCTTGATGCTTGAGAAAATACTCCGCCGCAACCTCTTCATGCAAGCAGGAACGAAGCAAATCCAAAAATATATTGGTCTGCAGGCGATCAAAACCGGCACGTCCGTGAGCGGGCTTGCGGCGAGCAGGAGGCGCAGTCGTTGAGATTCGAGAACGACGGTCGGGGTTACGTGGCGTTATTCGCGAAAGCGATAGCCAACGTAGGGAGCCGTTAATAGATATTGCGGGTGGGCCGGATCGTCTTCAATTCGTTTGCGGAGTTCGCGCACGTAGGTTCTCAAATATTCGATGTGATCCTTGAATTCAGCTCCCCAGATGGTGCTCAGGATTTTCTTGTGCGCGACGGGGCGGCCCTGATTGCACATCAACAGATGAAGGATATCGAACTGCGTGCGGGTGAGGGGGATGGGATGGCCGCGCTTCAGAAAGACGCGGCGCTTGTTGCAGAGAGAGACATCGCCAATGACGAGGGGGATATCGGCGAGTGCCGGGGATTGCCCACGCCGGATCGCGGCATTGACGCGTGCGATCAGCTCGCGAATGGCGAAAGGCTTGGTCACATAGTCGTCCGCGCCGGCCTCCAATGCCTCGACTTTGTCGTCCACGGAGTTCCTGACCGTCAACATGAGGATGGGCAGGGTTGGGGCGATGCGACGAATGGCACGACAGGCGGCGATCCCGCCCATGCCCGGCATATTGATGTCGAGCAGCACCGTATCGAAGTGCGACAGGCCGATGAGCGAGATGGCTTCCTCGGCTCGAGCAGAACCGACGACGTCAAAGCCGAGCGGGCGCAGCGTGCTGGCGATTACTTTGTAAATCAAGACTTCATCATCTACAACAAGAAGCTTTGCCTTCATTGCACTATCCTTTGGCGAATGCGGATGCCGTGACTCCTGTGGGGAAGGAAAGATGGAAGGTCGTGCCATGCACATCGTCGCTGGTTACCCAGATATGTCCTCCATGCGCCTCGGTGACCCTGCGAGCGACGGATAGGCCGATTCCTGTCCCTGGTGCGGCGTGGCGGTGATCCAAGCCGCGGTAAAACTTTTCGAAGATTCGATTGCGGTCTTCCATGCGAATAACGGGCCCGAAGTTTTGCACCGAGAGAACAACTTCGTCGGCGTTTCCAGACAAGGCGATGGTGATGGGGGAGCCGACGGCGGAGTACTTCGCGGCATTCTGCAAGAGCTCGCTCAAGGTGGAAGCGATCATGTCGAAATCCCCGGTGATCGGAGCGAACTCTCCATCCGAGCAGATGTCGATCGCGGGATGATCGCTGAGCGCGCTCGCGGGGCCCGTCGAGTCCGAGCGAAACCCTTGCACCACCTCGTGGATCAGCGAGGGAAGATCGATGGTCTCGCGTTGCAGACGCATTGCTTCACCCTCCACCCTGGCCGTCTCAAGAAGACGCGTGGTCATGTCATCGAGCTTCTCGGACTGCTCATCGATCATTTCGGTGAGCTGGTGCTGCGTCTCGTCCAGATGCCCGGCTTCGAGCAATCCTGAACTGGCTGCGCGAATGATGGTGAGAGGTGTCTTGAACGCATGGGCGAGGCCGTCGAGCACCGTGGTGCGAAGCTGCTCAGTCTGGCGAGCTGCATCGGCCGCGCTTTCATTGACGCAGGCGCGATGGCGCTCCAACGCAAGCGCCGCGAGAGACGCTAACGAGTCGAGCACCACCTGCGGGATGTCGCCCAGGACCAGGAGGGATCCGAGCGATCCTCTCGCGCTGTGCAGCAGGCGGCTGGAGACTCCGGGGAGTTGATGATGTTTGGTGGCGAAGGCACGCAGTGTCTCTTCGTTGGCCGGCTCCTCGTTCCGTGCCCATAAACCAGCGGTGCCTACCGCATGGGGAAAGTTGCCAACAATCGCTACAGCGTCGAGTTCGAACTCCTGTTGGATAAACTCGGCGATCTGTCTCTCCGGGGATTCTTGCACGCTGAGCAGAAGGACATTGTGACTTACGGCGTGGAGACGCTGCGTTCGATGGCGTTGCATCTCATTCTCGGCAACGTGTTGTTTTTCGCTTGCGGCAACGCGGTTCACTGCAAGTGCGGTGAGCTCGAAGATGACCAGAGTGATCGCATTGTGAGTTGTAGCGAGGTGGTGGATGCTTATTGGCGGGGCAGAGACGTACGTTAGGCAAAGAATCGCGGAGACGGTGACTATCGAAGCTTGCCAGAAGCCAAAGTAGATGGCGACTACGACTGCGAGAAAGAGGAACAACAGATTGAAGGACGTTCCCTCGATGCCGAAGGCCAAAGCAATGCGAGCGAGCAAGGGCGGCAGGAGCAGTGCGACCATGCATTGCAAGGAGAAGGCATATCGACCGATGGGCCAATGCGTGCGAGAAGTTAAGCGTGGGCCCGGGAAAGATCGCAGCATAAGGGACTGGACTCGCACGTAGAAAGATCCTTACTCA
Source organism: uncultured Acidobacteriaceae bacterium (assembly GCA_963762375.1). Lineage (GTDB taxonomy): Bacteria > Acidobacteriota > Terriglobia > Terriglobales > Acidobacteriaceae > Granulicella. The sequence continues at coordinate 54,908 of CAVXKP010000015.1, forward strand.
TTCTCACCACGATATCGGGAAGTGGGAGCAGCGGGGCTCCGTGGCGGGCTGATTCAAACGCACAATGCCAGGGGGATGGAGAGCGCGGCGAACTCGCTTGAGGCAAGTCTGCGTTCTCTGAATAACCCAGCAATCATCGTGGCGGTTGCGCTCATCCGTTGTGTGAGATATCGCGATGTGGATGTAGTTCTTTCTCATAATCTCACAATGTTTATGGCTTTTTAATGACTTGCTGCACTAAATTAGCTGAACTGTCGCCAGCGCACCAAGAGTTATCGCACGCTCACCCCCAACTTCCTGCAACAGATTCCTTGTTGTAGACGAACGAAGTGGTGTGTTTTCAATTCGCTCAATGCCTCGACTCCTACCTGGATTCCGACGACTTGTGAAGAATGGGTCGCGGAGAAAAGAGATCTCTAGTTGGCAATTAAGACCGCGCAGCAGAGCTTGTACGTCATCCTCGGGGCCCTTTCGATTCTTCAACCTACCAAGTATGCCAATGCGCAGGCGGCTGCACCGCCAACCTCCGCAGCTCCGCAGGCAGCGGCCGTTCCCGCAGCGCCAGCGGCGGCGGCCTCCCTTGTGATCTCGGCTCCTTCGGCGGCTCCGGAACCTGGTGTTCTGGCAAAGAGCCCGATCAGCGTAAGTGGCATCGTCGATGGCTATTACGACTTCGATGCGAACCATCCTGATGACGGAGACACGCTCTTGCGCAACTTTGACATCCGAGCCAACACCGTATCGTTGACGGAAGCAAAGATCGTTCTGGCGCATGATCCGGCACCGTTTGGTATCCGTGCAGATATCGGCTTAGGGTCGGCATTCGAGTTGATGCACCCGGCGAATCCATCGGGCGGCGGGTTGAAGTATGTCGAGCAGATGTTTGTCTCGGCCAAGCCGGCGAAGTGGAAGGGGTTCGAGGCCGATTTTGGCCAATTCGTGACGTCGGCCGGTGCGGAGGTGATCGAGTCGGCGGACAACTGGAGTTATTCCCGATCGCTGCTATTCTCTTTCGCGATTCCTTACTATCACTTCGGCGTGCGCACCAGCATGCCCGTGACGTCGACGATCACGGCGGGCGTACAGGTGGTGCAGGGATGGAACAACATCTTTGACAATAACTCCGGGAAGACGGTCGGGCTGACGCTGGTGCAGGCGAAGAAGTACTACACCCTGAACGCTACCTATTATGTGGGGCCGGAGAATAACAATACCGATCATGGGGATCGCAATCTGCTGGACGCGGTTTTGTTGCTGACGCCCAGCGCGAAGTTCAACGCCTATATCAATTACGACTACGGCCAGAATCGGAATGCCAATGCCACCAATACCGGCGTCGGCAGCCTGGCGCATTGGCAGGGAATTGCGGGAGCGGGCCATGTGCAGGTGACCTCGAAGATCACGGCCACCGTGCGCGGCGAGTATTATGCCGATCCGAACGGATTCACGACCGGCACCGCGCAGAAGCTGAGCGAGGTGACGGGCACGGCAGACTACCTCATTCATGCGGGCATTCTGGCACGCGCGGAGTATCGCCACGATCACTCCGACCAACTCTACTTTCAGAAGAATGGTATTCCGGCCTCGGTCAACGGCCAGTCCACGGTCGAGGTGTCCTTGATCGCTTTCTTTGGGCCGAAGACGTAAGGGCAGAGGGTTCGCCTTCATCCTGGCGGGATTCGTTACAGGTAAGCAGCACCCACGCAGCAGACATTATTTTGTGGAGGAATACATGGCAGACATACCTGCAGTCGAAATGAAAAAGACGCTGGGGCTCACGGGGCTCACCAGCAATGCGATGGCGCTGATTGCGCCGGGCGCTTTTCTGTGGCTGACGTTCTTCATCCAGGCGACTACGGGTGTTACCGGACCGTCGATGTGGATGGGCGTCATTGGTGCGCTCGTGCTGTGTCTCTCGACGGCAGTCTGTTATGCGGAGATGGCGAAGCTCTATCCGGGGACGGGCAGTTCCTATTACTTTGCGGAGCAGGCATTTCTGAATCGTGAGCGTGCGTGGAAGTATGCGCGCATCTCGAAGTTCATTGTGGGTTGGGCGTCTCATCTCTACTACTGGATTTATCCGGGAGTGATGGTGGGGACGATGGGGATCGTGTCGGGGTACCTGGTGGGGACGCTGTATCCGAATTTTATGAGCGCGTCGAATCCCGGGATGCTGTTCATGATGGGCGTGGCGGTGGTCTTCGCCTTCGCCGTGGCGTATATCGCGTATCGCGGGGCGAATGCTTCCACGGCGATCAATCTCGGCATCAATGTCGTGCAGATTACGGCGCTGATGATCTTCAGCGTGCTGGCGCTTGGCTACCGGATGAATCATCCTCCGGGGTCGGTTGCCTACCAGTTTGATTCGACGAGCGGTGAAGCGTACACGTACGAGTTCAAGACGACCACGGCGGTGGTTGGTGGGGTTGCGACGGACACGATTGTGCGCGATGCCAGCGGTGTGCCGTTACCGAAGCTGGATGCGAGCGGCAAACCGGTTCCGTACCATGTGAGCTATCCGGAGCACGATGCTGCGGGAAACTTCCTCACGCATACGAATGCGAAGTCGGTGATCAGTCCCCATCATGGGAGCTGGGTATTCATTCAAGCGACGGTGGCGATTCTGATCCTGGTGGGGTTCGAGTCGGTGACGTCGATGGGCGGGGAGGCGAAGAATGCGAAGCGGGATGTGCCGATTGCGGTGATCACGTCGCTGCTGGTGCAGGGCGTGGTCTTCTACTGCTTCGAATACTTTGCGGCGAATTATTTTCTGAATAGCGGCTATACGATGCAGAGTGCGACGGGTTCGGCGGCTCCGATCGGCGACATGATGGTGATGGTTGGCGATGCGCTGTTCGGGCCGGGGCATGGGCGAACGTTCATGCTGTGCGAGGCGGCGACGGTGGTGCTGGCGCTGATCGGGACGACGCTTTCGTGCATGAATACAGGAGCGCGCGTGACCTATGCGATGGGCAAGGATCAAGAGGTATCCAATCGCTTTGGGTTGCTGCACAAGAATAATCTGACGCCGCATCGTGCGGTGTGGACGCTGGCTGCGATCTCGGCGGTGATCGGCTGCATTGCGGTGGCGATGGTGTTCGGCGATGGCGGAGCTCCGTCGGCGGCTGCGATCGCTGCGATTCCGCATGGCCTCCTTTCCAGCTTTGGGTACACGACGCACGATAAGATGGCGGCGCTTCCGAATAGTTTGCTGACGGTTACGCTGGCTTCGAACTTTGGGACGTTCCTGCTGTATGCGCTGAGTTGTACTCTCTGCATGGTTGCGTATCACAAGCATCCGAAGTTCAATGTTGTTCGACACCTGGCGATCCCGTTGTTCGGCTTGTGCGCGAATCTGGCGTGCATGGGGTTCTATCTGGTGGGTCCGTTCATGGGGTACGGCACGAAGATGGAGCCGCTGCTGGCGCTGGGCATCGCGGCGGTATGGGGTATTTATGGAAGTTTCCACTTCCTGAAGACCGGCAAAGCGGCGGGGAAATCGATATTGATCGAAACTCGACCAACTTCGGCGTAGACGGACGGCACCGGGCGAGGCCTGCTGGCCTCGCCCGGTGCGACTGTGAATTCGCAGGATGAGGGGTCCAGGGTGGGGACCCCCTCGAATATTTAACATCCTTATGCGCTCCTTATGACCCTTGCGTGACTCTTAACATGTAGGAGGTCACGTCATGAAAGGGATCGTTGTAGCTGCCATCTTCTGTGTGTTTGGAGCATCCATGGGAGGAGCACAGACTACCACCACTACCGCCGAGGCGCAGGCCCACTATACCCGGGCCCAACTTCGTTCGATCGTTGCGAATGCGAAGACGCCGGCGGACTATAGCGCTCTTCGCGATTACTATAGCCACGCTGCGGAGTTGAGCCGTGTCAAGGCCGCGGAGGAGAAACAGGAATGGGATCGTCGCAAGGCGTATCCCCCGAGAAAGTACCCGAGTCCCGTGGATTCGGCGCACTATCTTTATGACTATTATCTTCAGGACGCGAATGCGAAGGCCGCCAAGGCCGACCATTACCAGCAACTGGCTCAATCCTTCGCGAGACCCCACTAGGCTGGTCCAGGGTGAGTAGCGATCGAGCGGCTTACCGATTTCTGATGGGTTCCTTATAGATTCTTTATGTGCAGTGCATTAGCCTACTGGGGCAGGCTGTTCGTCCAACGCGACGAACAGCCTTTCTGGTATGCCGATCGATGATGCCTGCAACGCTCGATGGAGTTATGCGAAGACGCGCTGTTCGAGCTACCGGGGAGATCCTTCTCGGGTGCGTTGTTCTGGCATTGCTTGGATATGCAGGGTACTTGCTGCATGTATCGCTGTACACGGCCAGCCTGATCTATCTCTTGATCACCGTATTCGCCACGGTAACTTCGGGACTAAGGCTTGGAGCGATTCTCTCGCTGGCGGCCGCCGTCTGTCTTGACTACTTCTATATTCCTCCCGTCCTGCACTTCAATATTGCGGATGCGAGCGGCTGGATGGCGCTGATGACCTTCGAGGTCTGCGCGCTGGTGATGGGCAGCATGTCTTCGCGCGAACGGCAGAAGGCAAGGGAAGTTGCGGCGCAGCAAAAGAGCATTCGTCAGTTGTACGCGCTCAGCCGCGGCACCGCGCTGCTTGCCCTGCGGCGTCCTCTTGGACCCCAGTTGGCTTGTCTCATCCGGCAAACCTTTGAAGCGGAGAACGTTGCCGTCTTCGATGCGGAGAAGGGTCGGCTGGACAGCGACGGTCCGTGGAGCGACGAAGAAGCGTCGGTTGCGCGGTCTGCCTATCTTCAGAGCAAGAATCAGGATGATCCGGGCAAACGCATCGCGACGCGCGTGCTGCTGGTGGGACGAACCTGCGTTGGCGCAATCGCCGTGCAGGGCGATGTAAACGGAACGATTGCGGATGCCCTGGCAACGCTCGCTGCGATGCCCTTCGAGCGCGCACGCTCCTTCGAAAACGAGCATCGTGCGGAGGCGGCTTCGAAGACCGAACAGCTTCGTGGCGTGGTTCTGGACGCCCTTGGCCATGCCTTCAAAACTCCTCTCACGGCCATCCGCATCGCCAGTGCGGGCCTGCTCGAATCGGGTGGTCTCTCGCCCCTGCATGCGGAACTCGCGTCCCTGATCGATGCGGAGAGCCTCCAATTAACCGATCTGTGTAATCGGCTTCTGCAGACCGCAAAACTGGAAGCGGAGGAGGTTGGGATGGTTCCGCAAAAGGTCAATCTCCTGCAGCTGGTTGAGGAGGTTCGCGAAGAGCTATCGGAATCGCTGAAGGGGCATCCGCTTACCGTTTCGATTCCGGAGCCTCAAACGATCGTGGAGGGGGACAAGGAACTACTCCTGATGATCCTCACGCAGTATCTCGACAATGCCTCGAAGTATTCCGATCCAGGCACAACCATTGACGTATCCGTCTCGGACAGCAGCTCCAATCTATTGATTGCGGTTCGTAATCAGGGGCCGGTTATTCCGGTGGAAGATCGTGAACGGATCTTCGAGCGCTTCTATCGGCGTCCTGAGACCAGGAGGCGAGCGGAGGGGACCGGATTGGGTTTGTCGATCGTCAAAAAAGCCGCCGAGGCACACCACGGTCATGTATGGGTGATCAGTGCCGAGAGTGAGGGCACAACGTTTTATCTATCCCTTCCAACTACCGAATCACGAGGCAGCGAATATGGACTCCGGGAAAATACTCATCGTCGATGATGAAGCTTCGATACGCCATGCGTTGAAGACAACGCTCAGGAATTTGGGGTTCACGACGGTTGAAGCGGCGCGAGGCGAGGAAGCGATTGCGTTAGTCCGCACCATCCAGTTCGACGCCGTGCTGCTTGATATCAATATGCCCGGGATGAGTGGCATTGAGGTGTGTCGGCAACTCCGCGCGCATTCGGCGAGGCTCCCGATTCTTATGCTGACGGTGCGCGACAGCGAAGACGATACGGTGGAGGCGCTTGGCGAGGGGGCAGACGACTACATCGTAAAACCATTTCAATTGCGTGAGCTGGTCGCTCGGATCCGAGCTTCGATGCGCATGGCGCGCAGCATCAAGGAAGAGACGGAGACGGTGCTTACCGTGGGGCCGATCGTCCTCGATCCGATGCGCCGCACCGTGGCGAAAGGTGGACAGCCCATTCGCTTCACGCCGAAAGAATTCGAGCTGCTGCACAGCTTGATGACGCGCGCTGGAACTCCGGTGAGTCACGCTCGACTGCTGACGAAGATATGGGGTCCCGAGTATGGAGAGGAATTGGAGTACTTACGAACGTTTATCCACCAGTTGCGCAAGAAGCTGGAAGAAGATCCGAGCAATCCCAAGTACCTGCTGACGGAGCCACAATATGGCTACCGGTTTTCCGAGGGACAGCTATGACAGCGGTGAACGGTGCTCTTGGACGCCGAGTTGCTACTGCGTGTTCCAGGGTTAGCCGAGGGTGGGCATGGTGGTGTCGACGCCGGAGCGGATGCCGGTGGGCCAGCGGGCGGTGACGGTCTTCAAGCGGGTGTAGAAGCGGACGCCTTCGGGGCCGTAGATGGCATGGTCGCCGAAGAGGGAGCGCTTCCATCCACCGAAGCTGTGGAAGGCCATGGGGACGGGGATAGGGACGTTGATGCCGACCATGCCGGCTTGCACGCGGCGGGCGAAGTCGCGGGCGGTGTCGCCGTCGCGGGTGAAGATGCTGGTGCCGTTGCCGTACTCGTGGTCGTTGATGAGCTGGAGGGCGGTCTCGAAGTTGTTGGCACGAACGATGCCGAGGACGGGGCCGAAGATCTCTTCTTTGTAGATGCGCATGGTGGGCTTGACGTGGTCGAAGAGGGATGCGCCGAGGAAGAAGCCTTCTTGAGTTTTCAGTTCTCCGTTGCCAGTTGTTGGAGGCGCGGTGAGTTTTGGGTTGCGGCCGTCGACTACCAGGTCGGCGCCTTCTTCGGTGCCGAGGGCGATGTAGCTGGTGACTTTGTCGAGGTGGGCGCGGGTGATGAGGGGGCCGAGGTCGGACTCGCCGGTTGGTGCGTCCTGGGCGCCGTCGCCGACGCGGAGGTCGGCGATGCGGGATTCCAGTTTGGCGATGAGGTTGTCGGCGGTGGCGCTGCCGACGGTGACGGCGATGGAGATGGCCATGCAGCGCTCACCGGCGGAGCCGTAGGCGGCACCGACGAGGGCGTCGGCGGCCAGGTCGAGGTCGGCGTCGGGCATGACGATCATGTGGTTCTTGGCGCCGCCGAGAGCTTGGACGCGTTTGCCGGTGGCGGTGCCGGTGCGGTAGACGTACTCCGCAATGGGGGTGGAGCCGACGAAGCTCACAGCTGAAATGCCGGGGTGGGCGAGGATGGCGTCGACGGCGAGCTTGTCACCGTGGACGACGTTGAAGACTCCGTCGGGGAGGCCGGCTTCCTTGAGCATTTCGGCGAGGAGGTTGGCGGAGCTGGGGTCGCGCTCGGAGGGCTTGAGGACGAAGGTGTTGCCGCAGGCCAGGGCGAGGGGAAACATCCAGAGGGGGACCATGGCGGGGAAGTTGAAGGGGGTGATACCGGCGACGACGCCGAGGGGTTGGCGCATGGAGTAGGAGTCGACACCGGAACCGACTTGTTCGGTGAGCTCGCCTTTGAGGAGGTGAGGGATGCCGGTGGCGAACTCGATGTTTTCGAGGCCGCGGGTGGCTTCGCCGCGGGCGTCGGAGAAGACTTTGCCGTGCTCGCGATTGATGAGGGCGGCGACTTCGTCGAGGCGGCGCTCGTAGATTTCGCGGAAGCGAAAGAGGACGCGGGCGCGGCGGAGGGGCGGCTGGGCGGACCAGTCGGGGAAGGCTGAGGCTGCGGCGGCGACGGCGGCGTCGACTTCTGCGGCGGTGGCGAGCGGGACGCGGGACTGGATGATGCCGGAGGCGGGGTGGTAGACGTCGGCGAAACGATTGGAGGTGCCGGCGACGGGGGCTCCGGCGATCCAGTGATGGAGTTCGGTGATGGCGGGCGGTGTGGCGGCGGGGGATGTCGCGGTGGCGGACATGGGGCTCCTTCCTGGAGCAAAGGTTTAGTTTAACAAATTGTTGGACGAGGTTCAGGTTTTCAAAGGGAGCAGAGATTTCGGCGCTCATCCGAAGCGCGATCTGCGTGCTGGCGCTAACGATTTCGTTGAGAAGGTGCTTGCGCAGGGTGGCGATCGCGGTCCGCCTCAGCTATTAGCATGGGGGCACGCTGAAGGACGCATGGGGCGAACCTGAACGGGAATTTTGGTGGCTGGGCATTCGGGAGCGACGGCACGGATGAGCCGTGCTCCCGATAGCGCAGGTGGACCGTCTTTAGTCGGCCCAGGGCGGTGCGGTCGAGCCGTCGTCCTGGTATGGCTGTGTCAGCCACGGCGCGTAGGAAACGCCGGAGCCCTGGATGGTTGCGCACCGTGGGTGGTTCGGACCGGTTGGACAGTTCCACCAGTTTTCGGTTGCATCCACGGTTCCGGCGCCCAAATTGTCAACAGCGATGCCCGCAGAGAAGTCGTTGAAGTGGACATTGAGTTGGCCAGCCGGAGCGCTGAATCCAATATCAATGGCTTCACGGTCAAAGGTGTTTTGAGAGACGACTGTACCGGTGATGGGGCCTGCGCTGAAGATGTTGATGCCGGTCGGACCGGGTGTGGGGGCGCCCGGATTATCGGGGCCGTTTCCGGAAAACCGGTTGCCAACGATGGTGTTGTCATTCAGGTTGACGGGCGGAGCGGATGGAGGTGCAGCGTGGTTGTGCATGGCGACGCCGGTGGCACCGTTATCCCGGATGTCATTGTCGATGACCACGTTGCCTGTATCGGTGGTTCCTGGCGATGGCGCAAAGATGCCGACCCCCGCACCCGCCGCCTGCGTTCCGTTCCGCAGGGAAGCATTGTGGGAGATGGTGTTGTACCAGACGCCAAAGGAGAGATGCGCTCCGGTAAGGGCAGCCGGTGGGTGAGAAGCCAGCGTGATTCCGCAGTCGTACACGTTGTCGTGGATGAAATTCTCGCTGATCAGGTTGTGGGAGCTGGGTCCGGTTTCGTCCGAGGTGAGGATGCCGCCCGCGTTATGTCCCACGTCATTGCGCAGGAGGGTGGAATGATCCGCGCCCATCAGGTGAATCCCCTCGCCGCAGTCACCGCCTTCGCTGGTCTCAAAGGCGGGAATCCCTGGACAGGAGCCGCTAGCGCTGTCAAGAGCCTGGTCATTGTCGGTCACCTCATTGCCGACCAGGGTGACATTGGTCGCGTTGGTGAGGAGGATGCCCTCGAAGTTGGCCTTGCGGACGATGAACCCGGAGATGATTACGTTGGCCACGCCGGGATTTGGCGCTGCGCTCATGCCGTCGACCCAGATGCCATTGGCGAGATGGGAGGCGTCGATGATTGCGCCATGCGGCGACATGGAGATCAGGGAAAGAGATTTCGTGAGGACCACCTGCTCGGTGTAAACGCCGGGCCAGACTTGAATGACGTCGCCGGGTGAAGCCGCGGAGACTGCGGCGCCGATGGTAGAACTGCAGCCATGGCCGCCAATCTTTACACAGAGTGTAGCGGCTGAAGCAGAGAGGGCCACGCCTGCCATTGCAAGTGCGGTCACGCCGGTGAGAAACCGCCGGAGACTGTGGGTGGTTCTGTCGAGAGGGTGCGTCGGCATAAAGATATCCTCAGGTTCCACGTCGAATTTTGAATTTGCGTTCGGTAAGGGTACCCAGGTTCAAAGAAGCCATTTCGAAATAGCACCCGGTGAGGGTCGTTCTCAGCAAGGACCTGCCGCGCTTTACCCGGGCGGAGGGAATTATCTTCCTTGTCCGGACTCTTTGCAATCGTTATCCCCGGCAGAGTTTCGAATCCTGCCCGCGCATTGTCTGGCGACTGCTATCGCATGGCCCAGCAGCGCAGAGCGCACTTCGGTGTCGATCAACCGTGACGGCGCGCCTCTCGCGCCCAGGCGAGATCTGGTACGACAACGCAAACGGGGCGGTGCCGAGAAGCAGGCTCCCGGAGGGATGACAAACGAAAGCGAGCGGCGTGGAGTTAGAGGACGGCGAAGTGTTGGGGGTGGAGTTGCTGGTGGGTGGTGGGGAGGGTCTTCCAGGGGTCGGGGCGGAGCTTGATGTGGTTGGCGACTACGTCGTGGACGGAGAGGATGGGGTGTTCGTTGCGGGTGAGGGCGGTCCAGGGAAGGGGGAGGGAGATGGTGGCGCCGGCGCGGGCGCGGGGAGAGTAGGGGGCGACCGCCGTTGCGCCTCGTTGATTGCGGAGGTAGTCGAGGAAGATGCGCCCGACGCGGGAGGATTTGGTCATCTTGGTGAGATAGAGCTCGGAGTTGTCGCGCTCCATGGAGAGGACGAAGGTGTGGGCGGCGGCTTTGAGCTCGGCCCAGGTGAGGGTGGGGCGGATGGGAGCGACGATGTGCAGGCCCTTGCCTCCGGTGAGTTTCAGGAAGCTTTCGAGGCCGGCGTTCTTGAGGCGCTGGCGAACTTCGGCGGCGGCGGCGGCGACGGTGAGCCAGGGAAGGTCGGGGTCGGGATCGAGGTCGAAGATGAGGCGGTCGGGGTGCTCGAGGTCGTCGTTGGTGGAGCCCCAGGGATGGATCTCGAGGACGTTCATCTGGGCGAGCGAGACGATGGCCTCGGGGGTGTCGAGGGTGATGTAGGGCTCCGGTGTGGCGTTGACCTTGTCCTGAATATCGATGGTCTTGATGCCGGGAGGGACCCAGGCGTTGACGTGCTTCTGGAAGAAGCAGGGCTGGCTGGAGCCCTGGGGGCAGCGGACGAGCGAGAGCGGGCGGTTGGCGATGTAGGGGAGCATGCGGTCGGCGACGAGGGCGTAGTAGTCGGCGAGCTGCTGCTTGGTGAGGCTGGAGGCGGGGTCGAGGATCTTGTCGGGATGGGTGAGGCGGAGATCGGCGGCGGCGGGCTTACTACGGCGCGTGGGGATGGGTTTCTCCCAGGTCTCAGAAGCGAGACCTGGGGCACCCGGCTTTTGTGCGGGGGACGTGGCGGATTTGGGCTTGGCGCGATTCGCTTGGGTGGGCATGGGCTTGGGGGCCTTTGATTGGGAGGGCTGGGGTTGGGTGGTGGCAAGGACGAAGGGTTGCAGGGTTTCGGTGCGGTGGGAGGCGTGGGAGCGCGGTTGGGTGGATTTGGTGGAGGAGCGCTTGGGTTGCGGAGCGATGGTCGGGGACTCGCGGGTGACTTCGGTGGCGGGCTTGTCTTCACGGAGGCCGAGGAAGGCGGCCTGGCGGACGAGGTTGTCGGAGGTCCAGGTGGCGAAGCGGACCTGGGCAACGAGGGTGGGCTTGACCCAGTAGACTCCGCGGGCGGCGTCGTGGGGGATGCGCTGGAAGGGAGCGTCGGGTACGCGGAGCTTGACGAGCTGGGTGAGGAGATCGCGGCGCAGCTTGTGGGTGAAGCCAGTGCCGGTGCGGCCGGCGTAGAGGAGGGGACGAGGGGTCTTGGGGCCGCGTTTTACGGGAGGGTAGTAGCCGAGCAGGAGAGCGCCGACGCGGTCGGGGCCTTCGCTGGAGAGAGTAAAGCCGGCGATGACGAGCTCCTGCTCATGGAGGCATTTGGACTTGAGCCAGTCGCCGGAACGGGTGCTGCGATAGGGTGCGTCGGCGCGCTTGGAGAGGATACCTTCGGCGTGCAGGGCGCAGGCTTCGCGGAAGACGGTCTCGCCGTTGCCGGGAATGTCTTCGGAGAGGCGGATGGTCTCGTCGTCGGAGTTGTCGGGGGGAGGAGTGTGGCGAGGAGCTGCTTGCGTTCGCGGAGGGAGAGGTCGCGGGGGTTGTGGCCGTCGATGTGGAGGAGGTCGAAGACGAAGTAGGTGAGGGGATGGGTTTCGGCGTTCTGAAAAGAAGCCTGAAGCAGCGCGAAGCTGGAGTTGCCGTCGGTGGAGAGGACAACGACTTCGCCGTCGAGGGTGAGGTCGTCGGCGGGGAGGCGGGAGACGGCCTGGGCGATGGAGGGCATGCGGTGGGTCCAGTCGATGCCCTTGCGGGTGAGGAGCTGGACGTTGGGGGAAGACTTGCCGCGGGGCGTGGACTTGCGTGCCTGGATGCGGTAGCCGTCGAGCTTGAGCTCGTGGATCCAGTCGTCGGTGTTGGGGGTGGAGGTGGTTTCGAGGGCGAGCTGCGGAGGGATGAAGTCGGGCTGCTGTTCGTGGGGAAGCTCGTCGAGGCGGATGGCGGGGAGGGATTTGGGCTTGGGCTTGGTTTTGAGCGCGGGGGATTTTTTCGCGGGCGTGGATTTCTTGGCGGCGGCTTGGGGGGCGGGGGAGGACTGGAGAGGGTCGTCGTGGTTGGAGTTCCAGACGTGGTCCTGGGCGGCAGCGATCTGATCGATCGATCGGCCGGTGACGGAGGAGTTCGGTCGCTGGTCGGTGATGGCGGGCTGGGTGGCGTCGCGCTCGTACTTGTCGTGCTCCTTGATGAGGAGCCACTGGGGTTTGTCTTTAGGGCCGTGGGCGGCGTGGTTCATGCGGATCAGGGCCCACTTGCCCTTCATCTTGGAGCCGCTCATCTCGAACTTGAGGTTGCCGTTGCGGAGGCAGGCGTCGACGTTCTCGCTGCCGAGCTGCGGCCACCAACTGCCCTGGTCCCAGATCATGACGGTGCCGCCACCGTACTGGCCCTGGGGGATGATGCCTTCGAAGCCGCCGTACTCGAGGGGATGGTCTTCGACCTGGATGGCAAGGCGGCGCTCGGTCGGGTTGTAGCTGGGGCCCTTGGCGATGGCCCAGGATTTTAGAACGCCGCCCCAGCTGAGGCGGAAGTCGTAGTGGAGATGCGAGGCAGCGTGTTTCTGGATGACGAAGGGAAGGCCGCGCGAGGTGGTGGGCTTGCGCATGGCGAAGGTGTTGGAGTGAGGACCGGCGCCGGAGGGTTCGGCGGTGTGACTGAAGTCGCGCATGGAGCGATAGCGCTCAAGCTGTGCGTCGACCGCATTGGAGGCGGCGCTGGAGAAGGGGGCGCGCTTGCGGGTGGTGGTTTTGGTGGCGGCTTTGGCGGGAGATTTCTTGGTGGCCATGGTGGATTCCTATGCGGTCTTACGCTTTGGAGAGGTCCGGGTTGGCTTGGAGGCTTCGCGCTGGGTGCTCGGCTTGGTCGCGGGATGGGTCGCGGAGTGGGTGGCGGACTTGATGAGGGTGGGTCCTTTGCGGACAGCGGGTTTTGGAGCGGTGGTGTTTGTGGTCCTGGGAGTCGCTGTGCCTTTTGTATCATTGACGGACTTGCGGAGGGCGTCCATGAGGTGGATGACTTTGCCGCGGGTGCGGGGGGCGGGCTCTTCGCGGGGGATGGGAGCGTGCTTGAGCTTGGCGTCGACGAGCTCTTTGACGGCGGCTTCGTAGCCGTCGGTGAACTGGGTGGGATCGAAGGCGGCGGACTTGCGCTCGATGAGTTCCTTGGCGAGCGAGAGCGAGTCGGCGTGGATGGTATGGGGCTTGATGGATTCGAAATAGGCAGCAGGGTCGCGGAGTTCCGCGGCATAGCGAAGCGTGTAGGCCATGAGGCCGGGATGTTCGGAGGTGTGGGACTTGGTGGATTTTGTCTTGCTGGATTTGGTGGTTTTGGTGGGCTTGGAGGATTTTTCGGAGAGGTGTTGCGGCGCGGGGGCGATGGCGACGACGTGCTCGCGGCCGGCGAAGGCGATGCGCGAGAGGGCGACTTTATGGGTGTCGATAAGCGCCTGACGGATGGTGAGGAAGGCTTCGGCCTGGGAGTCGTCTTCGGGGACGACGAAGTAGGGCTTCTCGAAGAAGGCGGGGTCGATGGAGTGGAAATCGACGAACTGGGAGACGTCCATGGTGCGCTTGGAGGGGACGCGGAGGTGGGCGAGCTCGTCGGGCTCGATGGTGACGTACTGGCCGTGGGCGTACTCGTAGCCTTTGACGATGTCGGCTTTTTCGACGGGTTCGGTGGAGGCCTCGGGATCGCGCTCGACGGCGCTGGAGGGGACGTTCTGGTGGCGGACGCGCTCGCCGGTGTGGCGGTCGATGAGGTGGAAGTGGATGTCGCTGGCGGCCTCGGTGGCGACGAAGAGTTTCACGCCGAAGGAGACCAGGGAGATCTGGATCTTACCGCTCCAATAAGGACGAGCCATGTACGCCTCACGCAGGCATGATTTGCCATGAAGTTGAGAGTGTACGCGCTGGGAATGGGATGTACGCGACGGGGTGGCGAGGTGGTAATCGGATGAGAGGGATGGCTGGTTCCGCGTGGTGAGGAACCAGCCGGCGAAACATTGGATGAAGGGCCTAGGTATTGCAAGCTGCCGCTAGGTATTGCAGGCTGTAGCCGGGGCGTAGCCTTCTTCTTTGAGGATGGTGGTGTAAGCGGGGAGGGTGAGGAACTCCTGGAAGGCGGGAGCGTCGATGAGATCGCGGATGAGGGTGGCGGCGAGGTGGTAGGAGGCGACGCGGGCGGGAGGAGCGGTCTCGAGGGCGCGCGCGACTTCGGCGTCGAGGAGCTGGTGGCAGAGCTCGGGGGTGACGGGCTGGCCGGCGTGTTCGGGGTCCTGAAGGATGGCATGGTGGTGGACCCATTGCCACAGCTGGGCGCGGGAGATCTCGGCGGTGGCCGCGTCTTCCATGAGATTGAAGAGAGGGACGCAGCCGGTGCCGCGCATCCAGGCTTCGAGGTAGCCGAGGCCGACGGCGATGTTGTGCTTGAGGCCCGAGTAGGTGATGGTGCCGGTGGGGATGGCGAGGAGTTCGTCGGGGGCGGCGTGGAAGTCGGGGAGCTGGCGCACGATCTGGTTGGGCTGCGGCATGATGCGGTTGAAGACTTCTTTGGCGACGGGAACCAGGCCAGGGTGCGCGACCCAGGTGCCATCGTGTCCGTCGGTGGCTTCGCGTTCCTTGTCGGCGCGGACCTGCGCGATGGCAGCGTCGTTGGCGACGGGGTCGGACTTGATGGGGATGAAGGCGCTCATGCCGCCGATGGCTGGCGCGTTGCGCTGGTGGCAGGTCTTGATCGTCAGTCGCGAATAGGCGCGCATGAAGGGCGAGGTCATGGTGATCTGCGAGCGATCGGGAAAGAGGAGGCTCTCGTTGGCGGAGAACTTCTTGATGAAGGAGAAGATGTAATCCCAGCGGCCGCAGTTGAGGCCGGCCGAGTGGTTGCGGAGCTCGTAGAGGATCTCGTCCATCTCGAAGGTGGCGAGGATGGTTTCGATCAGGACGGTGGCGCGGATGGAGCCTTGCGGGATGCCGAGGAGTTGCTGGGCGCGGACGAAGACGTCGTTCCAGAGGCGGGCTTCGAGGTGCGACTCGAGCTTGGGCAGATAGAAGTAGGGGCCGGAGCCGCGGGCGAGGAGCTCTTTGGCGTTGTGGAAGAGATAGAGGCCGAAGTCGAAGAGGGAGCCGGACATGGGTTCGCCGTCGATGAGGAGGTGACGCTCTTCGAGGTGCCAGCCGCGGGCGCGGACGAAGAGGACGGCGGGGTTGTCGATGAGGGCGTAATCCTTGCCGGTGGTGGGATCGGAGTAGGTGATGGTGCGGCGGACGGCATCGAAGAGGTTGAGTTGGCCGTCGAGGAGGTTTTCCCAGGTGGGGGTGGTGGAGTCTTCGAAGTCGGCCATGAAGACGCGGGCGCCGGAGTTGAGGGCGTTGATGATCATCTTGCGATCAACGGGGCCGGTGATCTCGACGCGGCGGTCCTGCAGGTCGGCGGGGAGGGGGGCGATGGTCCACTGGGCGGCGCGGATGTTGGCGGTCTGGGGGAGGAAGCTGGGGCGGGTGCCGGAGTTAAGGGCGTGCTGGCGGGTGACGCGGGCGGCGAGGAGTTGTTGGCGGCGGGGATTGAACTCGCGCTGCAGGGTGGTGAGGAACTCGATGGCCTCGGGGGTGAGGATGGGGCAGTAGCGCTTGTCGAAGGCGGCGCGGAACTCGATGTCGGCGGGAAGGCTCAGGAGGCTCATGGGGTGATCCTTTCGGGGGCGTGTGCCCAGTGTACGGCGGGTGCTGCGACGCGTCGTCCGAATCGGAGGTAGACCGAATCGGGCGAGCGCCGGCAGGGGGCATCGAAGGAAGACGCGATGGCCAGGGGGAGAGGGTTCGCGGGCCGGCGAGGATGGGGAATTCAGCGAAAACTTGACGCAACCAGCATAGAGCGTTGGAGGGAGCGCTGGCGCGGGGAACGGAAAGCTGGGGCGTTATTCGCCCAGCATGATGCGCTGGATGGCGTGGGCGCGGCCGGTGCCGCCGTCGCAGGAGATGAGGGTAGCGCACATCTTGGGATTGCCCTTGGCGGCTTCGAACTTGCCGGGCATGCCGGTGAGGAAGCGCTTGAGGACGAGCTCGGTTTCGACGCCGATGATGGAGTCGAAGGGGCCGGACATGCCGACGTCGGTCTGGTAGGCGGTGCCGTGGTGGAGGAGGCGCTCGTCGGAAGTGGGGACGTGAGTATGGGTTCCCAGAACGGCGGTGACGCGGCCGTCGAGATACCAGCCGAGGGCGGCTTTTTCGCTGGTGGCTTCGGCGTGGAAGTCGAGCAGGATAACCTTTGCGTTGGTGTTGCGCTCGATGAGGGTGAGGAGTTCGTCGGCTTTGCGGAAGGGGTCGTCGGAGGAGGCCATGAAGACGCGGCCCTGGAGGTTGATGACGGCGTATTGGGTACCGTTGCCGAGGGTGCCTTCGTAGAGGCCGAAGCCGGGCGTGCCGTGGGCGAAGTTGGCGGGGCGAAGGATGCGGCGGCCGCGGACGTGGGAGTCGGCCGGGACGGCCATGTATTCGACGATCTCTTTTTTGTCCCAGACGTGGTTGCCGGTGGTGATGACGTGGGCGCCGAGATCGAAGAGCTCTTCTGCGATGGACGGGGTGATGCCGAAGCCGCCGGCGGAGTTTTCGCCGTTGATGACGAGGAGGTCGACGGCGTGGGTTTCGAGGACGTGGGGGAGGTGCTCGCGTACGATGTGGCGGCCGGGCGAACCGAAGACGTCGCCGACGAAGAGAATGTTCACTTATGGATTTTAGCGCGTGCGGGGAGGGAAAAGCCTTGACGCAAAGGGCGCGAAGAAAAGCGCAACGTTTCGCGAAGGAAGGGCAGGGCGAAGACTTAGACTGTGGGGATGATTGATTTGCAGTTCAACTTTCCGATGCTGGTGGGACAGGATGCGGTGTGGGCGGAGCATGTGCGGGTGTCGATGGAGGAGCAGGCGCGGGAGGGGATGATGGCGCTGCGGCCGTCGTTTCGCGGGGGCGGCGAAGTAAGGATGAGGGAGCAGGCGGCGGCGTGGCTGGGCGAGGCCGTGGAGCGGGTGACGCTGACGACGCAGTGGGCATCATGGATGCCTGGTGGCGCTGCTGGCGGCGGGGTTGGCGGGGAAGCGGGTGGTGGTCGAGGCGATTACCTATACGGGGTTTATCGAACAGTGCCGGATGCTGGGTGTGGAGGTTGTTCCGTGTGCCATGGATGCGGAGGGGTTGCGGGCCGATGCGTTGCGGGAGATTTGCGAGCAGGGGCGCGCGGCCGGGCGGCCGGTGGCGGCGGTGTTTACGATGCCGACGCTGCATAATCCGGTGGGGTGTGTGGCGTCGATCGAGCGGCGGCATGCGGTGGTGGAGGTCGCGAGGGAGTTTGGGCTGGTGGTGATCGAGGATGATGCGTATGGGTATCTGCATCCGGAGCCACAGCCGGTGAATTACGCAAAGCTGGCGCCGGAGCGGACGTTTTATGTGCGGGGGTTGAGCAAGAACTTTGCTCCGGTGGTGCGGACGGGATTGCTGGTGACACCGGTGGAGTATGCGGCGGCCGCGGCGAATGCGGTGAAGCAGAGTGCTTCAGGTGTGTCGAGAGTTTTGGCGGGGGCAGCGTGCGCGATGCTGGCGGACGGGACGATGGATCGGCTGATTGCGGCGAAGCGGGTGGAGGGTGCGCGGCGGCAGGCGGCGGCGAGGGAGTTGCTGCAGGGGTTCGAGGTGAGTGCGGGGCCGAATGCGTGGCACCTGTGGGTGACGCTGCCGGAGGGGATGGGGCCGGAGGAGGTGGAGAAGACGTGCGAGAAGAAGTGCGTGCTGGTGAGTGGGGGGAATTGGTTTCAGGCGCCGGGGGCGGCGGTGCCGAGGGCGGTGCGGTTGGGGTTGGGTGGAGAGGTGGAGATCGAAAGGGCGATGGAGGGGGTGAGGGTGTTTGTGGAGGTGGTGCGGGGGAGGGGAGTTAGTTGGTGAGGAAGTCGTTGAGGACCTGGAGGTATTTTTCGGGCTCTTCGTAGGAGGGGAGGTGACCGCTCTTTTCGAAGAAGACGATCTTGGCGTTGGGGATGGACTTATACATGCGCCAGGCAGTGAGCGGGGCTACGTTCATGTCATAACGGCCGTTGATGACCAGGGTGGGGAAGTTGAATTTGGCGAGGGCGGCGGTGTAGTCGACGTGGGCGGTGGCAGTGCCGACGGCTTCGGCGGTGGCGGGGGAGAAGCCGAGGTCTTGCGCGTTGGCCATGTAGCGGGCTAGCTTTTCGGGGCTGTAGAAGATCATGGCGAAGTGGTCGCGGAGGCCTTGCTGGGCCTGGGCTTCGGGCGAGGCGGTGGAGGTCTTGGCGGCGGCGGCCTGGGCTTCGAGCCGGTCGGGGAAGACCTGGGGGAAGAGGTGGACGATGCTGTCCCAGGAGGCGAGGCCGTCGGAGATGATGAGCTGGTGGACGTGCTCGGGGTGGGCGGCGGCGTAGGCGATGACGAGCAGGCCGCCGAAGGAGTCGCCGCAGAGATCGATCTTGTCGAGGTGGAGGTGGTCGCGGACGGCGTCGAGGTCGGCGACCTGGGCGTCGATGGTTTGCGGGGCGGAGGGGTTGGTGAGGGGCGAGGCTCCAGTGCCGCGCTGGTCGTAGAAGATGACCTGGCGGTGCTGAGCGATGCGCAGCCAGAGGTCGTTCTGGACCATATAGATGTGGGAGAGGCCGGGGCCTCCGTTGACGGCGAAGATGGGGGTGGTGTGCTGTGGAGCTCCGTAGACCCAGTAGGCGAGCGTGACGTCGGGGGTAGGGACGTGGCCGGTGGGAGGGATGACGGGCATGGGGGTTTGGGCAGCGAGCGGGAGGGTGAGGATTGTCAGGGCGATGGTCAGGAGGGGCTTCATTTTGTGGGCTCCGATTGAGGTTGTCGCCAGCCCATTCATGGCGATGGGACTGCCATGAATGGGGCACCCGGTTCTGGGGTTGGAGAGGTTAGAACTGCTGCGGTGGACGAAAGCCTTCGGAGTCCTTCGGCTGCGCTTTGCTTCACTCAGGATGACAGAATGTTCGCGTCCGGTTGTGAACTACTCGGCAGATTCGCCGTGGGGTTCGGGGTTGGGTTCGGTGGTGGGACGTTGGGGGCGCATGAGGGGGAAGAGCATGACGTCGCGGATGGTACGGGACCCGGTGAGGATCATGGTGAGGCGGTCGATGCCGATGCCTTCGCCGGCGGTGGGCGGAAGGCCGTAGCCGAGGGCGCGGACGTAGTCGTAGTCGACTTCGGCCATGGCTTCGGCGTCGCCGCGTTGGCGGTCGTCGAGCTGGGCTTCGAAGCGGCGGAGCTGGTCGTCGGGGTCGTTGAGCTCGGAGAAGGCGTTGCCGACTTCGAAGCCTCCGATGTAGAACTCGAAGCGCTCGACCCAGTCGGGCTCGTCGGGCTTGATCTTGCTGAGGGGCGAGACGGCGAGGGGGAAGTCGTAGATGATGGTGGGCTGGATGAGGTGCTCTTCGGCGAGGGCCTCGAAGACGCCGGCGATGAGCTTGCCGAGGGCGGCGCGGGCGAGCTCGCGGGTGCCTTCGGGATCATCGAGGGAGTGCATGTAGATGGGCTCGGCCTGCTTGTAGCAGGGCCAGAGGGCGGCGGCTTTCCTGGCGGCATCCTTGCGCTCGTCGGAAGATTGCGACCCGGAGGTTTGCAGGCCGAGCGGATCGTCGTGGTCGTGGGTGCGGCCGTTGAAGTACATGTAGAGGTTGAAGACCGCGGGCATGCACAGGGCGAGGTCGGTGAAGATGCCGTCGGTGGGCACGCGCGCTTCGGCCGGCCACCACTTGAGGATGGCTTCGCGCATGGAGAGGCGGGTCCACTTGCTGAGGTCAATTTCGTTGCCGTTGAAGCTGGTGAGGGTGGTGCCGTTGACCTCCTGCGCGACGGTGGTGATGAGCTCCTGGGTGAGCTTCATGAGGTCGTGGTAGTTGGCATAGGCCTGGTAGAACTCGAGCATGGTGAACTCGGGGTTGTGGGTGCGGTCGATGCCCTCGTTGCGGAAGTTGCGGTTGATCTCGTAGACGCGATCGAGGCCACCGACGACCAGGCGCTTGAGGTGCAGTTCGGGCGCGATGCGGAGGGTGAGCTGCAGGTCTTCGGCGTTGTGGTGGGTGGTGAAGGTGCGGGCGGTGGCTCCTCCGGCGATGGTGTGGAGCATGGGGGTTTCGACTTCGAGATAGCCGTGGCGGTCGAAGTAGTGGCGGATGGAGCGGAGGATGTGGGCGCGCTTGACGAAGACGTCGCGGACTTCGGGGTTGGTGAAGAGGTCGGCGTAGCGCTGGCGGTAGCGGATCTCGATGTCCTCGAGGCCGTGGTACTTGTCGGGGAGCGCGAGCATGGCCTTGAGAGGAAGTGACGTACGCATGGGGCTAGGCTTGGGTGTTCGTGGCCGGGGAGGGTGATGGGGGCGGCGTGGAGGGTGAGCTCGCCGGTGCGGGTGCGCATGAGGAAGCCGCGGACGCCGATGTGGTCGCCGAGGTCGAGAAGTTTGTAGAGGTTGAAGAGGTCTTCCCCGACGTCGTCCTTGCGGACGTAGATCTGGAGGCGCTGGCCGTGCTGCTGGATCTGGGCGAAGCCGGCTTTGCCCTGGACGCGGATGGCCATGATGCGGCCGGCGACGGCGGCCTGGATGTGCATGCGCTCGAGGTCTTCGGTGGAGAGGTGCTCGCCGAGGGCGCGGAGCTCGGGGACGGAGGTGGTGAAGGCGAAGGCGTTGGGGTATTTGGCTTCGTAGTCCGAGAGCGCGGGGTTGGCGGCACGCGCGAGGTCGGCGATCTGGGCGAGCTTGTCGCGGCGAAGCTGATAGAGGTTTTCTTCGAATTGGCTGTCGTACTGGGACACGGTGCGGCTCGTTTCGGGGTTAAATGTCAGAGGTTTCAGTATAGAAGGTAAGGCAGGGGATAGAGGGTAGAGGATAGAGTGTAGAGGTGCAGTGCAAGGTGCAATCGATGATGGATGATGGAAAAGGCGGGAAGAAGGGCGGGGCTCTCGGAGACCTGGTGAAGGCTGAGTCGATGATTCAGCTGGCGCTGGTGCTGCCGGCGGCGTGCCTGATTGGGGGGCTGGGCGGGTCGGCGCTGGACAAGCACTTTCATACCGGGTGGATGGCGGTGACGGGGATCCTGCTGGGGGCGGCGGCGGGGTTTGTGCAGATTTACAAGACGGCGTCGCGGTATATGAAGCGGGACCAATAGCGTGGCAGAGGGAGAGGGAACGATCGTGGCAGGTTTGGAGGGATTTACCGACGCGGATGTGCGGGCGACGCTGGTGCGGACGCTGCGGCTGCTGGCGGTGCTGACGCTGTTGGGGATGGTGCTGGTGGGGTGGAAGCTGGGGTGGCGGAGCGCGGTGCTGCTGCTGGTGGGAGCGACGATTTCGGGGTCGGGGCTGTGGGAGTGGATGCGGCTGATGAGTGCCGTGATGGCGCGGATGGATGCGGGCCGGAAGGCCAGTCCGATGGGGCTGGTGCTGACGGGGTTCTTCCTGCGGCTGGGGCTGGCGATCGGGGTGCTCTATGTTAGTCTTAAGTATCTAAACGGTTCCGTAATTGCGCTCGCTGTGGGACTCGGATTGGGCATTGCGTCGCTCACCTTCGAGGCCATCCGTATGGCCAGAGCATGGACGGTCTAGCAGGATTTTGAAGTTGAACCTTGGGTTGCGCAGGGTCGCAGCCGTTAATCGATTTCTTCTATATGCCTCCTCAATTACTTCTTACGCGTTTGCTGAATCATCTCCTGGCTGGACCTGTCGATCAGGTGCTGGCGTTGCTGCACATTACGCCGCACTATCCGCAGTCGCCGATACCGAACTCGGTGGCGATGGAAGTGATCGTGTTTGTGCTGATGCTGGCGTACTTTGTTGCGGTGCGGGTGAGCCTGAGCGTCGAGAAGTCCAGGCGCGGTGCAGCATCTTGCCGAGATGACGCACGAGTTTGTGTCGGAGCAGGGCGAGCAGATTATCGGCCACGGGTATGAGCGCTTTATCAGCTACCTGACCGTGCTGGGGTTATTTATTCTGCTGGCGAATCTGCTGGGGCTGCTGTCGCCGTGGCTGGAGTCGCCGACGGCGAGCGCGGCGGTGCCGCTGGGGTTGGCGCTGGTGACGTTTGTGTACTACCACTACCACGGTGTGCGCGCGAATGGCTTTGGGTATATCAAGCAGTTCCTGGGACCGGTGTGGTGGCTGTATCCGCTGCTGTTCCCGATCGAGATCATCTCGCACTTTGCGCGCGTGCTTTCGCTCACGGTTCGTTTGTACGCGAATATGTTTGCCGGCGATCTGGTGACGCTGGCGTTCTTCTCGCTGGTGCCGATTGGCGTGCCGCTGCTGTTCCTGGGATTGCACCTGGGCGTGGCGATCGTGCAGGCGTATGTGTTTATGCTGCTGGCCGCGATTTATCTTAGCCTCGCGGTCGCGCACGATCACTAGAGACAGTGAGTAGTGAGTAGTGAGTAGTGGGTAGTGGGTAGTGAGAAGTGAAAAGCCCGCTGCGGACGAAGTTCAAGTTTGGGATTCGGCTTCATGGCCGGAAAAGGATCCTGCGGAGGGGTGCTCCCTCTTCGTGGTGCGTTTTACCGCCGATCCAGCGTGAGGGGGCCTGCACGGTGAGCCTCAACCACCCACTGGCGGCGAGATCAATGGGGGCATGGAGTGGTAATGGTGAATGCACTGCGCATGATGAAGTATGGATTTATGGCGATGGCGGCGATGCTCCTGGCGACGCCGGCGTTTGCACAGGCGGCTGGTGGAGCGACCAGCCCGTGGACACCGATCGGCGCCGGTATCGGCATGGCGCTGGCGGCCGGGCTTTGCGGCCTGGGTCAGGGTCGTGCAACGGCTTCGGCGAGCGAGGCGCTGGCGCGTAACCCGGGAGCTCGTCCTGGTATCTTTACGTTCCTGATCCTGGGACTGGCGTTTATCGAGTCGCTCGCGCTGTTCACGTTCGTCATCATCTTCCTGTACGTGAAGTAAGGAAGTGAGTAGTTGGTAGTGAGTAGTGAGTAGTAAAGACGAAACGGCCTCCGCGATGCGGAGGCCGTTTTCGTTTGCGTGTGGAGCGAGAGTTATTGGGCGGTGGTGGTGGGCGCCACGGCGGTTTGCGCGATGGTGGTGGTGGGAGTGGCGCGTTGGGCCAGGTGCAGGACGTGGTTGGGAAGGATGCCGAGGAAGAGCGTGGCGGCGGCGGTCGCGGCCAGGGCCACGGCTGCTGGGAGGGTGACGCGGTGGTTGGTGGGGGTGTCGGCGATGGTGTCGGTAGAGGGGCGGGCGTAGAGGGCGGCCAGCAGGCGGAGGTAGTAGAAGCAGGCTACGCCGGAGTTGGCCAGGCCGACGATCGCGAGCCAGGTGTAGCCGCCGTGGACGGCTGCGGAGAAGACATAGAACTTGCCGAAGAAGCCTCCGGTGAAGGGGATGCCGATCAGCGAGAGGAGGAAGAAGCCGAAGATGGCGGAGAGAATGGGGCGCTTGAGGGCGAGGCCGGTGAAGTCGTCCAGGGTGCGGAGCTTTTCGTCGAAGCCGGAGAGCTGGGTGAGGACGACGAAGGCTCCGACGTTCATGGCGGCGTAGGCGGCGGTGTAGAACAAGGCCGTGGAGACGGCTTCACGCTGGGCGGAGGTGAAGGCGACCAGCAGGTAGCCGGCGTGGGCGATGGAGGAGTAGGCGAGCAGGCGCTTGACGTCGGATTGGAGGAGGGCGCCGAGGTTGCCGATGGTCATCGAAAGGACGGCCAGGATGGCGATGAGAAGCACCCAGTGGTCGCGGTACATGGGCGTGGCGTTGAAGAGGAAGCGGAGAAGGACGGCAAAGGCGGCGGCCTTGGGGGCGGTCGACATCAGGCCGACGACCGGGGCGGGAGCGCCCTGGTAGACGTCCGGGGTCCAGACGTGGAAGGGGGCGGCGGAGACCTTGAAGCCGAGGCCGATGAGGACCATGGCGACGGCCAGCCAGCCGAGCAGCGGGGTCTTGGTGATGGCCAGGCCGGCGGCGATGGCGGCGATGCTGGTGGAGCCGGTGGCGCCGAAGCAGAGGGCGATGCCGTAGAGGAAGAAGGCGGTGGCGAAGCTGCCGAGGAGGAAGTACTTGATGGCGGCTTCGGATGCAGTCGCGCGGCCTTTGCGGAAGCCGGCCAGGATGTAGGTGGAGATGGAGGAGATCTCGAGGCCGATGAAGACCATGAGGAGCTCGACCGAAGAGGTCATGAACATCATGCCGGTGGCGCCGAAGCAGGCCAGGGCGAAGTACTCGCCGGCGTGGGTGATGGGGTCTTCGAAGTAATCCAGCGACGCCAGCAGGGTGACGAGCACGATGCTGGCGATGAGGAGGTGGAAGAAGACCGAGAAGGCGCTGATCTCGATGGTGCCGGAGAAGGCGGTGAAGCTGCCGGAGGCGTCGGCCACGCGGAGCTGGTAGAGGGCGGCGAGGCCGGAGGCGGCGGTGCCGAGGATGGCGAGCCAGCCGAGGGGCTTGCGGGAGCGGCCGGGGGCGATGAGGGGCTCGGCCAGCATGACCAGGACGCCGGTGAGGGTGAGGATGAGCTCGGGAAGGAGGGCGAGGAGGTTGGTGGACATTAGCGGGCCTCCTGGGGTGCTGTTGCCGGGGGAACTGCGGCCGCAAGGAGCGCGGCCTTCGGTCGAGAGGACAATGCCTGGGTGGGGATGGAAGTGGATGTTTGCGGGGTGGGGACGATGGCGGTTCCGTAGGTATCGATGGCGCGCATCCAGAGGGGAGAGGCGACGCCCATGAGGAGGAAGAGGGCGGCGAAGGGCCAGAGTTCGAGGTGCTCGCGGGCGCAGAGGTCCCAGCCCGAGACTTCGCCGGGGCGGACGCCGAGCTTGCCGTAGAACACGCGCTGGGTCATCAGGAGCAGGTAGCTGGCTCCGAAGATGACGCCGGTCGCGGCTAGGACGGTCCAGAGGATGTGGTGCATGACGATGGATTGCATGGTGCCCGAGAGGATGAGGAACTCGCCGACGAAGCCGTTGAGCATGGGCAGGCCGGCGGCGGCGAGGACGGTGATCACGAAGAGCGTGACCATCCAGGGATGACGGGTGGCGAGGCCGCCGTAGTCGCGCATGTCGTAGGTGCCGTAGCGCTCGTAGAGCAGGCCGAGGAGGATGAAGAGGGCGGCGCCGATGAGGCTCTCGTTGAGGATCTGGAAGATGCCGCCGTCGAGGCCGATGATCGTGAAGGTGAAGATGCCCAGGATGACGAAGGAGACGTGGGCCAGGGTGGAGAAGGCGGCCAGCTTCTTGAGGTCGGTCTTGATGAGCGCGATGAGCGAGCCGTAGACGATGCCGATGGCGCCGAGGGCGATCAGGACCGGGGCTACGTGGCGCGACTGCTCCGGGAAGATGCCGAAGCTGAAGCGCAGGATGGAGTAGAGGCCGAGCTTGCCGGCGAGCACCATGACGGCGGCCGTGGGAGCTTCGGCGACTGCGTCCTGCAGCCAGCCGTGGAGCGGGAAGACGGGGACTTTGACGGCGAAGGCTACCAGGAAGGCGATGGAGCAGAGAAGCAGGGCCGTGGGCGTCGCATCCAGGTGGTGCCCGGCGGCGAGGGCCTGGAGGGTGGGGAGGTCGAAGGTGCCGGCGAGGTTGTAGAGCCAGAGGATAGCGACGAGGAGAATGGCGGAGGGGATGAAGGCGTAGAGGAAGAATTTGATCGCGGCGCGGCGACGGTTTTCGGTGCGGCCGAAGGTGGCGATGAGCAGCGTCATGGGAACGAGGGAGAGCTCCCAGAAACCGTAGTAGAGGAAGAGGTCGAGGGCGGCGAAGATGCCGAGCATGGCGACCTGCTGCAGGAGGAAGAGGGTGTAGAAGAGCTTCGTTCGCGTGCCGATTGCATTCCAGGACGCGAGCACGCCGATGGGGGCCAAGAAGCCGGCGAGCACGATGAGCCACATGCTGAGGCCGTCGACGCCAAGGTGGTAGCGGATATTGGGGGATGGAATCCAGGAGACGTTCTGCTCGAACTGGAAGGTGCGCGGCGCTGCGTGGTAGTCGAAGTGCGCCGGCAGGTGGAGGGTGAGCAAGAGCGTGAAGAGGCTGATGAGGAGGGCGCCGATGGCATGGGTCTTGGTGCCCTCGCGCTCGGGGATGAGGGCGAGCAGGATCGCGCCCGCGAGCGGGGTGGCGATGATGAGCGTCAGGATGATTGGGTCGAAGTTCATTGGATCCTGTGGTGGTTCTGGAAGCAGATTCTTTGGTTACGCGAAGGGCAACAGACGTTACTTGTGAAAGAGGACGATGGCGATGACGATGGCGGCGCCTGCGGCCAGCCAGCCGGCGTAGGAGCGAATGTTTCCGGATTGAGAGCGGCGGACCAGCCAGCTGCCTCCGCGGGTGGAGGCGGCGAGGGTGGAGGCTGTGCCCTGGAGGATGCCTGCATCGACGAGACCGTTGAGGATGAGGCGCGAGAAGGCGAGGAGGGGAGCGACGAGGACGCTGCCGTAGATCTCGTCGACCCAGTACTTGTGGTTGACCAGGGTGTAGATGGGGGCGAACTTCTTCGCGAGGGAGGCGGCGGTGCCGGGCTTGCGGTAGTAGAAGAGATACGCGATGAAGATGCCGAGGGCGGCGGTGAGGAGCGAGATGGCGGCGAGGGTCAGCTCGGTGCTGTGCGAGACGGCTTCTGCTACGGGTGCGGCGGCGGCGGATGCAAAGACCGGAGCGAGGAAGTGCTCGAACTCGTTGTGGCCGCCGAGGGCTGCGGGGATGCCGACCCAGCCGCCGATGATGGAGAGGATGGCGAGCAGGGCGAGCGGCAGGGTCATGACCCAGGGCGACTCGTGGACGCCATGGGCGTGGGAGTGAGCGGGCTCGGGCTCGGCTTCGAGGACCAATGTTGAGGTCTTGCTGGCGTGGACGGCGGCGAGGTGGCCGGCGTGGAGGTCGGGCGCGTGGGTGGTGCCATGCTCTTCGAAGCGGGGGGCGCCGAAGAAGGTCTTGAACCAGAGGCGGAACATGTAGAAGGAGGTGAGGCCGGCGGTGAGCAGGCCGACGAACCAGAGGAGCTTGGCGAGGGGGTTGGGCGAGATGAAGGTCTGGTAGAGGATCTCGTCCTTGGAGAAGAAGCCGGAGAAGGGCCAGATGCCGGAGATGGCGAAGACGCCGGCGGTCATGGTCCAGAAGGTGATGGGGATCTTCTTCCAGAGGCCGCCCATGCGCCGCATGTCCTGTTCGCCGGAGAGGGCGTGGATGACGCTGCCGGCGGCGAGGAAGAGCAGGCCCTTGAAGAAGGCGTGGGTCATGAGGTGGAAGATGCCGGCCGAGTAGGCTCCTACGCCGCAGGCCAGGAACATGTAGCCGAGCTGCGAGACGGTGGAGTACGCGAGGACGCGCTTGATGTCGTGCTGGACGATGCCGATGGTGGCGGCGACGAGGGCGGTGGCGGCTCCGATGCAGGCGACGACGGTGAGGGCCGTGGGGGAGTGGTCGAAGAGCACGTGGCAGCGGGCGATCATGTAGACGCCGGCGGTGACCATGGTGGCCGCGTGGATGAGGGCGGAGACCGGGGTGGGGCCTTCCATGGCGTCGGGCAGCCAGATGTAGAGCGGAATCTGCGCGGACTTGCCGGTGGCTCCGAGGACGAGGAGAAGAGCGACGGCGGTGAAGAAGCCGCCGGTGAGAGGCGAGGCGGAGACGGCCGCGAAGACGGTGGAGAAGTCGAGCGAGCCGTAGTGGGCGACCAGGAGGAACATGGCGAGCAGGAAGCCGAAGTCGCCGATGCGGTTGACGATGAAGGCTTTCTTGCCGGCGTTGGCGGCGGAGTCCTTGGTGAAGTAGAAGCCGATGAGGAGATACGAGGCGAGACCGACCCCCTCCCAGCCGACGAAGAGCAGGAGGAAGCTCGAGGCCAGGACCAGGACCAGCATGAAGAACATGAACAGGTTCAGGTAGGCGAAGAAGCGCCAGTAGCCTTCCTCATGCGCCATGTAGCCGACCGAGTAGAGGTGGATGAGGAAGCCGACGCCGGTGATGATGGCGAGCATGATGAGGGTAAGGTGGTCGACGGTGAAGGCGAAGTCGACGTGGAAGCCGGAGACGGCGATCCAGGGGCGGCTCACGATGGAGAGCGACAGCGGAGCTCCGGCAGACTTCATGAAGAGCCACAGATCACTGACGATGAGTGCGGGGGCGAGCGTGAAGAGCAGGGCGATGGTCGCGACCAGGGCGCGAGGCAGCTTGCGGCCGAGGGTTCCGTTGAGCAGGAAGCCGGCGAAGGGGAGAATCGGGATGAGCCAGAGCAGTTGAGGATTCATATGCGAGATTCGGTGTTCGAGAAGCGAAACGCTAGAAGCAGATTCCCAGAGGGAATGACAGAAAGAAATACAAATGCAAACGCAACGACAAAGGACTTGGCTAATTCTTCAATAGGTCGACCTGGTCGACGTTGAGGGTCTGGCGGACACGGAAGAGGGCGATGATGATGGCGAGGCCGACAGCGGCTTCGGCTGCGGCGACGACCATGACGAAGAAGACGAAGATCTGGCCGGAGACCAGGTGCCACATGTGGGCGAACGCGACAAAGGTGAGGTTGACGGCGTTGAGCATGAGCTCAATGGACATGAAGATGGTAATGAGATTGCGCTTGATGAGGAAGGCCGCGATGCCGATGCAGAACAGCACGGAGGCGAGGATGAGGTAGTAGGCGATGGGGACCATGGTTAGTTTCGACCCGCTTTCTTGACCAGGACGATGCCGACGATGGCGCAGAGGACAAGGGCCATCCAGGCTGTCGAGAGAACATAAAAACCGCCGCAGGGAATGGTCATGACTAGAGCTCCTTTCGCGCGAGTACGACGGCGCCGAGAATCGCGACGAGGATCAGGATGGAGGTGACTTCGAAGGGCAGAAGCAAACGGGTGAAGAGGGCGTGCGAGATCTCGGTGATGTTGGAGACAGCGTTGTCGAGATAACCGCCGAGGTTGGTGGCGCCGAGCTGCTTGCGCTCGGAGAGGAAGACGAAGCTGAGCAGGCAGAAGATGGCGGCGGCGCCGGGAATGCCGGCGATGTAGGCGATCTTCGAGCCGTGGGAACGTTCTTCTTCGCCGGCGTTGAGCAGCATGACGACGAAGATGAAGAGCACCATGATGGCGCCGGCGTAGACGATGACCTGGGCGGCGGCGAGGAACTCCGCGCCAAGCGACCAGTAGAGGACGGCGAGGGACATCATGACGACGACCAGCGAGAGCGCCGAGTTGATGGGATGGCGCTGGAAGAGGAGATTGAGGGCTCCTGCGACTGCCAGTAGACCGAAGATGACGAAGAGTGCAATTTCCATCGGGGACTATCGATTCCAGAGAGTGCGCGTGCGCTGTGGTGGTGCGTTGCGATTGGTATGTTCGTCGTGATTGTAAATGGATTGCATGGGATTAACCGTGATATCCGAGCGTTTAGCCGTGATAGGTGAGCGCCAAAGCGGTAGCGAGGATATTGACCATGGCGACGGGTAAGAGGAACTTCCAGCCGAAGGCCATGAGCTGGTCGTAGCGGAAGCGGGGCAGCGTGCCGCGCACCCAGATATAAAGCAGGAGGAACGAGAAGACTTTGGCGACGAACCAGAAGATGGAGAAGAGCGCGGTGAGGACGGCGCCGTTGGCGATACCGTCGAAGAGGTGGCCGAAGGGACTGGAGGCGCCGCCGAGGAAGAGCAGGGTGGCGACGCAGGAGACGGTGATCATGTTGGCGTACTCGGCCATGAAGAACATGGCGAACTTCATGGAGGAGTACTCGGTGTGATAGCCGGCGACGAGCTCGGATTCGGCCTCGGCGAGATCGAAGGGGGTGCGGTTGGTCTCGGCGTAGGCGGCCATGAGGTAGATGAAGAAGGCGATGAACTGGAAGCCGCCGAAGAGGTTCCAGGAGCGGGCGCCATGGGCGGCCTGGGAGGCGACGATGTCGCGCAGGGAGAGGGACTGGGCGCGCATCACAACGCCTACTAGAGACAAGCCCAGGGCGAGCTCGTAGCTGATCATCTGGGCGGTGGACGCGGAGGGAGCCGAAGAGCGAGTACTTGCTGTTGGAGCTCCAGCCGGAGAGCGCGACGCCGTAGACGCCGATGCTGGTGACGCCGAGGATGACGAGCAGGCCGATGTTGAGGTTGGCGATCTGGAAGAGGTCGACCCCGTGAACCAGGGTGAGTGCGCCGAAGGGAACGACGGCGATGGAGATGAGCGCGCAGCCGAGGGCGATGATGGGCGCGATGACGAAGAGCGGGCGCTCGACGGCGAGCGGCATCATGTCTTCCTTGAGGAAGAGCTTGAGGCCGTCGACGAGGGGTTGCAGCAGGCCGAAGGGGCCGACGCGCGAGGGTCCCCAGCGGTTCTGAAGGCGGCCGAGGACTTTGCGCTCGAGCAACACCGTGTAGGCAACGGCGCCGAGCGTGATGCCGAGTACGACCGCGATCTTGACGATCGTGAGCAGAAGGAAGATTTCGAAGTTGGTCAGATGAGTCATCGAGTCGGTCTACAGTCTCAGTCGGCAGAGGTTAGGTGGTCGGCTACTTCGGTGGATTGGTGGCGCTGAACGTCCTGAAGCATGGGCGAGTAGCGGGTGAGGGAGCCGGAGGTGAAGAGGGTGTCGGCGCTGGGAAGGACGAGGTCCTTGCGGGCGGTTGTGATCTGCACGAGGCCGGAAGCTGCGGGGACGACGTGCTGGTCGTTGCCGCTCAGGAGTTGCAGGCGGAGGAGCTTGTCGTAACCGGGGACCAGGCGCTGGATCTCGTCGAGGATGGCGAAGGGATCGAAGGGGCTGAGCTTGGGCTCGAGGTGGTTGGCGGTCATCCAGACGCTGTGGCGATCGGCTTCGCCGGACTGTGCGCCGCGGGTCTGGCCCATGTCCGAGCGAAGACCCTTGCCGAACGGGACGAGGGTTTTGAGGTCGTGACCCATGTGGCCGGCGAGGCGAACGATGAGCTCGAAGTCGGAGCGGGTGCCGGCCTTATCGGCGGCTTTGCTGACGAGCTGGAGGTCGCCGTAGCTGTTGGTGACGGAGCCGGCTTTCTCGTAGAGGTTGGCGGCGGGGAAGACGACGTCGGCGAGTAAGGCGGTCTCGGTGAGGAAGAGATCCTGGACGATGAGGAAGGTGGACTTGAGCGCGGCGGGGTCGATGCCGTAGCGCTTGACGGGGTTGGAGCCAACGACGTAGAGCGCGGAGAGTTTGCCGGCGGCTGCGGCGTCGAACATGGCGAGCAGGTCGAGGCCGGGGGCGTCTGCGGCGCCGTATTCGCTGGCGATGGTGCTGCCTGCGAGCGACTGGTAGCCGGGGAGGACGTCGGGGAGCAGGCCCATGTCGGAGGCGCCGCGGGAGTTGGCGTAGTCGGCGAGCAGCGCGAACTTGGCGTGGGGCAGGGCGGCGATGAGCGAGGCGAGCTCGCCTCCGCGGAGCTCGTTGCCGACGACGACGACCAGCTTCTCTTCGGCGAGAAGAGCCTTGGCGAAGTCGTTGTCAGCCTTGAGCGAGTCGATGAAGGCGCCGTAGCCGAACTGCGCGACCTGGACGAAGGCCTTGGCCTGGCGGCGGAGTTTGATCTCTTCGTGGTTGGCGATGTAGAGGCGGGCCTTGTTCAGGCGGACATTCGTACGAATATTCCAGGCCGTGAGCGGCGCCTGGTTGGTGGGGTCGCCGCCGACCAGCAGGATCGCGGGAGACTTTTCAACGCAGTGCTGGGAGGCGAAGCGGGGCTTGCCTGCGGGGGTGGTGGTTCCCTGGAGTGCGGTCGCAAGGGTGACGAAGTCGGCCGTGCGATGGTGGTCGATGTTGTTGGTGCCGATGACCGTGCGGGCGAACTTCTGGAGGAGGTAGTTCTCCTCGTTAGTGGTGCGGTTGGAACCGATGATGCCGATGGAGTTGGGGCCGTGCTCCTGGCGGAGGTCGCGGAGACGGGTGCCGGCGAAGGTGAGGGCTTCGTCCCAGCTGACGGGAACGAGCTTGCCGTCTTTGCGGACGAGCGGGGAGGTGAGGCGCTCGATGTTGTTGGCGAAGTCGAAGGCGTAGCGGCCCTTGTTGCAGAGGAAGTCGCCGTTCATGCCGGACTTGTCGCGGTTGTCGCCGCGGACGATCTCGGAGCCGTCGGAGACGGAGCGAACGCCGAGGGTGGTCTTGCAGCCGTCGCCGCAGTGGGTGCAGACGGTGGCGGTGTGGTTCATCTCCCAGGGGCGGGTCTTGTAGCGGTAGGTGCCGGAGGTGAGCGCGCCGACGGGGCAGGCGTCGATGCACATGCCGCACTGCTCGCAGTCGAGCTGGGCGAGCTCGGTGCCGTTTTCGACGACGCCGGAGAGTTGCGCGGGGACGTTGGGCGCGATGACTGAGCTGGAGCCGCGATTCTGAACGCCGAGGGCGAAGATGTCCATGCCTTCGCCGCACATGCGGACGCAGCGGTAGCAGAGGATGCAGCGGGGGCGATCGAAGTAGACGACCGGGGACCACTTCTGCTCTTCGCGGTGGTTCTTGGGCTCGGCGTAGAAGCTGTCGGCGGCGCCGTACTTGAAGGTCATGTCCTGCAGCTCGCACTCGCCGCCAGCGTCGCAGACGGGGCAGTCGAGGGGGTGGTTGCCGAGCAGGAGTTGGAGGGTGGCCTTGCGCGCCTGAGCGATTTCAGGCGATTCGGTCGTCACGTTCATGCCCTCGGCGACCGTGGTGGTGCATGCGGTGGCGAGCTTGGGCTGCTTTTCGATGCGGACGACGCACATGCGGCAGGCGGCCTGGAGGGAGAGGCCGGGGTAGTAACAGAAGGCGGGAATCTCGATGCCGTGGGACTTGCAGGCGTCGATGAGCAGCGTGCCTGCGGGGGCGGTGAGAGTCTTGCCGTCTACGATGAAGGTTACGTCAGGCATTTCTAGTGGGCTCCTGCGTGTTCGGGCTCGCCGACCGGTTGAATCTGGATGAGGGGGTTGGCTACGCGGACGCCGGCGAGGTAGTCCTCGAACTCACTGCGGAATTTTTTGACGAAGCCGAGTGTTGGCATCGCCGCCGCATCCCCAAGCGGGCAAAACGTTCGGCCCATCATGTTTTCGGCGATGTACTGGACGTTGTCGATGTCCTTCTTGGTGCCGCCGCCGGCGTGGAAGCGGGTGAGGGTCTTCTTGATCCAGTCCGTACCTTCGCGGCAGGGGATGCACCAGCCGCAGGACTCGTGCTGGTAGAAGCGGATGGTGCGGAGGGCGAACTCGACGATGGAGACGGTCTCGTCGAGGACGACGATGCCTCCCGACCCGAGCATGGTGCCGGCCTTGGCCATCTGGTCGAAGTCGAGGCCTACATCGATCTCGTCGGCGCGGAGGACGGGGCAGGACGAGCCGCCGGGGACGACCGCCTTGAGCTGCTTGCCGCCCTTGATGCCGCCGGCCACGTCGTAGATGGCCTTGCGGAGGGAGTAGCCCATGGGGAGCTCGTAAACACCGGGGCGTTCCACGTGGCCGGAGATGCCGAACAGCCGGGTGCCACCGTTGCGTTCGGTGCCGAGCTTGGCATAGGCTTCGCCGCCCATCAGCAGGATGTGCGGCGCGTTGGCGATGGTCTCGGCGTTGTTGATGACGGTCGGGCCACCGTAGAGGCCGACGACGGCGGGGAAGGGCGGCTTGATGCGGGGCACGCCGCGCTTGCCTTCGAGGGACTCCATGAGGGCGGACTCTTCGCCGACCTCGTAGGCTCCGGCGCCGGTCTGGGTGATGATGTCGAAGTCGACGCCCTGGTTGCCGAAGATGTTCTTGCCGAGGAAGCCCTTCGCGTAGGCGTCGGCGACGGCCTTCTCCACGATGTTGAGGAGGTAGCGATACTCTCCGCGCAGATAGATGAAGCCCATCTTGGCGCCGATGGCGAGGCCGGCGATGATGGTGCCTTCGATGACGGCGTGGGGATCGTGCAGAAAGACGAGATGGTCTTTGCAGGTGCCGGGCTCGGACTCGTCGCCGTTGACGAGGATGTACTTGGGCTTCTCGGAGACCTTGGGGACGAAGGACCACTTCATGCCGGTGGGGAAGCCGGCTCCGCCGCGGCCACGCAGGCCGCTGGCTTTCATGGTGTTGATGATCCACTCGGGGCCTTCGGCGATGGCCTTCTGGGTGGCCTTGTAACCGTCGAGTTCGAGGTAGCGGTCGATGTTCGTGGCGCCCAGGCCAAAGCGTTTGGAGAGGACTTTCACTTCATCGGGATGCGAGGCGAGAGTTGGCATGCGTGATCCTTACCGTGTGAGTACCAGTTTACGCGATTTCTTGTGCAGCGCTGTGACCGCGCGACGTGTTGGAATAGCGGGGATGTTGTGGCTTGCGGCGGAGGAAGAATTCCTCGAAGGTGTAGCGCGAGAGCGCGGCGATAACGATGGACAATGTGGCTTCCGCGAAGAAGCGCAGAACGAGTTGAGGAAAGATGTTGGGTGTGTGGATGGTCCAGTGGGTGTTGACGAAGGTGAAGAGGAAGGGGTGGCAGAGATAAAGGCCGTAGCTGATTTTGGCGAGGAAGATCAGCGGGCGGCAGGCGAGGTGTGCGGCCATGCCGGGGTGGAGGAAAGCGAGGAGCACGAAGCCGGAGAAGCCGAAGAGCCAGGGCTCGAGGTGGGTGGCGTGGGCTACGTTGATCAGGGTGAGGGTGCGGGGTGCGGGAAGCAGGTGTTGGAGGGCGAAGAGGGCGGCGCCGAGGAGGAGCAGCGGGGCGATGGCCTGATGCATGCGCGGGCGTAGGTGCGGTAAACGGGCAGCGATGGCGAGGAGAGCTCCGGCGGCGAAGAAGTCGGCGACGGCCCAGGTCTTGAAGCGGATGTCCTGGAGGAAGGGAGGGCCGTAGAGCAGGACGAAGCGAAGGACGGGGGTGAGCAGGACGAGGGCGGTGCAGAGGAGCGTGAAGCTGCGCAGAGAGAGCTTACGGATGACCAAGGGCCAGACGAAGTAGAACTGCTCTTCGACGGAGAGCGACCAGAGGGCGGAGTATTCGCTGGAGGCTCCGAGCAGGCTGGGCATGTTGCAGAGGCAGAGCAGGCAGACGGCCAGGTAGCGGACGGTGATGGAGTGGGTGAGGAAGAGGACGGCCACCATGAGCAGGTAAGCGGGAGCGATGCGCAGGACGCGGCGGAGGTAGAAGTTGCGGAAGTAGTCGGGCTGCGAGCGGCTGTCGAGCAGGATGCCGGTGATGAGGAAGCCGGAGAGGATGAAGAAGAGATGGACTCCCATGTGGCCGAAGCGGGAGACGTACTCGAAGCCAAGGAGGAAGCGGGTGGCGTGGGCCTGGTACGGGACCTGGTCGGCGGCGAAGCCGTGGTCGAGCAGGACCAGGAGAATGGCGAGGCCGCGGGCGAGGTCGAGGCCGGGCAGGTAGCGAAGGCTGGACGACGTGGAGCCGGAGGGCGGGGGTGCGAGCAGGCTGGTCTCTGGGTTCGCGGGGTTCACGGGCTACTTGGTCTCGCGGGCGCGATAGGTGTCGAGGACGGCATCCATCTTGGCGGGGGTGAGGTCATCGTGGAAGTCGTAGTTGACCTGGACGGCGGGAGCCCAGCAACAGGCTCCGATGCACTCGACTTCCTCGAGGGAGAAGAGGCCGTCGGGCGTGACGCCTTTGTGGCCGATGCCGAGCTTGTGCTTGCAGTGGTCGAGGAGCTCGAAGCCGCCGCGGAGCATGCAGGAGATGTTGGTGCAGACCTGCACGTTGTACTTGCCGGCGGGGACGGTGCGCAGCATGGAGTAGTAGCTGAGGACGTTGCGTACGTCGAGCTCGAGGAGGTCGAGGCGCTGGGCGATCTCGGCGACGGCGGCGTCGGAGACGTAGCCGATCTCGTCCTGCGCGTAGAGCAGCATGGGGACGAGGGCGGAGCGTTTGACGGGGTAGATGCTGGCCAGCTTGTCGAAGCGGGCGGCGGTCTCGGGGGTGAAGATCGAGTTGGTGATGGCGCTCATGGGTGAATCCTGATTTTACGTTGCTGCCGGAGATGGCGAAAAACGAGGCTGACCCCCTCCCCCCTCCCCCGGGTGACTTTAAGACCTAAAGTCTTGAGGGCAGGTTCGTTGGGGTCGGACTTATGGCAGTCTGACTTCGCGAGGGGCACTCTTGAAGCGGTTAGCGGTTCGTGGTGAGGATCTCGCGGGCGAACTGTTCGGCGGCGATGTCCATCTCCTGCTCGGGTTGGTGGTTGAGGGTGACGGTTCCGTTTTCGTTGAGGGTAAAGGGTAGCGGGGCTGCTCCGCTGTGCTGATAGTCACTGGGGGTGAAACGAAGCCAGCGGTCGTTGACGCGGAGGGTGATTTCGTTGGCGCTCACCTCGACGACGGCGTGGTGGGTGCTGTTGAGTCCGTGGGCGGCTGCGTAGCTGCGGAGCAGGGAGGCCCAGGAGGTCCAGAGTTCGGTGTGGAGGCGATCGTTCAGTGAACCTCCCTCTCGGCGATGAGCGGCTCGATCACATACGCGATCTTCGTGTGCTCGTGTTTAGGCGAATCATAGTACTTGTCGATGGCCGCGACGTAAGAATGAACGGTCGACGCATCGACGGGTTGGTGCCTACACGCCAGATAGCCCTCTACATATCCGAGTTGTTCGGCTTGATCGCCATGGGTCGTGTCACCCCACCAGCCGCCATCCATAAAGCCGTGAGCTTCTGTCCAAACCTCCCCCCCAGGGAGGGATTTCCACGGCTTCATCCGATGTCCTGCGACCTGAAGAGCTGCCGGGATAGTGACTGCAGAGTGATTGGGCAAATAACTGTCGAGAAACTTCTGGACTTCCGACGTGGGTGACGAAATGGGAGGCGCACAGGGGCTGTCCAAGTAGCCCCAGATAAAGCCCTCTTGTTCATAAGTGCTGATGGACTTCCACCAGCCACTATTGAAATGGATAGTCTGCGCGCTCGCAGAAGCGACGATTAGGGTGGAAGCAATCGCCCACCGAAATGGAGAGACCCTGATCATATCTAGCGATCAATCGCTCCGAGGACGATGTCGATGGAGCCGATGACGGCGACGACGTCGGCGATGAGGCTGCCTTTGCACATGGTTTCGAGGGCTTGCAGGTTGGCGAAGTCAGCGGTGCGCATGTGCACGCGGTAGGGCTTGGCGGTGCCGTCCGAGACGACGTAGTAGTTCATCATGCCGTGCGGCGCTTCGACCGAGCTGGTGGCCTCGCCGGCCGGGACCTGGAAGCCTTCGGTCACGATCTTGAAGTGATGGATGAGGGACTCCATCTGGGTCTTCATCTGCTCGCGGTCGGGGAGGATGATCTTGGGGGCGTCGGCGTTGAGGCGGGTGCCGTGGAGGGTGGCGAGGAGGTCGAGGGCCTGGTGGCAGATGCTGGTGGACTCGCGCATCTCCTGCATGCGGACGAGGTAGCGGGCCCAGACGTCGCCGTCCTTGGAGGTGGGGACGTTGAACTTGAACTTCTCGTAGCCGGAGTACGGCATGTCGCGGCGAACGTCCCAGTCGACGCCCGAGGCGCGGAGGGGCGGGCCGGTGACGCCGAGCGAGATCGCCTGTTCGCCGGTGAGGACGCCGACGCCCTTGAGGCGGCCCATCCAGATGGGGTTGGCGTTGAGCAGACCTTCGTACTCGTCGATGTGGCCGGGGAAGGCGTTGAGGAAGGTGCGGATGCGGTCGTAGATGTCGGCGGGCGGCTCGAGGGCGACGCCGCCGATGCGGATGTAGCTGCCCATCATGCGCTGGCCGCTGATGGCTTCGAAGATGCGGAGCAGGTCTTCGCGCTCGCGGAAGCAATAGAGGAAGACGGTGAGGGCACCGATGTCCATGGCGTGGGTGCCGAGCCAGACGAGGTGCGACTGAATGCGGGTGAGCTCGTTGAGCAGGACGCGGAGGGTCTGGGCGCGCTCGGGAATCTCGAGGCCGAGGAGCTTTTCGACCGCCAGGGCGTAGGCGGTGTTGTTGGTCATCGGACAGATGTAGTCGATGCGGTCGGTCATCGGCGTGACCTGGGTGTAGAACTTGGCCTCGGAGGTTTTTTCGATGCCGGTGTGGAGGTAGCCGATGTCGGGAGCGCAGGAGATGACGGTCTCGCCGTCGACTTCGAGGACGAGGCGGAGCACGCCGTGTGTCGAGGGGTGCTGCGGGCCCATGTTGAGGACCATGGTCTGCGAGGTGACGGGGTCGGAGCCGTGCGGCGCGTGATGGCCGGTGGAGGATTCGACGACGTCTTCGACGCCGGGGATGATGAGGTCCTCGGCGTTGCGGAAGCCGGCGAGGGTGGCGCCGGTGGTGTCGGTTACGGGCGCAGCGGGTTGGTTGTACGCGGTCTGGCGGGTCTCTTCGGCGGCGTTGTCGAGAAGGGTGTTGTTGCTCATTAGCGGTATCCCTCCACGGGGTAGTCCTTGCGGAGCGGGTGGCCGTTCCAGTTGTCGGGCATCATGATGCGGGTGAGGCGGGGATGGCCGGCGAAGTGAATGCCAAAGAGGTCGAAGACTTCGCGCTCGTAGAAGTTGGCGGCGGGCCAGATGGAGGTGATGGAGTCGATGCGCGGGTTGTCGCCGGAGACGCGGGCGTCGAGGCGGATGCGCTGCTTGAGGCCCATGCTGAGGATGGAGTAGGCGACCTGGAAGCGGGGTTCGGCAGGGTACCAGTCGACGGCGGTCACGTCTTCGAGGAAGGTATAGCCGGCATCCTTGGCGGCCTGGGCGGCGGCGCGGATGTTCTCGGGGGGGATGGCGAGGGTGAGCTCGTTGCGATCCCACTTGGCGTCGAGGATGAGGTCGTTGAGGGCCGCAAGTGCGGCCGAGCAGGCGGCGTGGCCGGCGAGGGCCGCGATGACGGCCTGCTTGCCGAAGACGGCGTTGGGCGTTGCTGGATTGGTGATGGGGTCAGCCATAGATGCGAGATTCCGAGATTCCGAGATGCGAGATTGCGAGATGCGAGATTGCGAGATTGCGAGATTGCGAGATGCGAGATTGCGAGATTGCGAGATGCGAGATGCGAGATTGCGAGATTGCGAGATTGCGAGATGCGAGATTGCGAGATTGCGAGATGCGAGATGCGAGATTGCGAGATGCGAGATTGCGAGATGCGAGATGCGAGATGCGAAGTGCGAGATTGCGAGATTGCGAGATGCGAGATTGCGAGATGCGAGATGCGAGATGCGAAGTGCGAGATTGCGAGATTGCGAGGTGGATTAGAGGTCCGCTTTGTCGTTGGACCAGTTGAGGATGCCCTTCTTGGAGACATAGAAGAGGCCGACGGCGACGAAGGCGAGGTAGACGAGCATCTCCCAGAAGCCGAAGAAGCGCGAGCCGGTGATGGCGGGGAGACGGCGGTAGATGACGGCCCAGGGGAGAACGAAGACGGCTTCGACGTCGAAGAGGATGAAGAGCATGGCGACCATGTAGAACTTGACGGAGAAGCGGCCGCGCGCGTCGCCGACGGGGTCCATGCCGCACTCGTAGGGGCTGAGCTTGGTGCGGGAGCGTTTGTGCTTGCCAAGGAAGAAGGAGGCGGCAACCATGCCGCCGGCAACGCCGAGGGCAACGAGGATTTGAAGGACGAGAGGAAGGTACTGCCAGATGTAGGGATTCGACGTCGGCATGGCTAGTTTTGAGTGTAGGAGTGGCGCGGTCAAGGGTCAAGTTTCGCGCGTTGATCGCACGGTTTGGTGCGAGGAACGGATTCCCGAAATGGGGAGTTCGAAGAGAGAGGCGGCTTAGAGCAGAGAGGCGTACCAGGCGATGACGGGAGCGCCGAGGATGGCGGCGAGCAGGCCTCCGATGGCGAGGAAGGCGCCGAGAGGGAGGCGGGTGGTGGAGGTGGCGCGGCGACGGGCGATGAGGGTGAGGGCGTAGGCGGAGCAGAGGATGAAGCCGAAGAAGATGGCGAAGGCGGCGAGCCAGAAGCCGAGGAAGGCGGTGATCATGGCGACGAGCTTGATGTCGCCGAGGCCGAGGCCTTCGCGATGGCGGAGGGTTTTGTAGGCGAAGCGGATGAAGAGCAGGATGCCGGCGGCGAGGGCGATGCCGAGGAGGCGGCCGAGGACGAGGTGCTCGGAGCCGGTGAGGACGACGTTGCCGTTGTCGATGGCGCCGCCGACGCTGGTGAGCGGGTTGTGGCCGTGGAGGAGGAGGTCGTACTGGTGGGGAGCGAGGAAGGCGGCGCGGACGCAGAGGAGGAGGAAGCCGAGGAGGGTGCCGGTGAGGGTGAAGGCGTCGGGGAGGGTGTGGGTTTGCCAGTCCATGACGATGAGGCCGATGAGGAAGAAGCCGAGGAGGGCGAAGGCGAGGGCGTCGATGAAGGTGGAGGCGAAGAGGTTGGTGGAGATGCCGGGCTTGAGCAGAGGGAAGGCGGTGCGGGCGGCGAAGGTGAGCCAGAGGGCGAAGGCGAGCTCGACGGCGGGATAACGCCAGGCGATGGGCTGGTGGCAGTGGCGGCAGCGGGCGCGGAGGAGGATCCAGCTGAGCAGCGGGATGTTGTCGTACCAGGCGATGGGGTGGGCGCAGCGGGGGCAGTGGGAGCGGGGGTGCGAGAGGCTGCGGTGGTCGGGGAGGCGGAAGATGCAGACGTTCAGAAAGCTTCCAAAGAGCAGGCCGAGGAGGAAGGCGGGCAGCTCAAAGACGAGAGGTCCGGTCATTCCATCGAGTATAGGGGCTGCCCCGCGCATGTCGATGGTGCCGACATGCGCGGGGCAGTGCGGGCTAGAAGGGAAGGAGAAGGAGGGGGACGAGGATGCCGGCGATGAGGAGGGCGGTGATCAGGATGCGGTTGCGGGAGAACTTGTAGGACATGTAGATGCCCGTGAGGGTCGAGATGAAGAGGCCGACGGAGACGAGGAGGAAGAAGATCTTCATGGGAAGATGCGACTTCTCGGGTGTCGACGGCGTTGCGGGTGCGTCGGCGTGCTTGTCGGGCTTGGGGGTATCGGACTTGGGGGCGTTGGCTGCGGGGTGGGATTTGCGCGCGGGGAGGGTGGTGGTCTGGTGCTTGTGGAACTGGGCAAGGGTGACGATCCAGGTGGGAGGCTTGTAGTCGCTGCCGCGCGTGGTCTCGTGGAGGCTGAAGGTCTGGAGAGCTCCCGTGAAGGCGAAGAAGAGGATGGCCGGTGAGATGAAGATGCCGATATAGAGATGGATCTGACGAAGGACTTTCAGGAGCTTATGGGAGGAGGTCATGTTGTGTGGCGATTTTAGACGCAGATGGGTGCGGACTCGATGAACTCTTGGCTAGCACTCGATGAACTCTTTGTCAGGAAGTCCGGAGAGGCTAGAGTGGGGCGATGGAGTTTTTAAATTGGTTGCGGAAGAGCTTTGAGCGGGTGGCGCCGCTGCTGGCGGGTGTGCTGCCGCCGGCGGGGATGGCGTTGATGCTGGTGGCTGCGGGGTTTGCGGTGCACTCGTGGAACTTTGCGCGGACGAGGGTGCGGGCGACGGCGACGATCACGGAGAACGTTTCGGGGTTCGCGAGGGAGGGTGGGGTCAAGTACACGCCGCGGTTCCGGTTTCGTCTGCCGGATGGCAGGCTGGTGACGGTGCAGGCTGCGGATGGGTCGGACACGATCGAGTTTGCGGCGGGAGATACGGTGCCGGTGCTGTACCGGGCGGGAGAGCCGCAGGGAGCGATCATTGCCACGGTGTGGCGGGCGTATGAGGGGGCGATCGGGTTTGGGGTGTTGGGGGTGGTGCTGTTCGATGTGGGGTGGGCGCTGCGGTTGATGCTGCGAAGGCGGATGGCTGCGGGTTAGAGGCCGGCGAGGTTAGTACTCGTAGTGCAGGCGGACACCGAAGATGCCGGGGATGGGGCCGCGATCTTTGTTGAAGGCGGGGTCGTCGACGAACTGGTAGTCCAGGGCAGCGTGGAGGGACTTCGAAAATTTGTGGTCGTAGTAGAGCTCCACGTTCTTTTCGGGGGCGTAGTTGAGAGCTCCGTCGCCGGTGAGGATGCCGATGCCGCCGGCGGCCAGGTAGGCCTGGTCGGCCTTGGAGATGCCGCTGGTGAGGAAGGCCGCGCCGATGACGTCGTCGGGCTGCTTCCAGTGTTCGCCCTTGATGCTGGCGCCGAAGGTGGCTGTCCAGTTGGAGTCGGTGAACTCGAAGGACTCGTTCTGGCCGGAGTTCCAGCCGATGCGGGAGAACACGCCGAGGTCTTTGGTGATCTCCTGATCCATGTTGAAGCCGAAGCCCCAGGTGTT
Source organism: uncultured Acidobacteriaceae bacterium (assembly GCA_963762375.1). GTDB lineage: Bacteria > Acidobacteriota > Terriglobia > Terriglobales > Acidobacteriaceae > Granulicella. Next base: position 97,200 of record CAVXKP010000015.1, read on the forward strand.
GCGCAGGGCGTGGGTATCGTCGATACCGCCGGAGACATCGTTCGCACTGGCGAGGAAGGCTGCGGGTGTGCCCCAGACGGCGAGGGTGGAGGGTTCGTTGGCGAGAGCGACCGCTGCTTTATAGCTGCCCATGTTGGCGCGGTTGTCGAAGGTGAGGAGGCGAATGGCTCCGGGATGCGTGTGGAGGGTGTGGCGGTGCTCGAGCTCGGTAACCATGCCCCAATCGACAAAGATCTTGCCGTCGCCGGCGTTGGTTGCGGTCGGCAGGGTGAGGTACAGGCCTTCGGCGGTGAACGAGTTCCTGTACTTCGACATCTGGAACCAGCCGTAGCGGAGGGTCCAGCCGGGGCGATTCCACTCGATGGCGATGCCGGTGGTGAAGCCGAGGGCGTCGGCCGGGTAGTCGTAGGCGGCGTTGGCCATGAGGGCCCAGTTCATGAACTGGCCGCGGGGGTCGTTGGAGTACTGGTTGTTGTCGAAGATGTCCTTGACGCTGAAGCGGCCGGCGGTGATGGTGATGCGATGGGTATCCTGGTTGCCGCGCAGGGTGAGGAGATCGTCGTCGACGGATTGCTGGCGGTTGCCATCGAGGTTGAAGGTGGTGCGGATGAAGAAGCGCGTGACGGCGAAGTGAGGGTAGCGCACGCCGACCTTGAAGGCTTCGCCGTCGGGGAAGTCGTCCATGCCGTAGGTATTGTTGAGGCCGTAGCCCTGCCAGAACAAGGCGTCGAGGTGGAACTCGGTGTTGGCCGCCAGGCGATAGCCGAAGAACGCGTCGGCGGATTGGGTTTCGCGCGCCTGGCCCTGGGTGGGCAGGCTGCTGCCGGTGCCGTAGACCATGTAGGCGGGGTTGGAGTACTGGGCGGAGAAGCCCGGGTAGCCCATGCCGGTGAAGGTGTACTGGGCGTGAAGGTTGTAGCGTTGGGGCGATGCGTCGGCTGTGTCGTTCGCGGAAGGGGCGGGGGCGGCGTCCTGTGCGGACGGCGGGAGGCTTTGCGCGGCCGCGGGAGCTGCTTGCAGCGGGGCTTGCGGATGGAGGCGAAGGTCGGCGGCGAGGCGCGCGGAGGGAGCGTCGGGGAGAGACGCCTGTGCGATCTGCGTGGAGGTCTGGGGGGACAACGACGCTTGCGCGTCGGCGAGGCCGAACGGCGGGCAGACGAGTGGGGCAGCGATGAGGAATGTGCGCAGGCGGATCATGAAAGCTTCCTCATTCTTTACGGAACGAAAGAATAGAGTGTGAATTTTGGTCTATCTGAAATAGTATACCCCAGTAGGGTATTGGAGGCGAAGGATGGAATTGGATCGGGAACGAGTGAAGCTGGTGAACCGGGCAAAGAGGATTCACGGGCAGATGGAGCGGGTGGAACGTAGTCTGATCGAAGACCCGGAGTGCGCGGATGTGCTGATGCTGCTGGCGGCGGTGCGGGGCGGGATCGATGGCCTGATGGCGGAGGTATTGGAGGATCACATACGGCTGCACCTGGTGGGGCCGAAGGCGAAGACGCTGACGCCGGAGCTTGGGGAAGAGCTGATCGACCTGGTACGGGCGTATATGAAGTAGCGCGGGCGGAGGGTGGGGAATGCCGCTGCGGGCTAAGCGATTTCGATTCAATGGCTGCGATCCAGATATGCACAGAGGGGTGGAGCAGGGCGTTGACTTGCGAAAACAGTCGGCGTAGTTTGAGGTTCAACACGGGAAAGGAGGATGGTCCAAACCTATGAAAATTGATTGTTCCAGTAGTTCAACAACACGTGAGGTGACTGAGGCTTAGAGCATCCGTGCTCTAGACCGGGAGTGCGGGGGGTGTTGTATTTGCTTCCTGCGTGGGTTCCAACTCCGAGGCCCATCCGAGGACGGATGCCTCAAGTCAATCTCAACAGATCACTGCATCGGCGGCTCGCTCCTTTGGGGGGCGGGCCGTTGGTGTTTGGGGAGAGGCGAGAGGTGAGAGGCGGAGATGCGAGATGCGAGATGCGAGAGGCGGAGAGGCGGAGAGGCGAAACGGCGACTCCCGCATCTCCGCATCTCTGCATCTCGCTTCTGTGGCTTCGGCGTAGGATTAAGACATGGATTCTTTAGTGATTGCAGGGCGGACGTTTGGGTCGAGGCTGATTGTTGGCACGGGGAAGTACAAGGATGGCGCGGAGACCAAGGCTGCCATTGAGGCTTCGGGCGCGGAGATGGTGACGGTGGCGGTGCGGCGGGTGGAGCTGGATCGAAGCAAGGAATCGTTGCTGGATTTTATTGATCCGCAGAGGTATTTTCTGCTGCCGAATACGGCGGGATGTTTTAGCGCGGAGGAGGCGATTCGGGCGGCGCGGCTGGGGCGCGAGGTGGGGCTGTCGGACTGGGTGAAGATCGAGGTGATTGGCGATACGGCGACGCTGTATCCCGACGTTCAAGCGACGGTTGAGGCCACGCGCGTGCTGGTGAAGGAGGGCTTTACGGTGCTGCCCTACACTACGGACGACATTGTGTTTGCGAAGCGGCTGATGGATGCGGGAGCGGCGGCGGTGATGCCGCTGGGAGCTCCGATCGGGACCGGGTTGGGGATTGCGAACTCGTATACGCTGCGGATGATGCGGGAGCTGATCACCGAGGTTCCGCTGATTGTGGATGCGGGGCTGGGAACGGCAAGCGATGCGGCGCTGGCGATGGAGATGGGGTTCGATGGCGTGCTGTTGAATACGGCGATGGCGGCGTCGAGGAATCCGGTGCTGATGTCGTCGGCGATGAAGAAGGGCGTGGAGGCGGGGAGAGAGGCGTTCCTGGCGGGGCGGATGGGGAAGAAGTTGTATGCGACGGCGAGTAGCCCGTTGGAGGGGATCTCGCGGTGAGGAAGCCCGATCGATGGCTAACATTCTTGCAGGTGCTCAAGTGGATCGGGTTCAGTCAGGGTGTCGTCTTCGGGATGGTCGCTTTCGGGTTTGGTGTCAATACCGTGATCTTTATCGGGCGCTCGACGACGACGATGGGGACCGTGGTGGCGTTGGAACAACACCAAGACGACGACGGTGCAGTCTCGTTCCCCTGCCGCGTTGTGAGGGATGTGGCCTGTGTTGTCACATTGCATTTCGCCTGAGTTCTCGTTTATTGCGAGGGATGGCAGCACGCAGTTAGCGCATTCTCATTCGTCTTCAAATCCCCCAGGTTTCGCGGTGGGAGAAAGCGTTCCGGTACGCTATGAGACGAACGATCCGTCCAACGCGCGTATCGCGACATTCTGGCAAACGTGGCCATTTGCGACTGCATTCGCCATTGCGAGTTTCGCAATGGGGCTGATCGGTCTGTTCTTTCGATGGCGGGTCATCAAACGGAAAACTAGGAAGCCGAAGCTCCAAAGAATGCTGCTGGGTGATCGTCGCATTTCTGGCGTATTGTGCTGTGCGGTTGCGCTGCAGACGGCGATCCGCTCCCCCACCAGACCGACCTCCGCGTCTGGTGGAACATGCTGTTTCCGTTTGTGCAGCGCCGCCAACTGGCGATCTTTTTGATGGAGGTGGGAGGATGGTGCATTGTTGGCTTGCTGAGCATGCGATATTGCAGTCCGCGGTTGAAGAGACTGATGCTGCTGTTTCCGCTGCTGTGCCTGACCTCATTTCTGTTCGGCAAGTTCAATGAGGTCCGCTTATTTGCGGCATTCATCCCGGTTCTGACTGCGATGATTCTCAGTGTCTCCATGCGTAGATTTGAAGCGGACCAGGCAGCGAACGGTGTCTCGGCGATGGTATTCGATCAGGAACAGATGGGGTGAGGAGCTGAAGGAAGTACGGAGTCTCCGCGCTTCGACGTTGTCGCTGCGTCTGCTTCAATCATTGGAGGAGATATAGCTCGATCAGCCGTGTCCTTAGTCCAAGGTGTACATTGCCAGGCCGCTTAGGAGTTTGGGGTAGAAGTCGGTGGATTTCTGGGGCATGACTTCGAGGTTGAGAGAGATGTCCTTCATTTGGTCGAGAGTGACGGGCTTGATGAGGAAGGCGACGTCGGCGTTGCCGGAGCCGACTTGCTGGAGGGCTTCGGAGGCTTCGCGGAGGTAGCGGATGTTGCCTCCGGCGCGGACCGTCTCTTCGTTGAGGTTGAGAAGCCTCTCGAGGATCACTTTGTGAAGTTGGGTGACGTCGAGCTGCTGCTGGCGTTTGGGGAGGGGGGCCAGGAGAGGGGCGATGGCTTCGGGTTTCGGTGTCAGGAGAAAATCGCCATCGCGGGTGGCCGCGATGAAGGCGACGCCGGGGGTATCGTTGAGGCGGCGGAGGAGGATGTCGGGGCCGGGGTAGTGGCCGCTGGGGGTGGCGTGGATCTCGGTGACGGTGAAGTAGTCGGCGGCCTTGGCGGCGAACTCGCGGCCGTTGAAGCCGATGAGGTTGAAGGCGACGCGGTGGGTGGGGAGGATGGTGATGCCGGGGGCGTCGAGGTTGACGAAGGTCATCATCATGGCTTGTTCGGGGAAGGCAGGGGCGGGGAGGGAGGTGCCGGGGGCGACGGGGGTTTCGGCGGGCGGGGCCTTGGGGTCGAGGTGGAGCTGGGCGGCGCGCTCGTGCATGTAGGTGGTGGATGTCTCGTAGCGGTGGTGGCCGTCGGCGATGAGGAGCCACTTGTCGGCCATGAGGTCGAGGACCTGCTGGATGAGGGTGGGGTCCGCGAGCTTCCATAGACGATGCAGGACGTCGTACTCGTCGGTGATCTCGACGTCGGGGGAGCGCTGGCCGGCGGTGCCGAAGAGCAGGTGGTCGACCTTGGATGCGGGGTCGGAGTAGAGCATGTAGATCTGCTCGCAGTAGGCGCGGGTGGCCTTGAAGAGGGCGAGGCGGTCGGACTTGTGCTTGGGGAAGGTCTGCTCGTGGCGGTAGACGACCTGGTCGGCGTAGTCGTGGAGCTGGCCGAGGGCGATGAAGCCGCGGCGTTCGCGGATTTCCTCAGAACCGGGGACTTTGTAGGTCTGGGAGTAGGCGTAGAGAGCGGGCTCGGACTCTTCTTTGAGGATGCCTTCGGCGCGCCAGTCGTTGAGGGTGGAGGCAGCGCGGGTGTAGACGTTGGGGCCGGCTTCGGTGTCGTCGGGAAGGTGCTTGCCGAGGATGACGCGGATGAGGTTGTGGGGACTGGCGGCGTAGTAGGCGTCCTGCATGGCCGGGGTGATCTTGTCGTAGGGCTGGGTGACGACGTCGGTCAGGTTGACGCGGGCGGGGTCGTAACGGAGAGCGCGGAAGGGGAACAGGCGGGCCATGAGGATCATTGTAAGGGTACCTGCGGTGCTACGCGGACGGCGAGGGGCTCCGCGTGGTTGTGAGACGGAGCATGGGTTGCGTAGACTGGGCGGATGTTGCTGGAACGGGTTGTGGAAGCGGATTATGCGGCGGTAGTGGCGTTGGCGAACCTGGCGTACCGGGGGACTGGCGGTTCGCCAGCGGAGGCCAGCTGGAATGTGGAGACGCACCTCATCGAGGGGCCGCGGCTGACCGAGGCGTCGCTGCGCGAGGAGCTGGCGGAGAAGCCGGAGCTGCTGGTGTGGCGGGAGGAGCCTGGTGGGGGTGGCGATGCAGGCGGGCCGGGCGGCGCGCTGTTGGGAACCGTCTGGATGCAGAACAAGGGCGGCGGGGTGTGGTACCTGGGGCTGCTGACCGTGCGGCCGGACAGGCAGGATCGGAAGCTGGGAAGGACGCTGCTGGCCGCTGCGGAGACGTATGCGAAGGAGCGCGGTGGGAGGAAGATCACGATGACGGTGCTGTCGGGGCGGGATGTGCTGATGGCGTGGTATGAGCGGAGGGGGTATCGGAAGACCGGGGAGACGCAGCCGTATCCGTATGGGGATGGACGGATTGGGCGTCCGCTGCGGGAGGATCTGCACTTTGTGGTGATGGAACGGGATATCTAGACCTGCGCGGACGGCGAGTAGCTTCGCGAGGTGGTGCGCGGGCGGCAGGTGGTTTCGCGTGGTTGCAATGGGCCGGAGCGGTCGAGCTGCGCCCGATGCCCACGTCTCAGAAGCGAGACATGGGGCACCCGCTTCCCGGCGGGTCGGCGGCTACCGGGCGGTGGGGACGGAGGCTTCGAGCCAGGTGAGGATGGCGGAGGCCAGGTCGGCGCGCTGGCCGGAGTAGGAGTGGTCGGTGTCCCAGTGCTTCAGCTGGACGTGGGTGTCGCCGGCTTGGCGGAGGTCGGTGGCGAGGGTGGTGTCGACGGTGGCGAGGCCGTCGTTTGCGGTGAGGATGAAGACGGGGCGAGGCGCGATCTGCGGCGCGAGGTTGAAGAAGTTGAGCGCGGCGGCGTGGTCGTGGATCTCGCGGGCGAGCGCGTCGCCGCTGGTGCCGGCGAGGGGGAGAAGATCGTTGTCCTGGGCGAGGGATTTGGCGACCTCGGCGAGGGTTGCGGGCTTGCCGTCGGGGCGGTTCCGGTCGGCTCCAATGTTCCAGGCGGAGATGAGCACGGCGGCGGCGATGCGGGGGTTGTGGGCGATGGCGGAGGCGGCCAGGAAGCCTCCCATGCTGTGGCCGATGACCACGACGCGGCGGGGATCGATGCGGTACTTGCGGGCGTTGGCGGGGTCGAGGAGGAAGCGGACTTCGGTGTCGGCGTCCTCGGCGCTGTGGGCGAAGGAGAAGTCGCCCTTGACGCCCCAGGAGCCGCGATAGTGGACGGCCAGGACGTTCCAGCCGTGGGCGCGGAGGGACTGGGCGAGGTCGAGATTCTGTTCGTAGCCGGGGAAGCCGTGGAGCAGGATGGCGGTGGGATGGGGTCCGGTGCCGGCGGCGAGGTAGAAGACGCCGAGGAGGTCGGCGCCGTGGCTGGGGAGGGCGAGCGAGACCATGGAGGCGGGAGGGTTGGCGGGGGATTGCGCGGGGGAGTTGGCGGGCGCAAGGGCCAGGAACGCGCAGCAGGCGGCGGTGAGGGAGAGGGTGAGGGCTTGCATGCGGAACAGTATATGTCCTGCGCGGACGGTGAGGGGCTTCGCGTGGCGGTCCTGAAGAATTAGCCGCCGGCGATGGCGCCGAGGATGATGAGGGGTTCGCGGGCGGTGAGGATGGGGTCGGGGAGGGGGGTGTCGGTGGGGAGGTGGGACCAGTCTTCTTCGCAGACGAAGAAGCGGAGGAAGGGGCGGCGCTCTTTGGTGACGTGGTCGCGGATGGTGTTGCGGAGCATGGGGTAGGCGGCTTCGAGGGCGTCGAGGGTGGAGGCGATGGTGACGGGGGCGGGGACGTCGAGGGTGGTCTCGTGGGTGGGGAGGCTGGCGAGGCGGCGGAGGTGGACGGGGAGGTCGATGCGGATGAGGGGCATGGGGGTGGGTGGAATCGTTCAGGGGTTGAAGAGAGCGGTCGCGCTATACGCGCGATGCCCACGTCTCAGAATCGAGACGTGGGGCACCCGGATTTGTGGCGGTGGGTTAGGGGAGGGTTTGGGCTTCTACGGAGAGGACGGCGGGGAGGTCGTGGGTGATGGCGCTCCAGGTGTCGCCGCCGTCGGGGGAGCAGTAGACCTGGCCGCCTGTTGTTCCGAAGTAGATGCCGCAGTCGTCGAGGGTGTCGACGGCCATGGCGTCGCGGAGGATGTTCACGTAGCAGTCTTTTTGCGGGAGGCCGTGGGTCATGGGCTCCCACTCGTTGCCTCCGGATTTGGAGCGGAAGACTTGCAGCTTTCCGTCGAGGGGGAAGTGCTCGGAGTCGCTCTTGATGGGGACGACGTAGACGGTTTCGGGTTGGTGGGTGTGGACGTCGATGGCGAAGCCGAAGTCGGTGGGGAGGTTGCCGGAGATCTTGGTCCAGTGGTCGCCGGCGTCGTCGGAGCGCATGACATCCCAATGTTTTTGCATGAAGAGGGTGTTGGGGGTGCGGGGGTTCATGGCGATGTGGTGGACGCAGTGGCCGACCTCGGCGGTGGGATTGGGGATGTACTTGGAGTAGAGGCCCTTGTTGATGGGCTTCCAGGTTTGGCCGGCGTCGTCGGTGCGGAATGCGCCGGCAGCGGAGATGGCGATGACGATGCGGTCGGGGTGGTCGGGCGAGAGGATGATGGTGTGGAGGCAGAGGCCGCCGGCGCCGGGCTGCCAGTGGGGGCCGGTTTCGTTGAGGCGAAGGCCGGAGAGTTCGTGCCAGGAGTTGCCGCCGTCGGTGGACTTGAAGAGGCCGGCGTCTTCGGCTCCGGCGAAGACGGTGTCGGGGTCGGTGAGCGAGGGCTCGAGGTGCCAGACGCGCTTGAACTCCCAGGGGTGGGGCGTGCCGTCGTACCACTGGTGGGTGCCGGGGGTGCCGTCGTAGGTGAACTGGTTGTTGACGGGGGAGAAGGTGAGGCCGCCGTCGTCGGAGCGCTGGATCTGCTGGCCGAACCAGCCGGAGGTTTGGGAGGCGTAGATGCGGTTGGGGTCTACGGGGGAGGCTTTGAGATGGTAGAGCTCCCAGCCGGGGAAGTGGGGCTCGGAGATCTGCCAGGTGCGGCGGGTGGCGTCGGAGGTGAGGATGAAGGCGCCTTTGCGGGTGCCGATGAGGAGGCGGACGCGGGACATGAGGGGCTCCTTGGGGGAGGAGTTTGGTTGCGGATCAGTATAGGCGATGTGTTACGCTTCCGGGCATGTGGAGACAGAAATTCGGTGAGTGGCTAGGACGAGGTGACGGATTTCAGCGGTTCGCTAAATGGTTTCTGTTCGCGTTCGTTCTCATTGTGGGGATGCATTCTGCGGAGAGGGGCGCCTTCCATTTCTGGCATTTCAGCTATTTGACGACTGAGCCAATCGCGTCCTTTCAGTTCTGGTTGGATTGTTTTTATTTTGCGGTCATTTTCGCTGGCTGCTACACGATATGGCCGCCAGGAAAGAAGCGTTCGCGAACTTAAGAATCAAGGCCGCCCCTTATGGGCGGCCTTCGTTTGTTGCGGGTGGGGTTAGAGGAAGAGGGGGGCTAGGACGAGAGTGATGGTGGCGAGGAGTTTGATGAGGACGTGGAGGGAGGGGCCGGCAGTGTCCTTGAAGGGGTCGCCTACGGTGTCGCCGACGACGGCGGCCTTGTGGGCGTCGGATTTCTTGCCGCCGTACTTGCCGGTTTCGATCCACTTCTTGGCGTTGTCCCAGGCGCCGCCGCCGTTGTTCATGAGCATGGCCATGAGGACGCCGGTGATGGTGCCGACCATGAGCAGGCCGGCGACGGCGGTGGCTCCGCCGAGGTTGACCGGGACGCCGTTGATGGTGGGGACGGGGGAGAGGCCGGCCTGGGTGAGGATGCCGGTGCCGGCTCCGTAGACGGAGCTGAAGTTGCGGAAGATGAGGCCGACGGCGACGGGCAGGCCGACGGCCAGGATGCCGGGGAGGACCATCTCCTTGAGGGCGGCGCCGGTGACGATGGAGACGCAGCGGGCGTAGTCGGGCTTGGAGGTGCCGGCCATGATGCCGGGGTTCTCACGGAACTGGTCGCGAACGTCTTTGACGACCATCTGGGCGGTGCGGCCTACGGCCTTGATGGCCATGGACGAGAAGAGGTAGACGAGCATCGCGCCGAGCATGGCTCCGGCGAAGACGGGGATCTCGGCGAGGTTGATGTTGTTGAAGGACCAGCCGGCGGGCATGAAGCCTGCGGAGCCGGCGGCGGTGACGCGCGCGGTGACCAGGGCCTTGATCTCTTCGAGGTAGGCAGAGAAGAGGAGGAAGGCGGCGAGCGAGGCGGAGCCCACCGCGTAACCCTTCGTCAGGGCCTTGGTGGTGTTGCCGGCGGAGTCGAGCTTGTCGGTCTTGTCGCGGACGGCGTCGGGCTGGTTGGACATCTCGATGATGCCGCCGGCGTTGTCGGTGATGGGGCCGAAGGTGTCCATGGCGAGGATGTAGGCGGCGCAGCTCAACATGCCCATGGTGGCGATGGCGGTTCCATAGATGCCTTTGACGTAGTTGGAGACGCCGGGAAGGTCGACGCCGGAGAGGCCCTTGACGCCGAAGTAGTAGGAGAGCAGGAGGGCGGAGCAGATGACGATGACCGGCATCGCGGGGGTTTCCATGCCGACGGCGAGGCCCGAGATGATGTTGGTGGCGGGGCCGGTGAGGGAGGCTTCGGCGATGGACTGGACGGGGCGGTAGCGGCTCTCGGTGTAGTACTGCGTGATCCAGACGAAGAGGAAGGCGGTGACCAGGCCGATGACGCCGCAGAGGAAGAGATAGAGGGGCTGGACGCCGGGGCCGGAGAGCATCTTGAAGACGATGCCGCCGAAGCCGGCGAGGGCCAGGATGGAGGTGACGTAGAAGCCGCGGTTGAGGGCGCGCATGGGGTCTTCGGTGTCGGTGGTCTTGACGACGGCGACGCCGATGATGGAGGCGACGAGGTTGATGGCGTGGACCATCAGGGGGAAGAGGATGCCCTTGATGCCGAAGACGGGGTAGAGGGCGGCGCCGAGGATCATGGCGCCGACGTTTTCCGCGGCGGTGGACTCGAAGATGTCGGCACCGCGGCCGGCGCAGTCGCCGACGTTGTCGCCGACCAGGTCGGCGATGACGGCGGGGTTGCGGGGATCGTCTTCGGGGATGCCGGCTTCGACTTTGCCGACGAGGTCGGCGCCGACGTCGGCAGCCTTGGTGTAGATGCCACCGCCGAGCTGGGCGAAGAGGGCGACGAGCGAGGCGCCGAAGCCGAAGCCAACGAGTTCATAGACGACGTGGCGGGGGTTGTTGAGGCCACCGAAGAAGAGGAAAAGGACTCCAATACCAATGAGAGCGAGCGCGACGACGACGAGGCCGGTGACGGCGCCGCCGCGGAGGGCGGACTGGAGGGCTCCATTCAACGAGTTACGGGCGGCAGCAGCGGTGCGGATGTTGGCGCGGATGGAGACGTACATGCCGGTGAAGCCGGCGAGGCCGGAGCAGGTGGCGCCGACCAGGAAGGCGATGACGGTTTGAATGGCGACGTCGTGGGTGTTCGGCGAGAGGTAGTAGCCGAGGAAGATGATGATGGCGAGAACGGCGGCCATGATGCCGATGGAGCGGTACTGGCGGGAGAGAAAGGCTTCGGCTCCTTCGCGGATGGCGTCGGAGATGACGCGCATGTCGGGGGTGCCGGTGTCGCCGGCGAGGACGATGCGGGCGAGGATGAAGGCGGCGACGAGGGCGAGGACGCCGACGCTGAGGGCGATCCAGAGCCAGAGGGTGTCGCTAGTTTGAGTGAGGGTGGTAGTGGAAGGGAGGTCCTGAAGGGTGAAGACCGATGCTGCGAGTGCGCCTAAGTTCATGAAGGTGAATCCTCTTAGTTCTTATGGGAAGGTGATGGAACACGATCAGACACGAAAAACACCCGGTTTGGCGAATGGGCGAATTAGAGCATACGCGCTGAGGACGGTCAAACCTATGTCGGCTGTCACAGCAGGTCGGGGCAGGGTCTGTCCGGAGGGCGTGGCGGGATGGGGATGGCGTAAATTGGAGAGGCGACTCTTGGCGGCTCCGGTTCACGTGGAGGGAAAGAGTTGATGTTGGCAAGGGGTACTATGCGGGATTGCGGTACGAGCTGGGCACGGTTGATGGGCGTTGGGTTGCTGGTGGGAGCGATGGCGTGCGGCGGGAGGGCCTGGGGCCAGACGCCTGCAGGCAGCCAGACGCCGGCAAGCAACCAGACGCCTGCAAGCAGTGATGCGCCGACACAGGATCCGACGGGCCAGAGCGCGGTGATGCAGAAGCGGCCGCCGGCTGCGCTGATGCAGGATGCGGACCCGGTGGCGTCGCCTGATCCGCAGAGCACGGTGCCGGGGCAGGCGCAGATGCCGGTGCTGGGGTCGGGACAGACGGGATCGAACGCGTCGAGCGAGATCACCAAGGAAGACGGACGGTTTACGCTGCGCACGAACGCGTACGAGGTGCGGCTGAACGCGTCGGTGTTCGATAGCGGCGATCACGAGGTGGACACGCTGCCGGAGAGTGCGTTCAAGATCTACGAGGATGGGACGTTGCAGAAGATTGTGGGATTCCGGCATGAGGATCTGCCGATATCGCTGGGGATCCTGATCGACAGCTCGGGGTCGATGTATGACAAGCGGCCGTCGGTGGATGCGGCGGCGCTGAACCTGGTGAAGCTGTCGAATCCGAAGGACGAGGCGTTCCTGGTGGACTTCAACTCGGAGCCTTATATTGACCAGGATTTTACGAGCAGCATCGCGAAGCTGCAGCAGGGGCTGAACTACATCAAGGCGGGCGGAGGGACGGCGCTGTACGACGCGGTGATTGCGTCGGCCGATTACCTGTCGAAGAATGCGAAGCAGTCCAAACAGGTCTTATTGATTGTGACGGATGGAGACGATAACTCGTCGAATGCATCGCTGGAGGAGACGATCCAGCGGGTGCAGGCGCTGGATGGGCCGTCGATCTATTGCATAGGGCTGCTGTTTGGCGGGGATCTGAGCCACAAGGATGTGAAGCACTCGCACGAGGTGCTGACGCAACTGGCCGATGATACGGGCGGGCAGGCTTACTTTCCGAAGTCGCTGAAGGAGGTGGATGGGATTGCGCAGCAGGTGGCGCAGGATATCCGGTCGCAGTACATGATCGAGTATCACTCGACCAAGCCGATGTCGGTACCGGGGTATCGGACGATTCATGTGGAGGCGTCGGCGAAGGGGTACCACGGGCTGCGGGTGAGAACGCGGGCGGGGTATTTCCCGAAGATCGCGGGGCAGACGACGCATGCTCCGGGGGCGGCGGCGAATTAGCGCGAGGGCAAGTACGGTAGTCTTTTGAGGGGCGGAGCGCGTTGGCCGCACGAGTGGGTTTGTCGAAGCGATGCGTATTGGACAGGATGTGACGGAGCTGGTGGGGCATACGCCGATGGTGCGGATGAATCGGCTGGTGGGCGCGGGCGATGCGGAGTTGTGGGCGAAGCTCGAGACGATGAATCCGGGCGGTAGCATCAAGGACCGCGCGGCGCTGGGGATTGTCCTGGATGCGGAGCGGCGCGGGGTGTTGAAGCCCGGCGACACGATCTGCGAGGCGACGGCGGGGAATACGGGCGTGGGGCTGGCGCTGATCGGCGTGCAGCGCGGATACAAGGTGAAGATTTTTATTCCCGAGGGGTTTGCGGAGGAGAAGTGCATCCTGATGCGGGGGCTGGGCGCGGACGTGGTGCGGACTCCGGAGAGCGAGGCGCTGGCGGGGGCGATCAAGCGGACGCTGGCGTTCGAGGACGAGACGCCGGGAGCGTTTGCGGCGATGCAGTTCGAGAATCCGGCGAATCCGGACTTTCATGAGCAGACGACGGCGGTGGAGATCCTGGAGCAGATGGAGGGACGGATCGACGCGGCGGTGATCGGGGTGGGGTCGGCCGGGACGTTTACGGGGGTGGCGCGGGCGTTGAAGAAGAAGCTGAAGGATGTGCTGATGGTGGCAGTGGAGGCGCAGGGAAGCGTGCTGCAGGGAGGGGTTCCGGGGCCGCATCGGGTGGAGGGGATTGGGGTGGCGGAGATTCCGGCGACATTCGATCGCAGCGTGTGCGACCGGGTGGTGATGGTGAGCGACGACGACGCGTTTGCGACGGTGATGCGGATGGCGCGGGAAGAGGGCGTGCTGGGAGGGTCGAGCGCGGGGGCGAATATGTTCGCGGCGATTGCGGTGGCCAAGGAGTTGGGTGCGGGGAAGCGGGTGGTGACGATTGTTCCGGATTCGGCGGAGAGGTATTTGTCGAAGGGCGTGCTGGGGTAGGGGGGAAGTTCTCCGTTGTCCGTTGTCCGTTCTCCGTTGAGCGCCTAACGGGGAACGGACAACCTGCATGAGGGGGTGGCTTGGGATGGACGCGATGGGGTGGTTTGGGCATATTGTCATAGAGCAGGGGTAGGATGCAGATGCGCGGGATGCCCGGGCGCAGGGAGAGGTGTGCATGGTCGATTACTCAAAGCTGGAGTTTGCGACGATCAACGATGTCTTCGAGCGGATGAGCCATCAGGGCGAGACGACGGTGGCGATGTGGAAGAGCGGGAGCGAGTGGAAAGAGATCTCGTCGCAACAGATGTATGGGCGGGTGCGGGCGCTGGTGGGGCTGCTGCAGCAGTGGGGGATCCAGCGCGGAGAGCGGGTGGGGCTGGTGAGCGAAAACCGCTGGGAGTGGCCGGTGGTGGACTTTGCGGTGCTCGCCATTGGTGGAGTGGATGTGCCGCTGTATGACACGCTGACGCCCGAACAGATGGGCTATATCTTGCGCGATGCTGGGGTGCGGGCGGTGATCGTGTCGAACAGGCTGCAATATAAGAAGCTGGTGGCGGCGGGGGATATTCCTACGCTGGAGTTTGTGGGCGTGCTGGATGAGGGGGAGTTTGAAGGGGCGACGAGCCTGGCGGAGGTGTTCCAGCGTGCGCCGGCGTTGGAGACGGTCGACGCGGGGTTTGATGCGCTGTTGAAGGAGACGAAGCCGGAAGAGCTGGCCACGATTGTGTATACGTCGGGGACGACCGGAGATCCGAAGGGCGTGATGCTGACGCATCGGAATTTGGCGGACAATCTGCGCTACTCGACTGCGGGGCTGCGGATTGGGCCAGGGGATGCGACGATCTCGTTTCTGCCGCTGAGCCACTCGCTGGCACGGCACCTGGGGTATGCGATCTATGGGCATGGAGGGAAGATTGCGTACCTGGCGAGCTTCAACGATCTGCGGGGAGCGATGCAGACGGTGAAGCCGCAGATCTTCCTGGCGGTGCCGCGGGTGTTCGAGAAGATCCGGCAGGGAACGGAAGGGAAGGCGACGGGGTTCAAGAAGAAGATTCTGCATTGGGCGATGCGGACGGGGAAGAAGCATCGCAAGGAACTGATGGCGGGGAAGACGCCGGGGTCGCCGCTGTGGAAGCTGGCGGACAAGCTGGTGTACTCGAAGCTGAAGGAGGCGTTTGGGGGGAAGGCGAATATCTATGTGTCGGGCGGCGCGCCGCTGGGGATGGACTCGGCGGAGTGGTTTCTGGATATGGGGATCAGGATCTTCGAGGGGTATGGGCTGACGGAGACGTCGCCGGTGATCTCGAGGAACACGTTCGATGGGTATCGGATTGGGACGGTGGGGAAGGTGATTCCGAATCTCGAGCTGCGGATGGCTGTGGATGGGGAGATCGAGGTGCGGGGGACGACCGTGTTCTCCGGCTACTGGCAGAGGGAAGAGGCGACCAAGAGCGAGTTCACAGCGGATGGCTGGTTCAAGACCGGCGATATCGGGAGGTATGAGGATGGGTTTCTTTCGATTACGGATCGGAAGAAGGAGCTGATCAAGACCAGCAGCGGGAAGTATATTGCTCCGCAGCCGATTGAAGGCAAGCTGAAGGCGGATGAGCTGGTAGGGAACGCGGCGGTGATTGGGGACTCGCGAAAGTTTGCGGCCGTGCTGATCTCTCCGGACTTGCAGGCGCTGGCGCGGTGGGCTGGAGAGCATGGGGTGACGAGCAAGGATCCTAAGGAACTGGTGCGGGATGCCAAGGTGAAGAAGCATTATGAGGACCTGGTGAAGAAGGTGAACCAGGAGCTGCAGGACCACGAGCGGATGAAGAAGGTGGGGGTGATGCCGGAGGAGTGGAGCATCGAGGGAGGAGAGTTGACGCCGAGCATGAAGCTGAAGCGGAGGGTGATCTTTGAGCGGTACAAGGATCGGATTGATGCGCTGTACGGTGGCGAGTAGGTGAGGCGGGTTTTGCGGCGGGGACGCTTTGCTGAGACGATGGGGCGATGAGTGCATCCAATCCGGCAGTGAGTGATCTCAAGCGAGCAGAGAAGCAGGGGCGCAGGTTTTTGAATCCTGTGTCGACGGCGGTGGGCGGGTTCGGCGTGGTGTTCAAGGTGCTGCCGCAGTATGTGCAGAACCGCGAGCTGGTGGAGCCGAAGCGGCCGCTGGGGCCGTTCATCACGGATGCCAGCCGGTATGCGACGGCGCCGGCGAGTGGGCTGCGGCTGACGTGGTTTGGTCACTCGGCTTCGCTCGTGGAAATTGATGGGATGCGGGTGTTGATCGATCCGGTCTGGGAGCAGCGGGCGAGCCCGTTTCCGTTCATGGGGCCGAAGAGGTTTTTTCAGCCGACGATTGCGCTGGAGGCGCTGCCGCCGGTGGATGTGGTGCTGATCTCGCATGACCACTACGACCACCTGGGTGCGGAGACGGTGCGGCAGTTGGTGAAGGTGCCGGGCACGGCGGGGGCGCGGTGGGTGACGTCGCTGGGCGTGGGGAGGAGGCTGCGCGGGTTTGGTGTGGCCGCGGAGAAGATTTCGGAGCTGGACTGGACGGAGAGCGTGGAGGTGGGTGGGCTGAAGGTTGCGGCGTGGCCGGCGCGGCACTTTTCGGGGAGAGGGTTGTTTGACCGGTTTACGACGCTGTGGGGATCGTTTGTGATCGAGGGGCCGCGGCATCGGGTGTTTTATGGAGCGGACTCGGGGTGGTGGGAGGGGTTTGGGGAGATCGCGGCGCAGTATGACGGCTTCGATCTGACGATGCTGGAGGTGGGGGCGTTTCATCCGCTGTGGGCGGCGATTCACCTGGGGCCGGACAATGCGACGAAGGCGTTCGAGGCGATGGGGGCGCGTGGCTTGATGATGCCGATTCACTGGGGGCTGTTCAATCTGGCGCTGCATGCGTGGAAGCAGCCGGTGGAACGGATCGTGGAGTTGGCGGAGGAGAAGGGGATTGCGTTGTGGCTGCCGGAGCCGGGGAGGCCGACGGAGGTGACGGGAGAGCTAAGGTCGGGGTGGTGGGAGCGGGCGGAGTAGGGGCACGGTTGTTGGCGCCTGGCGTGGGTGCGAGCCGTGGGCTCGCGGGTAGGTGGGGCCGAAGCTCGTGGTGGGATCGGCGACGTCGGGGTCCTTCGACTGCGCCTGGCGCGAAAAGAGCGCCAGACTCTGCTCAGGATGACAGATTCCGTTGGACGCACACGCATCTGGCACGGCTATTGCTGCGCCGCTATTTGTAGATGAGGTGGATGGTGGTTTCGGTGGTGGGGCAGGCTACCGGCATGGCGGCGGTGTCGAAGGAGGGGGCGGAGAGGAGGACCCTGGGGTTGTTGGAGAAGCCGAAGCCTTCTTTGGGGATGCCGAACATATTGCGATCGAGCTTGTGGTTGGAGTTCTCGTCGTGCAGGGCGACGATGGCGTAGCGGCCGGGCGGGACCTGCAGGGTGATGGTGGTGGCGGTTCCGGAGAAGGGGTGGGGGCCGTGCTGGAAGGACTTGTCGTTGTTCTCGGGCCAGCCGTCGGGGGAGTTGAAGATGGAGAGGCCGGCGTCGCCCTTCTGGTTGCGGAAGCCGTCGACGTGGACGATGAGGGTGCAGGTGGGAGTAGGGGCGGCCGTTTGGCGGGCGAGCGCGGAAGTTGGGGTGAGGAGGGTTGCGGCGAGGAGGGTTGCCGCGAGGGGGGTACAGCGGGTGGTGAGTTTCATGGAGTGTGCTCCTGCGTTGGTACAGATGAGGGAGGGGCGTGGAGGTGGGAGGGTTCCCTCAGCGGCTACGGACTACTTGAATTTGTGGAAGGGGCGGATGAACGTCCCGCCCCTTCAAGCTAAGACGCGGCTGCGGCTACTGCATCTTGCGAACGTGGGTAGCGATGTTGCGGCCGAAGTGGAAGGAGGGGCCGATGGAGTAGCGATACGACCAGCCGCCGTTGGCGACGACGTAGTTGAAGGGATGGTTCCAGACGGCGTCCATCTGGGCGCGAATACCGAAGTGACGGGCGAGGGCGAACTCAGCGCCACCGCCGACACCGTAGGCCCCGGTCCAGTCGACGATGGTGCCGTTGGGCTGGAGGACGTTGGTCGCTTCGAGGGCTCCGACGACGACCAGGTCCGGCGTGTTTGCCCGGGGGTGCGCGGTGGCGTTGAGGCGGAAGGCTGCGAGGCTGGGACGGATGAAGAGGGTCACCTTGGAGAAGTGGCGATAGTTGAGCTGTGAGCCTGCGGTGAAGGTCTGCGTGGTGGCCGATAGGGGAACGTCGACGGCATAGGTAGGCGGAAGGCCAGCCAGGCCGCCGGTGAGGGCGTACTCCTCGTAGAGCTGGGTGATGCCGGCGACGATGGCGGGGCTGGCGAAGCCCGGGATCAGAGTCGTGTTGCCGGTCTGGATGCTGTAGTCGAAGCCGGTGGAGAGCCACTTGTTGTTGTTGATGCCGGCCTGGAGATGGAAGCCCTTCTGATTGATCTTGTTGAGGCCGGGGGTGTAGAGGTCGGAGAAGCCGGTGTAGAGGTCGTAGCGGCCCACGTATTCCTGCTGCGCGAAGGCGGCGGGAAGCTGGGTGAGGAAGACGAAGAGGGCGACCAACAGGCCGATGCGGGTGAAGCGGGTGGTGCGGGTACCGTGCGTCATAGGAGCTCCTTGGTAAGGGCGATCAATTACGAAGTGCCGCCGCTGGTATGCGGTTGCTGGTTGGGTGAAGTCAAGTGGAGAGGAACTGCGAAACCCGTGCGAGGACGCGGTCGGTTTGCTCCTTGTGGGGAAGGTGGCCGGTGCCGGGGTAGGTTTCGTGCTGGAGGTTGGGGATGGCGGCTTGCAGGGCGGCGAGCTGCAGGGAGGTGCCGAATTCGTCGTTGGCTCCTTGCAGAACGAGGACGGGGCATTGAATCTTCGGGAGAAAGTCGCGGAGGGGGAAGACCTCGTCGTTGAGGGTGGCGGCCCATTGCGTCCAGGAGGAGAAGACTTCGTCGGGATGCTGATGGTAGTGGGCGAGGCGCTCCTGGAGCTTGCTGCCGGGATAGGCGGCGGCCATCTTCTCGATGAGCTCGCCGGCGGCGGCAGTGGAGACGACGAAGGGGCTTTCGAGGATGAGCGCGCGGATGCGGCTGGAGCTTGCCGCGTAGAGCAGAGAGATGCCGGCGCCTTCGCTGTGGCCGTAGAGGACGGGGTCGGTGACGGCGAAGTGGTCGAGGAGGGTGGGGATAACGGAGTGGACCTGGCGGAGGTAGTACTCGTCGGTACGCTGGGCGAGGGGGCCTTCGGAGTTGCCGTGGCCGGCGCGGGAGTAGGCGATGACGTTGTAGCCGGTGGCCTGCGCGAGCTTGTGGGGGAACTGCTTCCAATAGCTGACCGAGCCGAGGGCTTCGTGGAGCAGGAGGATGGTGCCGTGGGCGGAGGGGACGGAGTGGAAGGCGACTTCGGCGCTCTTGCCGTCGAGCGGGAGATGGAGGTGCTGGGTGTGGAGGGTTTCGGTGGTGGAGGTCGTGGGGCTCATAGGGACTCCATCCAGAGGACTTTTTGCTGCGAGGTTTCCCAGGCGGTGAAGCGCGGGGAGAAGCGCTGCTCGAGGGCGGCGCGGCGGACTTTGAAGGTGGGGGTGAGGAGCTCGTTGTCGATGGTCCAGGGCTGCTCGGAGATGACGATGAAGCGGAGCTGCTCGTGGTGCTCGAGCTGGGCGTTGACGGCGTTGAGCTCGGCGAGGAGCTTGGCTTCGATGTCGGAGCGGTGGCCGGAGGGTGCGAGCTCCTTGCGGATGGGCGGCGCGAGGACGGCCATGGCGAAGGGAGCGGTCATGCCGCTGCCGAAGACGGCGACGGACTCGAAGAGATAGGAGACGGCGAGGAGTTTTTCGATCTGGCCGGGGGCGACGTACTTGCCCTTGGAGGTCTTGAACTCTTCCTTGAGGCGGCCGACGAGGCGGAGGCGGCCGACTTCGTCGATGACGCCGCGGTCGCCGGTGCGGAAGAAGCCGTCGTCGGTGAAGACGTCGCGGGTGAGCTCGGGATTGCGGTAGTAGCCGAGCATGTTCATGGGGCCCTTGATCTGGACTTCGCCGTCGGGGGAGATGCGGGTGAGGGCCCAGGGGCTGGCGTGGCCGACGTAGCCGACGCGGGACTGGCCGGGCAGCGGGACGTGGGTGATGCCGGTCTCGGTCATGCCATAGCCTTCGAGGAAGTTGAGGCCCATCCTGAGATACCACTGGATGATCTCGACAGGGATGGCGGCTCCTCCGGAACAGACGAGGCGCGTTCCGCCGAGGCCGAGGGTGGCGAGGATTTTTTTGCGGATGATGTTGCCGAGGATCGGAATGGAGAGAAGGAGGTTGAGCTTCTTCTCGTGGATCTTCTCGAAGACGCCTTGCTGGAAGCGGATGTAGAGGCGGGGGATGGAGAAGAAGATGGTGGAGCGCGAACGAATGAGGTCGGGGAGGAAGGTGGGTTGGCCTTCGGTGAAGAAGATGTGCATGGGGGCGAAGAGGGCGTTCATCTCGACGATGGCGCGCTCGGCGACGTGGGCGAGGGGAAGGTAGGAGAGGATGCGGTCGATGCCTTCGGTGGGGTTGACGCCGAAGGCCGGCTCCATGGACTTGCCCATGAGGGAGAGGGAGCGGAAGGTGTGGACGGCTCCCTTGGGCTGGCCGGTGGTGCCGGAGGTGTAGATGATGGTGGCGACGTCGTCGGGCTGGCGGAGGGGGTTGGCCGGGAGAGGGGAGTGGGCGGCGACGATGTCGGACCAGAGGGCGCTGCCGGGAGGCGTGTGCGCGGGGGCGCAGTTGGGGAAGGCGACGTAGGGGAGGTCGCAGAAGACGTCTTCGGCGAGGGGGAGAGGGTTTTCCAGCGAGCCGATGAAGCAGGCGACGGGCTGGCTGTGGCGGAAGAGCGAGGCGAGCGAGAGGTCGCGGGCGGAGGGGAAGAAGGGGACGCTGACGTGGCCGGCCATCCAGATGGCGAAGTCGGCCATGATCCACCAGGCGCAGTTTTTGGAGACGATGACGATGTTGGAGCCTGCGGGCCAGTTCTGGGCTTCGATCCACGCGGCGATGCGGCGGGTCTCCTGCATGGCGGTGGCCCAGGACCAGTCGAGGAGCTGGCCGTTGACTGGTTGCGTGAAGAGGGGCTGCGATGGAGCATTGCGTTCGCACGCGTAGATTCTCTGCAGCGGCAACTCGTGATCCGGGAGTGTTGGGCCGATGGAGATTGATCCGGATAGTTGAGTTTGATCGAGCGGTTGCATCGGTGGTTCCTTCCAATTTGTTTAACGGAGGGTAAGATAACCAAAAGAGACGACGTCTGTCATCTTCAATCTTTTGGGACGGGTTGCAGGAGATGGGGAGAGGCAGGAATCGCAGGGGAAATGAACCTGCGATACGCCGTAGGGAGCGAGCGTGCGACGTGGCTGACTTAAAGGGTAAGACACTTTTGATTACGGGGGCCAGCCGGGGGATTGGACTGGCGATTGCGCTGCGGGCGGCGCGGGATGGCGCGAACATTGTGGTGGCGGCGAAGACGGTGACGCCGAATCCTAAGCTGCCGGGAACGATTTACACCGCTGCAGAGGCGATTGAGGCGGCGGGCGGAAGGGCGCTGCCGCTGGAGCTGGATATTCGCGCGGAGGAGCAGGTGCATGCGGCGGTGGAAAAAGCGGCAGCGCACTTTGGCGGGATCGACATCCTGGTGAACAACGCGAGCGCGATCAGTTTGACGGGGACGGCGGAGACGTCGCTGAAGCGATTCGACTTGATGATGGGGGTTAACGTTCGGGGTACCTTTGTGTGTTCGCAGGCGTGTTTGCCGTACCTGGCGAAGGCGGAGAACCCGCAGATTCTGACGCTGTCGCCGCCGCTGAGCATGCAGGCGAAGTGGTTCCAGCATCATGTGGCGTACACCATCGCGAAGTTTGGGATGAGCATGTGCGTGCTGGGGATGGCCGAGGAGTTCCGGCCGCTGGGCATCGGGGTGAATGCGCTGTGGCCGCGGACGATCATTGCGACGGCAGCGCTGCAGGTGATTCCGGGGGCGCACCCGGAGCGGGGGAGGACGCCGGAGATTGTGGCGGACGCGGCGCATTGGATCTTGACGCAGGACAGCCGCGCGACGACGGGGAACTTCTTTATCGACGACGAGGTGCTGGTGCGGGCGGGGGTGACGGATCTGAGCGGGTATGCGATGACGCCGGGCGAGCCGCTGCAGATGGACTTCTTTTTGTAGACCTGCGGTGCTGCGGTCCAGCGGACCTGCGCGGACGGCGAGAGATACGTGCGTGACGGTTAGAGGGTTGGGTGTATGCGGGCTGTGGCATAATCCGTCCAGAAGAGAATCGGCTCATTGAGTTTCGAGAAGGAACGTGGCGACTTGGCTAAGACTGTGGAGACGAAAGAAGGGACGAATCGTCCGCGTGAACCGTGGAAGGCCTTCCAGGCGCGGCAGCGCAACCTGGATACGAAGCGTGATGCGGTGTTGCAGACGGCGGCGCATTTGTTCCTGGAGCACGGGTATCGGCGGACGTCGATGAGCGAGCTGGGGACGCGGCTGAAGATTACCAAGCCCGCGCTGTACTACTACTTCCATAACAAGGAAGAGATTCTGGTGGAGTGTTATCGGCTGGGGATTGCGGCCATTGAGCAGCTGTTGGACAAGGCCGCGGTGACGCATGGGAATGGGCTGAACAAGGTGCGGGCGTATGTGGAGGCCTATGCCAAAGCGGTGGTGAGCTTCGACTTTGGGCGGTGCGTGGCGATGCTGGATGACGCGGAGCTTTCGCCCAAGGCGCGGCGCGAGGTGCGGGATCTGAAGCGGAAGATCGACATGACGATACGGTCGTACGTGGAGGAGGGAATCCGCGATGGGTCGATTGCGGAGTGCAATGTGAAGCTGGCGTCGTTTGCGCTGGCGGGCGCGGTGAACTGGATTGGGACGTGGTACCGGCCGGAGGGCGAGCTGAAGGCAGAGGAGATTGCGACGCAGTTTGCGGACCTGCTGACGCAGGGGCTGGGCGGATGCGATCGGAAGGCTGCGGTGGGGAAGAAGGCGCGGGCGAGGGTGGCGGCTAAGCGCTAGTCGTGTAAACGACAAGTTAAAGCCTGGGGAAAGTAGAGGTTTTCGCTGCTTTCCGCGGGCCGATTTGTGTCTGTTGACTTTCTTACCGTGCGTTCAGTATTCTGCACGGGCTGGCGGGGCTGCGTGGTTTTGGCCTGCGGCACAGGTTGGAAGAGACCCGGCGATGGCTCGGGGGGAGTGGTGACGATGGCTGCGTTGGATAGCGCGTTGGTGGTTGAGGAGGCTTCGTCCAAGGGACGAGCGAGCGATCGGGTGTATGACGTGCGGCGCGTGGCCGTGCTGGGTGCGGGGACGATGGGCGCGCGGATTGCCGCGCACATTGCGAATGCGGGATTGCCGGTGCTGCTGCTGGATATTGTGCCGGCGAGTGGCGACCGCAACAGCATTGCAGCCGGGGCGCTCGAGGCGCTGAAGAAGGCGAAGCCGGCGGCGTTTGCGGATGCGACGTTTGCGAGCCATGTGCGGGTGGGGAACTTTGAGGATGACCTGGCGAAGCTGAAGGATTGCGATTGGGTGATTGAGGCGGTCGCCGAGAATATGGAGATCAAGCAGCAGCCTGCTGAGCAAGGTTGCGGGGCATCTGCGTGCGGACGCGATCTTGACGACGAATACCAGCGGGCTGCCGGTGGCGAAGGTTGCGGAGGTGCTGCCGGAGGATCTGCGGCGGCGGTGGTTTGGGACGCACTTCTTTAATCCTCCGCGGTACATGCGGCTGTTCGAGGTGATTGCGACGCCGGAGACGGATCCGCGCGCCGTCGCGGCGATTGCGGAGTTTGCGGATAAGAAGCTGGGCAAGACCGTGGTGCCGGCGAAGGATGTGCCGAACTTTATCGCGAACCGCATTGGGACGTTCTTCATGCTGAACACGCTGCGGATCATGGAGGCGCAGGGGCTGAGCATCGAGGAGATCGATCTGCTGACGGGCGCGGTGATGGGTTGGCCGAAGACGGGAACGTTTCGGCTGGCGGACATGGTGGGGATCGATGTGCTGGGGAATGTGGCGCGGAATTTTGCGGCGAACATTCGCGATGAGCGGGCGGATGTGACGCTGCCGCCGATTGTTGCGCAGATGATGGAGCGCAAGTGGCTGGGGGATAAGACGAAGCAGGGGTTCTACAAGAAGGAACGCGGCGCGGATGGGAAGGAAGCGCGGCTGGTGCTGGACTTCGCGACGATGGAGTATCGGCCGGCGGGGAAGGCGGCGTTTGCGGAGATCGAGATGGCGAAGTCGAATGACTCGCTGACGGGAAGGATTCGGTCGCTGCTGAGCGGGAATGCGGCGAAGGATAAAGTGGCGAAGTTTTATTGGCACGGCGCTGCCGGAGATGTGGGCTTACGCGGCGAATCGGATTGGCGAGGTGGCGGACACGATCGTCGAGATCGATCGCGCGATGAAGGCGGGGTTCAACTGGGAGCTGGGGCCGTTTGCGATGTGGGATGCGGCGGGCGTGGTGGAGACGGTTGCGAAGATGCGGGAGATGGGGGTGGCGATTCCGGCGGCGGTGGAGACGCTGCTGGCGGCGGGTGGGACGTCGTGGTATCGCGCGGAGGGTACGGAGTTTTTTGATGTGGCGGCTGGAGTCTACAAGCCGGTGGATTTGAATCCGGAGCTGGCGCCGGTGGCGAGCTTCAAGAGAAGCAATGGGGTGTATGCGCACAATGCGGGGATCTCGCTGGTGGATCTCGGCGATGGGATTGGGTGCTTCGAGTTTCATTCGAAGATGAACAGTTTGGGGCAGGACATTGTCGGGTTTTTGAAGAAGCAACTGCAGCCGGGAAGCGATGCGGTGAAGAACTTCGACGGGTTCATCATCACCAGCGACGCGGTGAATTTTTCTGTGGGCGCGAATCTGATGCAGCTGCTGCTGGGGATCCAGGACGAGGAGTGGGATGAGATTGACCTGATGGTGCGCGAGTTTCAGGCGATGACGCAGGCGATCAAGTTCTGTCCGCGGCCGGTGGTGGCGGCGCCGTTTGGGTTGTGCCTGGGAGGCGGAACGGAGATCTCGATGCATGCGGCGGTGCGGCAGCCGCATGTGGAGTTGTATAGCGGGCTGGTGGAGACGGGCGTGGGGTTGCTGCCGGCCGGCGGCGGGTGCAAGGAGATGGTGCTGCGGGCGCTGGGGGCGGCGGAGGCGGTGAATGCGGGCGGCGGCGCGGAGTCGGTCGAGGTGTATGAGGCGATCAAGAATGTGTTCGAGACGATTGCGATGGCGAAGGTGTCTACGTCGGCGTTTGAGGCGAGGGGGCTGAGGATTTTGGAGGAGGGCGATGCGATCTCGATGAACCGCGACCGGCTGGTGAGCGATGCGAAGGCGCAGGCGCTGCGGCTGGTGCGGGGTGGGTATGCGGCGCCGGTGATGCGGACGGATATTCCGGCGCCGGGGAGCTCGGTGGAGGCGACGCTGAAGCTGGGCGTGTACACGATGCTGGAGGCGCAGTACATCAGTCCGCATGATGCGAAGATTGCGAACCATGTGGCGAGGATCCTGACGGGCGGCGGCGTGACGGCGGGGACGCTGGTGAGTGAGCAGTACCTGCTGGATCTGGAGCGGGAGGGATTTATTTCGCTGTGCGGCGAGGCGAAGACGGTGGAGCGGGTTGGGTTCACGTTGAAGACCGGGAAGCCGTTGCGGAACTAGGCCTGCGCAGACGGCGGTCTTACGCAGACGGCGGTCCTGCGCGGACGGCGAGAGTGATGAAGTGAAGTGCGAACAGAAGGAGTGGAGATGAGAGAAGCGGTGGTGGTGAGTGCGGTTCGGACGGCGGTGGGCAAGGCGCCGCGCGGGACGCTGAAGAATACGCGGCCCGATGACCTGGGAGCGATCGCGGTGGTGGGCGCGCTGGAGCGCGTGCCGATGCTCGACCGGTCGGAGATTGAGGATGTGATTATTGGCTGCGCGATGCCGGAGGCGGAGCAGGGCATGAATGTGGCGCGGGTGATTGCGCTGCGCGCGGGGCTGCCGGTGGAGTCGGCTGCGATGACGGTGAATCGGTACTGCGCGTCGGGGCTGCAGACGATTGCGCTGGCGGCGGAGCGGATTCGCGGCGGCGGCGCGGAGGTGATTGTGGCGGGCGGCGCGGAGTCGATGTCGTATGTGCCGTTTGGGGGGAACAAGATTTCGGTGAATCCGTGGCTGGTGGAGAATTTTCCGGGCTCGTATCTGTCGATGGGGTTGACGGCGGAGCGGGTGGCGAAGCACTACGGGATTACGCGCGAGGAGTCGGACGCGTTTGCGCTGAGCAGCCATCAGAAGGCGCTGGCGGCGATTGCGGCGGGACGATTTGAGGACGAGATTGTTGCGGTGAAGGTGACGCATACGGCGCTGAATGGCGGAGGCAAGCCGGAGTCGAAGGAGAGAGAGTTCAAGGTGGACGAGGGGCCGCGGGCGGATACGTCGCTCGAGGCGCTGGCGAAGTTGAAGGCGGCGTTCCATGCGAAGGGCGTGGTGACGGCGGGGAACAGCTCGCAGACGTCGGATGGAGCGGCGGCTGCGGTGATGATGTCGGCAGAGCGGGCGAAGCAGATTGGCGCGCCGCCGCTGGCGAGGTTTGTGTCGTTTGCGTATGCGGGATGCTCGCCGGAGGAGATGGGCATTGGGCCGGTGTATGCGATTCCCAAGGCGCTGAAGATGGCGGGGCTGACGCTGGAGGATATCGACGTCATTGAATTGAATGAGGCGTTCGCTGCGCAGTCGCTGGCGGTGATCAAGACGCTGGGGATGGATATGGCGAAGGTGAATGTGAATGGCGGAGCGATTGCGCTGGGGCATCCGCTGGGATGTACGGGAGCGAAGCTGACGGCGACGTTGCTGGGCGAGATGAAGCGGCGCAAGGCGCGGTATGGCCTGGTGACGATGTGCGTGGGCGGCGGCATGGGCGCTGCGGGGATCTTTGAGAATTTGCAGAACTAGAGCGAGCAGCAGATTCCCAGAGGGAATGACAGAAAGAAAGAGCAAGGGCAACGGCAACAGATTTTGAGCGGGAGGAATGACGATGAGTGCAGCTGCGGTAGAGAATCCAACCAAGCGGGCGTCGGGTGGAAGTTTTCTGATTGAGGATCTGCGGCCGGAGGATGTGTTTACTCCGGAAGATCTTTCGGCAGAGCAGAAGCAGATTGCCGAGATGACGGCGAACTTTGCGGAGGAGAGGATTCTTCCGCAGGTGGCGGAGATTGAGGCGAAGAAGCTTGAGGTGAGCGTGAAGCTGATGCGCGAGGCGGGCGAGCTGGGGCTGCTGGGCGTGGATGTGCCGGAGGAGTATGGCGGACTGGAGTTGGATAAGGTCACGTCGGCGCTGATCGCGGACAACATCGCGGTGATGGGAAGCTTCTCGGTGACGTTCAGTGCGCATGCGGGGATTGGGACGCTGCCGCTGGTGTGGTACGGGACGCCGGAGCAGAAGGCGAAGTACCTGGGGAAGATTGCGTCGGGCGAGTGGATTGCGGCGTATGCGCTGTCGGAGTCGTCGGCCGGGTCGGATGCGATGAATATCCGGACGCAGGCGAAGCTGAGCGAAGACGGCAAGCATTACGTGCTGAACGGCGAGAAGATGTGGATCTCGAATGCGGGCATTGCGAATTTGTTTACGGTGTTCGCGAAGATCGATGGAGAGAAGTTCACGGCATTTTTGATTGAGGCGGGAACGCCGGGGCTGACGGTGGCGGCGGAGGAACATAAGCTGGGGATTCGGGGTTCGTCGACGTGTCCGCTGCGGCTGGAGGATTGCAAGGTTCCGGTGGAGAACCTGCTGGGCGAGGCGGGCAAGGGACATCATATTGCGTTCAACGTGCTGAACGTGGGGCGGTATAAGCTGGCGGCGTCGGCGATTGGCGGGGCGAGGAAGTCGTTCCGCGATGGCGTGCGCTATGCGAAGGAGCGGGTTGCGTTTGGGAAGCCGATCAGCTCGTTTGGGCTGGTGCAGGAGAAGATTGCCGATAGCGCCGTGGGGATCTATGCGGGCGAGGCGTTGATCTATCGGACGGTGGGCGCGATCGATGCGGCGCTGGCGGGGTTGGATAAACACTCGCCTACCTATACGCAGGACGTGCAGAAGAGGATTGAGGAGTTTGCGGTCGAGTGCTCGATTCTGAAGGTGTGGGGATCGGAGATGCTGGAGCGGGTGGTGGACTCGACGCTGCAGATGCATGGCGGCTATGGGTATGTCGAGGAGTTTCCGGCGGAGCGGAGCTATCGCGATGCGCGGATCAACAGGATTTTTGAAGGGACCAATGAGATCAACCGGCTGATCATTACCGGATGGATGATCAAGCGGGCGCTGCAGGGGCGACTGGCGCTGCTGCCGGCGATCAAGCAGGTGATGGATGAGGTGATGGCGGGGCCCGTCGCGAAGACGGACTATGAGGGTCCGCTGGCGGAAGAGCGGGCGCTGCTGGCGAGCGCGAAGAAGCTGGGGTTGTTCTGCGCGGGCGCGGCTTCGCAGCGGTTTGGGACGGACCTGGCGGAGCAGCAGGAGGTGATGGGCGCGCTGGCGGATGTGTTGATCGAGGTGCTGGCGCTGGAGTCGGCGATCCTGCGGACGGAGAAGATGGCGGGCAAGAATGCGCTGGCGATCAAGATGACGAAGTATTATGCGGCGCGGTCGTTCCGGATTGTGGAGACGGCGGCGGAGCGGGTGATTGCGGCGGTGGCGGAGGGAGATATGCTGCGGACGCAGATGGCGATCTTCCGGCGGCTGGCCAAGCATGAGCCGGTGAATACGGTGACGCTGGGGAGAGAGATTGCGGCGGTGATGGTGGAGGCTGGGCGGTACGCTGTATGGCGGTGCTGATCAGGCTAAAGCAGTTCGCGGTACTCGGGCTGGCTCGTTCAAGCAGCCTTGCAGGACTTGCTTGGCGATGGTGGCTAGCTGCATGTTGGAGGTGCCTTCGTAGATGGTGCCGATCTTGGCGTCGCGGTAGAGCTTTTCTACGGGGTAGTCTTTGACGAAGCCGTAGCCTCCGTGGAGCTCGACGGACTTGCTGGCGACGCGCTCGGCTACCTGCGAGACGAAGTACTTGGTCATGGCGGCTTCTTTTTGGAAGGGCAGGCCGGCGAGCTTGCGGCGGGCCGGTTGTAGACCATGAGGCGGCTGGCTTCGATGTCGGTGGCCATCTCGGCGAGAGCGAATTGGACGGCCTGGAACTCTGCGATGGGCTTGCCGAACTGGCGGCGCTCCTGGGTGTATTTGGCGGCGTGGGCCCAGGCTCCGGTGGCGAGGCCGAGGAGTTGCGCGGCGATGCCGATGCGGCCTTCGTTGAGGGTTTCGATGGCGATCTTGTAGCCTTTGCCGATCTCGCCGAGGATGTTGGCGGCGGGGACGCGGCAGTCGTCGAAGAGGAGCTCGCAGGTGGAGGAGGCGCGGATGCCGAGCTTGTCTTCTTTCTTGCCCACGGTGAAGCCTGGGGTATCGCGCTCGACGAGGAAGGCGGTGATGCCCTTGTAGCCGGCGGCGGGGTCGACGGTGGTGAAGACGATGAAGAGGCCGGCTTCGGCGGCGTTGGAGATCCAGAGCTTGCGGCCGTTGAGGAGGTAGTCGGTCGCCGTCGGGGCGCGCGGAGGTGGTGAGGGCGAAGGCGTCGGAGCCGGAGCTGGCTTCGGAGAGCGCGTAGGAGCAGATGGTGTCGGCGGCCATGCGGGGGAGGTATTGCTGCTTCTGGGCTTCGGTTCCCCAGCGCAGGAGAGCGTTGACGGTGAGGGTGTTCTGCACGTCGACCAGGACGCCGATGGCGGGATCGACGGCGGAGATCTCTTCGACGGCGAGGATGGAGCTGAAGAAGGAGCCTCCGACGCCGCCGTACTCTTCGGGGATTTCGATGCCCATGAGGCCGAGCTCGAAGAGTCGCTGGATGATTGCGGGCGACATCTTCTGGGCTTCGTCCATCTCGCGGACCAGCGGGGCGATCTCCTTGCGGGCGAACTTGCGGACCGTCTCCTGGATGATTTGCTCTTCGGCGGTGAGGGTGGAGAGCGGCGCGGGGAGGAGGTTTCGGCGGCGAGTGCGGGCATGGGTGAAGAATCTCCGGGAAGGGGTTGCTTAGTTATTCTACCCGAGGGTAAATTAACAGATCAGCGGTAGGGCAGACAAATCTTCTGCGTCTGAAATCATAGTGAATTGGACGCGTAACGGGATAGAGCAGGAGTTGGGCTGATGCGGATTTTGACGTTGATACGCCAGGTGCTGGACGCGGAAGAGAGTGTGCGCGTGCGCAACGGGGCGGTGGAGCTGGAAGGCAGCAAGCTGGTGATGGACACCATGGATGAGTATGGCGTGGAAGAGGCGCTGCGGCTGAGGGAGGCGGGCGCGGAGGCGGAGATTGTGGCCGTGGCCGTGGGGCCGGCGAGGGCGGAGGAGGCGATACGGACGGCGCTGGCGATGGGCGCGGATCGCGGGATTCATGTGGTGACGGATGTGGGTGCGGCGTGGCTGGGGATGCGATTGCGCTGAGTGCGGTGATGGCGCAGATTGCGAAGAGCGAGGGGGCGGAGTTGATCTTCTGCGGCGGGCAGCAGGCGGACTGGGACAGCCAGGCGCTGGGTGCGGCGACGGCGGAGCGGCTGGGATGGCCGCAGGCTACGTGGACGAGCGCGCTCGAGTTGAGAGGGACGACGCTGGTGGGGAAGCATGAGGCGGATGAGGGGAGCGAGTCGTTTGAGGTGGCGCTGCCGGCGGTGGTGACGACGCAGCAGGGGTTGAATGAGCCGCGGTATCCGACGCTGCCGAACATTATGAAGTCGAAGAAGAAAGAGATACGCAAGGAGACGCTGGAGAGCTACGGCGTGACGCCGAAGGTGAAGGTGAACGGCGTGGAGATCCAGGTGAAGGAACGGCTGAAGAAGATTCTGGATGGCAAGGATGCGGCGGGCGCTGCGGCGCAGCTGGTGAAGATGTTGCGGGAAGAGGCTGGGGTGATTGGATGATTTTGATCGTTGCGGAACATGCGAATGGGAAGCTGAGCAAGAGTGCGTATGAGTTGGCGACGGCGGCGCGTGGGTTGGGGCGCGGCG
The DNA here is from genome assembly GCA_963762375.1 of uncultured Acidobacteriaceae bacterium. Classification (GTDB taxonomy): domain Bacteria; phylum Acidobacteriota; class Terriglobia; order Terriglobales; family Acidobacteriaceae; genus Granulicella. The sequence continues at coordinate 127,883 of CAVXKP010000015.1, forward strand.
AGGTGGCGGCGCTGGTGCTGGGGAGTGGGGTCGCGGCGGTTGCGGGTGCGGCGGCGTTGATTGCGGACCAGGTGTTGGTTGCGGATTCGGCTGAGCTGGCGCAGTATGACGCGGAGGTTTGGTCGGCTGCGGTGGCGCAGATTGCTCGCGAGGGTGAGGCGGAGGTGGTGCTGATTGCGGGCAGCCGCAGTGGGCGGGAGTATAGTCCGCGAGTGGCGGTGAAGCTGGATGCTCCGCTGCTGGAGGATGTGACGAGCTTGAAGGATGAGGGGGGCGTGCTGCATGCCGAGCACTACACGTTTCTGACGCGCGTGACGGAGCGTGTGGAGGCGAAGGCGGCGGTGGTGGTGGTGACGGTGAAGGCGGGGGCGTTTGCTGTGGCGGCGCCGGGGCGTGCTGCGGCGGAGCAGTTCGATGTGGATCTGGAGCTGCCGAAGCGGCGGTTGATCGTGACGGCGAGTACGAAGGAGAAGACGGGAAGGATTGCGCTGACCGAGGCGGACATTGTGGTGTCGGGTGGGCGCGGGGTTGGGACGCCGGAGGGATTTGTTGCAGCTGGTGGAGGGGTTGGCGGACCAGTTGGGAGCGGCGGTGGGAGCGACGCGGGCGGTGGTGGATGCGGGGTGGAGGCCGTACTCCGAACAGGTGGGGCAGACGGGGAAGACGGTGCAGCCGAAGGCTTATATTGCGGTGGGGATCTCGGGCGCGGTGCAGCATCTGTCCGGGATGAACAAGAGCAAGTGTATTGTGGCGATTAATAAAGACGGGGATGCTCCGATCTTCAAGATTGCCGATTACGGGATTGTGGGCGATGTGAAAGAGATTGTGCCTGCGATGATTCAGGAACTGCGCAAGTAGTTTGTACGTGGGGTGAGTGTCGATGCTTCCTTTAGCGCAGAAGATTGCTTTCCTGGTGTTCGCGGGGATCACGGGCGCGGTCGGGGTGTGGGGATTCTATCGGCTGTACCGGAGGATGGCGCGGGGGCGCGCGGACGCGGATGCGCGGTGGGATCGGCTGGCGGCGCGGGTCTGGTATGCGCTGACGACGACGCTGCTGCAGACGCGGACGTTTAGGAAGCGGCCGTGGGTGAGCTTCTTCCACTCGTTTATTTTTTACGGGTTCACGTTTTATATCCTGGTGAACTTTGTCGATGCGGTGGAGGGGTATCTTCCGGTTTCGATCTCGTCGGGGAGCTGGGGGGGAGCTGCTTACAATCTTGCGGCGGATGTGCTGAGTGCGCTGGTGCTGGTGGGTGTGGTGGCGCTGGTGGTGCGGCGATTCTTGCTGCCGAGTGGGAGGGACTTTCGGTTCAATGAGCGGACGCTGCTGCATGAGGATGTGCGGCGGGGGAAGATCTACGCGGGACTCGCTGATTGTGTCGGCGTTCATTTTGTTTCATGTGGGAAGCCGGGCGGTGGGGGCGGGGGCGAAGCTGGCGGCGGAGGGGCCGGACCGGTTTCAGCCGTTTGCGTCGCTGCTGTCGCATGCGTTTACTCCGGCGCATGCGGAGGCTTGGAGGGTGTTTGGGTATTGGGGGGCGCTGGGGAGCGTGCTGCTGTTCCTGATGTACTTCCCGTACACGAAGCATGTGCATCTGTTCATGGCGCCGGCGAAGTATCTGGTGGCGCGGGAGGCGGGGTCGGGGGTGCTGCCGGCGCTGGAGGTGAGGCTGGACGACGAGGAGCCGAAGCTGGGGGCGAAGCGGCTGGAGGATCTGGGGTGGCCGCGGCTGCTGGATGCGTATGCGTGTATCCAGTGCAACCGGTGCCAGGATGTTTGTCCGGCGTCGGCTACGGGGAAGGCGCTGAGCCCGGCGGCGCTGGAGATCAACAAGCGGATGGAGCTGAATTCGCTGGCGTGGAGCGGGGACCGCGTTTGAGAAGGGTGGGGAGAGTCCGACGGCCGCTGCTGGGGTTTGCGCTGTCGGCGGAGGCGGCGTGGGCTTGCACGACGTGTGGGGCGTGCATGGAGGTTTGTCCGACGCAGAATGAGCAGATGCTGGACATCATCGATATACGGCGGCAGCAGGTGATGATGGAGGGCGAGTTTCCGGCGCAGTTGCAGACGGCGTTTCGGGGGATGGAGCGGGCGAGCAATCCATGGGGGATCGGCCACGAGAAGCGGCTGGAGTGGGCGGACGGGCTGGTGGTGCCGACGATCGAGGAGAATCCGGAGCCGGATGTTTTGTACTGGGTGGGATGCGCGGCGAGTTATGATCCGCAGTCGCAGAAGACGGCGCGGGCGTTTGTGCAGTTGCTGACGCGGGCGGGGGTGAACTTTGCGGTGCTGGGGAAGAAGGAGTGCTGCACGGGGGACACGGCGCGGCGGGCGGGGAATGAGTATCTGTATCGGCAGCTGGCGGACCAGAATGTGGCGACGCTGACGACGGTGCGGCCGAAGCTGATTGTGGCGACGTGTCCGCATTGCATGAACACGATTGGCAAGGAGTACAAGCAGATTGGCGGGGAGTTTAAGGTGGTGCACCACACGGAGTATCTGGAGGGGTTGGTGCGCGGAGGGGCGGCTGGAGGTGGAGGCTGCTGCGTCGCCGGTTACGTACCATGACCCGTGCTACCTGGGGCGGCATGGCGGGGTGTATGACGCTCCGCGGAATGTGCTGCGGGTGTTGACGCAATGATTTTGTGGAGCTGGAGCGGAGGCGGGAGAACTCGTTCTGCTGCGGGGCGGGTGGGGCGCAGTTCTGGAAGGAAGAGGAGGCTGGGGACGGAGAGGATCTCGGATAACCGGTATCGCGAGGCGGAGGGGCGGCTGGAGGGGCATGGCGAGGATAAGGTGCTGGCGGTGGGGTGTCCGTTCTGCAAGAGCATGCTGGAGAGTACGCCGGGGAAGGGTGAGGCGGGGATTGCGGTGAAGGATGTGGCGGAGTTGATGCTGGAGAGCGTGCTGCGGCGGGCGGGGGAGAGCGTGGTGGCGGGGGCGGTGGTGGCCAGGGTGGCGGTGGTGGAGGCTCCGGTGGAGGTTGTGAAGCGAGCGCGGTGGTGGAGCGAAGGTTGTGGTGGAGGCTGTGGCTGCGGTGGAGACGCCGGAGGTTGGGACGCCGGTGGTGGTGCGGAAGAAGTGGGCGCCGAAGGCGGGTGCGGCGGAAGCGGCGAAGGTGGGCTGAGCCGGTGCCGCCGCGCGGTGGTGGAGGCGGGGGCGCCGGTGGCCGGGGAGGCGGCGGGCCCGGCTCCGGTGCGGAAGAAGTGGGAGCCGAAGAAGGGCGGCAAGCCTCCGGAGGCGAGGGGCGTAAGTCGGGTGGGAGCGGCGCTCGTCGATATCGTTCGCGTGGTGGCGATGTCATTTTATTTTCAGTGGGTTAGGCTGAAGATTTTTGAGAGTTGTGGAGCGGTCGGGGACTGTTTACCGATTGGTTAAGAGTGGCTGCGCGGAGGGTGGATTGAACAAAGGCCTTGTCTGCCTGTGGAAAAACGGGTAGAACAAGGGGTGTACGGCGAAATCCGGGAGATTCACCGAAGACTGGAGATGTTCATGGCGGCAGGATCAACACAAGGACAGTTGGCACTCCGCGAGGTGATGGATATTCGCCAGGCGGCGGATTACCTGGGGATCAGCGGGGACACGCTGTACCGGTATGCGTCGGAGGGGTTTGTGCCGGCGTTCAAGCTGGGGAACCGGTGGCGGTTTCGCAAGAGCCTGCTGGATAACTGGATGGATATGAAGAGCGGGGTGGCGCCGAAGGGCGCGGTGGTGGAGCCGGGGAAGAAGAAGCCTGTGGCTAGCGCGCGATAGGACGTAGCGCCCGGGTGGGCAGGTGACGGGGTGGGCTGATCAGGCGACGTTCGGGGGGCAGGCTGTCGCCGGCGCGGGTGAGGGTGTAGTGGGTCAGCTCGGCGGGGCAGTTGAGGCGGAAGGGCAGCTCCACGGTGCCGATGCCGCGGTTGACGTAGAGCTGCATGTGGGCGAACTGGAACATGCCTTCGACGTACTTCTGGCCCATGGGAGGAAGGATGAGCGGGCCGATGAAGGGGAGGCGGATCTGGCCGCCGTGGGAGTGGCCGGAGAGCATGAGATCGATGAGCGGGAAGCGGGGGTGCTCGATGACGGTCTCGACGTAGTCCGGCTCGTGGCACATGAGGATGACGGGAGCGCGGGGGTGGGCGGGATGGCGAAGTTGAGGTCGGGGGTGCGGGTGCCGGCGTCGTTGGTGCCGCAGAGCCAGAGGATATCGCGGCCGCGCTCGAGCGGGGTATAGCTGTCGACGAGGATGGGGGTTCCATGGGCTTCGACGGGGCGGATGACGTGTTCGGCGCCGACGTTGACGTCGTGGTTGCCGAGGATGCCGAAGCGCTGGGGAGCTTTGAGGGTGGAGAGGATCTCGGCGGCGACGCCGGCTGCCTTCCAGGCTTTCTTGAGCGCGAGCGGGCCGCGGCTGACGAAGTCGCCGGTGATGAGGACGAGGTCGGGAGCCATGGCGTTGGTTTCGGCGACCATGCGCTCGAGGAAGTAGGGTTCGGTGTACTCCTCGAGGTGGATGTCGCTCATCTGGACGATGCGGAAGCCCTCGAAGCCGTCGGGAAGGTTGCGGATGGGGATGGTGAGGTGGGTGATCTCGTACTCGTGGCGGGCGTAGGTGCCGGCGTAGGTGGCGACGCCGAGGCCAGCGGCTGCGAGGGCGGCACCGAGAAAGTTGCGGCGGGAAAGTAGATGCGCCCCGGGGTGAGCGTCGGGCGTAGAACCTCGATGCATACTCCATGATACCGGGTGCGCGGGATTGAGGGTAACGAGTAAGGCATGGGGCAGGGCATGGTGGGTGTGATTGCCGGGTTCCACGGGTAAAATGAGGAGATGCGCGAAAGAGCACGACGCAAACAAGCAATGCAGGCTGCGTTGAAGGCCGGGGCGGATGCCCTGGTGGTCACGCACGGGCCGGATGTTCGCTATCTGAGCGGGTTTACGGGATCGAGCGGAGCGGTGGCGCTGGTGGGTGGACGGGCTGCGCTGTTTACGGACGGGCGCTATACGGCGCAGGCCAAGGCCGAGGCGCAAGGTCTGCGGGTGGTGATCGACAAGCGGTCGCCGGGGGTGCAGGCGGTGGAGTGGCTGGCGGCGGCGGGAGCGACGAAGTGCGCGTTTGATGCCGGACAGACGACGGTGGCGGCGCTGGATGCGATGAAGAAGGCGGTGCCGGGTGCGGTGCGGCGGAGCTTTTTTGTGGCGGCGGACGGGTTGGTGGCGCGGATTCGCCAGGTGAAGGACGAGGACGAGATCGGGCGGATGCGGCGGGCGGCGGCGCTGGGGTGCGGTCTGTTCGAGGCCGTGCTGCAGTACGTGGTGGCTGGGGCGACGGAGACGCAAGTGGCGGCACAGCTGGAGTTTATGGCGCGGCTGGCGGGCGCGGAGGCGATGAGCTTTGAGACGATTGTGGCCAGCGGCGAGCGGTCGGCGCTGCCGCATGGGCGGGCGACGGGGGCGAAGCTGCCGGCCAAGGGCTTTGTGACGCTGGATTTCGGAGTGCTGCTGGACGGGTACTGCTCGGATATGACGCGGACGGTGCACCTGGGCAAGGGCGAGCGCGCAGGAGTGGGACGTGTATCATTCGGTGCTGGAAGCTCAGCAGGCGGCGGTCGCGGCGGTAGCGGCCTGGGGTTCGCTGCGGCGAGGTCGATGAAGCGGCGCGGTCGGTGCTGCGGCGGGCCGGGCTGGAGAAGGCATTTTCTGCACTCGACCGGGCACGGGGTTGGGCTGGAGATTCACGAAGGACCGAGGATTGCGGCGAAGCAGGAACAGGTGCTGGAACAGGGGATGGTGATCACGATCGAGCCGGGGGCGTATCTTCTTAGAGGGACTGGATTAAAGGATCGCCGGCCGGCCCCGCGCGGCAAAGGAGTTCACCCCGTCGCGAAGGCGTTCGGGGTGCGCATCGAAGATATGGTGCTGGTAACCGAAGGCGGCTGCGAGGTGCTGACGGCTGCCAGTCCGAAGAACTGGATTGAGCTGTAAGGCAGAGAATCAGAAGAGCAGGAAGACGAATCTTTCAGGAGTTGGAACGCATGGCTGGTACGGAAGGTAAGGATTTGCGCGAGTTGAAGGAGTTGGTTGAGTTTCTGAAGGCCAACGGGATCGCCGAGTTTGAGATGGAGCGGCCGGATTTGAAGGTGGGGCTGCGGTTTGCGGGCGAGGCTGCCGGCGGCGGCACCGGGCATTGACCCGGCACAGATGGCGGCGTTGCTGGCGGCAGCGAAGGGCAGTGGAGCGCCTGCGCCGGCGGCGGCTCCGGTGGCGGCGGCTCCCGTGAGCGTGGCGGCGGCAGCGACGCCCGAGGCTCCGGCGGCTGAGGCCGATCCGTGGGCGGGCGCGCACATTGTGAAGTCGCCGATTGTGGGGACGTTCTATGACGCTCCTTCGCCGGACTCGCCTGCCATTTGTGCAGGTGGGCGACACGGTGGAGGTGGGCAAGGTGCTCTGCATCGTGGAAGCGATGAAGCTGATGAATGAGATTGAGAGCGATGCTGCCGGGAAGATTGTGCACGTGTTTGTGAAGCGGGAGCAGCCTGTGGAGTATGGGCAGCCGCTGTTTGCGGTGAAGTAGCGCGCTCCAAGAACAAGCAGGAGCCTTGACGCAACGGTCGCGAAGAGAAGCGCCATGTTTCGCGAAGGAAGACAGGAACGCGGAAGCGAAGGCTAAGAGCAGAGGCAACAGCAAATATCAGGGTTCTTCGCCGCGTTCCGACGGGCGAAGAACGGGTAAGGGTAAGGGCATTGCATGTTTCGTAAGGTATTGATTGCTAATCGCGGGGAGATTGCACTGCGCGTGATCAGCGCGTGCAAGGAGATGGGCATTCGCACGGTCGCGGTGTACTCGGAGGCGGACCGCAACAGTCTGCATGTGCGGTTTGCGGATGAGGCGATCTGCATTGGGCCGCCGCCGTCGAAGGACAGCTATCTGAATGTGCCGGCGGTGATCTCGGCTGCGGAGATTGCGGGCGCGGACGCGATTCATCCGGGGTATGGGATGCTGAGCGAGAATGCGAACTTCGCGGAGGTATGCCGGGCGTCGAACATCAAGTTCATCGGGCCTCCGCCGGAGGTGACGCGGATGATGGGCGAGAAGGCCACCGCGCGGCAGACGATGAAGAAGGCCAAGGTGCCGATTCTGCCTGGGAGCGATGGAGTGATCCAGGATGTGGATGCGGCGCTGGAGTGGGCCCAGAGCGTGGGCTATCCGGTGATGCTGAAGGCGGTGGCGGGCGGCGGCGGGCGCGGCATGCGCATCTGCCGCAGCAAGGAAGAGCTGCCGGCGCTGTTTCAGCAGGCGTCGCACGAGGCGCTCGAATGCGTTCTCGAATGGCGACGCTGTACATGGAGAAGTTTATCGAGCGGCCGCGGCACATCGAGTTCCAGGTGCTGGCCGATGAGCATGGCAACGTGATGAGCCTGGGCGAGCGGGAGTGCTCGATTCAGCGGCGGCATCAGAAGCTGATTGAAGAGGCGCCGAGCCTGCAGATTACTCCCAAGCAGCGCGAGGAGATGGGCAAGGTCATCCGGCGGTCGCTGAAGGATATTGGCTACTGGAATGCGGGGACGATCGAGTTCCTGATGGATGAAGACGGGTCGATTTACTTCATCGAGATGAACACGCGCATCCAGGTGGAGCACTGCGTGACCGAGATGGTGACGGGTGTGGATCTGGTGAAGGCGCAGCTGCGGATTGCGGCGGGCGAGAAGCTGGGCGACATTGTGCCGGAGCAGCCGAAGATGATTGGGCATGCGATCGAGTGCAGGATCAATGCCGAGCATCCGGAGAAGTTCACGCCGAGCCCGGGGAAGATGACGGTGTTCAATGTGCCGGGCGGGAACGGTGTGCGCGTGGATACGGCGCAGTATGCGGAGGGAGTGGTGCCGCAGTACTACGACTCGCTGATTGCGAAGCTGATGTGCCACGGCAAGGATCGCGAAGAGGCGATGAACAAGATGCAGCGGGCGCTGAGCCAGTTCGTGGTGCAGGGAATTTATACGTCGATTCCGCTGCATCAGCGGATCTTTGCGGATGAGGAGTTCCGGTCAGGGCAGTTCGACACGAAGTTCATGGAGCGGTTTCTGGAGCGCGAGAAGCTGAAGGGATGACGCTGCCAAGGCTGTATGCGATTGCGGACAAAGGAACGCTGGACGCGCGCGGGATCAGCGTGCGGGAGTTTGCGCGGGAGATGGCGCAGGCGGGCGTGGGCTTGCTGCAGTATCGGGACAAGGTGGGGGCGCCGAACGAGGTGCTGCGCGGGGCGGCGGAGATTGCTGCGGAGTTTGCGGGCATCGGATGCGACGTTGATTTTGAATGATCGCGCGGACCTGGCGGTGTTGGCGGGATGGGGCGTGCATGTGGGGCACCTGGATCTTGCGCCGGCCGATGCGCGGCGGGTGGTGGGCGTCGGGAAGGTTGTCGGGGTTTCGACGCATAACGACGAGCAGGTGATGGCGGCGGATGCGAGTGACGCGGACTATGTGGCGGTGGGGCCGGTATTTGCTACGTCGACGAAGGCCGATGCGGAGCCGGTGGTGGGGCTGGAAGGCGTGCGGCGGGCGCGGGCGCTGACGCGGAAACCTCTGGTGGCGATTGGTGGAATCACGCGGGAGAATGCGCGCAGCGTGATCGAGGCAGGCGCGGATGCGGTGGCGGTGATTGGCGGATTGCTGGCGGCGGGCGAGCAGCCGGGGAAGATTGCGAAAGACTTTCTGGAAATTTTGGGATAGGGTGTGGGTTACGTGAGCTCTGAATCGAGTGTGCCGGCATTGAGTGTAGACGCGAAATCTTCTCCGCATTTTGTGCAGGGGATGGGGCTGTTTTCGGCGACGGCGATTGTGATGGGCTCGATGATCGGGTCGGGGATTTTTATTGTGCCGGCGGATATGAGCCGGACGCTGGGGTCGCCGGCGCTGTTGATTGCGGCGTGGCTGGTGACGGCGCTGATGACGATGATTGGCGCGCTGAGCTATGGCGAGCTGGCGGCGATGATGCCCAAGGCGGGCGGGCAGTATGTGTATCTGCGCGAGTCGCTGGGGCCGATCTGGGGATTTCTGTATGGGTGGACGCTGTTTCTTGTCATCCAGACGGGGACGATTGCTGCGGTGGGTGTGGCGTTTGGGAAGTTCCTGGGGGTGTTCTTTCCGAGCGTGAGCCAGACGCATTGGCTGTGGCATCGTAGGGATGCGGCAACATTGGGTTGAACACGGCGAACCTGGTGGCGATCGTGGTGATTGTGCTGCTGACGTGGTTGAATACGCGGGGCGTGAAGCTGGGAGCGGCGGTGCAGAATGTGTTTACCAGCGCGAAGGTGCTGGCGCTGCTGGGGATTGTGGCGGTGGGACTGGTGGCGAGGAACGCGGTTGCGATGGCTGCGAACTTCGGATCTGGCTGGCACGCGTTCTGGGCGGGCGCGGATTGGCATACGCAGCATGCCGTGCAGGTGGGGGTGGGCGGACCGATCGCGTATGTCGGCATCTTTACGGTGATTGCCGTGGTGCAGGTGGGGAGCCTGTTCTCGAGCGATGCCTGGAACAACGTGACGTTTACGGCCGGGGAGATTCAGAATCCGAAGCGGAATCTGCCGCTGTCGCTGGTGCTTGGCACGGGCGTGGTGCTGCTGCTGTATGTGCTTGCAACTTTGTGTATCTGAGCGTGCTGCCGATGGCGGCGATCCAGACGGCGCCGGAGGACCGGGTGGCGACGGCGGTGATGCAGGTAGCGTTTGGCGGGGTGGGCGCGAAGCTGATGGCGGCGGCGATCCTGGTGACCACGTTTGGGTGCGTGAACGGGATGCTGCTGGCGGGGGCGCGGGTGTACTACGCGATGAGCCAGGATGGGCTGTTTTTCAAGTCGGTGGGCAAGCTGGATGAGAAGACGAAGACGCCGGTGAACTCGCTGTGGATGCAGTGGGCTGTGGGCTTGCCTGCTGTGTTTGAGCGGGAAGTATGGGCAAGCTGCTGGACTATGTGATCTTTGCGGTGCTGGTGTTTTATGTGCTGACGATTGGCGGGCTGTTTGTGCTGCGCGGACGCGTCCGGAGGCGCCGCGGCCGTACAAGGCGTTGGGATATCCGGTGCTGCCGGCACTTTATATCGTGATGGCGGTGTGGATTTGTGGTGTACTGTTGCGATATAAGCCGCAATACACGTGGCCGGGGTTGATCCTGGTGCTGTTGGGTGTGCCGGTGTACGTGGTGTGGTCGAGACGCAGCAATCCTGTGCAGCAGGGCGTCCAATAAGTGAAGGCGAATCAATAAGAAAAGACGAATCAAGATCTGGGAGAACGAGAGCGAATGGCGAATCTGCTGGCGGTCAAGCCGCTATCCATGCTGTTGAAGGAAGCGGAGAACGAAGGCGAGACGGGACTGAAGCGGGCGCTTGGGGCCGCTGAATCTGATCACGCTGGGTATCGGCGCGATCATCGGCGCGGGCATCTTTGTGCTGACCGGGCAGGCGGCGGCAAAGCATGCCGGGCCGGCGGTGGTGCTGAGCTTTATCGTGGCCGGCATTACGTGCGCGTTTGCGGGGCTGTGCTATGCGGAGTTCGCGTCGCTGATTCCGATTGCGGGGTCGGCCTATACGTATGGCTATGCGACGCTGGGTGAGTTTGTGGCGTGGATCATCGGCTGGGACCTGGTGCTGGAGTATGCGTTCGGCGCGGCGACGGTGGCGTCGGGCTGGAGCGGCTACCTGTGTTGGGTTGCTGCAGGACTTCGCATATTCATCTGCCGCCGCAGTTGACCACGACGCCGGGCAATGTTCTGGTCCTGTTTCAGGATCGATGGGTGCCGCTGGCCTCGTTGCCGCCGGGCGTCAGCTCGGCCGGGCTGCCGCATGTGACGGGGGTGTTCAACCTGGTGGCGTTCCTGGCGATTCTGGCGGTCACGGCGGTGCTGGTGATCGGGATCGAGGAGTCGGCGAATCTCAACTCGGCGATCGTGATTGTGAAGCTGTTCGTGGTGGGTATGTTCCTGGTGCTGGGCATCGGGTTCCTGCTGCATCATCCGGAGGTTGCGAAGGCGAACTGGCATCCGTTCATTCCGAAGAGCGAAGGTCCGGGGACGTTTGGTATCGGCGGCATTACAGCAGGCGCGGCTTCGATCTTCTTTGCGTATATCGGGTTCGACGCGGTGTCGACGGCGGCGCAGGAGGCGAAGAATCCGCAGAGGGATATGCCGATCGGGATTCTGGGTTCGCTGGTGATCTGCACGATTCTGTACATCCTGGTGTCGGGCGTGCTGACGGGACTGGTGAACTACCATGTCGCTGAATGTGGCGGACCCGGTGGCGGTGGGCATCGATGCAACGGGCGTGCGTTGGGGATCGATCCTGGTGAAGATTGGCGCGGTGTTCGGCCTGGGAACGGTGATGCTGGTGATGCTGCTGGGGCAGTCGCGGGTGTTCTTCTCGATGTCGCAAGGACGGGCTGCTGTGGAAGTGGGCGAGCGTCGATTCATCCGAGGTTCCGGACGCCGTGGATCTCGAACATCGTGGTGGGCGCTGATCGTGGCGTTCATGCCGGCGCTGCTGCCGATCGATAAGCTGAGCGAGCTGGTGAACATGGGAACGCTGCTGGCGTTCGCGATTGTGTGCGCCGGGGTGTGGATCCTGCGGCGGCGGAATCCGGACCTGCATCGGCCGTTCAAGACGCCGCTGGTGCCGCTGGTGCCGATCTTGGGCATCCTGAGCGCCGCTGTATCTGATCTGGACGCTGCCGACGTTGACCAAGGTTGTGGTCATCGGATGGCTGGTGGTGGGTCTGGTGATGTACTTCACGTACAGCGTCAAGCACAGCAAGGTGCAGAAGCTGCCGGCATCGGAGCAGGCTCCGCTGATCGACCAGGGAGTGTAGGGTCGGATCGGGAGCGGCTGGCTTTGTTGGCCGTCGAGGCTAGCTAACCGACGGTGACGATGTGGAAGGAGAGCTCGGCGGCTGCAGCGCCGGGCTCTCTTGCTTTTGGGGCGCAGCGGTTGGCTTTTGGGGCGTGGCGGCCGGCTGGGTGGCGGGTGCGGATGTGGGGCCCGGGGTGGGCGTCGGAGTGGTGGTGTCAGGGGTCGTGGTGGCCGGTGCGGCGGACCCGGGTGCGGAAGGCTCTGGAGTGTCCGAGCCGGCTGGTGTTGGGGTGTCCGGGCTGGCTGGTCCGGCGTCGCCGCGGGTGGTGCGGGAGACGCGATGGACGTGGGCGGTGATGGGCGGCGCGGGGACGGGAAGGATGGCAGAGTCGATGCTGGCCGGGTCGTCGCGAAGCTTGAAGAAGATGGTGTCGGCGGTGGGGTGCGGGACGGTGAGGTTGGTGCCGGTATAGCCGTCGGGAACGGGAACGGGGTCCGAGGCGTCGGGGCTGGTGGAGATGGACTGGAGAAGGAAGAAGTTATTGCCGGTCACGGTGCAGGACTGGGTGGGGTCGGGCGGGCACTGCAGCTGCGTGAGGGTGGGCAGACGGACGAGGGTGACGAGGGGCAGCCAGTCGCTGGCGGGAGAGGACGCGTCGTCGGCATCGGTGTCCGGCGTGGAGGGAGAGGTTGCAGCTTCGGCGGGGGTCTGGGACGGTGCGCCGCGCTCTTTCTGACGGCTGGTGGCGGCCGGATATACGGCGCGCATGCGCAGGGCGCCAAAGGCGCTGGGGCCGAAGGAGCGCAGGGGGTCGAGGGTTGCCACGATGGTGTGGGGATCCTGCAGGAGCAGACCGCCGGAGGGAGCGAGGGTCAGGACGGTGCGCAGGGTTCCGTCGAGGGTCTCGATCTCGATCTCGCCGTTGCGGGGGAAGCGATCGGGACTCTTGAGGGTGAAGGTGAGCATGGACGAGAGGGGAAGGTCGTCGGGGTTGGAGAGGTTGATGTCGGTATTCCTGGCGTCGGCGAGGGCGGACTTGCGGAGCAGGGTGATGACCGGGCGCGAGGCAGAGACGGTGAGCGGCACGGAGAGAACGCGGCTGTCGCGCAGGGCGATGCTGGCGGTGAGGGCTTCGCCGACGTGGGTGGAGGGGACGGGAACGTTGGGAGCCATGGCGAAGTGCAGGGTTCCCGGGACGGCCGAGTCTGCGGGCTGGGTGTCGTAGGAGGCGTCGGGCGCGGGGGAGAAGACGAGATCGCCGACGGTGATCTTGTCGATCAGGCCGAGGCGTGTGCCGGTGACGACCAGGGACTTGTCGCTGGCATGGAGCTCGATGTTGCTGACGGTGGCGGGCTCGGAGTAGGTGCGGGCGGCGAGCTCGTCGGGCTTGGGCTGTTCGTACTGCTGGATGGCGAGGTGCAGGTCGCCGGGGGTGAGGTTGCGTTCCAGCGGGAGGGTGAGGGCGAGGAGGTTGGGCTGGTCGGGCTTTGGTTTGCGATCGAAGGCAACCGGAAAGGGCGTCTGTCCGCCGGGATTCGCGGTGACGCTGTGGACGCAGGCAGAGCCGGTGGAGTTCAGCAGAAGGGTCGCGGTGTGACCGGCGATGAGATCATAGGTGGCTTCTTTGCCGGCGGCCGAGGGGGGGACGATGGTCCAGTCCGAGCCGGGAAGCTGCTGCAGCTGGACGGTGGGACCGGTGAAGGAGTCGAAGCCCCAACGGCCGAGGATGACGCCGGAGAGCAGAACGGGCTTGGGCTGCGGCTTGGCGGACGGAGCGGAGGGATGGGGCGCCAGGCTGGGGTTGGCGAACGGATTGGGCTCCGTGTGTGCTGCGGAGGAGGCTGGCAGCAGCGGTGTCGGGTCGTGCAGGGGGATGTGGTGCTGCTGGTCCTTCTGCAGGACGAGGCCGCCGTAGTAGGCGTCCGGGGTGAGCGGAATGTCCGGCTCGGAGGGAGCGCCGGGAGGTGTGTTCAGGTGGAGGACGAGGTTGTGGGCGAAGTCCTCGGAGAAGACCAGCGGTGCGCCTTCGATGGGAAGGACAACGGTGGGCTTGATGAGGCAGGTGATCTCATTGGGGTCGGCGGGGCGCAGCGGCGGCGTGACGGCTGGTTGGACGGCGGGAAGAGCGATGACGAGGACGGACTTGGGATTGTGGAAGGATGGCGGGGTGTTGAGGCGCAGGTTCATGGCGTCGTCCTGCGGGAAGCTGATGGCCGGGATGTATTGATATTGAGCGGTGTGGAGGTTGCTCATGATGCGGACGACGTCGACGATGGCGCCGACGTAGGCGGAGTACAGGCCACCTCCGGCGGCGGTGGTGTAGCTGGCCTGCGAGATGAGATCGGAGGTGGGGCCGTTGAGGACGTTGGCGATGGTCTGGCCGTTGCCGTCGTCGAGGACGATCTGCGAGCCGGTCTGGGTGAGGCAGGTGAACTGCATGTCGACGGGCTGCTTGAAGCAGGCGTCGTTGGGCTTGAGATTCGAGGGTGCGGGCGAGGAGGTCGGAGTGCTTGAGCAGAAGGGCGGAGTCGGCTGGGGGAACGCGGCGAATGGAGGCGATGTACTTCTCGATGCGGGCCTCTTCGAAGCCGGCCTCGATGAGGTCCTGGGAGGCGCGGACAAAGGCTCCGGGGCGGCCGCGGACGGCGGATTTCAGGGTCTTGAAGTCGCCGCCGGTTTCGGGCGCGAGGAACATGACGGCCTGCTGGGCGTCGGCGGGAACGGTGACGAAGGCGCCTTCATCGCGGACGCCTGTGGTCCCAGGTCTCGATGCGGAAGAACCAGTCGTCGGGAGGAGGGTTGGTGTTGCCGCGAAGGAAGACGCAGATGAGGAGGTAATGGACGGACTGCGAAGGAGGGAGATCGGGATGGATCCAGAGCTTGTCGCCGGGCTGGAGATTGGGGACGGCGGCGATGGGGAGGGTCTGGCCGGCGCGGGTGACGCGGACATCAATCTTGGGCCCGATGAGATCGAAGCGAGAGTCGGCGATGACCTGGTTTGCAGCAGCAGAGGAACAGGAGGGCCAGCAGCAAAAAACGGACACGCTTATCCATACTGCTAGTTTAGATGCCCTGCTGCGGGTACGGTAAGCGAAGAAACTTTCGGGGGCTGCTTGGTGTGGTTCGGACGCAGAGGACCGCCAGCCTGATTGATTGGGATGAGCAGGTTGCGCGCGGCGGGATGCTCCCATCGGACATTTTCCGCTGTGAATTTTCAGCGCGTCCCGCCGCGAAATCTCAGCGTGCAGGGGTGGTTAGTGCGGCAGCTTCGCTGGCGTGCCGGACCGAGGAGATGGTGCGCTCGGCGTTGCGCATGCGGGCGCTGGGTCCATCGGACTCGACCGAGCCGTCGCGGATGGAGATGACGCGGTGGGCGTAGTCGGCGATGTCGGGCTCGTGGGTGACGAGGACGATGGTGTTGCCCTGGGCGTGGAGGTCGTCGAAGAGGGCCATGATCTCGACGCGAGGTCTTGGAGTCGAGGTTGCCGGTGGGCTCGTCGGCGAGGATGATGGAGGGGTTGTTGACCAGGGCGCGGGCGATGGCGACGCGCTGGCGCTGGCCGCCGGAGAGCTCGTTGGGCTTGTGGTTCATGCGCTCGCCGAGGTTGACGGACTCGAGGACGACTTTGGCGCGGGCGATGCGCTCGGCGGCGGGGGTGCCGTTGTAGATCAGGGGCAGCTCGACGTTGTGCAGCGCGGTGGCGCGGGCGAGCAGGTTGAAGGTCTGGAAGACGAAGCCGATCTCCTTGTTGCGGATGCGGGCGAGCTCGTCGTCGTTGAGCTGCGGAGACATCGTGGCCGTTGAGCCAGTAGCGGCCCTCGGTGGGCGAGTCGAGGCAGCCGATGAGGTTCATCAGCGTGGATTTGCCGGAGCCGGAGGGGCCCATGATGGCGACGTACTCGTTGTGGCGGATGCGGATGTCGACGCCGCGCAGGGCGTGGACCTGCTGGTCGCCCATCTCGTAGGTCTTCCAGAGATTGTCGGTGACGATGACGTCGCCGGGGTGGGGACCGTCGGCGTTGGCGCCGATGCGGTTCTGTTTCGGGGCAGATGACTTCGGAGGTGTCGATGGTCATGGGTGACTCCGTAAGAACGATGGGAAAACGGTGAACGAGAGCGTTAGCTCGGAGCTGTCGTCGGTGACGGTGACAGGAGTGACCGAGTTATCGCGTTTGACTGCGATGCCGCTCCGAAGGGTGCGCAGAATCTTGTAGTGGCCGGTAACGATCTCGTCGTCCTGCTTGAGGCCGCTGAGGACTTCGATGTCGGTGGTGCCGGTGATGCCGGTGGTGACGGGGACGAAGCGGGCGCGGAGGCGGTTGTCGTCCTGGACGAGGAGGTAGACGCCCTGAACGAGGTTCGACTGCTTGCCGGGGATCGCGGGAGCGGCGGTGGTGGGCAGCCTTGCCGTGATTCTTGAAGAGGCTGGCCTCCTCCGCGGGATCGCGCATGACCAGCGCCTGAATGGGGATGGTGAGGGTGTCCGGCTTGTGCGCGGTGGTGATCTTGGCGGTGCAGGAGAGGCCGGGACGGAGATCGATCTTGACGGGGTCGAGGGTGACGACGACCTTGAAGTCCTTGGCCTCTTCGGTGCCGGTGGTGGACTGCGAGGTGGCGACGCCGGTGGTGCGCAGCAGCGCCTGATCGCCGACTTCGGTGACCTTGCCGGTGAAGGTCTGGCCGGGGAAGGCGTCGATGGTGACGTCGGCCGTCTGGCCGAGGGCGACGTTGACGATGTCGGTCTCGTCGACCTTGACTTCGGCGGTGATGACGGACATGTCGGCGAGGGTCATCAGGGTGGAGCCCTCGGCGTTCTGGATGCCGAGGACGACGGTCTCGCCCTCGCGGACGGGGACGTTGGTGACGAGGCC
Source organism: uncultured Acidobacteriaceae bacterium (assembly GCA_963762375.1). Lineage (GTDB taxonomy): Bacteria > Acidobacteriota > Terriglobia > Terriglobales > Acidobacteriaceae > Granulicella. The sequence continues at coordinate 144,568 of CAVXKP010000015.1, forward strand.
ATCGAAGGGAGCGACGCTGCGGGTGAGGCCGAGCGAGTAGTCGTCGCCGCGCAGGGTGGCGGTGTCTTGCTGCACCTGGCTGCGGGCGGAGGCGGTCTGGGCCTTGGCCTGGGCGACGGCGGCCTTGCGCTGGGCGAGGGTGGCGACGTCGACATCGTAGAGGGCCTTCTTGGCGTCGAAGTCCTGCTTGGCGATGAGGTTGTCGTTGTAGAGGGCCTGGGCGCGCTGGTAGTCGAACTTCTTCTGCTCGAGGTCGGCCTGGGCTTCTTCGACGTTGGCTTCGGCGGTCTTCTCGGCGGCGATGTAGGAGTCGACGTTGGTCGCGAGGAGGCGATGGTGGCCTGCTGGGCGGCGACGGCGCTGGCGGGCTGCTCGCTCTCGACGGTGGCGAGCAACTGGCCCTTCTTCACGTGGTCACCCTCTTTGACGTAGAGGTGGGTGATGCGGCCGAAGGAGGTGGCGCCGACGTTGACAAAGGTCTTGGGCTTGATCTGGCCGGTGCCGCTGACGGTGGAGACGAGGTCTTCGCGGACGGCCTTGGCGGTGGTGACCGCGGGGACGTCCGAGCGGCTGTGGAGGACTGTTCCGGCGACGACGCCGGCCACGACAACCACGATGACGACAATCAGCAGGATCTTCTTACCGGTCATGGACGCTTTCTATAGACGCATTCTGCTCGCGGTGGTCATCTTCGCAGCAAGACACACGTCCGCTTTGGGATTGAACAACCATGGATACGCAGGCGCGTCCGGTTCGGTTCCGTTGCCCCATGATGACGGTTGCTGCGTGGTCGGAAACTGAGGCCCGGGGGAGATACATACCGGGGGCGTGCCCAAGAGAAACTCGTTCGATGACTTGATGATACCAGCGGGTTGCATCAAGCCTTGTGCGAGCGCTCACGGAGACTAGAATAAGGGGTCTAAGAAATAGGAGCAGGGCCCCACCCCATGAAAACCTTTCTGTCGCGTTTTGCACTCCCCGGTATGGCTCTTGTGGCGCTCTCGTGCGCAACGACGGGGGTGTTTGCGCAAACTACCCCGCCTGATGCCAATCACAGCCCAGACCACCCAGGACAATGGCGGGGTGACGAAGACACCTCCGGTGGCGGAGAAGCCCGATCCGCTGAAGCGGCGGCTGAGCGACCGGGAAGAGCGGGAGCGCCGGAAGGCAACGGTGCAGGAGTTGAAGGGGCAGTACAAGAAGTGGCTGGACGAGGATGTGCGGTGGATCATCACCGACCAGGAGGCCAAGACCTTCAAGAGCCTGTCCAACGATGAGGAGCGGGACTCGTTCATCGAGCAGTTCTGGCAGCGGCGCAATCCGAATCCGGACTCGAACGACAACGAGTATCGCGACGAGTATTACGCGCGCATCGCCTATGCGAATGAGCACTTTGCGGCGGGCGAGCCGGGATGGATGACGGATCGCGGTCATATCTATATTGCGTACGGCAAGCCGGACAGCATCGATTCGCACCCGTCGGGCGGAAGCTATGAGCGGCCCATGGATGAGGGCGGCGGCGAGACCTCGACCTTCCCGTTCGAGGTGTGGCATTACCGGTACCTGGAAGGGATTGGCGACAACATCGACATCGAGTTCGTGGACACCTGCATGTGCGGCGAGTATCACGCGACTATCGATCGCTCGGAGAAGGATGCTCTGAAGCATGTTCCCGGCGCGGGTTTGACGCAGTACGAGGAGATGGGCCAGGCCAAGAAGGCGGACCGTTTCTCGGGCGGCGGGCTGGAGCAGTTGGGCGCCGGACCGATGTCTTCGTCGCAGCAGAGCAAGGAGTTTGACCGCCTGGACACGTTCGCGAAGCTGTTTGCTCCGCCTCCGGTGAAGTTCGCGGATCTGGACGACTTCCTGGCGTCGTCGAAGGTGCTGACCGGGCCGCCGTTCCTGTTTGATGTGCGAACCGACTATGTGAAGCTGACCAACGAGACCGTGATGGTTCCGGTGACGCTGCAGATTCGCAATGGGGACATTACGTACAGCACCAAGGATGGCGATTCGGTGGGAACGGTCAATATTCTTGGCCGGGTGAGCACGATTACTCACCGCATCGTGTACACGTTCGAGGACACGGTCAAGGTGGAGACGCCCAGCGATCTGCTGCAGCGCACCAAGAACAACATGTCGGTGTACTGGAACGCGATTCCGCTGCCTCCGGGACGGTACAAGCTGGAGATTGCGATCAAGGACGTCAACAATCCGGACCACATAGGGACCTGGAGACGGAGCGTCGATGTGCCGGAGTTCGACGATGACCGTCTGGCGTCGTCATCGCTGATTCTGGCGGGAGAGATGGAGCGGGTTCCCTCGAAGGATGTGGGAGCTGGCAGCTTTGTCATCGGCAACACGAAGGTGGTGCCGCGGGTGCCGCCGACGTTCGCGGCGCCGGTGACGTACCACCGGGCACAGAACCTGAACTTCTGGATGCAGGTTTATAATCTCGGGATCGGTCAGAACAAGCGGAATGACGCGACGATCGAGTACCAGATTCTGGATCTGGCGACGAACAAGCAGATTCTCGATATGCAGGAGTCGGCTGCGAAGTTGAACCCCAATGCGGACCAGTTGACGCTGGAGAAGACGATGCCGCTGGCGGGGCTTGAGCCGGGCAAGTACCAGGTAACGATCAAGGTGAACGACGGTGTTTCGAAGCAGACGATCGATCAGAGCGCGCCGTTCAATGTGGAGCAGTAGAGAGGGAGCAGTAGGATCGAAAGGGCCCGTTCGAGCGTGAGCAGGCGAAGGTAGTCCAGCAATCTCCTGGCGCACGAGGAGTCAAGCTACGCAGGACAGGACCGCGATAGCAAATCTCCACCAGCGAAACAGCCGTCCGGCTTCCCGACTGGGCGGACCATCGGAGAGCCGTAGACGCGCGGAAGAGGGTTTGAGCGCGGTGAGACGAGTCGTACCAGGTTTGTTGCTGTTGATGATGGTGGTGGGGACGGGGCAACTCTACGCCCTGCAGACCGCTGCCATGATCTCCGGCACAGTCCGAGACGTTCACGGGACTCCCCAGATGGGAGCGCTGATCGAGTTGATGCGCAGCGACGAGGGTACGGTCGCGACCGCGGTGAGCGACGATCGAGGCCGGTACATCATCGCCCTGGTGACTCCGGGTCACTACCAGATGCGCGCGACGGCGGCTTTTTTCCTGCCGCTGCTGCGTAACGATGTGCGCCTGCGGGCGGGCGTGCAGTCGATCGTGAATCTGACGATGAACAACCTGTTCGACGCGGACAACTGGCTTCCGGCACAACGCCGCCGGGCGGATGAGCCGGTCGACGACTGGAAGTGGACGCTGCGTTCCTCCGCCAGCCGGCCGCTGCTGCGATTGGTGGATCCGGACGACGGGCGCGCCGATCTCTTCCAGCGCCGATCAGCCGCACCGCGTGATCGTCGCAGGGAAGAATCATGCTGACCAATGGGGATGGGGCGTTCGGCGATGGCGGGCTTGCACCAGGCGCTGGTTCTGGACCGAACGCATGGAGGATGGGGATGGAGCTGTGCTGCGCGCCGATGTGGGCGACGTGCAGACCGGCGGATACTCCGCCCAGCCTTCGGTCGCGCTGATTACAGGGTATGAACGCCGCAGTCCGCTGGGCGGAAGCACGCGGCTGGTCTCGAGCTTCCAGTCGCATCCGGAGCTGACGGATGGGGGCACGACGGCGGGATTCCAGGTGCTGCGCCTGGCGAGCACGCAGCAGTTTGCGCTGGGCGACATGTTCCTGATCGATGTGGGGACGTTGATGGCAGGCCGAGCGCCTGGAGCAGACGCGGCTGGAGGCTGAGCCGTTTGTGCGGCTGACCGCAAGGCCTGGGAGCGACGTGGTGGTGGAGTATCGCTACGCCTCCGGACGCGACCTGCAGAGCTCGGACGATCTGGATCAGCTGAAGCCGGCGTTGTCGGTGGTGCCGGATGCGAATGGCAAACCGCTGAGCGATCGGGGGATGCATCAGCAACTCACGGTGAGCCGCAAGCTGGGGAGCCGGGTGCTGAGCGGTTCGGCGTACATCGACAGGATTTCGTATGGAGCCATTGGCGGCAGCGGCCTGATGAATAGCGCGTCGCTGCAGCTGGCGGATGCGGTCGCCGATCCGACGACGGGGACGTTCGAGGTCGGGGGGCCGGGATATGCGGCGCGGGGTGTGAGCGTCTCGATGATGCAAACGCTGACGCCGGCGCTGTCTGCCTGGGTGGAGTATGACCTGGGGACGGCTCTGCGCAGCGATGGCGACCTGGTGATGACCGATCTGGCTACGGGCATGACGCCGCAGACGGCGTCGGCGGCCAGCGTGGCTCTGCGGGGAAGGATTGCTCCGGTCGGGCACGGCGCTGCGGGTGGAGTATCGCTGGCAGCCAGTCGATACGCTGACCCAGGTGAATGCCTACAACGCGATGCCGGAGGAGGCGTACCTGACCTTCTATGTGCGGCAGAGACTGTGGTCGGGGAGGATGTTGCCGCAGGGCCTGGATGCGGTGGTGGAGGCGACGAACCTGCTGGAAGAGGGGTATCAGCCGGTGCTGGCGCCGGATGGGCAGACGCTGGTGCTGGCGCAGGTTCCGCGCGCGATCCAGGGTGGGTTGGCGTTCAATTTCTAGGGCAGCTGCTGTCGTGCGGCGGCCGGGGAAGCTGCTGCGATTTCCGCTATTTCCGCGGTAAATCCTGCGGATGGCTCCTGCCTGCGCGATTTTCCTCATCCGGATGGGAGATGATGGAAGAGGGTAATTTTCTTGACGGCCAGAGTGTTGGATGGCCTTGTCAAATCGTCTCCCCTTGAACCCTTTGCGCTGGACCGGACTCTAAATATATAGAAGCAGGCAGACGTCTTCAGCTTGTTTTATTCCCGCCGGCGGACTTTGACGATGAAGTTCGAAGTTTGTCCGGCATCAGGCAGGCAGTGAGGAACCATGTGCGGTATTGTCGGCGTCTTCGGGCGTAGTCCAGTTAGCTCAGTCATCTACGAAAGTCTTTCGATGCTTCAGCACCGTGGCCAGGATGCTGCGGGGATTGCTACGTGCTTTGAGGACCGGTTTTATCTGGAGAAGGGAAACGGCCTGCTTACGGATGTCTTCGAGGCGGGGAACATGGCGCGGCTGCTGGGGGACATGGGGATTGGGCATGTGCGCTATCCGACGGCCGGCTGCGCGTCGGTGGCCGAGGCGCAGCCGTTTTATGTCAACTCGCCGTACGGAATCATCTTTGCGCACAACGGCAATCTGACGAACGTTTCGGAGATCGTGGAGAGCCTGTTCCTGACGGACATGCGGCATCTGAATACCAGCTCCGACTCCGAGGTGATGCTGAACGTCTTCGCGCACGCGCTGTCGCGGCGCGGCGCCGTGCATCCCAATGAGTTTGATGTGTTTGCGGCGGTGGAAGAGGTGCATCGGCGATGCAAGGGCGGCTATGCCGTGATTGCGATGGTGGCCGGCGTGGGCATGATTGCGTTCCGCGATCTGCATGGGATTCGGCCGCTGGTGTTCGGCAAGCGGCGGCGAGGGCAAAGAGGCAGAGTTCATGATTGCCTCGGAGAGCGTGGCGCTGCAGGTGAGCGGATTCGACCTGGACCACGATCTGGCGCCGGGCGAGGTGATCTTCATCGATATGGAGGGCACGGTGTACCAGCACCAGAGCCTGCAGGCGCACGAGAAGGCGCCGTGCCTGTTCGAGTTCGTGTACCTGGCGCGGCCGGATTCGGTGCTGGACGGTGCGTCGGTGTATCAGTGCCGGATCAACATGGGGACGAAGCTTGCGGAGAAGATTCAGCGCGAGTGGTCGCATCTGCCGATCGATGTCGTGATTCCGATTCCGTCGACCAGCCGCGTGGCGGCGCAGGAGATTGCGACGCGATTGAATATTCCGTACCGCGATGCGCTGGTGAGGAATCGCTATGTTGGCCGGACGTTCATCATGCCCGGGCAGGCGCAGCGCAAGCAGTCGATCCGGCGCAAGCTCAACCCGATTCCGCAGGCGTTCCAAGGTAAGAACGTGCTGCTGGTCGATGACTCGATTGTGCGCGGAACGACGATCCGCGAGATCATCGCGATGGTGCGGGAGCAGGGCGCGAAGAAGGTTTATGTGTGCTCGGCGGCGCCGCCGGTGCGGTTCCCGAATGTCTATGGAATCGATATGCCGGCGCGGTCCGAGCTGATTGCCAGCGGTCGCGATGTGTGTCAACTGGCAAAGGATATTGGAGCCGACGAGCTGATCTTCCAGGACCTGGAAGATTTGAAGCAGGCCATTACCGAGGCTGCGCCTGGCCTCACGCATTTTGATACGTCCGTCTTCGATGGTGTGTATGTCACAGGAGACATCACCGAAGAATATCTCAACACGCTGGAACAAAAACGGAACGACGCTGCCAAACATACAGAAGATGTCGCAAGCCACATCACAAGAAATCTCTCAGCCCATCTCTAGCGGCACCACGGTGCGGGTGCTGCCCGGACCGTCGGCGCTGACGGCGTTTGAGGCTGCACGCGTGGTCGAGAAGCTGCGCGCGAGCTATCCTGCCGCGGCGGCGAACGTGGTTGCCGTCGAAGCCTCGTACCTGTACTTGCTGCTGCTGCGCAAGGATGAGGAAGATGCGATCGATCACCAGCGACTGGCGGAGTTGCTGGGCGTGGGCGAGGAGATTGCTGCCGGTCAGCGCGTATGGATCGGGCCGCGGGTTGGGACGCAGTCGCCGTGGTCCAGCAAGGCAACGGACATTCTGCACAACACGGGCTTTGGGGCGATCGAGAGGATCGAGCGCGCGCGTGTGGTGCGGATCGTGTCCTCGGGAGAGGGCGTCGTAGCGAGATATTTCCACGCTCGCGGCGTCGCTGCATGATCGCATGACGGAGAGCGTGTTCTTTGAGAGTGCCGATGAATTGCAGGCGTTGTTTGCGCCACGGGAAGAAAAAGAGTTAGGGCATATCGATGTGCTGGGCCGCGGCGCGGAGGCGATTGCTGCGGCCGATCGCGCGCTGGGGCTTTCGCTTGCGAACGATGAGATCGAGTACCTGGTGGCGGAGTTCAAGCGGCTGGGGCGCAATCCGACGGACGTCGAACTGTACATGTTTGCGCAGGCCAACAGCGAGCACTGCCGCCACAAGATCTTCAATGCGAGCTGGACGATCGATGGCGAGAAGCAGCCGCGGTCGCTGTTCCAGATGATCCGCAATACGAATGAGGTGTCGGGAGAGAATGTGCTTTCGGCCTACCGGGACAACGCTGCGGTGATTCGCGGCGGCCGTGGCGGTAGGTTCTTTCCTGAGCCGGACGATGCGACCTACACGTATCACGAAGAAGACATCCATATCCTGCTGAAGGTGGAGACGCATAATCATCCGACTGCGATTTCGCCGTGGCCGGGTGCGGCGACGGGATCGGGCGGGGAGATTCGCGATGAAGGCGCTACGGGTCGCGGGGCGAAGCCGAAGGCGGGATTGTGCGGGTTCACGGTATCGAATCTGAATCTGCCGCAGGCGCCGCAGCCATGGGAGCAGGCGTATGGCCGGCCGGCGCATATTGCTTCGCCGCTCGACATCATGATCGAAGGGCCGTTGGGCGCGGCGGCTTATAACGATGAGTTTGGACGGCCGGCGCTGTGTGGATACTTCCGCACCTACGAGCAGTCGAGCGGCGATACGGTCTTCGGATATCACAAGCCGATCATGCTGGCGGGTGGCCTGGGGAATATTCGCGCAGAGCACGTGGAGAAGGGCGAGATGAAGCCGGGGTACGCGCTGGTCGTGCTGGGCGGCCCGGCGATGCTGATCGGACTCGGCGGAGGAGCGGCGTCGAGCAGCGCGGGGAGTGGGAATACGGATCTCGATTTCGCCTCGGTGCAGCGCGACAACGCGGAGATGGAGCGGCGCGCGCAGGAGGTCATCGATCGCTGCTGGCAGCGCGGTGAGGCGAATCCAATTGCGTTTATTCATGACGTGGGTGCGGGCGGGCTGTCGAATGCGTTTCCAGAGCTGGTGAAGGATGGCGGGTGCGGCGGGAGCTTCGATCTGAATGCGGTGCCTCGCGGCGAGGCTGGCTTGAGCCCGCTGGAGGCCTGGTGCAACGAGGCGCAGGAGCGCTATGTGCTGGCGATTGCGCCGGAGGATCTGCAGGCGTTTGAAGCGATCTGCGAGCGCGAGCGTTGTCCGTATGCCGTGGTTGGAACGGCAGAGAAGCAGTCGCACCTGACGCTCAGCAACGATGCAGGTGCTGAGGGGAATGCGATCGATCTGCCGCTGCAGGTGCTGTTCGGAAAGCCTCCGAAGATGGAGCGGGCGTTTACGCGGACGAAGATTGATGCGACGCCGCTCGATCTGACAAGGCGTGACGATTGCGGATGCAGTCGAGCGGTTGTTGCGGCTGCCGGCGATTGCGTCGAAGTCGTTTCTGATTACGATTGGTGATCGCAGCATCACGGGTTTGGTGGTGCAGGACCAGATGGTTGGGCCCGTGGCAGGTGCCGGTTGCGGACTGCGCGGTGACGCTTCGGCTCGTATGAGTCGGTGTGCGGCGAAGCGATGGCGATTGGGGAGCGAACGCCGCTGGCTGTCATCGATGCAGCAGCTTCGGCGCGCATGGCCGTTGGTGAAGTGATTACCAACATGGCGGGCGCGGCGATCGAGAAGCTTGGCGACATCAAGCTCTCGGCGAACTGGATGGCCGCTGCCGGCGAGGGGCAGGAAGATCAGAAGCTGTTTGACGCTGTGCAGGCGGTGGGCATGGAGTTCTGCCCGGCGCTGGGGATGTCGATTCCGGTGGGCAAGGATTCGATGTCGATGAAGACGAAGTGGCGCGAGGGTCGTGAGGCGAAGGCGGTGGTGTCGCCGCTGTCGCTGATCGTGTCTGGCTTTGCTCCGGTGAGCGATGTGCGCAGAACGCTGACGCCGCAGCTGCGATGCGGGCGATGCAGCGCTGATTCTGATTGATCTGGGCGCGGGCAGGAATCGACTGGGCGGATCGTGCCTGGCGCAGGTGTATGGACAGGTTGGCGAGGATGCGCCGGATGCGCCTTCGGCGGAAGTATTGAAGGCGTTCTTTGAGTCTGATGCAGCAGCTCAATCGCGAAGGAAAGCTGCTGGCGTATCACGATCGCAGCGATGGCGGACTGTTTGTGACGCTGGTGGAGATGGCGTTTGCAGGGAACATGGGGCTCGAGATTGAGCTGCCCGATGCGGCGATCTTGAGGAGTTGTTCAACGAAGAGTTGGGTGCGGTGGTGCAGGTTGCAGCGACGGACGTGGACGACGTGATCGCGCGCTTGCATGCTGCGGGCATGACTGCGCAGGTGGTTGGGCACGGCGTCGCAGGGCAATGAGATTGTGATTCGGAGCGGGACGGAAGTTGTCTATCGGAACACGCGAACAGCGCTGCAGAAGATGTGGGCGGAGACCAGCTTTCATATTCAGATCCTTGCGCGATAATCCGGAGAGTGCGGCGCAGGAGTTCTCGCTGCTGGAGGATGCGGCGCGGCCAGGGTTTCGGTGAGCGTGCCGTTCGACCTTGCGGAGCGGGTGAGTGCGCCGTTTGTTCATGCGGCTCGTCCGCGCGTCGCGATTCTGCGCGAGCAGGGCGTGAATGGCCAGGTGGAGATGGCCGCCGCGTTTGATCGCGCGGGCTTTACTGCGGTGGATGTGCATATGAGCGACCTGCTGGCGGGGCGCGCGGATCTCGCGGACTTTCAGGGGCTTGGCTGCGTGCGGAGGTTTCTCCTATGGCGATGTGCTGGGAGCGGGAAGCGGGTGGGCAAAGACGATCCTCTTCAACGAACGGCTGAAGGAGATGTTCGCGACGTTTTTTGAGCGGCCGGATAGTTTTTCTCTCGGCGTGTGCAATGGCTGCCAGATGATGGCGCAGCTTCGCGACATCATTCCCGGGACGGCGGCATGGCCGAGCTTTGGGCGCAATGTGTCGGCGAGATTTGAGGCTCGCCTTTGCATGGTGGCGATTGAGGAATCGCCATCGCTGTTCTTCGATGGCATGAGCGGTGCGCGCATCCCGATTGTGGTGGCGCATGGCGAAGGCCATGTGAGCGATGTCGAGGCGAATGCCATGGTGGGTTTGCGCTACATTGATACGTATGGCGAGGTGACGGAGCATTATCCGCTGAATCCGAGCGGATCCGTGCAGGGCGTTGCAGGGCTAACCAGCGCGGATGGACGGGCGCTGATCATGATGCCGCATCCGGAGCGAGTTTTTCTTGGCGTGCAACATACGTGGACGCGTGAGCTGAAGGACAGTCCGTGGCAGAGAATGTTTGACAACGCGCGCAAGTGGGTTGGGTAGAGAAGTGATTCACAGGATCAAGAGGTGGTTGGATTGAGTGCGAAGGTAGATTACAAGTCCGCAGGAGTGGATATCGAGGCGGGCAACGAGGCGGTGCGGCGCATCAAGTCGCATGTCGCGAAGACCCATTCTGCGGCCGTCCTTACTGGCCTGGGATCGTTTGGAACGCTGTTCTCGCTGGGCGATGCGTTGAAGAATCTCAAGGACCCGGTGATGGTGCAGAGCACCGACGGCGTCGGGACCAAGAGCAAGGTCACGGTGATGGCGGGGCGGTATGAAGCGCTGGGACATGACCTGGTGGCGGCCGTTGCTGGCGATATCGTGGTGATGGGAGCGACGCCGCTGACGTTTCTGGACTACCTGGGCTTCCACAAGATTGAGCCGGAGATTGTGGAAGCGCTGGTGCGCGGAATGAGTGCGGCGTGCGTGGAGGCGGGGATCGCGCTGGTGGGTGGCGAGACGGCGGAGATGCCGGCTGTGTATGCAGAGGGCGATCTGGATGTCGTGGGATTTGTCACCGGCGTTGTCGATCGCGAGCGCCTGCTGACGGGCGCGAGCATTGTTGCGGGCGATGTGTTGTATGCCATCAATTCGAGCGGGCTGCATACGAATGGGTTCTCGCTGGCTCGCAAGCTGATCTTTGAGATCGGCGGATACGCGATTGATGCGCAGCCGGAGGAGTTGGAAGGGAAGTCGATTGCCGATGTGCTGCTGGCGCCGCATGCAAACTACGTGGCGCCGGTGAAGAAGATTCTGGATGCAGGGATTCCGGTGAAGGGCATGGCGCATATCACTGGCGGCGGGTTGGTGGAGAATGTGCCGCGCATTCTTCCGGAAGGGTTGGGCGCGGTGATCGATCGCTCGACGTGGACGCCACAGCCGATCTTTGCCTGATGCAGCGACTTGGAAGCATCGATGATCACGAGATGCATCGCACGTTCAATATGGGCGTGGGATTGGTGTTGATCGGGCCGCCGGGCATACAGAGCGATTTGGCCGCTGCCATCGCGGGATTTCCTCAGTTCAAGGTTTGGGAGTTGGGGCGCGTTGAAGTCGGATGCAGCCGGTGTGCGTTTTGGTGAGGTCAATTGAAATGGAACGACAGACGTTGCTCGACGCGATTCCGCACTGCCTGACGGCTACCGATCTTCCGCTTGCGGCGAAGTATCCAGGCAAGGTGCGCGACACCTATGAGGTTGGGGATGGACGCCTGTTGCTGGTGACGACCGACCGGCAGAGCGGCTTCGATCGCCTGCTGGGTGCGATCCCCTACAAGGGGCAGGTGCTGAATCGAACGTCGCTGTATTGGTTTGAGCAGACGCAGGGAATCATCGGGAACCATGTGCTGTTCAGTCCGCATGCGAATGCATTGGTTGCGCGCAAGTGTACGGTGCTTGCCGATTGAGTTTGTGGTGCGGGGGTATCTGACGGGCTCGACCGACACCTCGATCTGGACGCAGTACCAGAAGGGCGTGCGGAGCTATTGTGGTCATGCGCTGCCGGAGGGCATGAAGAAGAACGAGCCGCTGCCGAAGAATATTGTCACGCCGACGACGAAGGAGAAGACGCATGATCGTCCGATCACTGCGGAGGAGATCGTCGCGGAAGGTTGGATGACGGCGGAGCAGTGGGAGCTTGCGTCGTCGAAGGCGTTGGAGCTATTTGCGTTTGGGCAGAAGCTCGCTGCAGAGCGTGGATTGATTCTCGCGGATACCAAGTATGAGTTTGGTGTAGCGAGCGATGGCGAGATTCTGCTGATCGATGAGATTCATACGCCGGATTCGAGCCGCTACTGGCTGGCGGACAGCTATGCGGAACGGCTGGCGGCGGGACAAGAACCCAACATGATCGACAAGGAGTTCTTTCGGCTGTGGTTCCGCGATCGCTGCGATCCATACAAGGATGCGGTGCTACCGGTTCCGCCGGATGATTTGATTGCCGAGCTTGCGTCGAGGTATATCCAGTTGTTTGAAAAGATTACGGGGATGGACGTTTGCGCCGGATCTGAGGCCATTGGAAGCAACGGTGCTGGCGAGTCTGGAGGGATGAGCGAGACGGTTCTCATCGTTGGTTCGGGAGCGCGGGAACATGCGATCGCCGTTGCGCTGGCACGTTCGCCGCGACAGCCGAAGCTGCTGTGTTTCAGTAGCGCCCGCAATCCGGGCATCGCTTCTCTGTGCTCGGCGTATGGCGTTGGAAGCATTACGGACCCGGCGGCGGTGGCTTCGTTTGCCGCGGAACATCAGGCGACGATCGCGGTGATTGGTCCGGAGGCTCCGCTTGCGGCTGGGGTTGCGGATGCTTTGTGGGCCGCGGGGGTTCCTGTCGTCGGACCGACGCAGAGCCTGGCGCGGATTGAGTCGAGCAAAGGGTTTGCGCGCGAGTTATTGGCGAAGCACAAGATTCCGGGTAACCCATTTTTTCAGCGATTCACATCGCTGGATGGGCTTGAGCAGGTGCTGGAGCAGTATGCAGATCGGCATGTCATCAAGGATGATGGGCTCGCTGGCGGCAAAGGGGTGAAGGTCTGCGGCGATCATTTGCTGTCGATCGGAGGACAGCCTTGCGTTCTGTCGTGAGCTGGTTGAGCATGGGCATCCGTTTGTTGTTGAGGAGAAGATTGAGGGCGAAGAGTTTTCGCTGATGAGCTTCTGTGATGGCCGCACGCTCAAACACATGCCGGCGGTGCAAGACCACAAGCGCGCGTATGACGGGGACAAGGGACCGAATACAGGCGGGATGGGCACATATACGGATGTCGATCACAAGCTGCCATTTCTTTCGGACGAGGACATTCTGGAGGCGCAGCAGATCAATCAACGCGTTGCTGCGGCGCTGGCGGAAGAGTGTGGCGCGCCGTATCAGGGGATTCTCTATGGCGGATTCATGGCGACCGAGAGACGGTGTGAAGTTGATCGAATACAACGCGCGCTTTGGTGATCCGGAGTCGCTCAACTTGCTGACGCTGCTGGAGACGGATTTTCTGGAGATCTGCCGTGCGATCGTCAATCAGACGCTGGCCGATGTGGATGTGCGGTTCTCCGCGAAGGCGAGCGTTTGCAAGTATGTTGTTCCGGAGGGATATCCGGATGCTCCGCGCAAGGGGGATGCGGTGCGGCTGCCGGCGGAGCTGCCTGCGGGTGCGACGCATGTTTCTGAGCGCGGTGGATGTGAAGGATGGGACGCTGATTGCAACGGGGTCGCGCACGGTTGCGGTGGTGGGGACCGGCGAACACGCTTGGCGAGGCGGAGGCGATCTGCGAGCAGGTTGTGCGGCAGATTCCTGGGCCATTCTTTCATCGAGCGGATATTGGTACTGAGTCGGCGATCGCGCGTCGCGTGGAGCATATGAAGGCGGTGCGATCGGCATGAGTCTAAAGGTCGCTGTTCTTGGTTCAACTCGCGGTACGGCGCTGCAGGGGATTCTGGATGCGAAGGATGCCGGAACGCTCGATGTCGAGATTGTGATGGTGATCTCTGATAAGCAGAATGCGCCGATCCTTGAGCGCGCGGCGAAGCATGGAGTGTGTGCGCTGTTTCTCGATCCTGCAGGGTTGAAGCGCGCGGCGTATGACACGCAAGTGAGCGATGTGCTGCAAGGAGGCCGGCGCGGAGCTGGTTCTCTTGATCGGCTATATGCGGATTGTGTCGGCAGAGTTTGTCGAGACGTGGAAGGGAAGATTGTTGAATGTGCATCCGTCGCTGCTGCCGGCGTTTGGCGGATTGATGAATCAGAAGGTCCACGAAGCGGTGTTGGCCGCGGGCGTAAGCGAGACGGGATGCACGATTCACCAGGTGACGGAAGAGGTGGACGGCGGGCCCATTGTCTTGCAGAAGCGTTGTTCGGTGTTGCCGGGCGATACTGCGGAGATGCTGAAGGACCGTGTGCAGGCCCTGGAGCAGGCTGCGTTCGTAGAGGTTCTGCAGGGATGGAGGTCGTGATGGCGAAGACGAAGCAGCGCGCGGTTCAGATTGTTGTGGGGATCATCATGGGCTCGAAGTCAGATTGGCCGACGATGGAAGCGGCGGCCAAGGTGCTGGATGAGTTTGGGATCGGCTATGAGGCGGAGGTTGTTTCGGCTCATCGCACTCCGGACAAGATGATGGAGTATGCGGCGAGCGCGAAGGAGCGTGGGCTGCGTGTGATCATCGCGGGCGCGGGCGGAGCGGCGCATCTGCCGGGGATGGTGGCGGCGAAGACGAGTCTGCCGGTGCTGGGCGTGCCGGTGAAGAGTCGCGCGCTGAATGGGCTCGACTCGCTGCTTTCGATTGCGCAGATGCCCGCGGGCATTCCCGTGGCGACGTTTGCGATCGGCGAAGCGGGCGCGAAGAACGCGGGCTTGTTTGCGGCGTCGATTCTTGCGCTGGAGGATGAGGCGATCGCGCAGAAGCTGGAGAAGTTTCGCAGCACGCAGACGAAGACGGTATTGAAGGGGCCTGATCCACGCAAATGACGAATCGAGTGAGGCCACGAATCGGGATTCTGGGCGCAGGGCAGCTGGCGCTGATGCTGGCGGAAGCTGGCAAGGTGCTGGATGTCGAGTGGTTTGTGCGGGGCAGCCGGGGGACTGCGCAGAGCAGGTGGCGAGGTGGTGCCGGTCGATCTGGATGATGCTGCTGCCGTTGCTTCGTTTGCCGCGGACGTCGACCTGGTGACGATTGAGAGTGAGAACATTCATGCGGATGTTCTGCAGGGATTGAATCTGTATCCCAATGCGCGGGCGGTTGGCATTGCGCAGGATCGCTTGCTGGAGAAGCGATTCTTTCATGAGTGCGGGATCGGGACGGCTCCGTTTGCTCCCGTCGATAGCCTGGAAGATCTTACGCGGGCGATGGAGATCACTGGCCTGCCAGCGATTTTGAAGACGCGGCGCATGGGCTATGACGGCAAAGGGCAGGTGCGGCTGCGCAGTGCCGGAAGACGCGGCGGGAGCATGGGCTGAGGTCGGCGAAGTTCCATGCATTCTTGAGGGGATGGTGAACTTCGAGGCGGAGGTATCGCTCATTGCCGCGCGCGGCCGATCGGGGCAAGTCGTGTTTTATCCGCTGATCGAGAATCATCATCGCGAGGGAATTCTGCGGACCTCGATTGCGCCGTTCGTTCATGAGGAGCTGCAGCGTCAGGCGGAGAGTTATCTCAATGTGTTGCTGGAGAAGCTCGAGTACGTTGGCGTGCTGGCGGTGGAGTTCTTTGTGGTGGACGGCGCGCTGCTGGCCAACGAGATGGCGCCGCGCGTGCATAACTCAGGCCACTGGACGATTGAAGGCTCGGAGACATCGCAGTTTGAGAATCATCTGCGGGCCATTGCCGGGATGGAGCTTGGAGATACGACGAGCCGGCCGACCGTGATGCTCAACTGCATCGGCTCGATGCCGAGCGAGAGCAGAGACGGCGGAGTTTCCAGAGCTATCTCGCCACGATTACGGGAAGGAAGCGCGGCCCGGACGCAAGGTGGGACATCTTACCTTCCCGGCGTCCGAGCGCGCGGCGATTGCAGAATGGCAGCGGCGGCTGCAGGGCTGATCTCTACCAGCCGCCGCCCAGCGCGTTGTACAAGCTGGACGAGCGAGAGAGCTTCCTGCTGTTGCGCCGCCTCGAGCGTGAGTTGCGAGTTGTAGAGATTCGTATCGGTGGTAAGGACTTCAAGATAGCTGGTGGATCCGCTGTTGTAGCGCATGCGCGCGAGGCGCACGGCGTCGGCGGAGGCGGCCGTTTGCTTCTCCTGCTGCTCGCGGTATTCGCGGGTCTTGTTGTAGGCGATGAGGGCGTTCGAGACATCGCGCAGCGCGCCGGCGATGGTCTGCTGATAGGTGTCGAGCAAGCTCCTTGTCGGTCGGCCTTCGCGAGGCGATAGTTATTGCGAATCTTGCCGGCATCGAAGATCGGTTGCGAGAGACTGCCGATCGCATAGTAGTAGGCGTTGCCGGATTCGACGAGACCTTTGAGCTGGCTGCTGGAGGTGCCACCCGTTGCCGAGAGCGAGAGCTGGGGGAAGTACTGCGCGCGGGCTACGCCGATGTTGGCGTTGGCCTGGATCAGCAGCTCTTCCGCGCGGCGAACGTCGGGACGGCGCTCGAGCAAGTCGGACGGAAGTCCAACGGGAACGTCGGACGGGTGCGGCGCGTTGGCGATGATCGAGGCGCTGTCGGCGACGTCGCGAACGATCGGGCCGGGATCCTGGCCGAGCAGGAGGCGCAGGTTATTCTCCTGCTGTTCGATCTGGCGCTCGAGGTCGGGAATCTGCGCCTGGGCCGTGTAGTAGAGCTCCTCTGCCTGGCGCACATCGGCCAGGGAGTCTGCGCCGCCCTGCTCCAGCGTCTGGGTGAGAGCGAGCGATTGCTTGCGCGCATCCAGCGTGTTCTTGGTAATGGCGAGCTCGGCATCGAGGGTGCGCAGTTGGTAGTAGGACGATGCTACGTCTTCGACGAGCGTGCTGTAGGTGGTCTGCCTGGCCCACTCGGTGGCGCGCAGGTTGGCGCGTGCGGCCTCGGTCTGGCGGCGGTAGTAGCCCCAGAAGTCCAGGTTCCAGGCTGCGGATGCGGTGAGTCCGCCGGCAAAGTAGTTGGTCTGGCTGTTGCTGCTGGAGCTGCTCGAGCTGTTGGAGCCGTTGTTCAAGCTGCTGAACAGGCCGCCGGGCAGGCCCAGCGCGTCGTAGGATGCGCCGACGTTGAGGGTTGGATACTGCGCGGACTTGGTGATGCCGAGCTGGGCTTGCTCTTCGAGCACGCGGTCGGCGGCGATCTTTACGTCGTAGTTGTTCTTGAGTGCCTCGGTGATGAGCTGCTGAAGCACAGGGTCGGTGAAGACGGTATCCCACTTCTGCGCGCCGAGCGGCGTGGCGGTGGAGGTGGCTGCGATGTCGGGGGCGAGGGCTCCGCGATAGCTGGCGGGCGTGTCGACGACAGGCCGCTTGTAGTTCGGGCCGACCTTGCAACCTGCGAGAGCGTGAGGATCAGCGTGAGCGTGGAGAGGTTGCGATAAGGCGGTTCATGCTTGTCCTCCGTGCGAGGGCTCGGTGTTGTCGTGGGCGGTCGACCGGCGTCGTGGGATGCCCGTGAGTCGAGGCCGGCGTTATGGCGTGAGCTGAAGCGCTGCGCGAAGCGCTCTGCGATGGAGAAGGTGACCGGGATGAGGAAGATCGCGATCAGGGTTGCCGCAAGCATGCCTCCGATCACGACCGTGCCGAGGATCTGGCGCGAGACGCCGCCGGCGCCGGTGGCGAACCACAGCGGAACGCAGCCCAGGATGAAGGCGAAGGCCGTCATCAGGATGGGTCGGAAGCGGAGCCGAGCGCCGTTCATGGCAGCCTGGAAGATGGTCTCGCCCTTTTCGTATTCGTCCTTGGCAAACTCCACGATGAGGATGGCGTTCTTGGCGGAGAGGCCGATGAGCATGACGAGGCCGATCTGCGCGTAGACATCGTTTTCAAGGTGGCGCAGGGTGAGAGCGAGGTAGGCTCCGAAGATGGCGACGGGCGTGCTGAGCAGAACGCCGAAGGGCAGCGACCAGCTCTCGTATTGCGCGGCGAGGATGAGGAAGCAGAAGACGATGGAGAGTGCGTAGACGACCCACGGCGGGACGCTCTGCTGCGCCTTGTGCTCCTGGAAGCTCATGCCGGAGTAGTCCATGCCCATGCCCTCGGGCATGGTCTGGGCGAAGGTCTCCTCGAGCGCCTTCATGACCTGGCCGGAGCTGTAGCCGGGATTGGCGACGATGGTGAGCTGGGCAGCTTCGTACTCGTTGTAGCGGGTGGTGAACTCCGGGCCGGTGGTGCGGCGCACGGTGGTGATGGCACTGAGCGGAACGCGGTTGCCGTTGGCTGCGATGACATAGAACTGGCCGATGTTGTTGATGTTGGTGCGGGTGTCGCCCTCGGCTTCAATGTAGGTCTGCCACTGGCGTCCGAAGCGGTTGAAGTAGTTGACCAGCGTGCCGCCCATGAAGGCCTGCATGGTGGTGTAGACGTCCGCGAGGTTGACCTGCTGCTGCGCTGCCTTCTCGCGGTCGACATCGACGTAGAGCTGCGGCACGGCAGGAGCGTAGGAGGGAATGGCCGCGGCAATCTCAGGACGGTTCTTGAGCGCGCCGAGGAACTTGTAGGTATTCGCCGTAAGGAAGTTGAGATCGCTGGCTGCCGGAGCGGTCTTCCAGCACCATGCTCACACCGCCTGAACTGCCCAGGCCGGGGATCGCGGGCGGCGGGAAGGAGAAGGCGAGGCCTTCCTTGATGCCGCCAAGTTGCTTGGCAAGATTCTGCTGGATGACGGCGAACTGCTCGTCGGCACTCTTGCGCTGATCCCAGTCCTTGAGCGTGACGAAGTAGAAGGCGTGGTAGGTGTCCTGGGTGAAGCTGAGCAGGCTGAAGCCGACGACGGAGGTGACGCTCTCCACGCCGGGCACTCGATGCAGCGCGGCTTCTACATCCTGCGAGGCCTGCGGTGGTGCGTTGCAGGGAGGTGCCTTGCGGAAGCTGCAAGGCCACGAAGGCGTAGCCCTGGTCCTCGGTGGGAAGGAAGCCTCCGGGCAGCCGAGCGCCCAGCAGGACAACGAATGCGCTGAGGATCAGGATGATCACCACGCCCACGAACGACTTGCGGACAAGCCAGCCTGAGGTGCTGACGTAGCCGTCGGTGGTGCGTTGGAAGACGCGGTTGAACCAGGCGAAGAAGCGAGCCAGCAGACCCTTGGACTCTGTCTTGGGCTTGAGCAGCAGGGCGCAGAGCGCGGGGCTGAGGGTGAGCGCGTTGAAGGCGGAGAAGAGAACCGAGATCGCGATGGTGACGGCGAACTGCTGGTAGAGGCGACCGGTGATGCCGGGAATGAAGGCCGTGGGAATGAAGACCGCGGCGAGGATGAGCGCGATGGCGATGACCGGGCTGGCCACTTGCTCCATGGCAGCGTAGGCCGCGTCAACCGGGGTCATGCCCTCTTCGATGTGGTGCTCGACGGCTTCGACGACGACGATGGCGTCATCGACGACCAGGCCGATGGCGAGCACCAGGCCGAAGAGCGAAAGCGTGTTGATGGAGAACCCGAGCAGCGGGAAGACCATGAAGGTGCCGATGAGCGAGACCGGCACGGCGAGCAGGGGGATGAGCGTGGCGCGCCATCCCTGCAGGAAGATGTAGACGACCAGGATGACGAGGGCCAGCGCGATGAAGAGCGTGACGAGGATCTCGTGAATGCCGGCGTTGACGGCCGCGGTGGTGTCGAGCGCGACGTGATACGTCATGTCCGGCGGGAAGGTCTTGGTGAGCTCGTCCATCCTCGCGCGAACATTTTTTGCCGTCTCAACGGCGTTGGTGCCGGGGAGCTGATAGACAGCCATGACGGCCGCAGGCTTGCCTTCAAAGCGGCCATTGAGGTTGTAGGTCTGTGCGCCGAGCTCGATGCGGGCGACGTCCCTGAGGTGGAGGATCGAGCCGTCGGGGTTGGCGCGCAGGATGATGTTGCCGAACTCCTTCGCGGTGACGAGGCGTCCCTGGGTGCGGACGGTGTAGGTGAACTGCTGACCAGCGGGGACAGGCTCGCCGCCGATCTGGCCGGCTGGGTTTACGGTGTTCTGCGCCTGCAGGGCAGCGCTGATCTGCGGGATGGTGACGCCGAGCTTGGCGAGCTGGTCGGGCTTGACCCAGATGCGCAGGGCGTACTGGCCGGCGCCGAAGACCTGGATGCGGGAGACGCCCTTGACGCGGGTGACTTCGTCGACCAGGTTGATGTACGCGTAGTTGGCGAGGAAGGTGCCGTCGTAGGTGGAGTTCGGCGACGAGATGGCCAGCAGCATCAGCGGCGAGGTGAGGGACTTGTTCACGGTGAGGCCGGCGACGGTGACCTCGGCGGGCAACTGGCTCTGCGCCTGGTCGACGCGCAGCTGCGAGAGAATCTGGTCGGTGTCGGCGTTGGTCGCCACATCGAAGTCGACGGTCAGCTGGGTAAGGCCGTTGCTGGCGTTGGTCGACTGCATGTAGTTCATGTTGTCGACGCCGTTCATCTGCTGCTCGATCGGCGTGGCGACGGCCTCTTCGAGCGTCTTGGCGTCGGCACCGGGGTAGGTGGCCTGGACAAGAATCTCGGGCGGCACGATGTTGGGGAACTGCGCCGTGGGCAGGCTCAGCATGCGAGACCAGTCCGCCAATCACCATGAGGATGGCGATCACCATGGCCACGATGGGCCGGCGTATGAAGAACTTCGAAATCATAGGCTTAGTTTCCCTGCGCGTTCTGCCCGGGCGCCGCGGCGGTGGCGGGCGTGGTGTCGGGCTGGGGCACGACCTTCATGCCGTCCCTCACCTTCTCGTTGCCTTCGGTGACGACCTGGTCGCCTGGATTGAGGCCGCTGGCGATCACGATGTTCGGACCCACCTGCGATCCAAGCTGCACCGTGCGAATGTGCGCGACGTTATCGTTGCCGACCACGATGACCTGGTTCATGCCTTGCAGCTCGGATACGGCCGCTGCGGAACCAACACGGCGTTGTGCAGCACCGTGGTCTCGGCAGAGACGCGGCCGAACTGGCCGGGGCGGATGAGGTTGCCAGGATTGGCGAACTCGGCCGCTATGCGGATGCTGCCGGTCTGCGCACTCACGGCGCGATCGACAAAGATGATGTGGCCGGTCTGCGGGTACACCTGATTGTTCGCGAGCGTGAGCTTGAGCGGGATGACGTTGCCGCTGCGGAGCAGATCCGCTTTGCCCCGTGCCTTGGCCTGCGCGGAGAGCGCCAGGTACTCCTGTTCGCTGATGTAGAAGTAGACCTTGATGGGATTGAGTTGCGAGACCGAGGTGAGAACGGAGGTCGTGTTGACCAGGTTGCCGACCTGCAGGGCTGCCTGTCCGGCGACGCCGTCGATCAGCGAGCGAACCTTGGTGAAGCCAACATTGAGCTCGGCTGCTTCCACTGTGGCCTGGGCATTGGCTAGCGCTGCTTTGTCGGCAGCCTGGGTCTGAATATCGTTGTCGAGCTGACTCTGCGCGATGGCATGCGCCTCCGCCAGCGGAGTGTCGCGATGCACGTTGATTCCCGCGAGCTCCAACTGCGCCTGCGCCTGCGCGACGCTGGCGTTGGCCTGGTCGAGGACAGCCTGCAGGGGACGCGGGTCGATCTCAAACAGCACCTGCCCCTTGCGGACCTCGCTGCCTTCCTTGTAGTCCTGGCGGATGAGGTAGCCGGAGACCTGCGGCTGAATCTGCGCGTTGACAAACCCGTCGGTCGTCGCCACCCACTCGCCGGTCAGCGGAACGTCCTGCTGAACGGCTTTGCTGACCTGGACGGGCAAGGGGCCAAAGGCGGCTCCTGCGCCCGGGGGAGGACCTCCGCTCTTGCATCCGCTCAGAAAGCCCAAGGAGGATGCGGATAGAACAGTGGCGAGCGCAATGGCGCTCTGCAGGGTATTCCGGGATGTCATAGGTTCGAACCTCTGAGGGGATTCCATTCAATCGTTAGAAGCGAATTAGAAAATATACGCGTGTGTATATTATGCTTAGAGATCGAGGAACGATTCAAAAAATGTCTCGGCTTAAATCAAACGCCGGATCGCAGAGTTACGTGCGGCCGAGGATTTGACGAGGGGATCGCGTTCGCAACAGGCGATGAAGTCTGAGCGGACCCGTGCGGAGCTATTGCGCGCAGCCGAGGTGGTCTTTGCCCGCGATGGCTTTGAAGCTTCGCGCATCGAGGATATTGCCGCGGAGGCAGGCCGCAGCCGCGGAGCGTTCTACGCCAACTTCGCCAGCAAGA
This sequence comes from uncultured Acidobacteriaceae bacterium, assembly GCA_963762375.1. GTDB lineage: Bacteria > Acidobacteriota > Terriglobia > Terriglobales > Acidobacteriaceae > Granulicella. The sequence continues at coordinate 166,597 of CAVXKP010000015.1, forward strand.
CAGAGGTGTTTCTCGCTCTCCGCAGTCTGGCGACGCGCCGCAATGCGCGAGCTCTGCGGGAGCGCATTCAGGATGTGAAGGATGAAGAGGAGCGGTATGACGCGGTCATTCGTTATATCGTCGAGCAGATCTGCGATACGCAGACCCAGCTGCTGCAGATTGAGTTCAAGCTCTTTGCCCTGCGTCACCCGGAGATGCTCGCGGAGCTGGCGGAAAAACATCTCGAAGCGAGCACTTCGGTCAATCGGCAGGAGCTGTCGGACTTGTTTCCGGAGAAGAAGGAAAACCTTGCAGAGACACGCTGCAATACGCTGGCGGTCGAGGCGCTCCTGGAAGGATTTCGCGCTGAATGTGCGATTCAGTCCGAAGGTACTGGATGAATCGCACATTCAGCAGATTGTTCCGGAGTTGCTGTGCCCAGATCTTTCATCGCGGCTGACGTGCGATCACAGGCGGCAGATCAGCAGCTCCCGCTCGTAGATCATCTCCGCCGGCAGGTGGTCATGCAGCGCGAGGAACAGCTCTTCGTGGTCCATGACCTCGCGCAGCCATTGTTTGCGATCGACGTGTCTGCAGCTGATCGAACTTCTCCTCCGGCATATCGAGGCCGTCCCAGTTCATGTCCTCGTAGTGCGGCGTCCAGCCAATGGGAGTCTCCTTGCCCTGGGCACGTCCGCGCACGCGGTCGACGATCCACTTCAGGACGCGCATATTTTCGCTGTAGCCGGGCCATAGAAACTTGCCGTTCTCGTCCTTGAGAAACCAGTTGACCTGGTACACGCGCGGCGTAATCGAGAGGTTGCGCTGCATGATCAGCCAATGGCGAAGGTAGTCGCCCATGTGATAGCCGCAGAAGGGAAGCATGGCCATGGGATCGCGGCGCACCTTGCCGACAGCTCCCTCTGCGGCCGCGGTCGTCTCAGAGCCCATGGTGGCGCCGAGATAGATTCCCGACGACCAGTTGAATGCCTGCACGACCAGCGGGATGGCGGTGGCGCGCCGTCCGCCGAACAGGAACGCAGCGATGGGCACGCCGTTGGGCGACTCGGAGGCTTCCACATCGAAGGACGGACATTGCGTCGCCGGCGCGGTGAATCGGCCGTTGGGGTGAGCTGCCGGTCTGCCGGTCTCGCGGCCGATCTCCGGCGTCCACCGCTCGCCGCGCCAATCGATGCACTCGGCGGGCGGCTCGTCCGTCATGCCCTCCCACCAGACGCCGCCTTCAGGCGTCACGGCGACGTTGGTGAAGATGGTATTGCGGCTCAGGGTCGCCATCGCATTCGGATTGGTCTTCGCGCTGGTGCCCGGAGCCACGCCGAAGAAGCCGGCTTCCGGATTGATGGCGCGCATCTGCCCGGTCTCGTCCGGCTTGATCCAGGCAATGTCGTCGCCAACCGTCCAGATCTTCCATCCGTCGAATCCCTTGGGAGGGATCATCATGGCGAAGTTTGTCTTGCCGCAGGCGGAAGGAAACGCAGCCGCCACGTAGGTCTTTTCGCCCTGCGGCGACTCCAGCCCGACGATCAGCATGTGTTCCGCCATCCATCCTTCATCGCGCGCAATGTTGGAGGCGATGCGCAGCGCAAAGCACTTCTTTCCCAGCAGCGCGTTGCCGCCGTAGCCAGAGCCATAGCTCCAGATCTCGCGTGTCTCGGGGAAATGCACAATGTACTTGGTGTCATTCTGCGGCCACGCGAACGTCCTGCTGTCCCGGCGCCAGGGGCGCTCCCACGGAGTGCATGCAGGGCACGACGCGATGAATATCCTTGTCGATCTCCTGGAACACCGGCAGACCGACGCGGGCCATGATGCGCATGTTCACGACAGCATAGGCGGAGTCCGTAAGCTGCACGCCGATCCTCGACATGGGCGAGCCGATCGGCCCCATGGAGTAGGGCAGAACATACATGGTCCGGCCGCGCATCGATCCGCGAAACAGCTCCTTGAGTTTCTTGCGCATCACGTAAGGCGCTTCCCAGTTATTCGTAGGCCCGGCATCATCCTTGGAGAGCGAGCAGATGAAGGTGCGATCTTCCACGCGGGCTACATCCTTCGGAGAGGATCGCGCACAATAGCAGCCCGGCCAGAGCGTCTCATTCAGCTTGGTGAAGGTGCCCGCGTCGACGAGTTGCTGGCAGAGGTATTCATTTTCTTCCGCGGATCCATCGATCCAGTGGATGGCTGCGGGCTGCGTCAGATTGGCCATCTTCTCGACCCAGCGGATGAGATGAACGTTCGTCGACAGAACACGGGTCGAGGTGGGATGTGCGGCTGTCGTGCTTGATGCTATCGCCATGATTGCCTCCAGGATTGCGCGGGTCGATGCTCCGACGGTTTCGAAGCAGCGTTTTCATTCACTCGTTGGGCATCTGAAGTTTAATCATAGTGGGGATAGAACGTGCACCCGGTGATATTCGAAGCGAGATCGCTGCGATAACCGGCTACGTCGACCGAACTGCCGGCAGCGCCGAAACCAGATCTACGGGGGGCTCGGGGGTGTTTGGCTCGAGGTGGCCGGCGTTGCAAGGTGTGTAGGTTTGCCGGTACACTCGTCTAGGACCAGATGGGATATCCGCGTAGGGGAGAACGGCTTGGTCCTGAGTCATTTGCTGAGGGGATTGGGCTGCTTGCGTGCCGATCCTTGTGAAATGGGTGTCCTGGATGGACTGATTTCAGTTCAATGGATGCTGGTTTCCTGTCGATACGACTGCATTCCAGGTCTTTCGATGTAAATGCAAGTGACTGAGCCTCCATGGCTTACAGCGGAGAGTTGGCAGAGCCCGGTTGAATGCACCTGACTCGAAATCAGACATAGTCGCAAGGCTATCGGGGGTTCGAATCCCTCACTCTCCGCCATTACACCTCTCCGCAGACATCCACCAACATCCAAGCGAGTCGATCAAAGCCCGGTATCTACTGGGCTTTTTCTCTGTTTCCGTCCTTTTCGCGTCCGCAGACATCTTTACGTGTCCGGCTAAAGCCGCGTTTACGTGGGGGTACATTTGGGGGTACATTCGATTTTGTGGTGGGGGTACATTTCAGGAACGGAGTTTTGAACGTTGAAACTGACCGATACAGCGATCAAGAAAGCACGCGCGAGAGAGAAGGCCTACAACATGAGCGACGGCGAAGGTCTGTTCCTTCGGGTTGCTCCGTCTGGTGGGAAGCTGTGGCGGTGGAAGTACCGGCACGAGGGCAAAGAAAAGCTCATGACGTTCGGGAAGTATCCCGGCGTGTCGCTGGCAGAGGCTCGGAACCGCCACCAGGAAGCCCGTGCGCTCCTGGCATCGGGCATCGACCCCATGGAACAACGCAAGGCCGCCAAGACCGCCGCGCTGCTCTCCAGTGAAAGCAGCTTTGCGAGCATCGCTGATCTCTGGTTGAAGCACTGGCGATGCGGGAAGAGTCCGCGCCACGCCCTACAGGTCGAGCGCCGGATGCAAGCCGACATTCTTCCCCGTCTGGGCACGCGCCCCATTGCAGACATCAAAGCCCCCGAAGTAGTTGAAATGGCCAAGGCTATCCAGGGGCGGGGGGCGCGGGATATTGCAAAGCGCGCTCTTGAAACCGTAGGGCAGGTATTCGGCTATGCAATCGCGCACGGATACGCCGAACACAATCCGGCCAAGCAATTCAAGCCCAGCGCCGTCCTTCAGTCCTCCCCCAAAAACAACTACGCCAGAATCGACGCCAAGGAGCTTCCGGCACTCCTCAAACGGATAGAGGTGTACCAGGGCGCACCCGTAACGCGGCTTGCAATCAAGCTCATCGCTCTGACCTTTGTGCGGACGAGCGAGCTGATTGGAGCCAAATGGTCAGAGTTTGATCTGGAGGCCGGCCGCTGGGACATTCCGGCCGCGCGGATGAAGATGCGGACGCCCCACATCGTGCCGTTGGCGAAACAGTCGTTGGAGGTGCTGGGTATGCTGCACGAGGTGACGGGGCAAAGCGAATTACTCTTCCCCGGCGACCGAGACGCCCGTAAACCCATGAGCAACAACACGATTCTGAAAGCGCTTGAACGGATGGGTTACAAGCACCGGATGACAGGCCATGGGTTCCGCGGTTTGGCTTCGACCGTTTTGCATGAGCAAGGTTGGCCGCATGAGCACATTGAATTGCAGCTCGCGCACGCGCCGCGCAACGCCGTGAGTGCCGCTTACAACCATGCGACGTATCTGGAGCCGCGAGCGAAGATGATGCAGGAATGGGCGGATTACTTGGAGCGGACACTCAGGGAGCGCAAAGTGATTCCCATGCCCGATAGGGTTGCATAGCCAAGCGTTTTGATCCGCTGGGTGTTTTCCTCTTGACAGGTGTTGACAGCAACGCCTATACGTATATGTGTACATGAAGAGTCAGCTACTCAACCGCCGAAGTTGCGCGAGCCATAGGGGTGGACAAGTCCACGCTCCTGCGCTGGCTGTACGCGGGCAAGCTGCCAGAGCCGAAACACGAAAGCTTTGGTGGTGTTGAGAGCCGCATCTGGTCCGAGGCTGATCTCGAGCGAGCCAGGGCGTTCCGGGAGCAGCATTACCGAAAACGCTCCTAAATAGAAACGCGTCCCGCGGGTGCTGAGAACACCAACGAGACGCTAACCGAAGTCGCCTTAGAGGAGGCCACTTGGCATATAGTCACACTACCACCACGCCCATCCCCGCTCAACAGAAGGGCGGGACTCGCCGCTCTCAATCCAACCTGGACTGGAATACTCCCAAGACCCCGCGCACTCCGCGGAGCGAGTACGCCTTCATGCAGCGCTACGCGGTGCTGTGCGGAACTAAGACGCCCTCGCCTTTTGGCCCTCTCAGTGGCGGGGTGGCCCAATGAAGCCATTCGTCATGAAGCCGATTCGATACAACCGTCGCCAGGTAGCGCTCATGGTCAAGATCGCAGCCTACTTCTCCGTCAACTTCGCCGCGCAGGTCGGTGAGGCGTCCGCACTCATTCTCGAGATAGCCGCCGGCGAGCTTGCCCCGACGCCAGCAGTGCTCCGACACTTCGGCCTCGAGGCGGAAGGAAGGAGCTACGTGTGGAACCCACGGTAAGCCGTGGCGTCAGGTAGCCAATCGTCTCGGCACGGGCGCCCCGTCCGTGCGCTACAGCATCAGTTCTAACCAAGAGGAGAAGTCGCACATGCAAAGCCGCACCAACCCGACCAGAGAAGTATCTGTTGATGCCATGGACGCCGTTCCAGAGGGTCTCAAGCGCCGCAATCGCCTTATGAGGGACGACGAGATTCTCGAAAGACTTTACCCTCGAGAATCCGACAGCTTCGTGAAGTTTGCATCGCCTGACGGATATGATTTTGTAGCAGATGACACTGAATTTTGGTCCGCATCGGAAGGCTGGAAAGGGATGATTCGCAAGCGTCACAACGCGAAGTGCCTGGTGCAATTCTGCCAGCGCCTGAAGCCGGCATCCGATATTGACAGGAACGAGGTTCGGATCATGACTATGCGTTCGATAATGATTTCCCTCTTCACCCTGTGCTCCCTCCTGGAGGTATTCCCGAGATTGTTCATTCGGGATCTTCCCCATTCATGCGCCCGAACCGCAACCCAGATCTATTGGGATATGGAGCGGAGAGCAACCCTTCTCTGTAGTGAGTACCGCCCGGACCTTCTAGATCAGCTGTATCAAGTACTGTAGCTCAACCGGCGAAGCCCGCCCGCCTTGTGTTGGGGCGGTCCGCTCTGGTCCGCCGCCCGCGCACTACACCAGCAGCAGTTCCAACGCCCCCAAAGGAGAAGTTGAATATGCAAGACTGTACCAGCCTGAACGTTGAGGAATCTGTTCACGCCATGCTTATGAGTTCCGCACCAGAAGGTATCCAGAGTCTCGCTGAATTCGCAGAAGATTTGAACCCTTTCGGATTTTCTGTCGCCGAACTGGATGAAATTGCAGACGGGAAGAACACTGCGGTCAATCTCAAGAAGGTGAAGGAGGCGGTTTATTTGCTCGAACTCCTGCCATCGATCGATTGGTGGGTGGGCCTTTCTACGTGCCCATCGCTCGGAAGGAGCGTGCGGGGAATTGATGGAGATCCCGCACTCAGGGAACAGTGGGAGAGGCTTCTCCCGTTGCTGAATGACGTCCTCGCCAACTACGCGCCCGCCCTTGCTTCCATGCGGATCTATTCCGGCCATGGCAACGACGGCGCCGCCCATATAGAACTGTTGAGGCGGTATCGGATCTACACGAGAGCCGTGTGCGACTTCGCGCGTTATGCCTGGCCAAATGTGAATCTGGATTGGCTTTATCAGCGACCGTAGGTCGACCAGCAAGGCCTGCCCGCGGCGTTGGGGTGGGCCTTGCTGTTACTGAAACAATCGAGCCATAGCCGAACGGCTGGCACAGGATAGATTACAAATATGCAAGGATTACTCACCACAAAAGAAGCCGCCGCATTTCTCGGGCATGGCCCCAGAGACCCTCCGAATCTGGAGGTGCTCTCGAAGTGGGTCCGCCGTTTATTAGGCTTTGCACCGCGAAACGTGAAGTACTCTCGTGAGGACCTGGAACGATACATCGCCGAACGTCGCATGGAGCCATACGTTCCGTCCGGGGAACGGTGACTCAGATAGTGACCTGCGTTCTGGTGGCGAATCCGGCTTCAACTTGCAGGCCGCCGTCCCTCGGTTGGCGAAGGGGTTTTTCGGATTCGCCGATAAACCAACAAAATCAATATCTTCCAAGGCGTTGTGACTTTTAGAGAAAACCCTCTAAAAACCCGCTCACCAAAACGGGTGAGCGGGGAAGCAAAGGACCTCCGAACAACTCACGACTCTGCACTTTTCCCCGCAGTTGGGGAAAACTCCGAATGCGGACGCAGGGTGCCAGTTAGCGGCCCATCCCCCGTGTGTTCTGCTGGGTGGGTTTCCTCCCATCGGGTAGATAACCCCAGCCTGCCCCTCGCGCACACATGCGCACTTTTACGCTCACCACCCCGGTAATTTTCTACCGTGGCTGTACCCCATCCCTCGCGCGCGCACTGCTGGCAAAACTCCTTCCTACGAAATTCGTCGGAAGCCCTGCTCCTCGCGCTGCTCACTTCAGGCTCCCATCCCTCGCGCCCGGAGGTTTCAACATCCTTCAACATGGGTGGCCGTCCGCTATGTGCCGGCAGACTCGAAATCCTGTCCGATTTTGTCCGCTTTCGCGCAGACGATCTCAGAGTGTCCGCGGCGAAGCTCATCAGCCCGCCTGATCCCCTAAAATGCCGCGACCGCCTTTTTGTCCTGCGCATCTTGAAGGAGCTTTACTGTTTGCGGGTTGAAGATGGAGAGATGGGAGTGGTCGACGTCTGCGCCGACCTGCGAGAACAGGATGATGGCCTTCTCGCTCACCCAGGTATCCACTTCTCCGTTGAAGGTGGCGCCCATTCGGTTCTGATAGGACTCGGTTTTCTTTGAAGCTGGATCCCCGTACTTCGCCTTGATCGCCTTATCTACCGAGTCGAAATAGGTGCCCAGCAGTGTCCCGTCGATCCGATCGAGACGGCCGCCTCTAAAGTAATACTGTAGGTAGCCTGGGAATCCGGCGATCGTCCCTGTCATCGATTCGCTAACGACACATACCTTGTCGGCTCCTAGCTCGTGGTTGAACGCCATCCCATCGAGGACCATCTGGGTAGAGTCGTGCCTTTGCATGTAGGCCTTGCTAGATTCGATATACACATCAAGCTGGCGCATATAGGCTTTAGTGCCGGCACCTCTCGGATCCGGAGACTGGGGCTGAGCCTCATTCGGAACGTCACCGGAACACCGCGGATAGCTGGAATGGACTCCGTCATTGAGGGTAGCTGCATTACGCTCCCTGAAATCGGATAGGCTTTCCCCGATCACGTCACCCTTCAAGCCGAATGCCGCGGGGTCGGCCAGCGGCGAAAGTTGGTCCGAGGACTGAGCGAACACCGAGGCAGACGACGCAAGCAGCAGCAACGCAATTAGAAACTTCATGAGACACGGATCTCCAGGGAGCAGCAATAATACCACTGCTCCCCCTGAGATTCGGCCCATTCCCGCGCTAGCCGGCGGCGGCTGCACGGTAACCAGCGAGCTTTGCGAGGAGCTTTTGCTTGACGTCCTGCACCTCGGTCCGGAGCTCACCGTCCAGCTGTACCTTGTCGGTGAACAGCTTCAAGTGGCGGCCGAGGTCGACCAGGGCAGCCCGCTTGTCGCTCAGTTTGAATTTTGTGCGGTGCCCGTTCGCGAAGGTCGGCTTCCTACTCCCGTCGTCGCCGGCGCGCTCGGTGAACTCCTCGACCGTAACCTCTTGGATGGCGGCCGCTTGCTCGCGGGTCAGCTTCGACAGGTCGACGCGGGCGCCGCCGTTCTCCGTCAGGCCGATGTAATCGAGCATGTTCGCGAAGCCGATGAGCGCGAGCTCGGCGAGGACGCGCTCGGCGGTGATCTCGAGCTTGGTGGCGCGCCGATCCATCAAGGTCTGAATCTCATCCCGGACAGCGGCATGCCGAAGTAGCCGCTGTCCTTGGGAGTATGCCGTTCGCTTGCTGTAACCCGCTCGTTCTGCTGCCTTTGTGGCGTTCAGGTCGATCAGGTACTCGCGCACGAAGAGGGCCTGCTTTGTGTAGAGCTCGTCTTTCAGGGGTGTCATATGGCCGGCTCCATTTCCGCATCCATGTCTGCGCCGATAATTGCATCGAGTTCCTCGTCGCTCAGATCCTTCAGGCTGCGGATCTTCACCTCCCGTTTTTCTACCAACTGGCCAAGCTCCTTGGCCGCCTGCTCTTGGACCGCGCGCAACTCGCGGATCCATCCGATATCGACGGCGAACTCGTATCCGACCAGGACTCCGGCCGACACCACCGCCTTGCGCACGACAAGGCCGGTCTTCCCGCCTGGGATGTTTGCTAAGTCGGGATCGACGGCGCGCTCCTCCATGACGGTCAGGAGCTTGCTGTGAATATTGGCGAGGGTGTTCACCCGGTACGCTTTGCGGGCAATGCCCCGCTTGAGCGCGACCTCCGCGAACTCGCCGGATATCTCATCCACGCGCGCGGCGAACTCTGGGCGCGACTTCCATGTCGCGAGCGTGGACCGCGTGATGCCGAGCTGCGCGGCGATCTGCTCATCGCTACGCGCGTCCTCGGCCACCAGTACCGCGGCTTTTTCAAGTTTTGAATTCGTCAGTTTCATAAAGTCCCTTCTTCCGCACCACCAGGTGCGGCATCGTTCTTTCTCCCGTCGGTCCGAGCATCTTTCTCGCCGAATTGAAGCACCTTCGCCTCGGCGACTGCGTTGGCGGTTCCGACTACTTACTCCCTGCCGATCAATCCCAGATTGGCAGCAGCAATTCTGGCCCGCATAGTGCAGCCATCTCGAGCTCGTGCAAGGTGTCCTCTGCAGAGCACTCGCAGAGGAAAAGCAGCTCCTTGGCGTCCTCTACCGCCGCAGCGAGGAAGTCCGACGCCTTCCGCTGCCGCTCCAATTCTTCGCGGGCTGGCGCGAGATCCTGCGGGCATCGCTCTGCGACCCTGAAGGCTGCCTCTGCCCGCACTCGGTCCCGCATCGCCTGCCGCGCCTGCTGGCGTATTCCATCGAGCGAGTCCTTTGCCAGCTTGACTCCGCCCCTTGCCGCCTTCAGGCGTTCAATCGCAGTCATTTTGCCCTTTCGTATCTGAAAACGCATAACGCCCCGTGATGGCGTCGGCGTCGTTTCGGGAAGGGTAGGCACATCCAAAATGCTTCCAGAGGCACCCACCCGAGTTTCCGTTCGCTCTCAGAGCCCGGTTTCCTCGCGCGTGGTCTCATTCGAGAACCCACCCGCCTCCGGCTGGCGGACGCGCGCTCCAGGCCGCGTGGTCGGCTCGAAGAATGGCTCGGGTGCGCGTTGGCGACGCCCGAAGCCGATATCGTCGTTGGTGCGCTCGTCTTCAGGCTTGAATGCCATTAGCGCACCTCCGCGAGTTGCGGCGCCGCCTGAAGGCGGTTTTTGTAGCCTTGGACCGCCCATGCCGCGGCCTCCGCGTCGCGTTTCGCTGGCCCAATCTGGGCCCGAAGGTATTCGAGCCGTGCGCGGGCTTCGCGCCGTCGGTCAAGGAGTTGGTTAAGATTCTGGTCGCTCGTCCTGCTCGGCTGCGTCGGTGTTGCGGTTGGTTCTGCCATTTCGCTCTCTTTCTGTGTTGGTTGGTGTTGAGTAGTGATCGAACGCATTAACGGCGCGTGGCGGCGTCGGAAGCGTCCGGGTGATGGGAAGGTGTACCCCGAACGCTTCCGATTAAAATTAGGCCGGTTTCCTGCTCGCCGTGTTGGGTGTCGGTGGCTGGGTGCGAACGGGATTCGACTATGCAGCCTCGAAGGTGAGGCTCGCCGGATTGAACCGCGCGCGCAATGCGCCGGGACTTCCGTGCCTGTTCTTTGGGACAATCAGCGTTGCGTCGTTTGAGGGGTGGCAACCTGCGTCGTCCCATCCTCGGTGCAACAGGACGATGCAATGAGCGTCGTTTTCGAGCTGAGAGGTTTCGCGCAAGTCCGCCGCTGTCGGCGGGTTTTTGTACTGCTCGTGTGGAACTTTGCGAAGCTGAGAGAGAAGCATGAGCGAGCACCGCTCCGCCTTTGCCATCTTCGTGAGGCCGCGGGATACTGCGGAAACTCTTGCGCGCTCATCTTTGCCCTCGGTCGTGCAGACGCTCTGCGCGTAATCGACACAGACGAACTGCGTCCCATACTGCCGCACATCCCGTTGCGAGTAGGCGACGATCTGGGCAAGATCCATGCCGCCGTCCTCGTAGACGCGCAAGGGCCATTGCTTCACCGTGTCTTTCGCGGCTGCCAGCGCGTCCCGCTCCGCATGGGTGCAGAGGTGGGGCCGAACCAGCTTCCGGTATGGGACGCCGCTCACGATGGACCAGAGGCCCGCGAGAATTTCAGCACGCGACATCTCCAAACTGAACAGGCTCACCGGAACACCCCTGGCGAGATTGGCCGCGCACGCCTGTTTTGCAAGCGAAGACTTCCCGACGCCAGAGCGAGCGCCGACGACCGAAACCTGTCCCGGCTGTAGGCCGCCCGTGAGGGTGTCCAGGGTGGAGATGCCATAGGTGAGCCCGGGCTCTACCGCGCCCGCCGCCCTCTCTTCGAACTGCTCCCATGCCTCGTCAGAGAACGCCGAAACCGCCGGGTCGTCGACTCCGGATGATTGCGCCATCGCTTCGAAGAGTTTGGTTTGCAGCTCTGCGAAGGTCTCTGCGGAGCTCTGCTCGCCACTTGCAAACGCGCCCGCGTAGGAGTTGCATATCGTCACGCCCTGGCGGAGCCGCCACGACTCGAGAATGGCCGCCGCGCGAACGGATAGATCCATGCCCCGGTAAATGCCATCTGTCAGGGAGTCGACATACGCCCATTGCTCCGTTCCGAGCGCGCGCCCCAGCTCTGCCGCCACCAGTCCGGAGTCGATGTCGCTTTGCCGTTCAAGGATCGTCCGGCACGCTCCAAAGATGTCGCGGTGCGTTGAATGGTAGAAGTGTTCGGGTCGAAGGTGGAGACATTGGTGCATCGCTGGGATGCCGTTTCGAATGATGCAGCCCAAGAGGGTCTTTTCAGCATGTTCCGCGTATGGGCTAGATAGCATTCAGGGCCTCCAGGTCGGCGTATTTGATCGGAGGAGGCGGAGGGGCCGCCGGACGCTGCGGGCTGGTTGGCTCGAAAACGCTCGTCCAATTGCTCATCGTCGAACGCCGGAGCGCGTCGTTTGGATCGTGCCCCTTCTGTCGCATGTCCTCCAGCTTGGAGACGATCAAAGCGCGGGCGCGGTCGGTGGGCTTCTTCCGAATCGAAGCCCGCATCTCCTCGTAGTCGGCCCATGCTTCCGGGTCGATCCAAGATGGAAGGACGAAACGCTGTGCGTCGCGCGGCTTTGTTTTTTTCTCAGGCTCTGGCTCAGGTACAGGCTCTGGCTCAGGTACAGGAATACTTTTATGATGCGTCATAACCAGTGATGACGCATCATGACCTGTCACCATGCGTTGCCGCTCGCCGTTGGCAACCATTGACCCTCCGCGACGCTCTACTTTGCGCTTCGTGTTGTAGTCTGCGTGTTGCATCCAATCGTGAACGATCAGACGGTGTTCTTGGTGCTCTTCAAGATGGCCCGATTCGATCAGGGCCGCTATCAGTTGATCGGCGTCCGCTGAGTAGAACATCTCCATCGCGATCGCGTGATTCGGCAGGCGTCCGATATTGCCAGCGGGCGCGAAGCCCGCGGTGACGTGCCAAAGAGCCTCCAGCACGCCGAGAGCCTGGCACGGCATCATTCCGAGCGATTGCGCCAACAGCCGGGTTTTCCAGTGTGTCAGTGTGCCGCGTAGGGCCATCTATTTCGCCTCCGCTGCGGCCTGCAGTGTCGTCTCGCGCGCCTGGCACACTGCGCACTTGCGCCAGTGCTTTCGGACGACTTGCGCGAGGATGAGCGCCACCTGGCCGTAGGCGACCGCAAGATCTGAATCCCAATCTGCGGCCGCGCGCTGGCGAGTCTCGGATTCGGCGGACTCCACCTCCCGCACGAATTCGCAGGGGGTTGTGGGCTCTGTTGCGTGTGGGTTGCTGGATTCGCGCTGGGCGCTCGGCGCTGCATTTTCTACTTGCTGTGTGGCGTGAGGGATGTTAATTTGGGGCATCAACTTAATTCCGTTCTGCCGACGCCCTGCTCGCACGCGGGGCGTTTGCTTGTTGGGCGCACTCGGGCGCACGTTTTGGGCATGAAAAAGGCTCCCGAGTGGGAGCCTGTGGTTGGGCAGCGAGAATCAACGCGGGGCTACCCCGCGTGCGCATGGTGGTCGGGAATGACTTTCCAGCCGGCCAGGCGCTCACGGCGTCTCGCGCTCATCGTCGAGACGCCGTCGACGAGCGCCTCGGTATCGTCGACCGTCAAGGATGCCGAAGAGCGGCAATTGCTCGATGCGATGATCCGCACTGCACTCTGACCATCGACGTACTCGATTTGGTCGGGCTTGAACCACTCTCGCACCTGCTCTCGCGTGAGTTCGCCACGCTTTACCCCATCGCAGTCAAAAACCTTCAGAAGTTTAGCCATAGTCGTTCTCCCTGGGTTATTCGCGGGCGAGGCTCCACCCTAAGGCCTCCTGGATGGTTGAACCGGTCCAGCCCCGGCGTTTGCCACCCCGCGGGGCTATGCAACATTGCGCTGCTCGGCGGCGGTCCCGCGCGATGCATCGACCATCGATTGCATGAAGGCGTCGCATTCATCCTCGAGCCAAAAGCTTGCGCGTCCAACTTTGATTGGTTTTGGGAACAGCGCATAAATCGCGCTCCGGCACATGCCGTACTTGTCTATGACCTTCGGCAACCGCAGGTATTTCCTGTTTTGCATCCGCCCTTTACCTCCTGAATTCGCGTGCATCCTTGCACGTCCAACAGCAACTTGACATACTCCGTCTTTCGAACGCAAGTATTCGTACTTGTGAAAAAGCTGTTTTTTTTATAACTTTTGTTAGGGTTTTACCCACTAGCTTGCGCTCATGCGCAACGCTGAGGGACAGGCGAGGACAGACAAGGACAAGCCAACGCTAATTCCGAACCTTTGTCTGCTTACCTCCGAACCCAAAAAATAAATCTGGAGAGGCCGATAATCGACCTGCGGGAGAGCCGCAACCATACGAAAACTTCGCATAGTTCAGCGAGCCACCCTGCGAAGGGCTTGGGCGGTGGCGACGGTGGTGGGGCGGGGAGTAAGTTCTGGCGGCGGCCGCGGAGCTGAAGCGGATCTATGGCGATCAGATCACCGTGCAGTATGTTGATAACTCTGAACTGCCGGGCGAGGTGCACCGCATACGACGGGGCAGCTGCGCTGCGAGCGTCGCGCGCGTACGCTGTAGATAGTGCACGGGAGGCCATGCGTGACACAGCAGAAAGACTCCGAGCAGAAGGCAAGAGCACCGAAGCCATTGATTGCGCCGCGCGAGCAGGACTCGAGCCCGGTGAAACTGTGGCCAGTCCGAACGCCGCCGAAGCCATTCACGGCAGCGGACAACGAGGAACACCTGAAGGCGGTGGTGGAGAACATCCGCCGGAACGCCGGCAAGCCGATGAGTTGAGCAGAGAACAACGCGAGAACACTGCCCGCGCTGTAGAGCACAGAAGCACCCGCGATGAGCTCAGAACTGGCCGCTGACCCCGGGCTAGGTCAAGCATCGTTCGGATGGGGGTACATTTGGGGGTATATCTCCAAATGTCATCATTCATTTCTCTTTGCTATCAATCGGTTACAGGGACGATAGTAATCCCTCACTCCCGCCATAAATCCCTTCAAATCAATGCAATCAATTCCACGTAAAGGCTCTCTTTCCACAGCAGAGTGAGCCGGATTTCTGTGAAAATCACGCTCGTCGGCACCAAAAATCACAATGGTTCGATCGGGGTCGTGTTACATTTCATTAGATTTGTAATGCCATTACATCATTTGTGAGTCATCTCATCGGTGACTTGCGGTGGCTGGCCTCTGCCCGATTGCGTTTCGATTGGAGTGATCTCTTGCGTTCGATATCTCGCGTCTTCCGTGGGCTTGCTCTGCGGAGGCAATGCTTTGCGATCCGGGTACATGGATCCAGGGCCGTCGCGACATGCGGGCGAAAAGAGATTGCAGCTCCCGAAAGAAGGTTCGGCGGCGGTCATTTTATTCGCTGTGCTATCTGATGTCTGCTTTTGGAGTGTTCGTGAAAATCCGTGGGTATGTCTCGTCTGCGCCTGTAAGCCGTCGTGTGTTGGATCTTGGTAAGTTGCTGAAGCTGCTTGTCTGCTATGCGACGGTGGCGGGAGCCTGCTCGGCGATGTCTGCCCAGGTCGCTGCGAACTTCAGTTACGTGCTGACCACGGTGGGAGGAAACTTCAGCGGACCCTATGCGGTGGCGGCGGATGGATCGGGAGATGTGTTTGTCGCGGATACGGGCAACGACCGGATCGTGGAAGTACCGGCAGGTTGTCTCAGCACAGCATGCCAAAAGACGGTGTTGAGCCTCGCGTATCAACCGGCAATCGTTGCCGTGGACAGCAACGACAATCTCTATGTAGCCGGCCTCGGCAGCGGTTCATCTTCCGTTCTGAACTATCCATGGACGGGCTCTGCCTATGGTTCTCCGGTAACGGTAGCCAGCTCGCTCTCGGAGGTGACCGACATCGCGATCGATTCCGGCGGCGATGTCTTTATCACGAACTTCGCGGCTAACTATGTGCTGGAGGAGAAGCCTAGCCGGCAGCAATACCTACACGGCGGTTGAGGTGGGCAGTGGGTCATTCCCCAATGCGAGTTGCGTAGCGATTGATGCTACTGGAAATCTCTTTGTCTCGCTGTCGACCTCTGTATTGGAAGCGCCTTGGAGCGGAGGCGCCTATACCACCCCGACGACCGTCGTCAGCGGCCTCCCCTCCACTCCAAACTGTGTCGCTGTGGATAGCAACGAAAATCTTTACCTGGCGATGAACACGACGAACAATGCATTGCTGGAAGCGCCGTGGACGGGAAGCAGTTATGGTCCAACGATTCCTGTGGGTGCTGGATTCTCGAACCCTGAGACGGACGTCACCAGTGGTCAGGGAACCATTTATCTAGCGGATACGGGGAACAATCGAATATTGGAGCTGCAAACTGCTGCGGTGAACATGGGATCGACTGCTGTTGGCAGCACAACGTCTCCGGTGTCGCTGACCTTCACCTTCACGGCCGACGCCAGCTTGAACAGCAGTACGCCGTATCAGGTGATGACCCAGGGGGCAACGGAGAATGCGCAAGGAAACCCGATGGATTTCGCTGCAGCCTCCAGCGGCAATACCTGCACCGGAACATTCACTGCCGGGCAAACCTGCACGGTCGAGGTAGCGTTCAGCCCCGAATGGGCGGGGACGCGGAATGGCGCCGTCGAACTGCTGGACACCTCGGGCAATATCATCGCGACCGCGCATATCTATGGAACGGGACAGGCACCGCAGGTGGCAGTCAACTCCGGCAATGTATCCTTGCTGGCTTCCGGGGGGCTGGTCGAGAGTCCGTATGCCATTGCAGTCGACGGACAAAAGAACATCTATTTTGTGAATCAGCGCCAGAATAGCCTTGTGGAGATACCTTCAAGCGGCAACAGCTATGGCACGGCGACCGCACTCACGATAGGGACTCCAGGGGGGCTAGGATTAGACAACCCGAGCGGCATCGCCGTGGATGGGGCAAGAAATCTCTACATCGCTGACACCCTGAACCAGCGCATTGTGGAATTGCCCTGGGCGGGCAGCAGCTACGGCACAGCCACTGTGCTCGCTACCGGCGCCGCGGGCACTTTGCCGGTTGCCATCACGCTCGATCCCGCCGGAAACATCTACTACGTCACCAGTGATGGCGACGTGGTGAAGCTGCCCTGGACAGGGAGCAGCTACGGCGCTGCCAGCACCCTGACGGTCGGCAGCCCAGGCGGCCAGGCTGTGTTTAATCCGGTGGCGATTGCAGTGGACGGCAGCGGCAATATCTACATCACCGACTACTATGCGCGTGTCGTGGAGTTGCCCTCAACCGCGAACGGCTACGGCACGGCCACTGTATTGACGATTGGAACGCCTGGCGGAGTCGCGTTCGGCAAGTACCTTGGCCTGGCCTTGGACGGAGCCGGTGATCTCTATATCTTCGATTACGATATGAGCCGCATCGTGGAACTGCCGTGGACGGGAACCAGCTTTGGCGCGTCGACCGTTCTGCTGAACTTCAACAATCCGGATGCTCCTCCGATCACCGGCTATGGTTTGGGGCTGGATGCGAGCGGGAATCTGTATATCGCCAACTGGGCGATATCGCAGATCATGATGGAGAACCGTGCCGCGCCTTCTTTGCCGTCCTTTGCAACGGCGACGACGGTCGGCTCGCTCGATACGACGGATGGAGCGCAGACGGCAACGGTAGCCAACATCGGCAACGAGCCGCTGATCATGACAACCCCAACCGCAGGAAGCAATCCGAGCTATTCTTCGAACTTCCCGGAGAACACTGCGGATACAAGCCTTTGCGCATCCGGCACCCAACTCGCGCAGGGCACAAGCTGCGATGTTTCAGCCAACTTCGAGCCGACAGAGGCGGGCAGCAACACGGGCGGCGTCCTGTTGACGGACAATGCCCTGAATGTGATGACCTCCGGCGTCGGCAGCGCGACGCAGAGCATTGCGTTCAGCGGCACCGGCGTGGCGCCTATCCCTGCCGTTACAGCGATTACTCCAGCCGCTGGTACTGTTTTCGGAGGAACGCCGGTCACCATTACCGGAGCGAACCTGACCGGCGCGACGGCAGTCGACTTCGGTTCCACCCCAGCTTCCTTTACGGTAGGCAGCGCTAACAGCATCACCGCCATTTCGCCTCCCGGCGTCGGGACGGTCGACATCACCGTGACCACGCCAGCTGGGACCAGCCCGGTCGGCGTGCAGGATCAGTTTGCGTACCTGCAGATCGTCTCCCCAACCAACTCGAGCCTGACCGCTTCGCCAGCCACCCTTACGGCCGGAGCCAGCACCACGCTCACGGCTACCGTTGAGGATGCATCGGGCAGTCCCATCAACGGAGCGGTGGTGAATCTGTCGGTTACCAGTGCGAGCGGGAAGGCAACGCTCTCTGCGGCCAGCGCCACTACCGTCAACGGTCTCGCTACCGTTACGCTCACCGACACCGTTGCGGAGACGGCCACGATCAGCGCCACCGTCGGCAGTCCCTACTCCGGAACACTGAACACGGTTACGGCGACCTTTGTCGCTCCGGCCTACGTCGTCACCGTCGCGACAGATACCACGACGGGCGTCGCCAGCAACTGCGTCAACCCGAACCTCAGCACGGCCGGCAATACCAACTGCTCGCTGCGGGATGCCATCGCCGCTGCGAACGCTCTCTCCGGCGTCAACACGACGATCAGCTTTAGTCCGACAGCCCTTGCAGGGCCGCAGACGATCACCCTGGTGAATGGGCAGTTGCTGCTGGAAAGCAACGCTGCCATTACCGGTACGACGACCGGCAGTGGTTCCTCTCTGACCAACCTCATCACGTTGAGCGGAAACAATGCATCCCGCATCTTCTCCATCCTGAATGATGCGACTGCTATCCTCGACAACCTCACGCTTGCCCACGGAGACGCAAGTTACGCGACGCTGCCCACCATCGAAGCCGCGGGTGTGACGCGCAACAACGCGGTGTTCTCCAATAACGCGGCCATCACGCTGGGCGGCGGAGCGATTACTGTTGCCGCCGGCTCAACCCTGACGGCGAACGCCTGCACATTTGCCAATAACTCCTCTGCAACCTACGGCGGAGCGATCCGCCTCGCGAGCGGCGCAACCGCGACCCTGAGTGACAGCACGTTCTTCCAGAACACGGCCGCTACCTATGGTGGTGCCATCGCCAATCTGGGGACGCTGCAAATCACCAACAGCACCTTCAACGCCAACGCCGCGACGACAGCGCAGGGAGGTGCGATCTACACCACGGTGGGCGCACTCACCCTCACGCAGACCACCCTGGTTGGCAATAGCTCGGGCACCTACGGCGGAGCCGTCTTCCTCAATAACGGTCTGTTGACCGTGCAAAACAGCTTCATCCTCGGCAACACCTCCTCCTCCTATCCGGATCTCGATGCGACATCGACTGGAGAAGGCACGCTCGTGTCGAACGGCGGCAACATCTTCAACGAATTGCCAGGCGCCTCCACTCTCTCTGCGAACCTGGCGAGCCTGAATAACTACGGTGGCCCGGTGCAGACCATGGTTCCACTGCCGGGTAGTGCCGCAATTTGCGCGGGAACGAGCTCCAATGCATCCGGCATCCCCACTGACGAGCGTGGCCTTCCGCGTGCGGCGACCTACGGCAGCACCTCCTGCGTGGATGCGGGTGCGGTGCAGACCAACTACTCCCTGAGCTTTACGACAGAACCTGCTCCGATTGCTCCGGCCCTCGCCATCTCAGCCGGAGCAAACTTCAAGGCCGCGGTAACACTCGACGAGAGTGGCAGTCCGTTTGCACCCGCGGTCAGCATTCCGCTGACCCTTACCGGAGGCGGCGCGCTGACCAATGGCACCGCCACCACTGCGAATGGAGTCGCGAGTTACTCGACGCTCCAGGTGAGCGCCGTGGGTGCGGAGGACACCCTGACCGCGAATCTCGCGTTGAATGGTGCGTTGACGCCGCCGCTTGTCCTCTCCGCTGTCAGCTCTTCCTTCGCCGTCCAGCAGGTCACGGCGACGACGGCGATCTCATCCGCAACCCTGACCCAGGGCCATGCACTGACACCTTTCACACCGGTGACGGGCTCCGGCGGAGCAACGCCGCTGACCTACACTGTCTCCCCGGCGCTGCCTTCCGGGTTGAGTCTGAACACTACCTCGGGCACGATCACGGGCATTCCCGCAGGCACGAGCCCGGTGGCAACCTACACCGTCTCCATTACCGACGCAAACGGTGCCACGGCTACGGCGAGCTTCAGCCTCTCGATCAATGGTGCGTTGGCGTCAACCTCCGCGGTTCCGTCGACGCTCCTGCCGGTAAATCAAAGCGCGTCGCCGTTCACACCCGTCACGGTCACGGGCGGGACGATGCCGTTGACCTACAGCATCTCCCCAACGCTGCCGTCCGGCTTGAGTCTCAGCGCAACCTCCGGGACAATCAGCGGCACGCCCACTGCTGTTAGTTCTCCGACCGCCTACACCGTGACCGTCACCGACGCCAACGGCGCGACTACCACAGCGAGCTTTATGCTGCAGACGGGGCAGATCCAGCCGATCATCCGTTGGAGCCAACCGGGAGCAATCAGCTATGGCACGACGCTGGGGAGCATTCTCGGAGCCGTGGCGCAGAGCAACTCCAGCACCGTAGCCGGCGGCTATGCGTATACGGCGACGGGAACCGCGGGCGGATCGATCGCTGTGACGAGCGCGACGGTGCTGCCGGCCGGAACTTATACGCTCGGTGTGACGTTCACGCCGACCAACACGACCGTCTACACGTCGGCGACGAGCTCGGTCTCGCTCACCGTCAACAGAATTCTTCCTTCCGTGATGCTGACCCTCACGCCGAATCCAGTGCTGGTCCAAAACCCCGTGACCCTCACCGCGGCCGTCTCGTCTGCTGTCAGCTCCCCCACGGGCACGGTGAGCTTCTACGATGGCACCACACTGCTCGGTACCACCCCGGTATCGGCCGGCGTAGCCATCCTGTCGGTCTCCACCCTCGTGGCAGGCACACACTCCATCACCGCGATCTATAGCGGCGACCCCAACTTCCTCACCCAGACCAGCTCCGCCGTTTCCGAGACGGTACAGGACTTCAGTTTCAACATCTCCACTTCGTCGGCAGGCACGCCCACGCAGACCGTCATTCCCGGGGGCACCGCGAGCTTCCCCCTGCTGGTCAGCCCGGTGGGAGGAAGCACCTTCCCGGCGGCGGTGAGCTTCACGGCCTCGGGCCTGCCGCCAGGAGCGACGTTCACGTTTAGCCCGGCGACACTGAACGCAGGCAGCGGCGCAACCACCGTCACCCTCTCCATCCAGACCGTGATGCAAACCTCCATGCTGAAGCGGGACCACCGCCTTGGCGGAGGCTTCGTGCCGGTGGCTCTCGGCATGCTGCTGCTTCCGTTCTCGCGGCGTCTGCGGCGTTCGGCGAGGAAGCTGGGACGTGGCGGATCCCTCGCGCTGTTGCTGCTGATCAGCTTCGGAGCGATGGCTGGCCTTACTGGCTGCGCAACGAACGACGGCTTCTTCGGCCAGAATCCGAAGAATTACATTGTGACGGTGACGGCAAGCTCCGGGGCTCTGCAACACACGACGACCGTCACCCTCAACCTGCAGTAACTCGAAAGAAGAGATAAGGCCATGCGCACGACCCTTTGCGTTCTGCTCCTGACGGGGGCCGCAGCACTCGCAACCCCATTCATGAAGGCGCAGCAGACTTCCGCTGCTCCTTCCTCCGTCTCGCATCCGGAGGTGGACCTCGCGTTTACCTATGCCGCGGACCGGAGCAAACTGACCGGCAGCAATCGTTTCTGGAGGCAGGGCGGTGCCTTCGAGCTTTCAGCCGAGGCCTACCGCGGCCTGGGGATCACCATGAACATCGAGGGCTCGCGCGCAGCCAACATCCAAGGTACGGGCGTGAATCTTACGACTGTCACGACGACCTTCGGACCACGCTATACCTGGTCGCCGCGGTTGAGAAAGCTCGCTGTCTTCGGGCAGGCGCTGATCGGAGAGTCGCACGGCCTCAACAGCATCTTTCCATCTCCATCCGGAGCGCAGACAGACTTCAACACCTTCGCGCTCCAGGTCGGTGGCGCCGTGGACCTCCGGCTTTCCCACCATCTCGCCGTCCGCCCCCTACAAGCTGATTGGATTCGGACCGAATTCCCTAATGGCACAAACAACGTTCAGAACAATCTTCGGCTCTCCGCCGGAATCGTCTTACGATTTCCTTCATGAGGGTGCCAGGGTTGTTTCCCCTTGAGCGGTCGAGATCATAGCTCGACTGCTCAAGGACGAAGTCAGCGACAGCCTCAAAATCCCAAGAGGCGACGAGCAGACCTGAGATCGCATCAGGTCTGTTCGTCGTTCCCAGCAACCCATTGCCGAGTTCCCGAACCAACGCCGCACCCGCGCGCTCATGTGAACGCGGCGGGCGCGGCGAGCTATCTCTCGAGGCGCTACTTCGCTCCTCGTTCCGGCTTGAAGCTGCAGGGCGAGTCGGTCAGCTTGGTGGGCGCGATCGTCAGCGGCTGTAGCTGGTTCTTGGCCAGCACCGCATTGAACTCGGTGACCTGTTGCTGGGCAGCCTTCCATGCGTCCACGGTGCGGTTGTAGTCGGTGCAGTCCTTCTCCCAGGTGGAGATCTGGGTCGGCGTGGGAGCCATGTCGAGACCTACCTGCATCATGCTCACCATGATGTTGAAGGTGTTGTTGAGCTCGAAGAAGGATTGCATTGCGTTGGGGTCCGGAGCGGGACGACGAGGACCTCCTTCGGCCGGCATCGCGCCACCGATCTTGAGCAGGGTGGCGTCGAGCGTCTTGGCCTGCGCCGCGACATCGTCGGGTAGCTTGCCTTGCAGCACCGTGGAAAGCTGATGCTTGACCGCATCGACTTCCTCGTGGCCTGCGTAGCTCTCTTCCATGCCGTGCACCGACAGCAGCGTGAGCTTGTTTTGGGTACGCAGATCGGCCATGAGCTCAGGGCTCTGGCCGACGCGCGGATCGTTCACCACCGTGACGTTGCGGGTATAGACCTGGCCGTCCACGGTGAGCTTCAGCGTATAGACGCCTGGAATCACCTGCGGCCCATGCGGTCCGGGGGTGGTCGCGCCCGGCACCATGTTCATCTCGTTTTCGAGATCGTGGCGAACAGCCGGCGGGTCGTCATAGTACAGATCCCAGTTGATGCGGTTGAGGCCGACGTGCGTGCTCAGCGAACGCGACTCGGGAGACGCGAGCCAGTAGCGCGGATACTCTTCGCCATTGATCGGCGCGGGCAAGTTGCTGGAGATGGTGCGCACCAGGTTGCCGTGGTCGTCGAAGACCTGCAGTTGGATCGGCCCGTTGGGTTGGTGGCTCAGGTAATAATCCACCACCGCGCCATACGGTACGTTGGGCACATGCGGCACTTCGATCGAGAAGGGCTGATCCCAGTTGCTGTTGACCCGGGCACGGATGGCGTCTTCGGGCGTAAAGAGATACGCCGCGGAGGAGCGGATCGCCTGTGCGTTGGCGGCGATCTGGCGCAGCGGCGTCATGTCGTCGAGCACCCAGAAGCCGCGCCCGTACGTGCCGATGACGAGATCGTTCTCGTGGTTATCGGTGTGCACGTCGAGATCGCGGATCGAGGTGGTGGGCAAGTTCTGGCGCAGCAGTTGCCAGTGGTCGCCGTTATCGAAGCTGACGTAGACGGTGGTCTCGGTGCCGGCGAAGAGGAGGCCCGGCTGCTGCGGATCGACGCGCAGGGTGTTCACCCAGCTTCCGGTACGCTCGTCGCGCGGCAGGCCGCTGACGATGCTGGTCCAGGTCTTGCCGCCGTCCGTGGTGCGCCAGATCAGCGGCACATCGGCATCGATGTCGGCCGGCAGGGTAGCGCCGCGCTCGGCTGCAATGCGGCCGGAGACGTACGCTGTGTCCGCGTCATCGCCCGCCTCGATGGTGTTGAGGTTGGTGTGCGCCGGAACATCCGCGATATTGCTGACGTTGGTCCAGAGCTTGCCATGGTCCATGGTGTTATAGATCTGGCCGTTGCTGCTCACGGTCCAGACCACGCCGCGCTTGACCGTGGAGATGGAGAAGTCGCTGATGGAGGGATCGGGAGGACGCGGCGGCGTTCCCGGCGCTGGCGGAGGAGGCGTGGGACGCGGTGTGCCGCAGGCTACGGGGGGCGCTCCCTTGGCCGTGGTCAGGTCGGGGCTGGCGGACGTCCAGGAATGGGCTCCATCATGCGAGACCAGCAGGCACTGGTAGGCCACGTAGAGTGCGCCGGGGTCAAAGACGGTATCGAACTTCTTCTCGAAGTCGCGGCCGGCAGTGTACTTGTTGGAGTCCGCGCCGAAGTTGGGGGCGACGTTCTGCCACTGGCCCGTCTTCATATCGATCTTGATGAGGCCGCTGCCTCCGCCGCCGGGTCCATAGCCGACGCCGTAGATGATGTTGGGGTTCCTGGGATCGGGCCGCACCACGCCGAACTCAGACGACGGCAGCGGGCTCCAGTCCGTGAAGTTCACCTGCCCCCAGGCGCCGCGGCTGGCAATCATGACCGCGCCGGTATCCTGCTGCGCCGCCATGATGTGGTACGGATATTCGTTATCGGTGGCAACGTGATAGACCTGCGAGATGGTCTGGGTATACCACAGGCTCCAGGTCTTGCCGTCATCCAAGGTAACGCTCGCGCCCTGATCGGAGCCAACCAGCATGCGGTGACCGTTGGTTGGATCGATCCAGAGCTTGTGGTAATCCTCGCCGCCGGGAGCTCCCTTGAACGGCTGGAACGTCTTGCCGCCATCGGTCGACCGGTACATGGCGGTGCTCATCGTATAGAGGATGTCGGGGTTCTGGGAGTCCACGAAGACGCCGCTGCTATAGGAGCCCTGACCGTTGCTGATGCGGATGTCGTTGCCGGCCATGTGCTGCCAGGTGGCGCCGCCGTCGTCGGAGCGGTAGAGGCCGGATCCGTGTTCGATGGTGTTGCCAACGATGTAAAACCGCTGACCGTTGGTGTGCATGGCAACGGCAACGGCGACGCGGCCGGGGAAGGGAGGAATTTTAATCTCGTTCCAGGTGAGGCCCTCGTCGGTGGACTTGAAGACCTGGGGTGGCTTGGTCTTGTGGTTCGCGTCCGCCAGCGCCAAAGCCTCCGCCGCCCGTGCCTTGCGTGGCGGCGAGGATCACGTTTGGATCGTCGTAGGCGGACTCGAGGTCGCGCGTGCCTTCATAGTCGGCGGGCTTGAGGACGCTGGTCCAGGTCTGGCCGCCGTCGGTGGAGCGGTAGACCCCGCCGCCGTGGTGGGTGGCGTCGCCGAGCGCGGAGGCGAGCACCAGGTTGGGATTGGTGGGGTCGACCACGATGTTGGTGATCTTCACCGTGTCCTCGAGGCCGATGTGCTGCCACGTCACGCCGGCGTCGGTGGACTTCCACATGCCATTGCCGAGGCTGCCGCCGATGGGATCGCCTGCGCCTGCATACACGATGTCAGGATTGGAGGGAGCAACCTCGATGGCTCCGACGCTGTCCACGCTCGTCTCCTGGTCGAAGACGGGGAACCATGTGACGCCGCCGCTGGTGGTCTTCCAGATGCCGCCCTGCGGCGCGCCCATGTAGAACACGCCGCTCTGTCCGATCACGCCGGTGACCGAGGAGATGCGGCCGCCGTGGAAAGGTCCGACGTTACGCCACTTGAGGCCGGCATAAAGGTTGGGATCGACTTGCGCCGTCGCGAATAAGGAAGATGCCACTAAGCCGGCGAATGCCAGCCCACAATAAACTACCCGCGAAACTCGCGCCATGTTGGTCGTACCCTCTCAGAAATGGCCACCGCTAATCGGGGTAGTATACCTGAGCGTCTCTCGCCAATATTGTTTGTCGCTGATTCACGCAGAGTCGTTCCCGCCTGTCGAGCCTTGATCCATGAGCTATCCCATTGATCGGCTTGAGCATAAGGGGCCAGCCGCCTTCTAAGGACGCCACTTCCGCTGAGCCAGCGATCCGAAGATGAATAGGGTGTCATCTCGCATTAACTGCCGATTCTCCGTGTTCCATGTAGCTTATTCAGCATCATGACAGTGTTGGTAGTTGAGGATGACCGGAAGATTGCGAATCTTCTGGAGCGTGGGCTCAGCGAGAATGGCCATCACGTGACGGTGGCCGCCGACGGCCGTGAAGGCGCGAAGATGATGCTGAGTGATCGTTACGACGCGGCGCTGCTCGACGTTCTCCTACCAGGCATGAATGGGCTCGCCGTGCTCGAGGCGGTCAGGTCCAAGCGCTGCAATACGGCCATCATGATGCTGACTGCCGTCGACGCCGTTCCCGAGATATTGAAGGCGTTCGACCTGGGAGCGGATGACTATCTCGTCAAACCGTTTCTGCTCGAGATTCTGCTGGCAAGGTTGGGCGCGATCTCAAGGCGCCGCCAATCCCAATCCAAAGAGTCGCCCTTCCTGCGGGTCGGCGACATCGTCCTCGACCGCAGCCGGCGCACCGTCGAGCGTGGCGGCCGATCGATTCATCTCACGCGCAAGCAGTTTGCCTTGCTGGAAGTCTTGATGCGCCGCAATGGCCTGGTCACAACGCGCGAAGATCTGATGGAAGCCGGCTGGGGCTACCTGGCGGATGTCAAGGACAATACCCTCGACGTGTATGTGCACGGCCTCAGAGCCAAGCTGGATTCGCAGTCGAAGCAGGAGCAGACCTTGATTCGAACCATCCATGGGACGGGATACCTCTTCCAGGTGGACTTGACGATTCTATGATGCAATCTCTCTCGATTCGAGCCAAACTCACCTTCTGGTATCTGCTGGTCAGCGCAACCGCGCTTGCTGCTGTTCGGCATTCTTTCGTACAGTGCCCTGCGGTACACCCTGCTCAAGGGAAAGCAGGCAAACCTCGAACATCGCGAGCAGCGGCTGCTGTTATTTCTCGCGCAAACCAGCGACGAGCGCACGATCGAATCCCTCTCCGATCAGCTGCAGAGTTACGCGGTCATCGCTCACGAGGGCAACCTGCTGCAGATCCGGGATCTGCAGGGAACGGTGATCTTCCCAGCCACGCCTGAGGCTGCATGGCTCGTTGTCCCGAAGACGAATTGCGGGAGCCCGATCTTTTGGCGATATGACGCGTGGATGGCCATCCTGACCACCGTCATGTGTCATGTCGGTCGAGCTGGGCGATCGGCCGGTGCGACTCTATATCGGCGGGTCTCTGGATGATGATCTCTATATTCTTAGGACCTATCAGCACGGCCTTGTTGCTGCTGCTGCCCGGTCTGCTCTGTGCTGGCGGCCGTCGGTGGATACGTTATCAGCCGGCACGCGATGAGCACGGTCGACCAGATGACGAAGGCGGCATGGAATATGGGGATTAGCAACCTTTCGTCGCGGCTTCCCGTTCCCTTGGCCCGCGATGAGTTGTGGTCACTGGCGATCGCGTGGAATCAGCTGCTCGATCGGCTGGAAGGAGCCGTCTCCAGGCTGAGCCAGTTTTCCGCGGACGCTTCGCACGATCTGAGAACGTCGATCACGGTCATCCTGGGCACGGCGCAGTTATCGTTGCATCGCCACCGCTCCGAGCAGGAGTACCGCGACGACCTGGACCGCATCGTCACGGAATGCCGCACCGCGTCGACGCTTCTTGACGCTCTGCTTTCGCTGGCCAGAAGCGACAACTTTGTTCATGAGGTTGACGTTTCGCCCGGTCGACGTCACACAGCTTGTGCTCAGCGGCTGCCGCCGCGTCGAAGATCTCGCCGAGTCCAGCGGCATCGTGCTCGATTGGCGATTGCCCGATGACGTCATCTTTGTCGAAGGCGACGAAGTCCTCCTGCAACGCCTGCTCGGGCATTCTGTTGGATAACGCCGCTCAAGTACACGCCGGAGCACGGCGAGATCATGGTGGAGCTGCGCAAGTCGCGACGCCGAGGTCTTCCTCACGGTGCGCGACACCGGCATTGGCATGTCTGAGGATGTTCGACAGCGCATCTTCGAGCGCTTCTACCAGGGAGACCTCCGCGAGAAGAAGGTGAACGCAGGCAGCGGCCTCGGGCTCTCCATCGCGCGATGGATCGCCGACGCGCATCGCGCGAAGCTCACGGTGGAGAGTTCACCGATGAAGGGCTCACGCTTTGAGATTCGCTTCCCGATCGCATCCCGTGGCGGGGACGGACCGCGGTCTTCGATCAGACTTCGCTGAGATCGCTGTCCTGATCGCGGGCCGCCGTCTTCCTGCTGAGCCTTCGCGAACTTCTTAAGAAAACCTTAGATGATTTCGCTCGAATCTCCAGCGCGTCTCCTCGAGAACCCGACTGCATGAATCTGAGACAGTTCGAGCGTAGTCGACGACCGTCTGCGCTCATCCGCAGACATACACAAAGCCTGCATTGAATCAATCGATTGCTCTTGTTCTCTATCCACCGCCCTCCGTCTGGAGATTCGTTCGTCGCCACCCGGCGCGCGTCCTCGCTGCACGTCGAAGTCACATTCCTTTCATCCTCGCTGCTTACCTTCGTCGCATTAGCGATTTAAACAAGCCGCTGGAGGATGATGTTGAACATTACATGGATGGGGCGTGGGTGTATACGCCTTCTTGATGTGGTTTGCTCTTGGTCTGTACGCAATGCTGCCAGGAATGTTGCATGCTCAACAAGTTGGATCCATCACAGGCACGGTCCTGGATCCGAGCGGCGGTACCTATCCAAGGCGACCGTAATCCTTCATCGCGACTCGGGCAATGTCAGCCGCCAGACGACGTCTGATCGTGCAGGGCCGGTTCACTGTCAACGGACTTCCCGTTCGGGACCTATACGATGGATGTGTCGGCGCAGGGATTTACCAATGTCACGCGCAATGGCGTCGTGGTGAATTCCGGACAACCGGTAAGCCTGTCGCTGCCGCTGCCAGTGGGCAACGTCACGCAGCAGGTCACGGTGTCGACTGCGGACTCTGATTCCGTGGCAGCACGAGCTTTCGCCGATCCAGACTCCACTCGACACACCATCGCCGCGCTCCGAGTTCAGCTCGCAGTACATCAAGCAGTTCACCTCGCCGATGGCTGACTACGGCACGGTGCTCCAAATGGCGCCGGGCGCCTTCAGCATCAGTCCCAATGGCATTGGACTCGGACAGGACAAGACCTACTTCCGCGGCTTTGCCGACGGCAACTACGACATTACCTGGGACGGCATCCCGTTCAACGACACCAACGGCCCCACCCATCACTCGTGGGCCTTCTTTCCCTCGCAGTGGTTAGGCGGCATCGACTTCGATCGCAGCCCCGGCACGGCATCCACCGTCGGCCCCACGCCCTTCGGCGGTTCCATCAATCTGCTGTCGCGAGAGATCCCGAACGTCCAAGGCCTTCGGACCTCTGTCGCGTACGGGTCCTTCAACACCTTGCTGCTCGATGCCCAGTATGACTCGGGGCCCATCCTCGGCAATCGCAAGGCCGGCCTCTCGCTGGACGTTCAGCGGGTTACCTCCGACGGCTTTCAGACCTGGGACCACCAGCAGCGCTATGCCGGCGACATCAAGCTGCAGTATGACTTCTCGGACAAGTATCTCCTCACGGCGTACAGCGGCTGGGTGATGCTCGATAACAACACGCCGAACACCACCACTCCCACGCGTGCCCAGGTGCAGACGCTCGGCTATAACTACCTGCTCAACAACGATCCCACCAGCCCGTACTACTACGGCTACAACGGCTATCACCTCCCGACGAACTTCGAATATGTCAGCCTGCTCGGAGACCTCGGCCATGGCTGGAAGATCGACGTCAAGCCCTACACCTACAGCTACAAGAACCACCAGTGGTATACGGACCCGCCGCTGACCACCTTCAACCAGACCTACTGCGCGACACGCCGGTCAAGGGCGCTCTGCCCTGCGCGTCCGATCAGTTGAATGGCTATCACAAGTATGGCGAAGTCAGTTCGGTCAGCCAGACCTCGCGCTACGGAGTCTTCCGCGCCGGCCTCTGGTACGAGTGGGCATCGACCAATCGCTACCTCTATCCGACCGATCCCTACACCCGCGCCTTCCAGGCTCTGCCCGCCTATCGCGAGTACTTCACCACCAGCTCCTATCAGCCCTTCGCCGAGTACGAGTATCGCGCGATCCCCAGGCTCACCTTGATTGGCGGATTCAAGTACGCCTACTACAACCAGGACTTCACCCAGTACCCCGACGACGGCAAAACCATTGGCACACCTGCCAACGGGGCGCCCGCGCTCTACACCGATGCCGGCTACAACTCCGCCTTGCCGGACGCCTCCGCCAACTACCGCATCACGCCCAACTGGTCAGCCTATGCCCAGTTCGCGCAGGGCAGCGTCATTCCTCCGAGCAGCGTCTTCGATGTCACCACCCAGTCGGTCAATACGCTGCCAAAGCCCGCCCGCACCACCGCGTACCAGGCCGGAACGGTCTTGAAGCTGAAGCGTGTGATGTTTGATGCTGATGCGTATCACATCAAGTTTCAGAACGCCTATTCGAGCTACATTTCGGGCGGCCAGACGTACTACTACCTCACTCCGGACTCCGTCACCATCGGCGCCGAGGCCGAGACCAACGTCGCCATCACCAACAGCTTGAGCGCCTACGCGAACGGCACCGTGGGGAAGGCGCAGTACGAAGGGACAGGAGTGCCCTCCGGTCTATGGGTTGCGTTTACTCCCGCATACACCCAGGGATCGGGCCTAACCTATCAGCACGGCAGCCTCGATCTCGGTGTCTTCCAGAAGCTGGTCGGACCAATGTGGAATGACAATAAGACCTATCACAACCAGGTTGCAATCAATCCGTTCAACTCGGTCAACCTCTTCCTCAACTACACGGTGCGCAACCACAGCATCTTCAACCAGATCGAAGATCAGCCTCAGCTTCAACAATCTGCTCAACGAGAAAGATATCGTCGGAGATCACTCCTGGAACCAGCGCGGTGCCTGTGGTTGTCGGCGGTGTCGCCTCTACCTACCTTGCAACCACCACTCCGTCAGGAGCTGATTTGCTGACACTCACCCCGGGCCGCAGCATCATGCTCTCGGTCACCTTCGGACTCGAACACAAACACTAGAACAGGAAAGAAAATCAATGATCAGACCGAATCGATGCGCCTGGGGTGTGCTGCTGTTCTGCCTCACCCTGCAAGCGCAGCAGGCGACTACCGTAGCGCCTGCCGCAACGCACCCGCCGAAGACCGCGTATTACATCGACCCCATGGTGCTGGACGCGGCTCTGCTGCTGCCAGCACCGCCGGCCGCCGATTCCGCGGAGACCAGGGCTGAGTTGGCAGAGCTTCACCGCATCGAGCAGTCGAGGACACCCGAGCAGGTGGCCCAGGCGAACGCGGACGCAGCCGAGGAGGATATGTTCGCGTTCAAAACTGTCTTCGGTCCCCACTTCAATCCCGAGGAGCTGCCTCTCACGGCAGCTCTCGGGGAGCACGTCAAGAACGAGCAGAGCGTCGTCGGCGGCCAGCTCAAGCGAGCGTTCCAGCGCCCCAGGCCGTATCAGACCGACCCCACCCTTCACCCCGTCTGTCCGATCAAGGCCGCGCACGATTCTTACCCAAGCGGTCATGGGCTGACTGGCTACCTGGAGGCGTTTACCTTAATCGAGATTGCGCCGGAGGAGCGGACCGCAATTCTCCAACGAGCCGACGAATTCGCACACAACCGCCTGGTCTGTGGTGTGCATTATCCCAGCGACATCGAAGCGAGCCGTAAGGTTGCTTACGCGGTCTTCGGATACATGCTGGCGACACCTCGCTTCCAACGCGACCTGGCCGCTGCTCGCCAGGAGATGCGTGAAAAGTTGAAACTGGTCACCGAAACATCCAATTGATCCAGGGAACCGATCCTCGCTCTCCCCTGGGGCGAGGATCGGGTGCCAGGTCCTATTCGATCGATGAGCTGCGCGCCTGGAGCGGATCGAACTCCCGCACAAGCTCTTCGGTGGGTTTCGATTTCCAGTGCCGGTTGTAGTTCTCCAGAGAGCTGAAGCTGCGACTCCACATGCGATCGATATACAGGGTTCCCCTCAGATGATCGATCTCGTGTTGAAGAATGCGGGCGTACCATCCTTCCGCCTCGATGCGGATCGGCTCTCCGACCTCATTCAAGGCGTTGACCACCACCCTCCGCGCACGGGGCACCATCCCAACGAAGCCTGGCAGACTGAGGCATCCCTCGAAGAACGTTGTGTCCGGAGATGACAGGAACTCGATCTCCGGATTCATCAGCACGTGGAAGGGAACGGGTCGCCGCCCACGCTCCATGCGTTCCGCTTCTGTAAGCGTTGCCTGATACTCCGCCTTGTCTTCAACGATTACAAGCTGCAGAGGTTCTCCGACCTGCGGTGCCGCAAGACCTACGCCAGGCGCGTCCGCGAGCGTCTCGCGCATGTGCGCGATGAGATCGAGAATTCTCGCGCTCCCGATCTCTTCACGGCTGAGAGGTCGAGCCTTGCTCCTCAGAACGGATTCTCCGACACCGGCGATCTTGATGCGCATTCTTATTTATCTTCCCGGACGTGAAATTGAAAGGCTCGGAACAGATGGGCGAGGCAGGGAAGAGCCGCTCAAATCAAAGTAACTCCGGCACCGCCAAATACCGTTCAAACTGCTCGACGAACTGAGCCACATGCAAGCCGTCGGCGAGTGCGTGGTGCGCGTGGATGGACACCGGCATCGTGTATCGGCCGCTGGTTTCCGTGATCTTCCCGAAGGTGATCTTTGGCGCGGAGTCCTGCGTCGCAAAGTCCCTGGCATGGGAGATGGACGTGAAATCGAGCCACGGCAAAACAGAGTAGCGGATCAGATCCTGCTGCGTGTGGCGTTCCAGATCATTCCTTTGCCTAACCCGCTCCACCTCAAGGGAACCCCTGCGCACAAACTCGAGCAGCTCTGGCTGGTAGGCGTAATATCCAAACCCAATCGTTCCGTTCGACCGCCCCACCGCGCTGCCGCCATGAATCGTCGGGTACTTTACGACACCGCCATCCACGATGCGGGTCTTGAAGTTTTCGACGTGATTCGCCGCGGCTAGCGACCGATGAAGCAGCGTCAGGAAGACCGAGATCTGCAGATCCTTTGCATAGCGGAACGCTTCGGTGCAATCGACGCGCACGCAGATTCCGTGAAAGGGCTCGCTGAAGCTGCCGAACAGCTCATAAAGCGGTGTACGCTCCCAGGTCTTCAGGTCGATGGGAACCGGCGCTGCACTGAATGTTTCTTCCATGCATTCATGGTACTTCGGAGCGGTCCCGATCGTCGCATCCCGTCGACGCCCCTTGCCCAAACATCGAAGAACAAGGCCGCTACACGAAGAGGGTTACGGTGACCGCTAGCTCACCGTTGTCATCGTCGTAGTAATCGAAGGTCCTGGCCTTGACGGTGAACGGTCCGCCCTTATAGGAGAACTGGTCTCCGACATTCGGAATCGGCAAAAAACCTTCCCCTTCCGCGAGAGTGAAGGTCTCTCCACCTTGCGACTTGTATTCGACGGTGATGTACATCTGCTCTCCTATCCCTTCGCTGCCTGGATTCGTTGGACGCCGCCATTCGCTCTTCCACCGTTCATGGCCGACGAGCATATTATAGCGAGCGAAGGACGAATCGGTCAGGCTGCAAGTAGGGATGAACTCGGGGATTGTTTCGGAGAAACTCGGTATCGTCAGGCACCTCTTGGTTGCTCGTTGGCTCCCGATAAAAACCGCTACAAGCTATTGCCGAATTTCTGCGCGAGGGAAGCGCTTAGAGCCAGCATCGCCGCATCGCTGCCCAAAGGGCCGACGAGTTGTAACCCTCCACTTGGAATGCCCGACTGCATCCTTGGCAGCGTGACAACGGGAAGCCCCGCGAGACTGATAGGTGTTGTATAGCGGAGGATGCGGGCGCGCGTCTTTGCATGGTCTGCCCCAGCCGCGATGGAGGAGGTGGGAGCGCACGGAAGCAGCAGATAGTCGAAGCTTCGGAAGAGCGCATCCGTCATCTCGCGAAACCTCGCGAGTTGCTGACGACGCTGCTGCAGTTCGGCCGGCGCGAGCGAAGCTCCCCACGCCAGTCGTTCTGCAATCGCCGGCTCGAAGTGCTGGAAGTAACCTTGATGAATTGCCGCCGCTTCACTTGCCAGGATCGGCGCATAGATGGACATGGCCTCTGACCAGAAGCTCGCGTCAAAGTTCGCAACGCTTCCTTGCAGCTCCTGGAAGCGAGACTGCCCAAGCCGCAGGGTGTCGAGTACGTCCGCAGCGCAGTCCTGTAGAAAGAGTGAGTCCGGCGTGCCGATGCGGAGACCTTCGACCAACGGAGGATCGGCGATGGGCAAGCCGAGCAGCGCGTGTCCCAACAGGGGTCCATCGGCAAGATCGCGATAGAGCCAGCCGACGGTGTCGAACGTGGCAGCCAAGTGATAGCCGCCCTGCCATAGCTGGCTCGTGTTCAGCGTGATGGACGATCGATAGCCGGCAACGCCGCACAGGGCGGCCGGAACCCGAATGGAGCCTCCCGTGTCTGTGCCGATTGCCGCCATCGCGGAGCCCTCCTGCACGCTCGCCGCTGCGCCACTCGACGAACCTCCCGTGAGACTTGCCGCGTTGCGTGGCTGCAGGCAGTCGCCAAAGTCGCGGTTCTCTCCCGTGATGCCGTATGCGAGCTGGTGCAGGTGCGTCTTGCCCGTGATCACCGCGCCGGCAGCGCGAAGTCTCGCGGCGACCGCGCTGTCAATCGCGGCGAGTCCATGATGATCGCGATAGAAACTGGAGCCGCAGGAAGTAGGGAATTCCGCCAGGTCGAAGCAGTCTTTGAGCGAGATCGGAACTCCCCATAGAGGCTGCGTGCCCATGCGTTCCCGGCGCAGCGTGCGTGCCTCGTTGCGTGACCACTTCGGATCG
This sequence comes from uncultured Acidobacteriaceae bacterium, assembly GCA_963762375.1. Classification (GTDB taxonomy): domain Bacteria; phylum Acidobacteriota; class Terriglobia; order Terriglobales; family Acidobacteriaceae; genus Granulicella. Next base: position 200,709 of record CAVXKP010000015.1, read on the forward strand.
CGCGCAAGATAGACGTTGTGGCTGGCGTTACTGTTGGCGCGCTCCACGAAGGCATCGAGCACGACCAGGGGATCGGCCTCGCCGCTGCGGTACATCCGCCGAGTTGCCGCAATCGAAGGCGTAACAACGGCCATCGTCAGATTCTATCCGAGGCCATTACAGCTCTACGGTCATCTGGAGTTCCACCAGCGCATGGCGCGGCAGGCCGCTTACGCCGATCGCCGCGCGCACATGCCGCCCAGCCTCTCCAAAGACGGAAAGAAGGAGATCCGAGGCGCCATTGATCACCTTGGGCGAATCGGCAAACCCCGGAACAGAGTTAACGTAGCCATTGACCGTGAGAATGCTGCGCACGCCGCTGAGCGATCCCAGGTGGCGCTGCAGCACGGCAAGCTGCAACAGCGCGCAGGCACGCGCAGCGGCGTATCCTTCTTCAATCGATCGGTCCAACCCCACCGTGCCTGTGAGCACGACACCGGCTGTCTGCGAGACGACGCCTGACAGGTAGACGATATTGCCAGAGGTCTTCGCCGACGTATAGTTGCCGCCCGGCGACGGTGGCGAGGGCAGTTCCAGACCAAGCTGCTGCAGAGCGTCGAGTGGGTCCATCGTGAAAGCTACTGTAGCATGCATGTGGATGATCCAACGTCAGGGACTAGCCGATTTCGGCTACTATTAGCGCATGACCCCTACAAGCCGGTCTCTGCTTGCACTCCTCGTGCTGTGCGGGATGACGGTATGCATCGCTGCCTTCGAGCCGGAGCATCCTCTCAGGCTTCATCGCTCGCGTCACGCTCCGAGCGACCTCGAGATCGGTGGATCGCTGCAAGGAGTTCCGCAGGGAGAGACTCGATTCGTATCCTATAAGGAGCTGCTTTCTCTTCCTCAAGAGACCTACACCGTCACCGGCGATACGAACTTTGGCAGGCCCGTGCGGATCAGCGGTGTCTCACTGGAGGCGTTGCCGAAATGGCTGGGCGCACAGAAAGATGCAGCCATGCTCATCGCCATCTGTGACGACAAGTACGCGGCGCACTACCCTGCATCGTATCTAACGGCCCATCATCCGCTGCTGGTTCTCAAGGTCAACGGCAACGAGCCGGGACATTGGCCACTGAGCGCGGAGGGTTGGTCGATGGGGCCGTTCATGGTGTCTCATCCAGACTTCAAGCCGTCCTTCCGTGTTCTCGCCCATACAGATGAGGCCCAGGTTCCGTGGGGAGTTGTGCGCATCGACCTGCGCCGCGAGAGCGTTGTGTATGCGCCCATCGAGCCGCAAGGAGCGGCTGCAAACAACCCGACCGTGCAGGAGGGATACGCCATCGCCGGGCAGAACTGCTTTCGATGCCACAGCCGCTTTGGCGAGGGAGGGCAGAAGTCCACGGTGCTATGGCGAGAAGTAGCGCAAGAGGCAGCTGACAGATCCAAAACGCTTCGACGCCTATGTGCGTTTCCCCAGGAGGCTCCATCCGCAATCGAAGATGGCCGCCAGCCCTCAGTATGACGATGCGACTCTCAGCGCCTTGCGGCTTTACTTCTCGAGCTTTGCGGCAGGTGGCACGCGATGACCTCGATTCGGCTCTGCAAGATACTCCTGTTGGCTGCCGTGGCCTTCTACTTCACCCTCGTCGCGTTCAATAACCTCACGGACTTCGACTCCAACTACCAGTTCGTCCGGCATGTCCTGATGATGGACTCCACATTTCCCGGGAAATCACGGTATGGGTCGCGCCCTCCGCGAGCCTTGGATTCATCTCGCGTTCTATCTCGGCATCATCGCGTGGGAGTTCCTCAACGCTGCTCTGGGCTGGTGGGGAAGCGCGGCGCTTCTGCGTGCGCTCCGGAGCCCGCAGGCAGAGTTCCAGCAAGCCAAACAGGTAGGAGTGATCGCGTTGACCTCAGGGATGATGCAGTGGTTCGTAGCGTTCCTATGCATCGGTGCGGAATGGTTTCTCATGTGGCAATCGAAGTTATGGAATGGTCAGGATGCGGCCTTCAGAATGTTTGCGGTTGAGGGATTGGTTCTCCTTGCATTCTGCTACTTCCGGAGTAAGCTCAGCAGCATGCCGTCGGCAGATGCGTCCTCAGGTAGCCGTACGCCTCGTTGATCGCAGCCATCTGCTGCGTGGCCACCGCGCGCGCGTCTTCGCCACGCTGCCCCAGTCGGTCAGGATGCCACTGGCCCGCCATGCGCCGGTAGGCCGCCTTGATCTGTGCCTCGGTGCTGTGCTGGCTTACGCGTAGCAATTCGCATGCGCGCTGGCACTGCATGGACGAGAACATCGTGTGATCACTGGCCGTCTCCGCGGAAGCTGCCGGGTCCCCCGGCAACTCCTCATTCGTCCTGCACGGCCGGGGCTCGTCGAGAGGCTCCTGCAGCCAGCGCGCCGCGTACGACGTGCCCGGCGCAACGGAAGCAGGATACGGGCGACAGTCGTGCGACCATCCGTGCCCTTGTGAGAAGAGTACAGCCTCAACTCCACCAAGTTCCGCAAAGCCACGATCCTGGAACGCAAAGCAGCAATCCTGAATCGCGAAGCCGGAATCCTGATAGTCGAGCGTCACGGGACGATCTCTCCGGTCCCGACGGGTTTCCCCTCCGCCGCGCCGGCCGGACGTCCAGATCTCTTCGAAGAAGGAGGAATCGAGTTCGCCGTCCTCGCCAAGGATCCGGCGAATCTGGTCGGCCAACGGCCACGGATTCGCCTCGTGGAGCCACGGATTCGCCTCATCGACAGCATCCCAGGCAGCGATTATGGCGCCCTCCTCGCTTATGCGCGAACCCGATGCCTCAACTCGATCCAACGGATCTTCCATCGCTCACCGCCGCACCAAGAGGCATCGATTGGCCTCGTGATGCAGTCCCGCTATCGGCAGCAGTTAGGAATTTTTCTATGAGATGGGAGGTTTGTGAAGCGATTGTGGCCGTCGGACCTGAGAATTTCGTACTATGAGATGAGGCGTCTTCGATCGACCCTCGATCGAAGGACAGTCTTCGCGAATGGTTCATCGGGTAAGCATAGGATAGCTAACCCTGTAATCAGTCGACTTTAGTGAGTGCAGGTTACCGCATGCCAAGTGAGCAATCTTCTTTGGGCCCCCTGATGCAATCCTTGCATGAGCTCTCCGTGTCGCAAGCAGCGAAACAGTTACGTAACGTCGGTTCCCAGCTTCTACGGAGGGACGCAGCGCCGTCACCCTCCACCTCGTCGAACCCATTGGGTCTTCAGCCACGTCGGCTGCCGCTTCGCGCGCTCTTGGTCGCTCTATCCGCGGTCCTGGTCCTCGAGACGTCGGCGTTTGCGCAGAGCGGAGAACCGACGCCCTCTCACCAAGAGGTAGCCGAAGCATCCGCCAGCACCGCCGGTTCCTCCTACATTCCAGTGGACAGCTGGATCTACTCCGCCGCCTTGCGCCTCTACTATCTGGGCTACCTGCCTACCGCCTACCTCGGCCTGCGCCCTTGGACGCGTGCTTCGCTGGCGCACATGCTGGAGTTGTCCCAGGAATCGCTGCAATCGACCACCGCGCCGGCGGAAGCCATCGAGATCAACGCCCGCCTGCGCAGGGAACTGGCCCCCGAGTTGGCCGGCGATCGCTCGGCCTCGATGCGGGAAGCAAGCGTGTACACCCGCGTGCGAGAGATTCAACGGAAACATCCTCAACGATAGCTTTCACTTCGGCCAGACGATCGTGAATGACTATGGACGGCCCGATGAGCCCGGCTTCAACAACCTGACCGGCTTCAGCGCGGACAGCCAGCAGACGGACGGTTCAGCCTCATGGTCCGCGCCGAGTTTCAGCACGCTCCCGCAGCGATGGGCTACTCGGCGTCGGTTGCCGCACAGCTGGCGGCCATCGACGAAACCCCGTATGCCCTCCAGCCGACGGTCCCGGTAGGCTGATCGCCGGCCAGGATACCTCCCAGATCATGGAGGCCAATGCCTCCGTCCACCTGGCAGGTCATGAGATCTCCTTCGGCAGAAGCGACGAATGGCATGGGGCCGGCCCAGGGCGCCAGCATGGGCTGGTCGAATAATGCGGAGGATATCTACGCCTTCCGCATCAATCGAGTGGAACCACTGTATATTCCCGGACTGTCGCGCTTCGTCGGCCTCTTCCGTTATGACTTCATGGTCGGCAGCCTCAAAGGGCATCAGTATCCAAACGACCCCTGGATTCAAATGGAAAAGGTCAGCTTCAAGCCAACGCCCGATCTGGAGATTGGATTCATGCGTTCGGTGATCTGGGGAGGGAAGGGACAATATTGCGCCGTGCCGGCGCCAGGCGAACCGTATGCCAGTGTGCCCACCTGCGACGTGCCCATTAACCTCCATACGTTTCTTCGCGGTTTTGTTAGCCTCACCGCTCCGCAGCCCGCGGTCAAGTATTCCGCCGCAAACCCCGGCGCGCGCTTCAGCACCTTCGACTTCACCTGGCGAACGCCCTGGGACAATCACCTCGTCACCGTCTACCTGGATTCCTTCGCCCACGACAATGTCTTTCCCATCAGCAATATGGGACGCTCCGGGTTGCGGCCAGGCATCTATGTCGCTCGCCTTCCCGGGCTTGCCTCGACGTGGACTTCCGCGCCGAAGGCGTGACCACGAATGTGCACGACCCGGAAAGCACGAACGGCCAGCTCCTCCTATGGGAGAGCGTTGATGTGCAGGGCTATACCAACAAGGGATACATTCTCGGCGATTGGATTGGACGCGAAGCAACGGGTGGCCAGGCTTGGCTGACCTATCACCTAAGGCCAGACCAGCAGATCCAGTTGCAATATCGTCAGGCAAAGGCGGCCGACGATTTCCTCCCCGGCGGCACCACTCAAAACGATCTTTCCGCAGACTTTGTATTGCGGCCGATGCGCAATCTGGAGATCAAGGCGAACGTGCAGGGCGAGCTTTGGAAGGCCCCGCTCATCGCCCAGGGGCAGCAACATAATGTCGTGGGGACGATTCAGCTTACCTATTTTCTTCGTGGGCAATGAGGCTCTGCGGCGTTGCCGATCGCGGCTCATCCACCTGCATCGATTGAAAAGATAGTAAGCCGGAGTGTCCGCTCTGCATCGAGAGGAAGAGCCGCACACGATCGCCGGAGAAGGGAAGCGCGGCCTACCCGAGCCGTACAGTACGCGCGAGCTCAGGCGGACTGCCGGACCCCTCGAGGGGAAAACTCTCCGCCCTCTGCAGCGTTCGTGGCGATCGAAGATCCGTTCTCCATGCGTCGATCTCGCCACGAGAAAGCGCGCAGACTCCGCCGGGAAGGTACGTCTCGATCGATTGCTGAGCTTGAAGACGGTATTGCATCAGGATCTTGAGATCGGTCGTGAATTTCGTCGTCTCAATGTACTGAATATCCAGCTTGCACTTCTCCGGATTGAGCACCGTCGTCACATAGCGTTCGACGAGTTCATCGGGAACACCATGTGAGCAGGGCCTTCCTCATGCGAAAACTCAATGGTCGCTGCTCCCGTAATGCCGGGACGGCATAGCATGCATAGATTTTCATGCTGAGCGATCTTGGGCCGCGGCCCCACAAAGCTCATCTCGCCCCGGGCCACATTGATCAACTGCGGCAACTCGTCCAGCTTCAAGCGGCGGAGGATGGCTCCCACCTTTGTCATGCGCGAGTCGCCATGCCGCGTAACCGTTGGTCCCGACTCGAAGAGTTCGCTGCGGTTCTGCATGGTTCTGAACTTCAGAATGACAAAGGTCTGCTGATGCAGGCCGACCCGTTCCTGGCGAAACAACGCTGGTCCCTGCGACGTGAGCTTAATCAGCCACGCAACCAGCAACATCATCGGCGAAAACAAGATGAGAGCAATAACGCTCAGCACAAGATCGAAACAGCGCTTACGCTTCGACATGCACCATGCGCTCACGTAGCGAGGGCAGAACATCGATTCTGCATACGCCTTACGCCGCGCTTGTCCCTCTGACGATTCGGGGACGTTCTGCGCTGACTTCCTGAAACTATCTGGCCAGTCCTCGAATTTGCCATCAAAACTACCCACCCCTTTTCGTCGGCATTACGCCGCGGGACTCTGCAATGGGAAGAGCACGCCGGCGCAAATACCCGTTCGTGCCTCTTTCCATAGTACATGAGCACTTTGACTCCATTGGGAGACGATGGTTGCCAGACCGAAGATCTTTCCTGTACTTTCCATAGAACGCTTTGCAATCCAGTGGCAGCATCATCTCCCCTTCGGCCGAAACCTGCGAGTGCTTCTACTATTTGCCTACTTACATAGACGCAGTTCCTTTCGCCAGGAGATTCACTGAAGCGCGGATTTCCCGCGACTCTCTATAGTGTTACCGCCCGGTACCTCTTACGCCATACCCCGGTTGGAATGTTTCTTCGAATACCGTTGAAGCTCACTCTCTGCCGGACGTTTGGATGCTCGAGGATTCTGGAGCTAACGACGATTTAACTATCCTGTTTTCTTCGGCTTGAATGCGATGAAGGCTGTTGGTGTCCGATGAAATATCCATCATGGCCCGATTTGACACGTGTCCCGAATACGGAATGATCTCATTGAAAGATCAACTGCAGATCAACTTCGTAACGATCTCGAGTCCCCGTCGGAAACGTCCGGTCCAGCAAGGAATTTCTATCCGCACGGCCAGCTCCCTCACCAAAGACGCAGGCATCCGCCGCGTTAGAATGGCCTATGGAGATTCTCAATACGGGCCTTCGTGACGTCAAACGGGTACGCCCCAGAAAACATGGCGACCAACGAGGGTGGTTCTCGGAAGTATTCAATGCACGACAGTTTTCCGCCGCTGGTTTGCCCGACCGCTTTGTGCAGGATAATCAATCGTTCTCTCAGCGCGGCGTCCTCCGCGGCCTTCACTATCAGCTCGGAGAACCGCAGGGTAAGTTGGTGCGCGCGCTCTCTGGCCACATCTGGGATGTAGCCGTCGATCTTCGCCCCGACTCCCCGGACTTCGGCAAATCCGCTGGTTTCCACCTCAGCGGCGAGGATGTCGAGTTCCTCTGGATTCCCGAAGGCTTTGCCCACGGCTTCGTCGTTCTCTCCGAGACCGCCAATGTGCTGTACAAGACCACCGGGTACTACTATCCGGCAGGAGAACGCTGCGTGCGCTGGGATGATCCGACCCTGGCCATTGCGTGGCCGTTAGACGAAATTGGCGCGCCGTCCCTGTCTGAGAAGGACGCTGCCGGTTGCCTTCTGCACGATGCGGAGCTCCCGCCCCCCATCAAGCGTTAGGGCCTCTCCCCGCGTGGAATGGGGGGGCGACGGCAAAACATCCCACTCACCGCTGTTCTTCGCTAGTAGATCGAGCATCACCTGCGACGTCGCGTCTTGCCAGGTTGGCATCGCAAACTTCAGGGTGCGTGCCAGCTTCTCGCAGTTCATCCGCGAGTTCCTCGGCCGCACGGCGGGGGTTGGATAAGCGCTTGACGGTATCGGCATCAGTCGCGCGAACGTGCGCTCCGGGAGCTCCCTGCGCGCGATCTGCAAGAACTCCGAAGCAAAGCCAAACCAGCTGGTGAAGCCCGTGCTGCAAGCATGGTAGACGCCGCCGACGGGCCTGACCGCTTCGTCCGGTGTCGCCCCAAGCCTGCGCGCCTCGCCTTCCTCTTGCGCAATCGTATGCGCAGCCAACCGCCCAAGCGTTCCCGACCAGGTCGGCGATCCCACCTGGTCGTCGACGATCTTCAGTTCTTCCCGCTCCAGCGCCAACTGGAAGATGCGCAACAGAAAGTTCTCGCCCTGGGCTCCGAACACCCAGCTCGTTCGAAAGATGAAATGTGCCGCGCCGCTGTCGGCCAGCGCCTGCTCGCCGGCCAGCTTCGACGCGCCATACACACCCAGCGGGCCGGTAGGGTCGTCTTCCCGCCACGGTCGCGTTCCTTCCCCTGAGAACACATAGTCCGTCGAGAAATGAATCACTGGCGCCCCGACGCGATGCGCCTCCTCGCCCAGTACTCCGGGCGCGTCCCCATTGATCGCAAACGCAGTCCGCGCATCGCTTTCAGCCTTATCCACGGCCGTATACGCCGCCGCATTCACGATCCAGCTCGGCGCCACCTGCCGCACCGCCGCACGAATCGCCGCGGCGTCCGTCAGGTCAAGCTCCGACCGCGTCAGGCTGACGACCTCGCCAAGCGCGCGCAGCAGCGGCAGGGACTCCCGGCCAACCTGGCCATTGGCTCCGACAAGTAAGATGGGACGATGGCTCACAGGCGTCAGTAGAGCGGCTCCGTGAGCAAGACCCGCAGGTATTGCCCATAGGTGCTCTTTCCAATCTTGCTCGCAAGCGCCTCCAGCTGCGCAGCAGAGATGTATCCCAGGCGGAACGCGATCTCCTCCGGACACGCGATCTTCAAACCCTGCCGCCGCTCAATCGTCTGCACGAAGTTGGATGCCTCGAGCAGCGCCTCATGCGTCCCGGTATCGAGCCACGCCATGCCTCGCCCCAGCACCTCCGTGCACAGTTGGCCGCGCTCCAGATACCAGCGATTGACATCCGTAATCTCGAGCTCTCCGCGAGCCGACGGCTTTGTCTGCTCCGCCACCGACACGACCTGCGCGTCATAGAAGTAAATTCCCGTCACGGCGTAACGCGACTTCGGCTTCTGCGGCTTCTCCTCCAGGGAAATCACCTTGCGGTCGGCATCGAATTCAACCACGCCGTACCGCTCCGGATCATTCACGGCATAGGCAAACACGGTGGCGCCGGAGGTGCGTGCGGCCGCAGTCTGCATCGCCTTCACAAAGTCGTGGCCAAAGAAAATATTGTCCCCGAGCGCCAGGCAGCAGCCATCGCCGGCCAGAAACTCCTTGCCAATCAGAAACGCCTGGGCGATGCCATCCGGCGAAGGCTGCACCGCATACTGCAGTCGTAGGCCCCACTGTTCTCCCGATCCCAGCAACGCCTCAAAGCGTGGCGTGTCCTGGGGTGTGGAGATCAACAGGATCTCGCGAATCCCCGCCAGCATCAGCGCCGCCAGCGGGTAGTAGATCATCGGCTTGTCATAGATCGGCAGCAGTTGCTTCGATACCGCTTGCGTCACCGGGTGCAGCCGCGTTCCTGAGCCGCCCGCCAGAATAATGCCCTTCATGACTCCTCCGCCTGAAGCTTCTGGCCTGCCCGGCTCTTCTGGTCTGCCTGGTTCTTCCGGTCAGCATAGTTCGTTGTAACCCATTCCTGATAGGCCGCGCCGGTCACGGAGCCAATCCACTCCTGGTTGGACAGATACCACTCGATCGTCTTGCGCATGCCCGTCTCGAAGCTCTCCTCCGGCTCCCAATGCAACTCGCGTCTAATCTTACGCGCATCAATCGCATAGCGCCGGTCATGCCCCGGACGATCCTTGACGTACGCGATGAGCTGCGCATGCGGCCGATAGGGCGAGTGCGGAACCAGCTCGTCCAGCAGCGTGCAGATCGTCTGCACAACCTCCAGATTGCTGCGTTGATTGTTCCCGCCGATGTTGTACGTCTCCCCGACGACGCCCTTCTCGAGTACCTCCACGATCGCCTTGCAGTGGTCAGTCACGAAGAGCCAGTCGCGCACCTGCATGCCGTCGCCATAGATCGGCAGCGGCTTGCCCGTAAGCGCATGCGTAATCATCAGGGGAATCAACTTCTCGGGGAACTGATACGGCCCATAGTTATTCGAGCAGTTGGTCACCACCACCGGAAGCTTGTAGGTATGAAACCAGGCCCGCCCCAGGAAATCCGAAGCCGCCTTCGAAGCCGCATACGGACTATTCGGAGCATAGGGAGTCGTCTCCGAGAAGGCCGGATCTCCGGGCCCAAGCGTTCCATAGACCTCGTCGGTCGAAACATGAACGAACCGAAATGTGTTCCGGTCCTCTTCGCTCAGCGTCGACACATAAGCGCGTGCCGCTTCCAGCAGCGCAAACGTGCCATCGATATTGGTCTTGAGAAACGCATCCGGCCCCACAATCGAACGATCCACATGGCTCTCCGCCGCGAAGTGAACAATCGCCCGAGGCCTGTGTTCAGCGAGCGTGGCAGCCACCAGCTCTCGATCGCAGATATTGCCATGCACGAACACATGATCCGGATTGCCTTCAACGCGACGCCAGATTGCCCAGATTGCTCGCATAGGTCAAAGCATCCAAATTGACGACGCGTCCCTTTCCCGACCGAATCCAATGCAGCACAAAATTGGACCCAATAAACCCCGCCCCACCCGTAACCAAGATCTCAGTATCCATCATCATTTCGTCCGCCTGTCTTTCGATTGCAGGCGCCTACAGCGCTACCTGACCATTGGTCCATCTGCTTCCTACTTTACAGCGCACAGACTGAAATTTGCACAAATGCGGAGTTTCGGGCAGATTTCGCCCTCGGAAGTTTTCTTGTTTATGGGCCCAGAATGCCTAAGAGGGAGTGCAGTCTTCACATCCTGATGAGACGTCCATGCTCAGGGTAGCTATCCAGTTGAACCTCAGGACTTATCCGACCTGCTTGACGACCGATGTTTGGGATTACGATCCGCTTTGTAGATCAGTGTGCCAACCCGTTGACAGAGCTGCCTCTCAGTCAATCCTACATCGGAGGAGAGCTTGAGAACGATAGGCCCATCTTGCTGTATTCTGGTTAGGCAGGTGCTGCGTGGAGAGTGTGATGATGAAAAAGCGGCTCTTAGTGCTCACGCCACGATTCCCGTACCCGGTTGTTGGTGGAGACAGGCTTCGAATTTATCAATTATGTAAGGCATTGTCGCAGCAATATCAACTTACGCTATTGAGTTTTTGCGATACGAAAGAGGAATTAGCGTACGTGCCGGATGATAGTTTGTTCACGGAAATGCACCGTGTGTTCCTTCCCAAATGGCGCTCCTATCTGAATACGTTTTTCGCGCTGCCTTCGAGACGCCCACTTCAGTTAGCCTACTACCGATCGGTTGAGTTCAAGAAAAAGGTGGATGAGCTCTTACCAGCACATGATATTGCTCTGGCGCACCTCATCCGCACTGGGCAATACCTTGAAGACCGGAAAGAGAAGCCGCGTATTCTAGAGATGACGGACGCGATATCGCTTAATTATCGCCGCATGCGGGACGGAAATATAGCGTTCAGTCTCAAGAAAGCAATCTACAAACTCGAGTACGCGAAATTATATGATTATGAGTTGAAAGTGATTCATAAATTTCCGTGTAGTTGGCTTGTATCTGACGTCGATCGAACCGCTCTTGATCCGGATCATGCCTCTTCCATCCAGGTAATTCCTAACGGAACTGATCCCGAGGATCTCGCTTTTCGTCCACCGTTAGATGGCGGAGACACGATTGTGTTCATCGGGAATATGTTATCGGCTCAAAATCAAGATGCATGTCTCTACTTCGTTCGGTCCGTCTTGCCGCTCATCCATAGGCATAAATATCTGAAGTTCCGTATCGTTGGAAATATAGCGGAGAATATGCGCAAAAAGCTCCTCATGTATCCCGGTGTTCAGATTACAGGTCGGCAGGCAAAGATAGTTGATGGTATCGATGAAAGTGTTTTTTGTGGAGTGTGCTCCGTACAAGCTGGTGCTGGTATACAGAACAAGATACTCGAATACTTCGCTTTAGGTTTGCCCTGCGTGGCCTCTGCTGTCGGCGCTGAGGGGATCGACGCAGAAGAAGGGAAAGATATTCTTGTCTATAGTGATGCCGAAGATGCTGCGCAGAAAATCTTGTCCCTTCACTCAGACCCAGATCTGCGTATGTCTCTAGCTGTGTCCGCGCGATCTCTTGTAGAGAAGAAGCTGGCGTGGCAATTCCTGTATGAGCAGATAAACGAATCGGCGGCTGAGGTGATGCTTCGGGCCAGTTGAAGTAACTTCTTCCGTGGGACTCTTGGGTTCGCCTAGGCTTCAGCTACTGGGCCGGGAAAGATGAGGTTGGTGTATTTCGAGTACCACGCATGTTGGATGATTTTACTGAATGCTTGCCTCGCTCGAAGTGCGATGCGGGTGGAGCAGCGAACAAGTTCTGACTGTTGGGCATCGATTCTAGCATAAAACGCTGCCCTAGAAACTGTTAGGTATTTCTGAGGAAGACGTTTGAAGGAAACGCACCGTTTACAAATCAGCAGCCGGAAAAGGCTCGCGGATAACTTGATCTCACTATATTTATTGCAAGGGCTGAACTACATCATTCCGATGGCGGTCTTGCCGTACCTTGTGCGTGTTCTGGGCATGGATATGTATGGGCTCATGGCGTTGTCCAGTCTTTTGCACAGTACTTTACTATTCTTACTGACTATGGCTTTAACTACTCCGCGACGCGATCCATTGCGCAGCAACGGCATGATCCCTTGGCCGTCTCCCGACTTTTCTCCGCGGTCTTTGCTGTAAAGCTCTTGCTCATGCTAATGGGCGGTCTAACCCTGCTTGTTATTGTGAATGTTGTTCCCAGATTCCATCAGGATGCGGCTTTTTTCTATGTCGGCTACATCGCTGTTGTGGGCAATGTCCTGTTCCCAGTCTGGTATTACCAGGGCATTGAGCAGATGCGCTACATCTCAGTCGTAAGCGGCATAGCCCGTCTTCTGGCAGCCGCATTGCTGTTCGTGTTTGTACATCACCCTCAAGATGCGCTTCTTGCGCTGCAATCCAATCCGGCGGTATGCTGGTCAGTGGTAGCGTGGGCGCGGCGATGGTCTTGCTACATTTCAGAATCTCGCTTGTGCGTCCCTCCGTGCAGAATATGAGGGCCGCGCTTGTCGAGGGTTGGCACCTGTTTGTTTCTTCAGCTGCGATTGGTCTGTACACTAATACAAATGTCTTCCTTGTCGGTCTACTTGCAGGGAACGTGGAGGCAGGTTACTTCAGCGCCGCGGAGAAGGTTGTGAGAGCTATGAATGGCTTGATCGCACCGATTTCACGCTACTTCCCTCACGTCAATAGTCTCGTCAAGGAGTCGCGCACAATGGCTCTGCAATTCACTCGAAGGATGCTCGGCTATATGGTACCGCTCACGCTTGCGCCATCGCTCGTCCTTCTATTGCTAGCTGGTCCCGTGGCGCACATTTGCTTTGTCCCCAACTGCAACGGGAGCACCCCGCAATTGCGCTGGATCGCACTGTTGCCAGTGCCGATTGCCTTTAGCTACATATTGGGGTTTGGATACCATGATTTGATTTGGGCTATACAAAACAGTCGAGCGGTATCCTGCTCATGTGCTGGTGCGTTCCCATGGCTATTATGCTCGTTAGACTCTTCGGAGTGGAGGGCGCAGGCGTTTCGGTGTTTATCACAGAACTGCTGGTGACACTTGGAATGGTTGTTTCGTTGGATCGGCATGGGTTATCGGTATTTCGGTCGGAGCAGGCAGCATGAAGGTTGATGTCCTAGTAGTAGGAGCAGGGTTCGCAGGCAGTGTCATTGCGGAGCGATGTGCGTCCGTCGGAAAGTCGGTTCTTCTAGTCGACAAGCGTGAGCATATAGGCGGGAACGCTTTTGACGAGCGAGACTCGCACGGATTGCTCATCCATCGTTATGGCCCCCATATCTTTCATACGAATGCGCCAGCGGTCTCCGATTACCTTTCGCAATTCACTGATTGGATTCCCTATGAACATCGGGTCTTAGCCGTAGTGGACGGACAGCAGTATCCGATCCCTATCAATCGGATGACCATCAATCGGCTCTACGGTCTATCGTTAGATGAGGCGGGAGTAGCGAATTTTCTCGATCAGGTGCGAGAGATTCGTGATCCCATTCAGACGAGTGAGGATGCCGTCCTTTCCAGTGTAGGACGTGATCTCTGCGAAAAGTTTTTCCGGGGGTATACCCGCAAGCAATGGGGCCTCGATCTCTCGGAGTTGAGCGCATTGGTGGCTGCGCGTATTCCTGTCCGCACCAATGAGGATGATCGATATTTCAGCGATTCCTTCCAGAAGATGCCCGCCGATGGCTATACGACGATGTTCACTCGCATCGTCGATCACCCCAGGATTCGGGTCGAACTCGGCGCCGATTTTCGCGATATCCGGCATCGCATACATTGGGACACGCTCTTCTATACCGGGCCGATCGACGAGTATTACGATTTTCGCTTCGGACGTTTGCCGTATCGATCGCTGCGCTTTGAACATGAGCACCTTGCTCATACCAGTCAATTTCAGTCAGTGGGAACAGTGAATTATCCAAACGATCACGAGTACACGCGCATTACGGAATTTAAACATTTGACCGCGCAGATTCATTCCGGAACCTCCATTGTACGGGAGTATCCCCAGACCGAAGGCGACCCGTATTATCCCATTCCGCGGCCTGCAAATATGCAGTTATATCAAACGTATCGCGCCCTCGCAGATGCAGAGTCGAATGTCTTTTTTGTTGGACGTCTGGCTCAGTATCGTTATTACAATATGGATCAGGTGGTCGCTGCTGCCCTGCATCTAGCCGATCAAGTAATCGGAACGAAACCGATTCAGTGAGAGCCAAGTTGAAAATACTTCACATCGCCACTGGTTTCCGACTCTCCTATCCGGGGGGAATCACAAATTATGTCCGTACGCTCGCTAAGTCACAGGTCAGTTTAGGCCACCAGATTCATGTATTGGCGCGTCCAGAGACAGATATGACGCAGTTGACTGGAATAACCCTGCAACCGTACCTGCCGTCGGAGGTGGTTTCTTTCTCTCTTCGCGACCAGTCGACCGACTCTTCCGAAGGTTTTATCGCTTCTCTTATCGCCCGGGAGAGATTCGACATCATTCACTTCCACATGGGGCTGGATCTCTCATCTGGATTTCTGCAACATTTCGCCACGTATCAGGTTCCCTACGTGGTGAGCTTGCATGACTATTTCTATATCTGTCCACGCATCAATATGATTGATGCATCCTCCAATGTGTGCCGAGAGGTGAAGATTGAAAAATGTAACGTCTGCATAGGGAAGCTTGACCAGATTGATTTCGTAAGGCGAGCAGCCAACAAGCTCAAAGTTACACTGCCAAGAGTAGCCTCAACCGTCGCGGAGCAGCGACTGGGCTCAATGCGTGAGTTCTTGACCGCTTCTTCCGTGCTCCTTTCTGTATCAACCCGCACCGCCGAAATCTACCAGGCGGTGGTGCCAAAAGCACGCATTGTTGTCGAGCAGATTGGTAATGCATCCGTGCACGGAGTGGCGTCGAAGACGCCCTCCAATAAGATTCGAGTGGTTGCGCTCGGCATGTTGAGCAGGCACAAAGGGGCCGATCTCCTTCGCCTGCTGCTGACCCGCGTGAAGCGTGCGGATATGGAGTTCCATTTCTACGGACGGGCAGTCGAGGGGTACGGCAGCAAACTGAGCCGTTTAGGGCTGCAATGCCACGGCCCCTATAAGCCTTCTGATATTCCTTCGATTATGTCGACTAGTGATATCGGATTAGTGCTCTCCATTTGGGAGGATAACGGCCCTCAAGTTGCCATGGAATTCATCAATCACAAGACTCCAGTTCTGGGGACCAAACGTGGCGGAATTCCAGACATCGTCTTGCCTGAATCTGGGCATCTCTTCGACCCAGATCGAGTCGAGGAGGTAGACGCGGCCGTTCAATGGTTGCAGCAGATAACTCCTGCAGAGATACAGCGTATCTCTGCAAGCATCCGCAGTCTGATCACTCCGGACGAGCATGCGTTCCGCATCTTCGCGCTCTATGAGGAGGCCGTGATAGGCGGTTCCCGTGGGCCAGTGCTCCCCATGGTCGACCGCGCTGTCGTGGGCAGTTCTCTACCGGAAAACCATGATCGCTGACCCTGGAGTGAAGGGCACCGCGACTTCGTTGCGGGCGGTCCGCTGGCTGATATGATCACTGACAGGATGAAGAAATTACTTCAGTTTGCCGTCGACAACGGTCCATATCTGCTGTGTGTAGAGGTCTTCCGGCGACTCCTTATTCGCATACGTAGTCTCATGTTGTCGTCTTCACTGCATGCCAAGGGGCTCCGCATCGGATCTCGATCCTATATTCGCGGAGCGAGGCACATGTCCATAGGGAGGAATTTCCGCGTTGGAGATGATCTGTGGCTTGAGGCGCTCCCTGCCTATGGCGAGAAGACCTTCAGTCCGCGCATTGTTATAGGATCCGATGTCAGCATTAGCCGATGGACGCATATTACCTGTATCCAGTCGATAGAGATCGGGGCTCGGACCCTTATCGGAAGCAAAGTTCTCATTGCTGATCATAATCATGGATCTTACCAGGGCCTGAACCAGAGTGATCCCGCGGTCCCGCCCGCAAAACGAGAACTATGCGGTGGGGGCCCGGGTGTTATAGAAAAGAGCGTCCTGTATAGGTGACAACGTCAGCATCCTTGGGCCCGTCCGCATTGGCCGTGGAACAGTGGTTGCTGGAAATCCAGTTGTCAGCGGCGATGTTCCGCCTAATCTGATCATCGGCGGTGCGCCAGCACGCCCCCTGAAGCAATTCGACACATCCTCGATGGCATGGGTAAGAAGATGCCTCTGAATTGATTAACCTTTTCCATTTGCATCCCAGCGTATAACAGGGTACGTCACTTGCCAGACCTGCTGGACTCCATCTTGGCGCAAGGGTTCAAGGACTTCGAGGTTGTTATCTGCGAAGACATGTCGCCGCAGCGGGCTCAGATTTGCGCGGTCGTGGGTGACTATCAGACCCGGTTTCCAGGTAAGATCAATTACTACGAGAACGGGCTACGACGGCAATCTCCGCAGCCTGGTCTGACAAGGCGAGTGGCAGCTTCTGTGTGTTCATGGGCAACGATGACCTGCTATGCCCTGAGGCTCTTGAGCATGTGAACCGATACAGCGGCACCAAACGGTAGGTGTGGTCCTCAAGGGATATGCGTGGTTTGACGACCTCTCGACAAGATCAGCCAGGAGGTGAGGTACTTCTCGGAAGAGACGCAGCTCTTAAAGCTGGCGCTGAAGTCAGGTTGGCGGTGTTCCGCCGGTCCGGCGTCATCTCCGGCTTTATTATTGATCGCGAGGAAGCTGCTGCGGCGGCTACAGACAAGTTTGATGGGAACGCTGTACTACCAGATGCACCTCACAGCTGCGGTGTTATGTGACAAATGCGCCGTTGTACTTGACAAATCCTGGTTCTATGCCGAAAGAGCGAGCCCCCGGAGTTCGGGGGAGCAAAGATGAGGGAGGGCTGGAGATGACGGGTCTGGGTGCCCCGGATGCCCGTCTGAATATGATCGGTGGTGCTGTGAAGTATCGTTAGGTATCTTCGGGACACGAAGAACATCGACGTCGTCAATCAAGTGACGCGAGATTACGCCAACTATTTTTATCTTTGCATTCGCTATTAGGCTGAATCTCCCCTTGCGTGAGTATCTGCGCATGTATCGCGCATTTGGTGAAATGGGGTTTCGTCGCTATCCGATGTTTCACATATTCCGGTGGGCGCCTATCTTCTAGGCCAGAGGCGCTGTGATCAAATCATCGCGCGGCTTCGGAGAGTGATCGGGCGTAGCCCCCAGTGGGGGTTTGCAAGGCAGCATCGATAACTTAGACTGAATTGCGTGGCAAGGAGTCCTTCAAATGCTCTGGATAGTGCTGATTTTAAATCTCGCGACTGCGCTGATCTCGGCGCGAAAGAGAGTCCTTCCGTATGCGGTCCTCTCTGCGATCTTCACCGTCCTGGTCGTGGGCCAAGCTTTTCAGATGCAAGCGGATTTTCAGGAAAGTTCAACGCTCTCCTATGCCTACTCCACAATATCCCAGACGGGATATCACAGGCTCTGTGGTATCTCCTTGCCGTCAGCGTCGTGTCTTTCGCAATGTGTGTAGCATCCCGCGGGTACAGAGCAGGAAGCCAGCCAGGCCCACTCTATCATTTTTAATCCGTCCCCCGGATTTTATCTTCTGATGATCAGCGTGGGCTGCATTGTCGCCGGCATCCTTATCTTTGGGGTTGTAGGGTTGTCCGCCTTTCTCAATACATCAAGACCGGGAAATCAGTCTGGGGCCACCCTAATCATCACTCTGATGAGTATGGGGGTTTTCCCTTTGTTGCTGAAGTTGATGTTCCCGGGCCGCGTCAAACGGGGCGACATCATTTGCTTTGGTATCCCCTGCTGCTGACGGCCGGATTTTCTCGCCTGCACGTCATCCTATACATCCTTGTGCTACTCATCACGCTATTTTATAGCCGCGGTCTCGCCGATCGCGCATTCAGCCTGCGCACGATCCTCCTCTTTGCCGGCTTCGCGGTGGTTCTCCTGGTTTTCTTCTTTGTCGTGGGCGACTCAGGGTCGCTCGAATTTCACTCATGGCTCAATCGCCGATCTCCTCTCCTACAACTTGGATCACCCGGAGACAAGTTTGCTCTCCCTCCAGTTCACTTATCGCGTCAGCGTGGAAGGCATGTCCGGCTTAGCGGGAGCCTTCAGCGAAGCGTCAATAGGCCTGGCTCCGTGCATCATGACTATGGGGCATGGGCGCTATTGAATGGCATCGCACAGATGCTACCCGGTGCCCTGAAGCAACAGTCGCAGGATCTGCTTAACTTCCTCGGGTCTCTGTATTGGTACAAGAAGGTCGGCGGGAATGCTCGCCCGGATCGAATCTGCCTTCGTTAGCTTCGGATGGTTTGGCGTTCTGCTCTATCCTTTGCTCTTTTGGGATAGCTTGGAAACTCGCTTTGTTTGTGTTGGAGCATCGCCTATCTCCCCCTCTCAAGCTTGGGGTCTTCCTCTGCTTCGGTTGCGGGATCTTCTTCGTAAGAGGCTCCTGGACTGATTGGGTTGCCTTTTCTCTCTCCTATTTCATTTTGATCTATGCTACGTGGCTTTGTTTCTCGTTTTTAACGGCCAGAAGATCGGCCGCTGCGGCAGCCACAACCTGAACTGCCTGGTTCGCTGAAGGCGTAATGGATGGCCGTGGGGGAACCGCTGTCTACCTCACAGAAAGCCGCGCCCGCAACTTGCCGGTTCCTCGGTTATGTCCAGCTTCGCTAGGGGCTCTAGTTGTGAGTGTCCGCTTCACTCATGTCACAAGCACGTGACACCAGCATCGTCGTCTCAAACTCCGTCCAGAAAGAACGAACCTGTTCGCCGATCACGTTAGGATGAAACTTCCTTGACTGGATGCGCCCACGCTTCACCATCTCGTCCCGCAATGCTGGGTCTGCAAGAACTCCAAACATCGTCGCAGCCATGTCTTCAATCGAGCAGGGATCAAAATATCGCGCGGCATCGTCGCAGATCTCTTGCAGGCAGGTCGCAGAACTTGCCGTGACGGGCAGTCCGCTTGCCATCGCCTCAAGAACGGGAATCCCGAACCCCTCCGCAAGCGATGGCATGACGACAAACTGCCTCCCGATAGAGGCGGCGCATTGCAGCATCTTCGATATAGTCAATAAAGTCCACGAAATCCGCTACGCCAGATACTGCTTGCCTCAGCTTGAAATACTGGGTGAAACTTTGCTTTCACTCCAGCAACCTTTTAGGCGCAACTGCGGATCCTTGCCCATGCGGCGGCATTGCGCAAACGCCGCGATAGCGCGCCTTAAAGTCTTGCTTGGCGCCTCTCCCGCCACAGCCAGGACATAGCGCGGCATGGCAGCGGAGACGTTTTTTTCGTCGAACCACTCTTGCCCAATACTGTTCGGAATAATGTGGATACGGCTTCTGTCCAAGCCGTATCGCGAGACTAATTGTTGGGCTGTGTGGTTCGATACTGTCACGATTACATCTGCGCGCTGAAGAGCCCGCGGCACAATGAACTTACGATACCAGCGCCCCACATTCTGATAGAGCGATTTTGAGAACGGCAAGCGGTCCATGAAGATCAGGTCATGAACCACCAGCACCAGTTTGACAGCCTTCGGCAAACGCAAGGGTGCAGTATTATAGGGTGCAATCAATGTCCCAATGCTGAGCTTGCGCAGTTGGCGTGGAATGGAAACCTGCTCCCACAGCGGATAGGGACCTAGACCTGCTGCGACCAGGTGTAGTGAGGCGTCATGCTCCCCGTCGGCGCAAAGGCCGATGAACCTACGCTCGTTTCCTTCGATCAACAGCCGTAAAAAGCGGCCCATACCACGGTACTTTCCAAGGCCGAGTCGCGCGTCATATGCCACCCTCGAGGATTCGCTCATCAATCGTCCATCCCAATTAAGAGAATCTCGGCTTCACCGGAGCCCTAACTATAGGCTGTGCCAGTCTCGCTCGCCCCCGTGCACACCGATTCGGCGCAGCCGACGTTGGCAGAAGGAGGAGACCATTTCATCGATTCCCATGGAAGATTTTGGGGTCTGAATCTTCACATCAGTGGCCCATTCTTCCATCCGTTGTTTTCAGGATGGCAGCGCTTTGCCTGGGAATATCGCGCGCTTCAGTGTTCGAATCTTTTCGCTCGCCTCTGGATCGCTCTTCATGCGCCCGAAGCCGCCCTCGAATAGGGCAATGAAAACTCCGAAGAAAAGTCCCACCACGGTAGCTCCAAGAACGATGAGACCTCGTTTCGGGAAGGATCTCCGATCTGGTGGTAATCGCCGGGTCAACGACCTGAATCAGCGCGCCCTCCTTCGCCTCGTCCAGCTTCGCCACCTCAAACTGCCGCGCAAGGATATCGAAGATCGTCTCGTAATACTTCACATCGCGCAGCCTCCGGACATACTCCATTCCGGCCTTGGGGACCAGTCCCTTTGGGAATCATGAATTCATTGCCAGATGCTATCTTCGGAGCCGCCAAGTTTCGCCAACTGGGCCCGCAGTCCCGCCAACTCTTGCTGCGCTTGAATCAGTTCGGAATTTTCTCCGGTTGCGTACGTCTGCATTCCTTGGATCTGCACTTCGCGCGCAGTAATCTGCGCCCGCAGCGACGCTGCCGATTCGATCAAGCGCGCTTGCCTGGCTGTCCGGCTGGATCACTCCTGTCTTCTGCTCTGTCTGCTCCAGCGCCTCCTCGGCATTGGCAAGATTATTCTTCGCCTGCTCAAGTTCCTGCTGAAAGAAGAGCCTGCGCTGAGAAGCTTCCGTAATGGCGAGATGCTGAGACAGGTCCCGAAACTGATCGACATATCCATTGGCCAGTTCTGCTGCTCGTGTTCGCATCGTGATCTTCGACCGAGATATGAATCAAGCCATCCTTGCCGTTGCCGTCGACCGTCGCATGGCTCTCAAAATCCTTGCGCGCGTCGGAAAGATAGTGCGCGTGATACTCCTGCATCAGCCCGAAGCGCTGCACCATGGCATCTTCAACAGTCCGGCTCTGCAACATCGCCACGTAGCGGTCGTTCGGATTCTTGAGGCCAAGACTTCCGCCCGCCAACGCCGCCATCCCTCCCAGGCTGCCGAGCTGCGAGGCGAGCATCGCCCCCATCGAACTGTTCTCCTGAGGCGGAAGCAGACGTAACCGTCGCGGTATAGCTGACGGGAAGAATCAGCGAGATGATGATCGCGAGAATTGCGAAGACCGCCGTCACCCCCAGCACGATGCGCTTGCGTTCGGCGATGACAATCAGCAGATCCAGCAGCGAGATCTCCCCGTCTTCCGCAACGCTGCGCTGCTACGCCGTGGTCACGGCAGGAAGTGGCATCAACGCGTTCATTCATGGTCGGAAGTGGGGAATTAGAAGTCATCGGATTCCTGTCAGAGTCCTGCTACTGAAGTTCCTTGAGGGCAAGGGCGCCTAGCGCGAATTGAGAGAACAGCTGGGTGTATTGAATGAGTTCGAACAATGCGCCCGGCTTGAACGTCTTCTCCGGCACGATGATCGTATCGCCGGGATACACGCGCAGGCTGTTGAAGTTGTCGCTCCACAGGCCCTTGCCCGAAACATAGCTCACCACTTTGCCGTCTGCGTGGATAAGGAACTCGTGCTTCCGGTCCGCATCGCGACTGGGACCTCCCGCCATATGCAGATACTCTCCCACCTTGCCATGGGGGCTGAAGAGGAAGGAGTTCTGGTCGTAGACGGCGCCCACGACGTCCACCGTCGCCGGAACGGGCGGCACGATAAACTTGTCACCGTCTTGCATCGCGATCTCCGGCAGGCTGCTCGTTCCTTTGCTGTCTGGATTGAAGTCCAGCACGATTCTCCCGGTAGCCCGAATCTGCCTGAGACTGGTGAGCAGGTTTTGCTCGTTCGCCTGCCCCGCAGCTGTACCTGCCACGTTCTGGCCACTCAGCCGCGGACGCAGCCACCGCCATATTGCTGCGCTGGATCTCCATGCTCAAGTTCTGCACATACTCGTCGATGCGCGCCTGCTGCATGATGCGTGTCGATACGCGCGTGTACTCCGACCCGTACAGATAGGCATTCGGAGTCAACCCTCCTGCCCGCTCCACCAGCTGCCGGAACGTCTCGCCCGGCTGCACCGAGTACACTCCCGCATGCACAAACTCCCCACTCAGCGTCACCAGCTTCGTCTGCTGCGCAATCGGCACGTGGATGTCCGCTTCCGAAAAGATCGAGACCACATCCCCGGCCTGCAGTTCCAGGTCCTGCGAGCTATCGTGATCCAAAACCAGCTTGCCTAGGTCAAAGGGGATCAGCGTCGTCTTCAGCGTCACCGGATCCAGCCGCTGGATCACGGCATAACTCCAGTCAATCTCCGGCGCGAGCTGGCGCACCTCGGTCCGTTGCGCCCCCGGCGGACAGCCGCACTGGAGCTCTCGCTCTGCTGCGCCGCCAGCGAGGAATTGCTCGCTCCGTTGCTGCGCATTCAAAGGCTGATTTTGTTGCTGTGGATCCATACTGACCCTGGCGGCGGGAACCATACTGACCCTGTTGCTGCCTGGTAATCCGCATCCATTCTGATTGTCGAGCGATCCAGGCTCGCCCTGCTGCGGCCCCATACTGGCCCTGCTGCTCGGAACCATACTGGCCCTGCTGCTCGAACCATACTGGCCCTGCTGCGTTCCATACTCATTGCGCCCGTTCGGCTCCCGCTGGTTCGGCGTCCTCAGCGTGAACGCATGGTCATCGTATCGGCTGCCGCATGTTGGAGAAGTTGGGAACCGGCTCGAACTCCGGCGCGGGCAGCCCCAGCTGCGCTCGCTTCCACCAGTAGTTCCGTGTAATCAGCGAGTCCTTATCCGGAATCAGTTCGCTCACGTGCATGCCCGCATGCCACGCAAAGCGTCCCGGATTCGCGATGTTGCCGCGCAGCGTCACCGTCTTCTGATACAGCGGAACGATGGAGTACACGTGCACCAGGTCGCCATCGGCCAGCGTCGTCTTCAGGCCGTTCGCATCGTAGGCAACTTCCATCGCATACCGGTCATGATGCTCCGAGATGCGTTCGATCGAGACACGCGCCTCTGCCGCCACGGCGTGACACCCGCCCGCATCCGCGATCAGTCCGTCCAGCGACTCGCCCTCACGCATCTCGTAGATCGCCGGATTCCGCACACTGCCCGTGATCGCCACCTCGGCTCCCACCGGAGGAATGAAGATCACATCGCCCGGCAGCAGCTTTACGTCCTTCGACTTATCGCCATGCACCAGCAGATTGTAGAGATCAAAATCCGTGACCACCTGGCTGCCGCGCCGCAACTCAATGTGGCGCATCGATCCTTGTACCGACGGTCCGCCACTGGCAAACACCGCATCCACCAGCGTGCTCAGCGAGCTCACCGTGTATACGCCAGGCCGTCGCGCCTCTCCCGCCACATACACCTGAATCGCGCGGATCTGTCCAATGTCCGCGGTCAGATCGAAGTTGCGATAGACCCTCCCGATCGCCTGCCGCAGATGGCTATCGAGCTCCGAAAACGGCATGCCCGCCACATGCACCGGACCTACCTGCGGAAGATAAATCTCGCCCGCGCGATCCACCTGCAGGTTCGCCTGGAACGTAACCTGTCCCCACACCCGAACGCGCAGCTCATCCCCAGGGCCAATCACGTAATCGGAGGGAACCGGCGTCATGTTCAGCGGAGCAAAGGTCGAAGGCACCCGCCGAAACAGGTTGGCTCCAAAGATCGGCAGCACCTGGCCCGAGGTCGATGCCACAAACTTCTGAAACTCGGTCAGCGGTTCCGGTGGAAGCAAAATCTGCTGGTGCCGGGATTCTGAAGGTTTCCTTGCCGTGCACTGCTGCCCAAGGATCCGTGTAATTGTTGTTCTGATTCTGCGTCCGTGCGCCATACCCGCTCGGGCAGCCCCGGTCCCGTTCTGCGGGCATCGGTTCAGCTGCTGATTGCCGTTCCCCTGGTCCTGGCCGGAGCAGTCGGCGGAACTCGCCAGCATCGGGTCCGAGCAATCTGGATTCGTCGTGGTCTGGGAACCGTCCGGGTACCCGGAGGCGATTGTGGCTGCTGTGCACGCACGGTCAGCGACCAGCACGGCATCAGGAGCAGGAATCCAAGCCGGTCTCATGGCGCGGAAGGAAAATTCGGATCGGCAACTGGCCGGGCAGGGGCTGGGTATGCTGCCACCCACGCCATACTTGGGGTCACTCATTCTTCCGAGTCTAACATGAACAATAGACGCTTCTTCGGCCCTCGAAAGAGGCCTCGCTGCGGGCATGTCTCTGTCTCTCCGCGTATCTCCCTAAGTCCAGGATTTTCAATCGTTCTCCTGCCCGGTGGGAGCAAGTCGCCTCCATCCTCGGCCCTTTATCTGCATCCTGCGCCCGCTGACTGGCTGGAGTGGGAAGTGATCGACGCGCTCGCCCGCGGTCGCCCTCCGCTTCCCCATCGGCTGGTCCACTACTTCTCCGCGCAAACACACAACGGCGCGTCATCAGACGCGCCGTTGCTGCTCATCGAATCAACAAGCCTCGTTTACGCGAACGCCGCCACGGCCGCAGCCTCATCGTCCTTGACATCGAACACGGTGACCAGCTTCGTAATCACCAGCAGATCCCGCACCTTGCTGGTCAGGTTGAGCAGCTTCAGCTCGCCGCCGGCATTCTTCACCGCGGTATACGCGCTCACCAACTCGCCCAGCCCCGAGCTGTCGATGTAGTTCACCTCGCCCAGGTTCAGCACAATCTTCTTCTGTCCCGCGGCCAGCAGCTTGCGCACCTCATCGCGCAGCGTCAGCCCGCCCTCACCCAGGGTGATCTTCCCACTCAAATCCACAATGGTTACCCCGCTCACTTCCCGGGTCGTCAACTTCATGCTCATGCCTGCAACTCCTTCTTCACTCGATGTTTGATCATCTCAATCTCGGTTCCGGGGCTCAACTGGTGAAAGTGTACCTCATCCATGATCGCCCGCATCAGGAATATCCCTCGCCCCGAGCTGCGCAGAATATTCTCCGGAGCCAGCGGATCGGGCACGCTGTCCGGATCCAGTCCCGGCCCCTCATCCGCAATGCAAATCTTCAGCGCCTCATCGTTCAGCTCGAAGCTGACGCGCACATGCTTGGCCGGATCCTTCTGGTTGCCATGCAGAATCGCATTGATCACGGCCTCGCGCACCACCATCGCAATCTGGCTGGCCGAGTCCTCATCGAACCCCGCCTCCCGCGCCATCTGCTCGGCCTTCGCCTCCACAGGGTCCACGCTCGACAGCTCAGACTCCAGCCTCATGCTGCCTCGGTTTGTCGTCGAATCGGTCAAGGCCGTCCGTCCTCCTGCGGAGTGTACCCTGTCCGACCATCGACGAAGAAGCGTGCCGCAAGAGATCGCCCTCTACTGCGGAGCCGGCCCCCGCACCACCTGCACCAGGTCATCCGGCCGAACCATGCTTCGCAGAACGCCGCCCGCACCTGGTCCGCGTTCAGCTCGTAGTACTTCTTCGCCGCGCGAATCGGCTCATCCAGCGGCAGCCCAATCTCCGCGCGCCCCAGGAACCCATCGCGCCACGGCCTCCTCGCTCGACTCGCTCAGCGGAATCTGCCGCAGCAGCAGCGCCTTCGCCTGGTGCAGCTCGGCATCGGACACATCCGTCGTCCGCATCTGGTTCAGATCCCGCTGCACCAGCGCCCGCGCCTTCGACACGTTCTCCGGATTGCAGCCATAGTCCACCGTGTACGTCGCCCGTGTCTTCGATGCCGCCACATCCACGCCCACGTAGTACACATACCCCGCCACCTGCCGCAGATCGTGATACAGCCGCGTCGCATAGAACCCGCCGCCCAGCACATGATTGCCCAGCTGCAGCGGATAGTAGTCCGGATCGAAGCGGTTCAGCGTTCAGCTCCTCCGCCAGATCCACCGAGTCCTGCACCGCCTCCGGATCGGCCACATTCGCAGCCGAAGCCTTGTTGACCGGAACCGGCGGCAGCGTCGTCTCCGGCTTCGGCCCCACCGCCTTCCAATCCCCAAACCACTTCTCGATGACCGCCTTCGCCTCCTCCGGCGTCACATCGCCGATCACCACGATCGTCGTCAGGTCCGGCCGCACCGTGCTGTCGTGATACTGCTTCACATCCTCCAGCGTCACCTTCGCCAGCGTCGCCGGCGTCGCCTCCCGCAGCGAAGGATCGTCCGCCGGCAGCAGCGCCAGGTCCAGCGCCCGCGACGTCTTGTACGACGGGCTCTTCAGATTCCCCGCGACAAACTGCGCCGTCTGCTGCTTCACCACTGCGAAGGCCTGCGCCGGCAGGGCAGGGTGCAGCTCGTTGTCCGCCAGCAGCTCCACGCCGCGCGAGAAGTGATCCTTCAGCACGATCCAGCGAAAATCCGTAGCCCGCGCTCTCATTCGCCGCAATATCGTCCAGCGCCTTCTGGAACGCCAGCCGGTCCATCGTCTGCGTGCCATACGAGTACAGCCCGTCCAGCACATCGGCCACGCCATCCATCCCCGGCCGCCGTCTGCAGGTCCGAGTTATGCTTCACGCTGCCCATCACCGTCACCGTCGGGCTGATCGGATCGGTCTGCACGATCAGCCGAATCCCGTTCGGCAGCGTCGTATCCGATGCCTGCGCATAAGTCGGTCGGCACCTTCAGCTTATCGAGCGCGCGTCGCAGCCCACTCCGGCAGCTCCACCGGCTTGGTCGGAGCCGACGTCACCTCTTCCGCGCCGCCAAATCCCTTCGACGCCACCGGCTGCCCGGTCGGCACCGGCTTCAGCGTCGCCGTAATCGAGTTCGCCGCCGTCAGATACTCCTTCGCCACCCGGTTCACATCCGCGAGCGTCACCTTCTTCAGCGCCTCGACATCTTCATCCGGCGACGTCCGTCCCTCCGCCGCCAGCGCATTCGACCACACATTCGCCAGCCCCGGAATCGAGTTGCGCTGGAACTCCGCCGCCGCCACCTCGCTGCGCTTCGCCGCGTCCACCAGGTCCGCCGGCACGCCCTTCGCCGCATAGCTCTCCAGGATCCCGCTGCATCTCCGCGATCGCCGCCGCCGCATCCACGCCCGCCGGCTCGGCCACCAGGCCGAACCCCACGCTCGCCATCGGATACGTCTCCGCCATGCCGAACTCCGTGCCCAGCGCCTTGCCCGCCGGCACCATCCCATACAGATCCGCGCGCTGGCTGCTCAGCACATCCGCCAGGATCTGGCTCGCCGCATAATCCGGAGAGTCCGTTCCCGGCATCCGGTACGCAATGAATCCCAGCGTGTACGGCAGATTGCTGTCCAGCGAAAAGCTCTCCGACTTCACCGCTGCCAGCTGAATCGCCGGCCGCGCGGCAGCGGATGGCTCGGAATCTTGTCGAACAGCTCCTTGATCTTCGCCATCGTCGCCGCCGGATCCACGTCGCCCACGATCACCAGGATCGCGTTGGCCGGCGTATACCACTTGTCGTAAAACTCCTTCAGCATCGCGCCCGTCGTCGCATCGAACGAGCTCTTGGTTCCCAGCGGATCATGCGCATACGGCGTCCCCGCAAACATGTCGCCGTTCATCCGGTCGATGAACTTGTACGTCGGATTCGAGAGATCGCGCGCCACCTCCTGCTCAATCGCGCCGCGCTCCTTGGACCACTCCTCCTGCGAATCATCCGCGCCCCGCATGCACGCCGCCTCCGCCCCCAGCGCCACATCCACATCCGCCGCCGGCACGGTCGCAAAGTACTGCGTGATGTTCTGCTGCGTGTCCGCGTTATTCTCTCCGCCCATCTGCGCATAGATCGCCGCCGTCTGGTCCGCCGTCATGCCCGTGCATCCGCGGAACGCCATGTGCTCCTCCGCGTGCGCCATGCCCGGAAACCCCTCCGGCGTCTCATCCCCGCCCACGATGAAGTTCGTCTCCACCGTCACCACCGGCGCCAGCGAGTTGCGAAGGATCACCACCCGCATCCCATTGGTCAGCGTCGCCCGCAGCGTTCCCGCACCGCTCGCCGTCTGGGCAGCCATCCCGTACGCTCCAAAAGCGGCAGCACCCGCCACAGATCCCAGCACCAGCGTCAGCATTCTTCTTGAGGTCACTTCGGTTTTCTCCTTATCGCGTTACAGCAGGGGGGAAGCATCCGGGAAGGGCAGCGCTCGCCCGCAGACGCTCAACCGTTTCATCATAACGTTTGCCGGCATCACACCTGCGTCTACCGGCATCACACGCTGGAAGCGTGCACGCTTCCGGGCCGCACGTCGCACCCCTACTCTCTTGGACGCCCAACCCGCCGTCCCAGCCCCAGTCCCATGAACTTTCTCCTGCAAATCCTTGCACCCCTGGTCGTCGCCATCCACCTGGCCTGGATCCTCTGGGTCATCGCCGGGGCCCTCTGGACGCGCGGCCGCCCCTGGCTCACCGCCTTCCACATCGCCTCACTCCTCTGGGGAATCCTCGTCGAAACCCTGCCCATCGACTGCCCGCTCACCCTCGCCGAGCAAGCCCTCGAAGCCAGCATCCACGCTCCCAGTGCCAGCATCCACCTCCCCAGCGCCAGCGCCCACCTTCTATCCGGCGGCTTCCTCCTCCACGCTCTCGACGCCCTCGTCTACCCCAACGTCCCCCTCGCTCTGCTCATCCCCTGCGCCGTCGCCGTCTGCGCCCTCAACCTCGGCATCTACGCCTGGCGCCTCTATCAATGCCTCTCCTCCCGCCGCCACCACCCGCGCCCCTAGCCCACCACATCCTTGGTCCTCCGGATACGGAAGAGATACGGCCGGTAGAGCTCGTTCTCCGCCAACCCGATCCTGGCTTCGACCCGCACGCTCTCTCCCATCAGTGCACCGTCAGCACGGGACACTTCGCCCCCGCCAGCACGTCCAGCGACACCCCGCGCTTCACATGCGTCAGCCAGAACGACCGCTTGCGCGGCCCCATCACGATCAGGTCGGCACGCACCTTCTCGGCCAGCGTCAGGATCGCCTCTGCCGGCTCGCCATACGAGATCGCCAGCTCGCAGCCATACTCCCCCAGCGGCGACCGGGCGATCAGCCCCTCCAGGCTCGCCCGCACCTCCCCCTCCGCCGGAGCCTCGGCAGGGTTCGCCTTGCAATCGATCACGTGGCACACGTACACGCTGGCTCCTCCATGCCGCGCAAACGAAAGCACCGCCTGCTCCGCCTTCTCCGCCTCCGTCGTGAAGTCCGTGGCATACACAATCCGCTTGAAATCCAGAGGCCCCTCCATCGCCGCCGGCACATTCGGCCCCACCGTCAGCACCGGCTGCGACGCATGCCGAATCAGCTCCTCCACCGTCGACCCCACAAACACCCGCTTCAGCTGCGCCTTCGAGCGCGTCGCCACCACGATCAGGTCCGCCCCCTCGGCCTCCGCCGCCTTCAGCAGCCCGCTCCAGCTTGGCCGCACCGTCGGCAGCTCCGTCTCCGTCTTGATCCCCGCATCTTCAAAGCTCCTCGCCAGCGTCTCCAGCTTCTCCGACCGCACCGCCAGCCGCTCATCGAGCGTCCGCAGCCGCGGCTCCGCGTCATCCAGGTACACGTCCGTATCGAACACATGCACCAGCTCCACGCTGGCCGAGAAGCTCAGCGCCACCCCCTTGGCAAAGGTCGCAGCCCTCTCCGCCACCGGCGAAAAGTCCGTGCCGAACACAATCTTCTTCAACGCGGTGCCTTGCAACGTCGCCATCGGGGTCATCGCCACTCCTTCTTCCAGAAGCCTTCGCTTCCAGCAAGCCTTCGCGCTTCCAGCAAGCCTTCGCCAGCCCCCGCCGCACGGGCCTCCCGGGCTCAGCCTTAGGCACTCCGGGATCAGCTTCGATTGAAACGGTCCCGGTCCTGCAAGTATGTGATCTCAATCACTTGAGCCCATCCTCAGCTCCGCCGTCCGCTGGCGTTATAATCAGACTTCAGAAGCGGGAGTAGTTCAGTGGCAGAACGTCAGCTTCCCAAGCTGAATGTCGCCGGTTCGATCCCGGTCTCCCGCTCCAGATCTCAGCGCGCACATCCAGCGCTCAAGCACAAAGGCCGCGCTCCTCAGCGCGGCCTTTGTCTTTACTACCCACTACCTCCCTACTTCGTACTCGCCGTCTGCACCTTCTGCTCCGAGGGCAGGGTGTGGTTCTCCAGCGCCAGCGCCTCCGGCATATAGCTCAGCGCCGCCTTCACCTGCGGATCCCACTCGGTAATCACCTCGCTGCCGGCCGCCTGCCCAAACTGCGACGTAAACAGCTCCGTCTTGATCCGCGCCTTCACCCAATCCAGGTTGTCGGCAAACTCCTTGTCGGTGAACTCCACGTTCTTCGACTTCAGGAAGTCCTTGAACTGCTGCTGCAGCGCCGGATCCACCACCAGGTCCCGGCTCACCGTGTGGTCCGCAAGGTAGTGCCTGCTGAAGTCGGAGAACGCATAGTGAATCAGCATCTCGTCCTGGAAGTGGTCGCCCTTCAGCTCGGGAATCTTCTCATCCGGCGTAATGCCGCCGCCGCCATAGACGGTCCGTCCGGCATCGGTCTTCTCCACTTCTTTATTCGTGTTGTTCGCCGGCAGCGCGCCGTCGCGCACATAGTAGTAGTCGTACAGCGAAACCCCATCGTAGTTGCGCTGAATCAGCCGTCCCGAAGGCGTGTAGTAGTGGTAGGTCGTCAGCGCCAGCCCACTGTCTTCCGAGATCGGAAACACGGTCTGCACCAGCCCCTTGCCGAACGTCGTCTCGCCCACAATCAGCGCGCGATCGTGATCCTGCAGCGCTCCCGAGATAATCTCCGCAGCCGACGCCGTATTCCGATCCACCAGCACCACGATCGGATAATGCGTACTCGACCCTCTCGGCACCGTGTACACCTGGTCCGGGAACACGCCCTTGCGCGCCCGCTGCGAAACCACCACCTGTCCCTTCTGCAGGAACTTGTCGCACACATCCACGGCCTGGTTCAGCAGGCCGCCCGGATTGCCGCGCAGATCGATCAGCAGCCCCTGCAGGTTCGGCCCAAACTTGTCCAGCGCATGCCTGCACCTCCTGCGAGGTCGTCTCCATCTCGCCCGTGATGCGGATATACCCGATCCCCGGCCGGATCATGAACGCCAGGTCCACCGACTTCTCCGGAATCTCATCGCGCATCAGGTCGAACACCAGCGGCTTCGCCGACCCCTCGCGCATCATCGTCACCGCCACATGCGTTCCGCGCGGTCCCTTCAGCAGGGCAGCCACGGCCGCCGTATCCATGTGGTCGGTCGACTTTCCATCGACCGACAGGATCACGTCGCCCGGCCGGATCCCCGCCCGAAACGCCGGCGTCCCTTCCATCGGCACCACCACCACCACCTTGCCGTTCTCGCAGCACAATCCGCATGCCCACGCCGTAGTACTTGCCGCTCTGCTCCTCGCGCATCTCCGCATACGACTTCGGATCATAGAAATTCGAGTGCGGATCCAGCACATGCAGCATGCCCGGGATCGCGCCGTCGTAGATCGCCTTGTCCACCTGGTCCTGGTTCAGCTTGTTCGCGTAGTTCGCCTCCACCAGCGCATACACGTCCGTGAACTGCTTCATCGAGTCGCGCAGTTGCGACTCATCCGTGGCCGACTGCGCAGCCACCCGGCCGCCCGCCAGCGAACCCGCAAACCCGCAGGCTGTTAAAAAGATCGTTGCTGAAAAGAGTGCGCGGCGCATCGGAGAAGCCATCATGGAAGGGAAGATACCTCGAGTGAAACTGCTGGAAACAACCGGCGGAACCTGCGTCGTTGCAGCCCTTTCCAGTTGGACGGAGTATAGCATCGTCGGGTTAGCCATTGCCTCTCCCAGCCCTCCTCCCACCCGCAACTCGGGTGCCCCATGTCTCGCCTTGGAGACATGGGTTTGCACGATGCCTGGTCGCTGGACGATCTACCTGGCGCCTCGTCCCCCAAACCACCGTCGGCGCGGGTAGAATGGAGAGTGCCAGATAACCTCTACCCGGCCGCGCGGTCAAATCCTCATTGGGCCGCAGGGCTAGCACCCCCTGCACGGGTGTATCTGCATAAGGAACGGATGACCGAGAAGCTTACACGCATCAACCTCCAAGGCGGGCTCCAGAACCGGTTCACCACAGTGGCCGCTTCTCCACCAAGTCCAGCCTCGTCGCCACCTTCGTCCTCTCCGCTGCCCTGGCCGGCGCCGGCCTGGCCGGCTCCGCTGCGCTCGCGCAGCAGCCCGGCTACCAGCCTCCCGGCACCAACTTCGAGCCTGCCTCCACGCTCTCCGTTCCGCCCCTGCCCACCCCCACCCCCATCACGCCCAACGGCACCGTCGTCGAAGATGCCGTCGCCCGCATCAACGACCAGATCATCACCCGCACCGAGTACCAGGCCGCCGAAGACCAGCTCCTGCAGGAAGCTCGCCAGGAGAATCTCTCCCAGTCCGACCTCGACGACCGCATCCATAACCTGCTCCGCGACCTCATCGATGAGCAGCTCCTGCTCTCCAAGGGCAAGGAGCTCGGCATCACCGGCGACGCCGAGACCATCCGCGAGCTCGACGACATCCGCAAGAAGAACAACCTGCCCGACATGGAGGCCCTCGAGAAGGCCGCCGCCCAGCAGGGCGTCTCCTTCGAAGACTTCAAGCAGCACATCCGCGATCAGATCATCCGCCAGCAGGTGGTGCGCGACCAGGTCGGCAGCCATCTCAACATGACCCACGCCGATGAGCTCGCCTACTACAACGCCCACAAGCAGGACTTCGCTGCTCCCCGAGCAGGTACACCTCAGCGAGATCCTCATCCCCACCCCCGAGAACGCGACCCAGGCACAGCTCGACGCCGCCCAGGCCAAGGCCGACGGCATCGCCGGCAAGCTGCGCGCCGGTGGCAACTTCGCCGCCATCGCCCGCACCGACTCCGGCGGCCCCACCGCCTCTGCCGGCGGCGACCTCGGCGACTTCAAGCGCGGCGCCCTCGGCGACGTCCTCGAGAAGGCCACCTTCTCGCTCCCCGTCGGCGGCAACACCGCGCCCATCCGCACCCGCCAGGGCTACGTCATCCTCCACGTAGACTCCCACCAGCAGGCCGGCGTTCCTCCCCTCTCCTCGGTCGAAGAGAAGGTGCAGGAGGCGCTCTACTTCCAGCAGCTCCAGCCCGCCCTGCGTGCCTACCTCACCAAGGCCCGCGCCGACGCCTACATCGAGATCGCCTCCGGCTTCACCGACACCGGCTCTGCCACCAACGCAAGCCCACCACCCAGATCGCCTACACCGCCTACAAGGCGCCTCCGCTCAAGAAGAAGATTCGCGCCAAGCAGCGCCTCGAGCAGGAGAAGGCCAACCGTGCGCAGGTCGAGCTCGCCGCAGCCCGCGAGCGCGTCGCCGAAAAGCAGGCCGCCCGCGCCGCCAAGGCAGAGGAGCGCTCCGGCAAGAAGGTGGACGTCGTCTACAAGCCGAAGAAGATCCGCCGCGAGAAGATCCGCTTCGGCCAGGCTCCCGAACAGGCTCTGCCCCAGGGAACCGCCGAGACCGCCGCTGGCGGCTCCATCGGAGCTCCCATCACCGGCCAGGCCCCCGGCGTCGCCATGTCGCCCACCGAGTCCATCACCACCATCACCACCGGCACCGGTGCCGACGAGGACAACGCGGACCCGTTTGCCACCCAGAACGGCCCGCAGAAGAAGGTGCGCTTCTCCGACCTCGAGGCCCAGGCCCAGGAACGCACCGCCAAGGAGAAGCTCACCAAGGCGGAAGCCAAGGCCGAGATGCGTCCCATGCCCACCACCCCCACCGAGAACGCCGACGAAAAGGTCCGCGCCCAGCCCCTCGGCCTCAACGGCGACACCGTCACCAAGAAGAAGATGAGCCACAAGCGCAAGAAGGGCGAAGTCAAGGAACGCATGCAGGAGAAGCCGAAGCAGCCCAAGGAGGTGCCCAACACCGTCGCCCCCACGGTCAATCCCGACCTCGCCGCACCCGTCCCCGCGCCCTCCTCCACCCCCCAGTAATCTCCACCCAACCTCACCCCGCAACGAGGGCCACCCGGCCCTCGTTGCTGTTTGCGAGAGGCGAGATGCGGAGAGGCGAGATGCGAGATGCGGAGAGGCGAGATATGAAATACGAGGTGCGAGAAGCGAGCTGCTGAACCCCGAAGCTCGCTTCCGCTCCTCCGCATGTAGCCTCTCACTCTTTGGGCATCTCCGCCTCTCCGCACGTTCGCCTCTCCGCCTCTCGCCTCTCGAATCCCGCCTCTCGCCTCTCGAATCTCGCCTCTCCGCCTCTCGAATCTCCGCATCTCCGAACCTCCGCATCCGCCTCTCCGCATCTGTCGTATCCTTGCCATCAGCAATGAAAGACTTCTACATCGCCGACGCCGCCCGTTTCGAAAACCAGCCCATCACCAGCTTCTTCCTCGTCGCCGCCATCAGCGCCCGCGACCGCAAGCCCAGCGGCCAGTACCTCGCCCTCACCCTCGCCGACAAGTCCGGCCAGTTCGAAGCCCGCATGTGGGACGACTTCGCCTCCGCCCTCGAGACCTGCGCCGCCGGCTGCTACGTCAAAGTCCAGGGCCAGATCTCCAAGTACCAAGGCAAGTTCCAGATCACCCTCTCCAAGCTCCGCCTCGCCGCCGCCTCCGAGATCGACACCGCCGACTTCGTCCCCACCACCCAGTACGACATCCCCTCCATGGCCGCCGAGCTCCGCTCCTACGTCGAAGCCTTCTCGAACCCCCACCTCCGCCGCCTGGTCCTCGCCTTCCTCGACGACCCCACCCTCGGCCCCGCCTTCCTCGAAGCCCCCGCCGCCAAGCGCCTCCACCATGCCTGGATCGGCGGCCTCCTCGAGCACGTCCTCCACCTCGTCCGCCTCTGCCTCGCCACCGCGCCCTTCTACCCCGAGGTCGACCCCGACCTTCTCCTCACCGGCGCCATCCTCCACGACATCGGCAAAGTCCGCGAGCTCTCCTGGGGCTCCACCTTCGACTACACCCTCGAAGGCCAGCTCATCGGCCACATCTCCATCGCCCAGCGCCTCCTCCAGGAAAAAATCACAGCCCTCGACGCCGCCACACCCGCCGAGCCTTTTCCGCCCCAGCTCCGCCTCCTCGTCGAGCACATGATCCTCTCCCACCACGGCAAGCTCGAGTTCGGCTCCCCCAAGCTCCCCATGACCCCCGAGGCCATGCTCCTCTCCGCCCTCGACGACCTCGAAGCCAAATTCCAGGCCCTCCGCAACGAGTTCGCCACCGCCACCGCCTCCGGCCGCTCCCCCTCCGAGCCCACCGACTGGGTCCGCAGCATGGACCGCGCCCTCTTCAACTCCCAGGCCTGGCTAGCCTCCACCCCCAAGCCCCCCAAAGCCTGACCCCCTCCCGCCTTCCCAGCCAACGCCACCCCCGCCGCCGTTGTCCCGCGCTGCCCCACAGCGCCGCTCGAATTAAGAATCGCGATACGATCAAATAACCTATGAAGACGCTTGCCCTGGCCCTGACCCTCTCCACCGCCGCCATCGCTCAGACCCCGCCCCACCCCAACGACACCCTGATCTTCCAGACCCAGAACGTCTGGTCACCGCGCGTCAACGTCGAAGCCGGCACCGTCCTTGCCTACGGCATCAACGGGGATCTGCCGGACCGCATTCGCTCCTGGAAGGCCCACGGCTATCGCGTCGCCGTCATGACCGGCGTCGCCTGGGGAACCTACGGCGACTATCTCCGCGGCGACTTCGACGGCCAGCAGCACTGGAACGAGACCCAGCAGGAGTCCGACGGCAAGCTCATCCTGCACAGCGGCCGCGAGGTCCCCTACATCGCCCCCTCCGACAGCTACGGAAAGTACCTCAGCCACGGCGTCCTTCGCGCACTCGACGCAGGCGCCGAAGCCATCTATCTCGAAGAGCCCGAGTTCTGGGCCCGCGCCGGCTGGTCCGACTCCTTCAAGAAAGAGTGGCAGAGCTACTACCACGAGCCGTGGCGCGCTCCCGACTCTTCGCCCGACGCCCAGTACCGCGCCAGCAAGCTGAAGTACTTCCTCTATCAGCGCGCCCTCGCCCAGGTCTTCACCGCCGTCCGCGCCTGGGATCGGCAGCACCACAAGCTCACCCCCTGCTACGTCGCCACCCATTCCCTCATCAACTACGCGCAGTGGCAGATCGTCTCGCCCGAGTCCTCCCTGCTCGATGTCGGCGCCGACGGCTACATCGCCCAGGTCTGGACCGGCACCAGCCGCGCCGTCAATGTCTACCAGGGCATCCCCGCCGAGCGCACCTTCGAGACCGCCTTCCTCGAGTACGGTGCCCTGCAGAACATCGCCCGCTCCTCCGGCAAGCGCATCTGGTATCTCAACGACCCCATCGAGGACAATCCCAACCACTCCTGGACCGACTACAAGCGCAACTGGGAGTCCACCCTCGTCGCCTCGCTGCTCCAGCCCGAAGTCAGCAGCTACGAGATCCT
Source organism: uncultured Acidobacteriaceae bacterium (assembly GCA_963762375.1). Classification (GTDB taxonomy): domain Bacteria; phylum Acidobacteriota; class Terriglobia; order Terriglobales; family Acidobacteriaceae; genus Granulicella. Next base: position 237,294 of record CAVXKP010000015.1, read on the forward strand.
CCCCTGGCCCAACCGCATCTTCGACACCAACTCGCTTCGTCCCGCAACCGAGCCGTCCGCAGTCGACCCCACGCCGCAGATGACCACCATCCCCTCCGCCTACGAGACCGAGCTGCAGACCGTCTTTCACGCCCTCGGACAGATGCACGATCAGCCCGCCCGCTGGCAGGTCTCCGGCACCCAGCACATCGGCATCCTGGTCAGCGACACGCTTATGTTCCAGCGCGCCAAACCGCTGCCGTCGGACGCCTACCTGGGTAACTTCTACGGTCTCGCCCTGCCCCTCATCCTGCATGGCATCCCCGCCGAGCCGGTGCAGATCGAGAGCACCTATCGCGGTCAGGACGCAGCCGGCTTCCTCAAGCAGTACAAGCTTCTGCTCCTCACCTACGAAGGCCAGAAGCCGCCCTCACCCAGGTTCCATGCAGCCATCGCCGCCTGGGTCAGGGCCGGCGGAGCCCTCGTCGTCCTCGACGCCGACCAGGACCCCTACAACCACGCGCAGGACTGGTGGAACGACAACGGCAAAACCTCCGTCACCCCGCGCGAGCTCCTCTTCCAATCGCTCGGCCTCGACCCCGCGAGCGAGGGCATCCACCACGTCGGCAAGGGCATCGTCCTCTTCCGCAAGACCTCACCCTCCGCACTCGCCGCCGACCCCAACGGCCCCGCGGTCGTCCTTGCCGCGACCCGCCAGGCAGCCAGCCAGGTCCACCTCCCCTGGCATGAGTCCACCGCCTTCGTCATGCGCCGCGGTCCCTTCGTCATCGCCTCCGGCTTCGACAAGCCCGCGGGCACCCCCGAGGACGCGTTGGCGCGCGTCGCCGGCAGCGTCGTCAAGCCGCTCGACGGAGCTCCGTCTGCAACCGCAGGCGCTCCCGCTCCTCCCTCCCACACCACGCCCGCGCCCACCCGCATTCACGGCCGCTATATCGATCTCTTTGACGCCCACCTCCGCCTCGTCGACGATCCGCAGGTCGGTGAAGGGGAGCGCCGTCTCCTGCTCGATCCCGGCTATTTCCCCGCGGCCACCGCCCGCGTCCTCGCGGCCAGCGCCAAAGTCGTGGACGAGCAAGCCACCGCCAGCACCCTGCACTTCGCCGTCACCAGCATCGAAGCCCGCGATGACCACGACCTCACCGCGATCCGCCTGCTCCTGCCGCGCCCCGCAAAGACCATCACGCTCGACGGCAACCCCCTCCCGCACCCCCAGCCCGACGCCGGTGGTGTGTTGATCGAGTTTCCCGCCCGCGCCGCCCTGCAAACGGTCGACGTCACCTTCTGACGCCAACTGCGAGGTACAGCCGCTCACCCCGGGGGATCGTTTGAAACGATCCCCCTGCGTGCTTCCGCCTTCTCCTGCTCCGCGGGTTCTTGCTGGAACGCTTGTCCGCGCCCGAGCAGTTGTCCACCCCGAGCCTCACTCCTGCGCTACGTCTACTGTGCGGGTGGTGGTGGCGGCGGTGGCGGATTGATGGTGAGATTGCCGGACCCTGGACCGGCGCACTGATCCAACTTCACATCGTAGGTGTATGGGACGGGAGGCTGCCCCGGCGACGAAGGTGGGCCGGACACCGTGCAGACCTGGTTGGCGTTAAACACTCCTTTGTCTCCCCCGGTGCACATGTTGTTATTCGTCGTCACCGTGACCTGGTGGGCCGGGTAGATCGGAACCCAGGAGACCTGATCCTGATCTTGAACTCCACCTCTAACCGGTGAACTGTCAACCGTCGCCACTCCTGATTTGCAGCTTACGTTGAGGCTATAGCCGGTCCCGCTGTCATCGCTATCGCCCTTCGTGGCTACAACAGCGGGCGTCTGCGACGGTGGCTCGATGGCGACCTGGCAATACGGACAACTTCTCGCGTAGAGTCCTTTCGGGTCAGGTTCCTGGGTCTCGAAGTGATAGGCGAAGTAGCCGTTATGGTCTTTCAGCACCTTGCATCGAGCAGGCTTGGGCCCCACCAGGTAATACTGCTTTGGGCACGGGGAATTGACGCCAAGATCGACATAGATGGGGGTTGCCTGTGGGCTCGAGGGCAGCCATTCCAGTGTCTGCCCCGGAGTGGCGTAGGCATAAGGCGCAAGAGACGTCATGATCAGCGTGGACTGAATACGGCATCCAGTCAGTCCCAGAACCAGCATGCAAAGTGCAACGGATGTGAATGAGCGAATGCGCATTGAGAGATCTCCGGAACATCTAAATTGGCAGCGATACAACATTGCCCGAAGGATGAGCGTTCATGATCTCGCCATAACGCGGATCGCTTTGCAGCGAATCAAGATCGACCGATGCATCCATCTGGTAGGACGTGGCCCCTCGTTTCATGCAGGTGTTCAGTGTCGCAAGTGCTTCCTCGCGACGGCCCAGCAGCTCTAAAATTCTCACCTTGAATAATTGCGAGTCGAGGTCGCCGGCCTTCAGGGATTCAGCCTTCTGCACCAGCGCATACGCACCCTCCGGCCTGCCAGACTTCACGCGATAGAGCGCCAGCAGCATCCACCCGGGACCGTTGGTGGGATCGGTCTGCATCTGTTGTTCCTCCATCTGCGCAGCCTGCCCATACGCGCTCTCCGCATCGGCCGCATGTCCGTGCACCTTGGAGTAGCAGTCTCCCAGCTCCAGCAGGTTGGTGCCTTCCGCCGGATTCAACGTCACCGCCTGCAGCGCCCACTGCAGCGCCTCAGGATATTTTTTCTGCGCCCGCAGCACCTCCGCCATCGTCGCCGCGGCTAGATCGTTCGGCTCAATCGCCATGCTCTTCTTCGCCGTCCCGACCGCTTCATCGAACTTCCCCAGCTGAAAACAGAGCGACGCCACATTGCTCAACGCCAACGAATTCTTCGGTGCTGCCAGGCTCGCGGCACGAAACGCCTGCAGCGCCTTGGGATAATCTCCCTGCCAGTTATAGTTCATCCCCAGTTCGTTATAAGCCAGCCAGAAGTTGGGCCGTTCTTTCAGGACCCTCAGAAAATCCTTTTCGGCATCATCCCATCGGTTCAGCCGATCGAAGATCTGCCCCTGGTACGTAAGCGTCTTCGGATTGGAAGGGTCGAGCGCGAGCGCTCTTCCCATCTCATGCAGGGCATTCGTCTCATCCCCCGTCCCTTCAAACACAGACGCCATCGCCACATGTCCTTCCACCAGGTCGGGATCGAGCGACAGCGACGTCTCCGCGTTGGCCTTCGCCAGAATCATCGAGCTCGGATCGCGGCGCATGTCATAGAACCGCAGATACGCCAGCGCCAGCCGCGCATACGCCAGCGCATAGCGGGGATCCGTTTCAACCGCCTGCTTGTACTGCGCGATGGCACCTTCCACTCCCGTAAAATTTGGCTGCTTCATCAGCGCCTCTGCGTGCTGGAAAGCGTTCAGCGCGTCCCGGTTGGCGGTTCCATACTGGAAGCGTTTGTCCTCCGGCTGATAGTTGTGGATGTCCAGCAGCGCGGCCGCGCCACGCACAACAATCCCCGGCAGCGACGCCTGCTCGCTCACCGGCACGCGAATCAACTTGGAACGCAACGGCAGCGCCGACGCTGGATCCAGCACCTTGAGCGAAACATGGTACTCCCTCGACGAGGGAACGGTAGCCGTTGCCAGCACCAGGTTGGCGCCCAGCGACTCGCGCACATCGTTCAGTTCGGCCGGCGTTCTCACATCGGTAATGGTTCGTGGCGTTGTGATGAAAAGATTGTGATCGAAGACCTCCGCACGAGCCAGCTCGTTGGCCATCGCATCGATCAATCCCATCAGCATCGGCTTCACGCGAGGGTCCGGAGCCGGCCAGTCCAGGATCGCGACAAAGCGTTTCGGGGGCAGAGGATGCAACAGGTCATAGATGCGCTCGTGCTTCCAGACCACACCGGCCGCGGCCGCACACGCCGTCAGCGCAGAGCCCACAACGAAGTTGCGGCGCGTCAGCACCTGCCGGGGTCTGTCGAACGCCTTTCCCCCAATCGACCCCGGCGATCCGAACGTCGCCCGGAGTTCTTCGAACGCACGACAGCGCCGCGCAGCGTCGTCCGAAAGAAACTCCTTCACCGCATGAATCACCGCAGCCGGCACATCGGCGCCATCGAGGGCAGGGGAGGGCTTCGCCGACAGCCCCGATCGCTCGACCTGAGCCTGATCCCCGATCATCATCTGCTGGAACAGCACGCCGAGCGCGAAGATGTCGGTTGCCTGCGAGGGAGGGTCGCCCCGCAGCAGCTCCGGAGCAATGTAGCCCGGAGTTCCCGCCACCAGCCCGCGCGCCAGCACCGTGACCTGCGAGTCATAGAGCCGCGCCAGGCCAAAGTCCATGATCGACACACATAGCTCCGTGCCCGTGTGGTCGAGCATCACATTATTCGGCTTGATGTCCCGATGAATGACCCCCGCATCGTGGATCGCCGCAACCCCCGCGATCATCTGGTGAACGATCGTGAGCATCTCGTCGCGAGAGATGGCCGGCGGCCTCGCCAGTCTCGCAGCCAGTGTCTCGCCCGACAGCAGCTTCATCGTCAGAAAGAGGAACGGCGGAGCCGGCTCCTCGCAACGCGCGATGTCATAGATCGGGCAGAGATTCGGGTGAATCACCCTGCGCGCCAGCAGAACCTCTTGTTCAAACCGGTGAGTCGCGCCGGCGTCTTCCGCGATGTGTGGAAGGATCACCTTGAGCGCCACGTGCACGCCCTGCAGCAACCGGTCCTCCACCTCGTACACCTCTCCCATGCCGCCGCGATCGATGTAGCGAATGACCGAGAACCGCGAAGCGATCCTCTGTCCTGGTGCGAAGCGCCCGCTCCCGGAGGCACCCGAACCCCTGGGAACTCCGCCGCTGTCTCTCGTCTCCAGGTTCGGCGCAGTTGCGTTCGATGCATCTGCGGTGCGGATCAGCAGCTCTCCGTTGAGAAAGCTCCCAGCCTCCTGGTCCGCAAGCAGCAGCTCCTCCACGTGTTGCCTGAGCTCAGGCGCCCCCGCGCACACGCGATCCAGAAACGCCCGCCGATCCTCCGGCCGGCGCTCCAGCGCAGCGCAGAACAATTGCTCAACGGTTTGTTCTTCCTTGGCCATGATTCCCATCCCGGGGAGTAAGGAATGCCATCGGCGCGCCGTTCGTTGAAGCTGTGAATGCTGAACCTGTAGCGGTAGTCAGCAAAGAGTAGCCAGGGCGTCGCATCGCGTAAGAGAACCGGCGCAGCGTCCCCCTGAACCACGAAGGATGTGCGAAGCTCATCGTGCCTTGCCGCTAAAAAAGTTACGCAACGCTCCAGGAGTTTCCTGTAGCTTATACTCTTTCGTCCATGCTGTAATGCGTAGCTCCGGGCGGAAACGTGCCATGTACCGTCATCCACCGCACCGCGGAGCATGCGTCAGCACGTTTGCTCGCCCCATAAATGGTTTAGTATGTTTTCGTTGGAGAGCGTTTGTCAAGAGGGATGGAACGCCACCCGCGCTTCTCCGCCAAACCGCCCATGCCTCTCCATCCAAGCTCGTCCGCCAGCCTCGTCCTGCACACCGACGGCGTGAGGCGCACGCGCCCGATCGAGCCGCTCCCCTTCAGCCTTGGCCGCAGCGAAGCCTGCCATCTGGTCCTCGCCCATCCCCAGGTTTCGCGCGAGCATGCCTCCATTGAGTGGGATGGCGGCCGCTACATTCTTCACGACCGGAACAGCCGCCATGGGACCTTCGTCAACGGCGCCCGCATCACCGCCGCGATCCTGCACCCAGGCGACTCCATCGCCCTCGGCAGCCGCCAGTGTGTCCTGCAATTCGAAGCGGGCAATCACGATCAGGACGGCCCGCAGACCCTGCTCGCCCAGTTGTCGCGCAGCTGGTCGAGCGCGGCCGGGGATAGCGACATGGAGAAGCTTGCGCTCTTTCTCCAGGCCGCCCAAAGTCTGGGCTCGATCGAAGCAAGTCAGGAAGTCCTCTGCACCATGATCGACTACAGCATCCGTCTCACCGGTGCCGAACGCGGCTTCGTCTTTCTGGGCGAGAGCGCCGAGAGTTTCCGCCTGCAGTGCGGCCGGGATCGCAATGGCAACGAGATCGCGGGAGAGCCGGCCATCTCCCGTTCCGTCGTGCGCGATGCGGCCCGCTCTCAAGCGGACTTCATCCTCACCGACATTCCCGACGACATCGCCGCCGAGCGCCACAGCCTTCTCGCCAACGACATTCGCAGCGTCCTTGCGATCCCTCTCCGTGCGCAGGGTTCGCCCCTGCTGCTGGGCCTTCTCTATCTCGATAGTCACAGCCGCAACCGCGAGTTCACCCGCGTCGGCAAGGAGATCCTGCACGCAATCGCCCGCCAGGCGGCAACCCTGCTCGACAATCTCCGGCTCATCGAGATGGAGCGCCAGTCCGCCCTTCTGCGCAAGGAACTTCAGATCGCAGCCACCATCCAGAGCCAGATCATTCCCCAGAGACTTCCCGAGCTCTCCTACGCGCGCCTCTCTGCGCGAACCATCCCATGCACCGGCGTCGGCGGGGATTTCTACGATGTGATCCTGCTCGCAGACGGCTTTGTCGCGATCGTCGCCGATGTCAGCGGCAAGGGCGTTCCAGCCGCCCTGCTCGCCTCCATGGTGCAGGGAATGTTTCACGCGCAGATGAGCCTCGGTGCCGATCGTGGCATCACCCTGGTGGAGTCCATCGCATCCCTCAACACCTTCGTCTGCTCCCGCACGCCTGGCGAAAAGTACGTGACCATCGCCGCTCTTCGCTATACGCAAACCAACGCGCAAACCAACGTGCAAGCCGACGCACACACCGCGCAGATTGAAGTCATCAACGCCGGCCACGTGCCGCCCCTCATCGTCCGCGCCAGCGGTGAAGTCGAAACTCTCGGCGATGGCGACATGCCTGTCGGGCTGTTCGGATTCGCGCAGTATCACCTGGTCCACGCCACGCTCTCGGTCGGCGACCGGATCGTCCTGCTGACCGACGGCATTACCGAGGCCGAAGCTGCGGACGGCGAGCAGTTCGGCATGGAGAGGCTCGAGACGCCGCTGCGAGCGGCCGACCCGGTCGCGGCGCTGCTCTCCGCCGTCGACGCCTTCTGCAACGGAAGCCCCGCACAGGATGACCGCACGATCCTTGCGATCGAGCGAACGGCCCAGCCTTGCAATGCGGCCGAACAGCCGTAGGATGTTCCCAGGCCCAACGCGGAGGTAGCCCCCATGACCGAGGACAAGGGCGAGGTAACCCAGCTGCTGCACGCCATGACCCGCGGCGATACCGGCGCCGCGGAAAAGCTCTTGCCCCTGGTCTACGCGGAGCTCCACCGGCTCGCGGCGTCCTATATGCGGAGGGAACGCCCCGACCACACCCTGCAGGCCACGGCCCTCATCAACGAGGCCTACCTCCGGCTGGCCCAGGGCGAGGCCGAATGGAACAGCCGCGAGCACTTTATCGGGATGGCCGCCAACGTCATGCGCCACGTGCTGGTCGACTATGCCCGCGCGCACAACGCGCAACACCGCGCCGGAGGGATCAAGCGCGTCGAACTGCGCGACGACCTGGCCATCTCCACCGAAAAGCTGGACGAGATCGTCGCCCTCAACGAAGCCCTCAGAACCCTCGAACATCTGCAGCCACGCCAGGGCAAGGTCGTGGAGTTGCGCTACTTCGGCGGCTTGTCGCTCGAACAGATCGCATCGCTGCTCGGGGTCTCGGAGCGCTCCGTCAAGCGCGACTGGTCCCTGGCCCGCATCTGGCTCTTTCGCGAACTCCGTCAGCTCCCCAACCCACCGCGCGACACCCCACAATAAATCCCAAAATAACTGAGAGCCTTCGTGGCACCTTTTCCCACCGTCTCCGCCTTATTCAGTGAAGGCGTTATTTCAGACGCCTTCCAAAAGGAGAAGCTCTCATGTCTACCCTCTCGATGTTAAAGACACGCGCTTCCGTCTATGTCTCCACGCTGGCCCTCGCCCTGGTTTGCTCTGCACTGCCGGCACAGATGCCGGCCGCCCGCACCCGCGTGGCTGTGCCGTTCGCCTTCCAGATCGGGTCCACCCACTTCGCTCCCGGCACCTACGTCCTCAGCAATCCCGAGGAAGATCTGCTCTACGTCCAGGGCGGAAAGCATTCGGGCTTCGCCATCAGCATGCACGAATCGACTCGTACCCCATCCCGGATCAGCGGCGTTGTCTTCCACCACTACGGCAACCAGTATTTTCTTCGCGAGGTCTGGACGCGCGGGGACACAGACTATCTCACCTGCCCCCAGTCCAAGGCCGAACAACAGGCCAGGCGCAGCCAGCATGGTGACGAGCATGCCTCCGTGTCCGATCCCACCAGCGTAGAGATCGCTGCCCTCGAATCACCGCGGTAGGTCCCTTCGGGGACCTTCGCTCGCACCCATCCCCTAAATATCCCATCTCCACCCACTCCACCCAAAGAACAGGAGGCACCCCCATGAGCGCACACGTCAACATCCGTCACGTCCACGGCATCACGTTTCTCGAAGTCAGCGGTCGCATCACTCTCGGCGAAGGAGCCGTCACCCTCCGCGACGCGATCCAGGCTGCCCTCGACGCCGGAGCCAGGAAGCTTGTCCTCGATCTGAGCGGCGTGAACTACATGGATAGTGCCGGTCTCGGCGAACTCACCACCGCCTATACCTCCGCAAGGAGCCACGCCTGCGATCTCAAACTGCTCGGTCTCACCCGGAAGATCAACGACCTCATGCAGATCACCAAGCTCGCGACCCTCTTCGACGTCTTCGGCACCGAACAGCAGGCGCTGTCCTCCTTCGAAAGCTGACCTCCCAGCATCCCCGATCCCCATCACCGATCGTCCGCGCCCAGCACCTCGCGGATGATCGGTGCGGACAGCCGCGCCGCCGCCACCGATGGATGCGACTGGTCATCGCGATAGAGCATCTCTCCGCTGCCCGCATCGTACGTACACATCTGGCCAGGACAGAAGACGTCCATCAGATCGACCACGAGGATGTGTCGCCGCTGATGGAGCGTACGAAGCGTCTCATCCAATCCGGAGCGCCTTCGGAGCGTCTCCTCTTTTGAATAAAAGTGGCAGGAACCACCGAACGGCGCAAACCATTGCCTCTCTCCCTGCGACGGTTCACACTCTGCTTCGCGCGCAAATGGAAGCCCGTCCAGCACCGCCAGCCGAATCCCGCGTGCGGAAAGTTCGTCCGACAGCCTGGAAAGGCTCGCACTCAGCTGACCATAAAATCTCTGCGCATCGGCACTCCACGGCGTCTCCGGCAGATACGCTGCGAGATCGCTCACCAGGAAGACCGTATCGCCACGACGCAGACGAGCGATCAACGTCGGAACTACTTCGCCCCAGTAATAGGCACACGCCTTATCCCAGGGGCGCAGGCAGGGAACTCCCGGAGCAGGCGAGGCGCCAAACGACGATGTGATCGTCACCGAGTCGTGATCTGTCATCACCAACGCATCGAACGACGGAACAAACGCTGCTGCATAGGAATTGCCCACCACCAGTATCCTGTGTTTCGCGGTCAGGAAGTCGCCCAGCGTGCATCCCTCCACCGGGATCACCTTTCCCGCTTGGCGGTTATTCGCGAGCACGCACGGTTCTCCGCTCCAGGAGGATGACCGGTCCGGCAGCCAATACGCGTCCGTCAGCAGATCCTTCTCCACATCGACGCGCCTTCCCGTGTACAGCCCGTTCCCCGGCAATTTGCTCACGCCAAGTAATAGCGCGGCCGCACACGCAGATGCCCCAACGCCATACAGAATGGACCTCCAGCGGATAGCAGACCAGCGGGCGCGCCGCAGCGGACTCTCGACAAAGCGGTACGACATCCCCGCAAGCAGCAGCATCAGCCCCGCCTGCAAAGGAGCCGTCCACAGATGGATGCCCACCGTCCACCGGCTAAGCACCAGCACCGGCCAGTGCCAAAGATAAAGCGAGTACGAGATGCCGCCCACGTACAATCCCGCCGGATGCACCAGGATCTTATAAGCAATCGTCTCCGGCCGAACCACCGCAAGCAGCAATGCCGTCAGCAGCACCACCGCGATCGTCGTGCAGACGGAATATTCAGCCGGGACAAACAGCGCGGCGGCAAGCGCAACCAGCAGCATGAGCGACGCTGCCTGCCTCCCCCAGGCGGCCGCCCCGCGAGCTGAATCCCCGCGCACCGAAGGATTGAGCGCGACAAAGACGGCACAGCCCGCGCTCAGCTCCCAAAATCTGGCTGGCATCAGGTAGAACGCTGCTGAGCTTCGCAGCATGCTCTCGCGCACAAACAACACCAGGGACCCGACCGCCAGCAGCCCCAGGACCCCAGCCAGATTACGCAATCCCTTGTGGCGCCGGCGGCTGAACCCCGTGAACCAGAAGACGAGTGGGAACACCACATAAAACTGCTCCTCCACGCCCAACGACCACGTATGGGTAAAGGCGTTAAGCTGTGCGGAGGCGCTGAAGTAGTCCGTCGCATGCCACAGCAGATACATGTTGGACAGACCGAAGAGCGCCATCTCGCCGGTCCGCAGCGAAGCCAGCGGATGGGGGTCGAACAGGCAGATCACCAGGCCCGTCGTCACCACGCACAGCACCAGCGCCGGAGCCAGCCGTTTCAGCCGCCTGGAATAAAAGCCGCCAATGAAATCGCGAAATTGCCCCGCCGAGTGGTTGTACAGCGACGAAGAGATCACATAGCCGGAGATGACAAAAAATATGTCGACTCCCAAAAATCCACTCGGGAGCAACGTCTTGTTGAAGTGGTCGACGATGACGGCAAGAACCGCCAGCGCTCGCAGGCCGTCAATCTCCGCACGATAGTCGGACCCTCCGCTGCGATCGTCGGAGCTTCCAGTACGGTCGTCCGAGCCTCGAGCTCCGCCGTGTGCAGTCACATCCTTGAGAGCAGGCAGGGCACATTCCTCCGAATGCAATCTGTTGCGTCTGGATCAGTTCGCTTTCATTATGGCACTCGAGGCGATGCCGGATGCCCTCTCATTGAGAGCATCCACTGCGCAGGAAACGTTGTTTGCCCCACCTTCCCCGCCCACCCACCGCCCGAACCAACCATCCCCACCCAAACTCTCGAACTTGGACAAAACCATGACTTCACGGAACTACCGTGCGTAGTGGAGCGACGGGAGGTTGCCTGAATTGCGGGGTCAACGAGGGCTTCACCGTCTCCCTCGTTGTTTGAACCTCCATTTGAGACATCTGAGAGTACTCGAGGAGGCTACCGCTATGCCATATTCATTGCGGTGCGCTGTTCTACACTGGCATAGGATTGCGAACCGTAATCACAACACGTTACGTCCTTGCGCTGCGCGAAGGCGGCTCCCTGCCGGCTATCGTTGAAGCCGACGACCTAGGCCTTTACGTCCTCAAATTTCGGGGGGCCGGGCAAGGCCCACTCGCTTTGGTCGCAGAACTCATTGCGGGCGAAATTGGCCGTCTTCTCGGCCTCTTTATCCCCGAACTGGTCTTAGCCAAGGTCGATTCGGCCCTCGGCCGCAACGAGCCGGACGCAGAGATCCGCCATCTACTCCGTCAAAGCAGCGGGTTGAATCTCGCCCTCGACTATCTCCCTGGCTCCCTTATGTTCGACGCGGCAGCGGGCGACGTGGCCTCGCCGGAAATTGCATCCATGGCTGTTTGGTTTGACGCATTCACGCAGAACGTCGATCGCACAGTGCGCAATGCCAACCTACTCGTTTGGCACCGAAAGCTGTATTTCATCGACCACGGCGCTGCTCTCTTCTTCCACCATAACTGGGAGACCGCACCGTCAAAAGCTGTGTCCCCGTTCGCTGAGATTCAGCACCACGTTCTGCTGCCGTGGGCGATCTCTATCGATCAGGCAGGCAAGCTGGCCCGTGAAAGAATCACGCTCGAGAGTCTTGAAGCAATCCTCCGGCAGATTCCTGACGAATGGCTTGAAGGCGAAGAGGCCACGGCAGACCAGCGCCGCGCTGCCTATCTCGAATATCTATTGCACCGTCTGAACGCAGCCGCGATCTTCGAAGAGGAGGCCAAGCGCGCTCATGCCAGCCTCCTTTGACTATGCCGTGCTCCGCGTCGTCCCCCGCGTCGAGCGACAGGAGTTCCTCAACACGGGCGTCATCGTCTTTTGCCGCGAGCGCCGCTACCTTGCGGCCAAAGTCACCATCGACGAGGCCCGGCTCTGTGCGCTCTGGAATCACCTGGAGATCGAAGCGATTCGGCAGCACACCGATGCGATCGTTCGAATCTGTGCCGGAGATTTCGCCGCGGGCCCCATCGCCGCTCTGTCGCAGAACGAGCGCTTTCACTGGCTTACCTCGCCACGCAGTACCATCATCCAAACCTCGCCCGTCCACACGGGCATCTGCCAGGATACTGAGCTTTTGCTCGACCACCTCTACGCGCAGATGATCGGCTGAGCAAACTTCGTGTTGGAAAAACCTGGGTAGTGTCCAACACTACGACGAATCCATTTGCTGAAAAAGGTTCAGCGCATCGAGGATCGCCCCAACAAAGTCTTTTTCGGGAGGTCGGCAATTCAGAAGTGATCTTGAATCTTCAGGTTCGGCTCTGGGCTTCGATGCTCCCGCAACGGCGCTTTGAGCAACTTCGCCCCCTCAGCACCGTGTCAAGCCCCTCACCTGCCTCAAAATCCCCAAAGCCCCCATCAACACTGGCGATTTATATTTTCAAATCCTGGCAGAGTACCCCCTGCCCACTCGCTACAATAGAGATAGCCCCAAGACCAAAACGCATACCGCCCGCCCCCAGCCTCCCGTGGGAGCGAAGCTCCTTTCAAACGCCATACCCTTCCACCGAAGCCTCCTGCAATGAGCGGAGTACAGGAAGTTTCGCGGTTTCGCAAAGGGGTACTATGCCCTCGAACTGCCGTTGTTTGAGAGGTTTACAGCCAGTTCCCGAGGTATCGACCGGGGTACTTTCATAGGTAACCAGCCTGTTGTGAGCAGCTTACGCAAAATTTTCGCGCCCAAGGGGGGGAGGGGGGTACCCAACCTGCCCACCCGCCACGCGAAGCCTCCCGCCGTCCGCGCAGGACGACATTTATAATCAGTGATTCATGCTTCGTTTCTCCACAGCCGGCGAAAGTCACGGCGAATCCCTCGTAGCCCTCCTCAGCGGTCTACCCGCGGGCATCCCGGTAGACCAGGCCTTCCTCGACCACGAACTCTGGCGCCGCCAGCAGGGCTACGGCCGCGGCGGCCGCATGCGCATCGAAAAGGACACCGCCCACATCCTCTCCGGCGTCCGCCACGGCCACACCATCGGCTCCCCCATCGCCATGACCCTCGCCAACCGCGACTGGAAGAACTGGGAAGAGATCCTCCCCGTTGAGCCCGGCGACCCCGACAAGCACAAGGCCGTGACCTCCCCGCGCCCCGGCCACGCCGACCTCGCCGGAGCCCTCAAGTACGACTTCAAGGACGCCCGCTACATCCTCGAGCGAGCCTCCGCCCGCGAGTCCGCCGCCCGCGTCGCCTGCGGAGCCATCGCCAAGATGCTCCTCCGGGCTCTAGGCATCGAGGTCGCCAGCCACGTCACCCGCGTAGGCTCCGCCGAGCTCTCCCGCGAGGCCACCTTCGCCGAGATCGCCGCCCTCGCCAGCAGGGAAGACGTCCTCCTCGCCTGCGTCGACCCCGAATCCGAAGCCCGCATGAAGGCCGAAGTCGACGTCGCCCTCCGCACCGGCGACACCATCGGCGGCATCTTCGAGGTCGTCGTCCACGGCCTGCCCCCCGGCATCGGCACCCACGTCAACTGGGACGAGCGCCTCGACGGCCTCCTCGCCCAGGCCGTCATGAGCCTCCAGGCCGTCAAAGCCGTCGAGCTCGGCCGCGGCGTCACCGCAGCCTCCTCCCCCGGCTCCCAGGTCCACGACGCCATCACCTACGCCGACGAACCCGCCGACGCGCAGTCCTTCACCCGTTCACCCGCGAGCACAACAACGCCGGCGGCCTCGAAGGCGGCATCTCCAACGGCGAAGACCTCGTCATCCGCGGCTACCTCAAGCCCATCTCGACCCTCCGCCGCCCCCTCGCCTCGGTCTCCTTCGAAACCCGCGAGGCGACCAAGGCATCCTATGAGCGCTCGGACGTCTGCGTCGTCCCCGCCGCCGGCGTCGCCGCCGAAGCCATGGTCGCCCTCACCGTCGCCCGCTCGCTCCTCGAGAAATTCGGAGGCGACAGCCTCCGCGAGCTCCAGCGCAACTACTCCGGCTACTGCGACCAGATAAAATCGTATCTGAGCGTCAACGAAAGCGTACTAACCAGTACAGAACATGCCCACCGACACCCAATCCGACACCCCGGCGCCGACGCCAAAGAGACCAAGAAGCTCGACCGCATCGCCACCCGCGACGCCGTCCGCAAGTCCGCCCCCAAGCTCCACGAGGTCATCAAGTACCCCGACCCCATCCTCCTCAAGAAGGGCGAACCCGTCACCGAGTTCACCCCCGAGCTCGCCCAGTTCGTCGACGAGATGTTCGACAGCATGTACGCCGCCGAGGGCATCGGCCTCGCCGCCCCCCAGATCTCCGTCTCCAAACAAATCACCGTCATCGACATCAGCTTCAACGAGCGCCCCGAAGACCGCCTCGTCCTCATCAACCCCGAAGTCATCGACCGCCGCGGCAAGCAGGTCGAGGAAGAAGGCTGCCTCTCCCTCCCCGACATCCGCGAGAAAGTCTCCCGCGACGCATGGGTTAAAGTCCGTGCACAGAACGTGAAAGGGGAGTTCTTTGAAGTAGAGGGTACAGAGCTGCTGGCCCGCGCCATGCTCCACGAGATCGACCACCTCCACGGCATCCTCTTCATCGACCGCCTCAGCCGCCTCAAGCGCGACCTCGTCCTCCGCCGCATCAAGAAGCTCATCAAGAACGGCGACTGGTAACCCCGCAATCGCCGTTGCTTCGGTTCTTGCTTTTCTTGTTGTCATTCCCTCTGGGAATCTGCTTCTTGCTTTGCCCCACGCTCGCTCCTTAGACTCGGCAGTGCCTTTAGTATCAAGCCTTTAGCGACTACTACTTCCTCCTCAACATGAACCAAAGAGACCCGCACATGAAACTCGTCTTCTGCGGAACCCCCGAATTCGCCGTCCCCAGCCTCCAGGCCCTCGTCGACGCCGGCCACGAAATCCCCCTCGTCCTCACCCAGCCCGACCGCCCCGCCGGCCGCAAGCAGGAGCTCCAGCTCCCCCCCGTCAAGCAACTGCGCCACGAAACTCGGCCTCCCCGTCCTCCAGCCCGAGCGCCTCAAGAACAACCCCGAACTTCGCGCACTACTTGAACAAATCGCCCCAGACGCCATCATCGTCGTAGCCTACGGCCGCATCATCCCCCAGTGGATGCTCGACCTCCCGCGCTTCGGCAACATCAACGTCCACGGCTCGCTCCTCCCCAAATACCGCGGAGCCGCCCCCATCCAGTGGGCCGTCGCCAACGGCGAAACCGAAACCGGCGTCACCACCATGCTCCTCGACGCCGGCCTCGACACAGGAAACACACTGCTTTTCCACAGCCTTCCCATAGGCCCCGACACCACCTCTCCACAGCTTTATCCACAACTTTCACAGATCGGCGCAAGCCTCTTACTCCAAACCCTTTCCGGCCTCGAGCAGGGAACCATCGTCCCCCAGGAGCAAGACCACGCCGCCGCCACCCTCGCCCCCATCCTCACCCGCGAAGACGGCCGCCTCGATCTCGTCCACCGCACCGCCCAGGAAACCTACAACCGCTGGCGAGGCTTCACCCCCTGGCCCGGCGCCCACGCCCTCTTCCGCGGCAAGCGCTTCCTCATCCACCGCATGCACCCCTCAACCTCCACATTAACTCTTGCAGCCCAACCAGCTGGACATTTCCACCGGATCAACTCCTCGTCGGCGCCGCCCAAAACACCGTTCTCGCCCTCGACGAAGTCCAGCTCGAAGGCAAACCCCGCCTCCCCGGCCCCCAGTTCGCCCGAGACTTCCAACTCCACGCACGAGCGAGTATACTAGAATGAGCAATTCAATGCATCAGTAATGCTATTAATCAATAGCATTCAGCATCAGCATTTATCTTCAGCGTCAGAACATTCAAGAAGCTAGAAGCTAGAAGCTAGAATCGACCTAGAAGCCAAGAAGCCAGCAGCTAGACACCAGACGTTCTCCACAGCCCCACTCTTTTCCACATGCCCAAGCCCCCGCCCCTAACTCGCGTCGAACCAACCAGCCTGTGCAAAACTCTGCGCAAAAACTCCCTCGCCGCGCAAGGTTCTGCACAGCCCCAACCGCTCCGCGCACGCCCCCATCACCCCCGCCCGCTCCGCCGCCTTCGCCATCCTCCTCCGCGTAGCCGACACCTCCGCCCACTCCGACGACCTCCTCCACGGCCCCGGCATGTCCGCCCTCTCCCAGGCCGACCGCAACCTCGCCCCCACCCTGGTCCTCGGCGTCCTCCGCTGGCAGATCGCCCTCGACGCCCGCATGCAGCCCCTCCTCCAGCGCCCCGACCAGGCCCTCCCCACCCCCGTCGCCACCGCCCTCCGCATGGGAGCCTTCCAGCTCCTCCACCTCGACCGCATCCCCGCCCACGCCGCCCTCTCCGAATCCGTCGAGCTCGTCCGCGCCGCCGGCCACCCCCACGCCGCCGGCATGGTCAACGCCATCCTCCGCAAGCTCACCCGCCAGCCGCCCTCCACAGCCCAAACTCTACGAGACCACCGCCGCCTTCGCCGAGCGCCTCGCCCACCCCCTCTGGCTGGCCAACCGATGGGTACAGAACTACGGCCGCACCGCCGCCCTCGCCATCTGCACCCACGACCAGCAGGAGCCCGACGCCGCCACCCTCTTCACTCCCGACCTCACGCCGACCTCCCGCACCTCGACGACGGCTCCCGCCTGGTAGCCGAGCTAGCCGCCGCCGCCCACCCCATTCCACCCCACCCGCATCTGGGACACCTGCGCCGCCCCCGGCGGCAAGACCCTCATCCTCGCCCACCGCCACCCCTCCGCCCACCTCCTCGCCACCGACGCCAACCCCCGCCGCCTCCAGGCCCTCGCCACCCGCCTCGAAGCGACCGCCCCCCAAACCCGCACCCTCCACGCCGACGCCACCGCCCTCCCCGCCGACCGTCGGCCTCTTCGACCTCATCCTCTGCGACGTCCCCTGCAGCGGCACCGGCACCCTCAGCCGCAATCCCGAGATCCGCCACCGCCTCCAGCCCTCCGACCTCGCCCGCCAGGCCACCCGCCAGCGCGAGATCCTCACCGCCGCGCTCGCCCGCCTCGCCCCCGGCGGCCACCTCCTCTACTCCACCTGCTCCCTCGAGCCCGAAGAGAACGAGCAGGTCGTCGCCGCCGCCCTCGCCGCCACCCCCGGCATCACCGCGCTCTCCCTCGAACCCATCCTCAACCAACTCGCCGCCACCGGCGTCCTCACCGCCGCCCCCGCAGGACCTCCTCCGCAACGGCCACCTCCGCACCCTCCCCGGCGCAAACTTCCAGGGCGACGGCTTCTTCGCCGCCCTCCTCCACCGCCCTTAGCGTACTTCGAGTGCCCGCCTGCGCCCGACGACGAGATGGGTGCCCCAGGTCTCGCCTCTGAGACCTGGGTTGCACGCCTCGAGGCGCCCAAGCTGCTACTAGTGTCCCGGCCGCCACGGCCGCCGCCGGAGCCGCCGCCGGCCCCGCCGCCAGCGTCAGCCGCACCACATCCCCCCTGCTTGCCTTGAACCCCGACTCCGGCGACTGCTCCGTCACCACCCCACTCGGCGCCACCGGAGCGCGGCAGCCGGCGCCGGCTGCCCCGGCACCACCGCCGCCGGTGCCGCCGCCGCGGGCACCCCGCCCATCACCGCCACCTTCAACCCCAGCCCAATCGCCGCAGCGATTCGCCGCCGCAAAACTCATCCCCACAAACGACGGCATCACAAACGCCGTCGACGCATTCACCGCCGAGCTCAGCAGCAGATTCACCCTCGGCTGGTCCACCCCCGCATTCGGCGGCGGCGTCTGCGCCAGCGTCATCTCCGGATCGCCCGGCGCGCCAATATGCGCCAGCGTCCCCAGGTCCAGCTGCATCTTCCGTATATCCATCGACGCCTCCTGCACCGGGTCCCCCACCACATCCGGAATCGTCACCTGCTGCGGCCCCAGGCTCTCCGTCACCCTCACCTGCCACCCATGCCGCACCGTCGACCCCGCCGCCGGAGCCTGCGACAAGATCCTCCCCACCGGCACCGTCGTCGAATAAAACTTGTTCTCGATATTCAGATCCACGCCCGTCTGCAGCGCCGCCTGGCTCGCCTCCGCCACCGTCATCCCCGCAAAGTCCGGAATCGTCACCTCGTGCCCATGCAGCGCAATCCGCAGCGTAATCGCCGCCGACACCAGCATCACCGCCAGCATCCCCAACCCCATCAGCGCCCATCCAAAGAACCGTTTCATCGCAGCCCCAGCATACAGAACGTTCTCAGTTCTCAGTGATCAGTGATCAGTGATCAGTTCTCAGTGATCAGTTTCCAGTGACCCCAGCCCGCATGCACTGACAACTGAGAACTGGACAACTGACAACTCCTCCTCACCGCCGATTATCCGTAGCCGGCTCCGGATGAATAAACACCCTCGCCACCTGCGGATGGTCCAGCCGAAACTCGCTCTCGAAGTTCGTAATCACCTCGTGCACGGCCTCCATCGGCAGATCATCCGGCAGCGTGCAATGCAGGTTCACCTGCACGCTATTCGCCGCGCCACCATGCCCTCGCGTCAGCGAGATCTCGTGAATATCCAGGATCTCCGGAAAATGGCTCGCCGTCGCCCGTAGCTGATTCTCCAGATTCTTGCTCGGATCAATCTGCGCGGCCTCCGCAATCGTTGCCGGCTCGCTCTCAATATGCGTCAGCAGCGTCGCAATCCCCGGCACCTCGCGCTTCATCTCTGTCTCGAGCGCGGTCACCACATCATGCGCCTCGCGCAGCGTCATCGTCTCCGGAACCTCCAGGTGCTGCTCCACATGCAGCGCCCCGTCATACTGCCGCACGCTCACATCATGAATCGACAGATTCGACCGCGCCGCCACCGCCCGAATCCGGTCGAACACGCTCTCTCCCAGCGTCGCCGTCGGCACCGTATGGATCACCACATCCGCTCCCGGCAGCAGCCGCTGCACGGCCTCGGTCGCCGCAAACGTAATCTGCTCCGACCGCTGAAACGTCAGCCGCCGCGGCAGGCTCAGCGTCAGGTCCACAAAGTAATTCGACCCCGACCGCCGCACCCGCACCCGGTTCACCGACAGCACCCCATCCGCCGCCTCCAGATCGCGAATCAAGTCCCGCCGAATCTGTTCCCGCACCTCCGGCGGCGTCGCATCCAGCAGGGAATCGACCGTCTGCCGCGCCAGCCGCCACGTCACCCGCAGAATAATCGCCGCCACAATCAGCGCCGCAATCGGGTCCGCATACTCCAGCGCCGGCATCATGCAGCCTCTCTCCCGCAAACGCCGCCAGCAGTCCCGCAAACACCGCAGCCGACGACCAGATGTCGGTCCCAAAGTGCACCGCATCCGCCTCCAGCGCATCGCTCCTGTGCTCCATCGCCACCCGGTGCAGCGACCGCGACCGCGTCCAGTCCACCGCCATCGACAGCACCAGCACCGCAAACGGCCACACCGACCACTGCAGGTCCAAATGTTCATGACGGACCATCCGCTGCACCGCCTCGCGCGCAATCCACACGCACGACCCCACCATCAGCACCGTCTCAAACGCCGCCGACAAGCTCTCCAGCTTGCCATGCCCGTAGTTGTGCTCTTCATCCGCGGGCCTGTCCGCCACCCGCACCGTCAGCAGCGTAATCGCCGACGCAATCAAGTCAATAAACGAGTGCGCCGCCTCGCTCAGCATCCCCAGCGACCCCGTCAGGATCCCCGTCAGCAGCTTCAGCAGCGTAATCCCCACCGCCGCCAGCACCGACGACTGCGCCGCCGACCGCTTCGCCGCCGTCGCCTGCACCTGACCTGCATCGCTCCGGTTCGATCTCATCGTTCTCTCAAACTCCGCGCCAGCCTCAACCACCCGCATCCACCCTCCGCTTCCATCGCCCTGAGCATACACGCCCCACGCCCAATCTATCAGCACCTCCTACCGGGCTTCACCTCCCGATCCATCGGGCTGCCCCAGGTCTCGTCTCTGAGACCTGGGTTCCACGGAATCCTCAAGGCAACGAAACCTTCACCCCCCGATAAAGCCCCGCCGCCCGCAGCAGATACCCATCCCACGCCCCCTCCACAAACCCCGCCTCCCGCATCATCGCCAGCATCTGCTTCGGCCGCGGAAACCGCGCCACCGACTCCGGCAGATACCGGTACGCCGCCCGTTTCCCCGAGATCATCCCACCCAGCACCGGCAGCACATGCTGAAAATAAATCCCATACCCCAACCCCCTCAGCCCATCCGGCTGATTGCACTCCAGGATCCCCATCCTCCCACCCGGCGCCAGCACCCGATAGATCTCCGCCAGCCCCTCCGCATAGTTCGTCAAATTCCGAAACCCGAACGCCGCCGTCACCAGGTCAAAGCTCCCATCCGCATACGGCAGATGCATCGCATCGCCCTTCACCCACACCGCGTTCGCGCCGGCATACTTCACCCGCGCCCGCTCCAGCATCTCCCCAGAAAAATCCAGCCCCGTCACCGGCACCCCACCCACCGGCCGCTCCTTCAACAACGCCGCCGTCATATCGCCAGTCCCGCAACACAGATCCAGCACCCGAGCCTCCGGCCGCGCCAGCACCTCGCGAAAGCTCCGCGCCGCCCGTCCCCACCACCGCCGGTCCAACCCCATCGACAGCAGATGATTCAGCAGATCATAACTAGGCGCAATCGAATCGAAGATCTCCCGCACATGCTCCGCCGCGGCCGCCTCACTCGCCTCCCCCGCCGGCCGCGCCCCCGGATTCACGACCACCCGCTCCTCCATCACAACTCCACCCCACAAAGAATCCGTCGTTCATCGACCACACACTGGGTGCCCCATGTCTCGCTTCTGAGACATGGGTTCGCAGAATCTCCGCACCTCCACCCTCCCTCTCACGCCACCACCCCACGCGCTTCCTCAACCATCCCCTCCGCCGCGACCAGCAACTCCGCCTCCCCCACATCCTTCACCACCACCGCATCGCCAATCCCCACCGGCAGCACAAACGACCTCGCCCCACTCCGATTCTTCTTGTCCTTCGCCGTCAGCGCCACCAACTCCCGCGCGTCAGCGCGTAAACCCACGCAGCGGCCCATACGCCCGAATCACCCGCTCCATCCGCGCTGCTTCCTCCGCACTCACCGTCCCACGCCGCGCCGCAATCCCCACCGCCGCAATCATCCCCCAAGCCACCGCCTCGCCATGCAGCAACTGTTTATACCCAGTAGCCGCCTCAATCGCATGCCCCAGCGTATGCCCCAAATTCAAAATCATCCGCAGCCCACCCTCGCGCTCATCCGCGCTCACCACCTCGGCCTTCACCCGCACACTCGCGGCCACCACCCGCGTCAGCGCCTCCGCATCGCCCGCCAGCACCGCCGCACTCTCGCGCTCCAGAAACTCAAACAGCGCGCGATCCCGAATGATCCCCGCCTTCACCGACTCCTGCAGCCCCGCCCGCAACTCCTCCGCCGGCAGCGTCCCCAGCGTCGCAATATCCGCATACACCGCCAGCGGATGATGAAACGCCCCCACCAGGTTCTTTCCCGCCGCCAGATTCACGCCCGTCTTCCCACCCAGCGAACTATCCACCTGCGCCAGCAGCGTCGTCGGCACGCCCACATACCGAATCCCGCGCATATACATCGCCGCGACGAACCCGGTCATATCCCCAATCACGCCGCCCCCCAGCGCCACCAGCACCGAATCCCGATCCGCTCCCAACCCCGCCAGCTCCTCCGTCAGCCTCTCCACGGTCGCGAGCCGCTTATGCTCCTCCCCCGCCGGCACCATCAACCGCGTCAGCCGGCAGCAGGGAAGCCACTCTCCAACTTCTCCCCCCACAGCCGATCAATCTCCGGCGACGTCACCACAAACGCCCGCTGCTTCCCGCTGCGAAGCCCACCCCCCAGCAGCGCATCCACCCGCTCTCCCACCAGCTCCACCAACCCCGCACCAATCTCCACCTCATAGTTCGCCGAGGGAGTCCGAACCCCAATCACCGTATGTGCCGCCGCAGGAATCATCGTCTCTCAGAATACCCCGCCAGCCTTGTTCTCAGTCTCAGTTGTCAGTTCTCAGTGTGCGCATGCCGTTGCTCGTGTCACTCCAGCATTCATTCCGCGCAACGATACGAAACTTTCCCACCCAGTCAAGATCTCCATCACCTGAGAACTGAGAACTGAGAACTGAGAACTGACAACTAAGAACTACGCCTCTTCTCCCCGCCACCACCGACACCCCCACCGTCACCGCCATCAACCCCGCAATCACCCCCAGCGACACCACCGGCCCAATCACCACCCAATCCGCCAGCAGCATCTTCACCGCCGCAAACCCCAGCACCACCGCCAACCCAAAGTGCAGATACCGCAGCTTCGCCAACCCCGCCGCCAGCAGCACATACAGCGACCGCAATCCCATCACCGCCATAATGTTCGACGTGTACGCCAAAAACGGCTGCCGCGTAATACTCAACACCGCCGGAATCGAATCCAGCGCAAACACCACATCGGTCAACTCCACCGCCACCAGCGCCAGCATCATCACGGTCGCCATCCGCATGCCCATCCTCGCGTACAAAAAAATGGTCCTGATTCTCGCTGATCGGCCGCCACCGCGTCAGCCACGTCAATCCACCCCGGAGCCTGCGCCAGGTCCGCCTCCGGATCCTCCGGCTTCAGCAGCCGCACCGCCGCCACCAGCAGCGCCGCTCCAAACACATACTCCACCCAGTGAAACCGATTCAGCAGCCCCACCCCGCCGGCGATAAACAACCCGCGCAGCACAATCGCCCCCGCCACGCCCCAGAACAGCACCTTCGGCTGCTTGCCCGCAGGTATCCGAAACAGCCGGAACAGCAGCAGGAACACAAACAAATTATCCAGCGACATCGCCTGTTCCAGCGCATATCCCGCCAGGTACTGCGTCGCCCCCTCCACGCGATACACCCGGCCCAGCACCACGGCCAGCCCCAGCGCCGCCCCCACCCACATCACGGTCGCCAGCATCGCCTTGCGCCGGATATCCGGCACCGCCCGATGCAGCAGGTACTCGCACCCCAGCAGCACCACCAGCGCGACATGAAATTCAATCCAGTACGAGAGCGGAGTCATCAAGGTCTTTCAGAAGCCTACACGCCCTCCCCACAAAATCCCCACCCCGGGGTCCACTGCCACCATCCCGGGTGCCCCACATCTCGCCTTTGAGATGTGGGTTCGCAGAATCCCAAAACCCCACTACCTCGACGATCCACTCCCCGCGGCAGATTGGAGAGACCTCTACACTCTCCCCGCCTCACCACCCCAACAAGCACCGGAACCCTACCCCCGCTCATTAATCAACTTCACCAAATCCACAAACAAATCCGCCGACACCTGCAAGCTCTTCACACTCAACTTATCCATCGTGTCCTGCTCCGTATGGTGAAACGCCTCCGGATCGGCCGCCGTCCCATACTCAAAATCAATCACATCCAGCGACGGAACCCCGCGCTGCACAAACGGCAGATGGTCATCCTCAATCGCCTGCGACTCCTTGAACAGATACTTCGAGTGCCCCGTATCCCTCCCCGCCTTGGCCAGCAGATCCAGCAGCCACGGCGTCGAGTTCGTCTCCTTGTCGATGTTCAGCTCCTTCCACCCAATCATGTCCGCCAGCACCAACGCCTTGATGTGCCCCAGCGTCCCATCCCCCGACCACTTCGCCGCAATATGCCGCGTCCCATACAGCGAGTCCTCGTTCGTCCACTCCTTGTTAATCGACTCCTCGCCATCGGTAAACAGCAGCCACACCGAGTACCCCTGCGGCGGATGCTCCCGGTAATACTGCCCCAGCGCAATCAGCAGCGCCGTCGTGCAAGCCCCATCATTCGCCCCCACAAACCGAATATCCTTCAGCCAGTAATTCGTCTCATAGTGGCTCGCCAGGACAATAATCCCGTCCTTTTTCCCCGGAAACTTCACAATCAGGTTATGCATCGTCAGCGGCCCAATCGGCGTCCGCGCCGTAAACCGGTCGTCAACAAAGTCCCCCTTCGCCACCTCCGGCTTGAAGTGGTCCTTGATAAACGCCTCCGCCGCCGCATGTCCCGGCGACCCGATGTACCGCTTCGGCGCCGCATTCACATACTCCTGCGTCAGCCGCATCACCTCCGCCCCACTCACCGCATGCGCCTGCGCATGCATCGCCGGCGCAACCGCCAGCGCCCCCACCAGTGCCAGAATCCGCAGCCTCATCCCGCAGCTCCCTTCGCAGCAGCCTTCTTCTTCCGCCGGTTCGGATGCACAAAGAAAGCCACCCCCACCCCCACGAAATACAACACCAGCATCGGCGTCGCAAACAAGCACATCCCCACCGGGCTCGGATCCGGACAGATCACCGCCGCCAGCAGAAAGATCGCCATCATCGCATACCGAAAGTTCTTCAGCAGAAACTTCGCATCCACAATCCCGAACAGCGCCAGGAAGAAGATCACAATCGGCATCTCGAACGTAATGCCCAGCCCGAGAATCACCGCCAGAAAGAATCCCGTGTAGTCGTCGATCGTGATCATGTGGGTAAAGTTCTTGCCGAAATCCTGGATCAGAAACACCATCGCCCCCGGCAGCACATACCGATACCCAAACCACGTTCCCGCCAGAAACAGCCCCACCGTCGCCGACATGAACGGCCACACATACTTCTTCTCGTGCTGATACATCCCCGGCGAGATAAACAGCCACACCTGGTACAGGATGAACGGCGAAGCAATAATCGCTCCGCACACCAGCGACGTCTTGATGAAGAAATTGATCGCATCGGTCGGATGCGTCATCGTCATCTTCAGCCCGATATCCACCAGCGGCTTCTGGATATACCCCACCAGCCGATTCCGGAAGATCCACGCCACCACGAACCCGCCCAGCAGGTACCCGAAGATCCAGAACAGCCGGTTGCGCAGCTCCTCCAGGTGCTCCATCAGGCTCATCCCCGGCAGCTCCGCCCGGTCATGCACCGCGGTCCGCGCGCGGTCAACGAGATCAGTTGCCATGGGCCGTCGTCTCCGGGGTCCCCAGCGCGTGCTCCTGCTCCATGGGGTGGGTCTCCGCCTCCGCAGCCGCGTCGGTCTGTGTCTCGTCCGAAACCGTCTCCGCCGCCGGAATCGCATCCAGCAACCCCTTCAGCGCGCTATGCCGCGGCCCCGCCTCCTGCGCCACCGGCAACCCCGTCGACGGTGGCATAATCTTCAACTCCCCCGACACCGCAATCGGCAGCGGCGTCTTCACTCCATCCACCACCTCGTACCCGGCCGCCTCTGAGCCCCCCTCCAATGCGGGTGCCCCAGCTCTCGCCTCTGAGCCCCCCTCAAATGCGGGTGCCCCGGTCTCGCCCCGAGCCCCCTCAAATCGGGTGCCCCAGGTCTCGCTTCTGAGACCTGGGTTTCCACGGCCTCCGTCCCCGCCTCCACTCCCGCCGTCTCCGCAGCAATCGCCGGCGTCACCGGAGCCGCCGCCTCCATCGCCGCAATCTGCTTGTTCCGCTCCGCCTGCTCGGACTGCCTCAACTCGTCTTCCATCTGCATCTTGAACTCATTCGACGCCCGCCGGAACTCGCCCACCCACTTACCCAGCTCGCGGGCCAGCACCGGCAGCCGCTTCGGCCCAAACAGGAGCAGCGCCAGGACAAACAGAAAAATGCTGTCGGAAAAACTCGGCATACAGAATCAGATGATACGGCCTTGGCCTCGCAGTTGGAAGCTTTGCCCGCAGTTGGGCGCAGACCGGCAGGCGATCCTCTTCATGAGACGTTCCCCGGCCCCTCCCGGATTGGCCTCTCTTCCCCTCGCCCCGCCACGCGACACGCAACCCGCGAATCTACAAAAACTTGAGAAACTTTTGCCGCCCCATGAAACGCTTGTCCTCGCCGCACGTCCTACCCATCGGGCACCCTAACAGGTCTACCTGCAACAATGAACTATTACCGGATGGCAGCCTCGCTGCCCGACGGCTTTGGGAGAGTCTGATCATGGCGTCTGCACTTCGCCGCACTGCGTTTCGTCTGCACGGCACACACGCCTGCGCCCTCATCCTGCTCTCGGCCAGCACCCTGCTGCTCACCGCCTGCGGAAACTTCTTCAGCTGCGAAGGCAAGGCCGACTGCCCCTGCGCCACCGGCGTCACCTCCACCACCACCAATCCCTGCGGCGGCTCCACCGGCAGCACCGGCTCCGGCAGCAGCACCGACGACTACGCCTACGTCGCCAACAGCACCTCCTCCTCCACCTCCGTCGACGGCTACAACCTCGGCAGCGGCACCCTCACCGCCGTTACCGGCTCGCCCTTCAACTTCGACTACTCGCCCACCTCCATGGTCGTCACCCCCGCCGACACCTTCCTCTACGCCGCCAGCGACTCCTCCACCGGCGGCATCTATGGCTACTCCCTCAGCAGCGGCGCTCTGTCGATCCTCGGCGGAGGCAACGCCCAGATCTCCGAGAACGACGCCGCCCTCGCCGTCTCCCCCGATGGCCAGTGGCTGTTCACCCTCCCCACCATCGGCCAGCTCATCAACGAGTACCCCATCAACACCTCCACCGGCGCCCTCAGCCAGCTTGCCGCCTACTACGGTCTCTCCGGCGCGCCCACCGGCACCATCGCCCCCGTGGCCCTTGCCGTCGCTCCCACCGGCCAATACTTTGCCGCCGCCCTCGCCACCGGCGGCGCCGACGTCTACTCCTTCGACACCACCACCGGCCAGGGAGGAACAACGCCCGTCGTCATCAATCCCGGCAGCTCGGCGGCCGGCATCTATGCGCTCGCCTTCGATAGCAACAACTACCTCTACTGCGCCGGAACCGCCGGTCTGGGGGTCTTCTCCATCTCCTCGGCCGGAGCCGTCACCCCCCTCAAGACCTACCCCCTTGGCAACGCCCCACGTTCCATCGCCATCGACACCATCCGCGGCACCCCCACCTACGTCTACGTCGGCAACGAGTCCGATGGCACCATCTCGGCCTACTCCATCGGCACCGGCGGTGTGCTGACGGCCGTAGCCGGCTCGCCCTTCACCGCTCCCACCCTGGTCAACTCGCTGGCCATCGACAGCACCGGCAACTACCTCATCGCCTCCGGCTACAACGCCTCCACCGGCATCCAGCTCTTCTCCATCGGCTCCACCGGAGCCCTCACCTCCGTCGCCACCGCCGGCACCGGAACCTCCGAAGCCATCCCCGGAGCCATCGCCGCCACCCACTAACCCTCACGCCTCTCCTCACCCACCCCACGCCTCGTCATCCCCAACCGAAGCGCGGCCTCTCCTCACCACCCCACTCGTCATCCCCAACCGAAGCGCGGCCTCCCTCACCACCCCAACGTCGTCATCCACGACCGAAGCGCGGCCTCCCTCACATACCCAACTTCGTCATCCTCGAGCGAAGCGAAGGACCCCTGTAGTTGTCCTTGCCGTTGCCTTTGTCGCGGCTTGTTTTTCTGGCTGTCATCCCGCAGGGATCTGCTTCTTCTTTTGCCGTTGCCGTTGCCCTTGCCCTTGTCGCGGCTTGTTTTCGCCGTCATCCTGAGCGAAGCGAAGGACCCCCGCATTTGCATCTGCCCTTGCATTTGCTGTCGCCTTTGTAGTTGCCTTAGCTAGAAGCTAGAAGCTAGAAGCTAGAAGCTAGAAGCTAGAAGCTAGAAGCTAGAAGCAGGAGCTAGAGCAGAGCCCCCACCCAAATTCTCCCCCGAACCAACCTCCTCACCCCCACCCCCACCACTTCGCGTTACTCTGAAACCAGCTCGCTTTCGTCTAACCCTTGGAAATCGCAGAGACTCAAGCAAAGGCACCGTTTCCCCATGCACCAAATCTTCCCGAAGCAGACCCATCGGCGGCTGGCCACCTTCGCAGCGGCGATGCTGCTCTGCTGCACCCTCGCCGGCTGCTCCCACTTCCATCCCCACCCCTCCGCCGACTACGTCTACGTCACCGCCAAGCAGACCTTCCTGCGCGATCGCGTCGCCGCCGTCTCCAATCGCACCGGCACCACCTCCAACGGCGAACAGCTCGTCGTCCTCGAACGCGCCCGCCGCTGGATCAAGGTCCGCACCCCCCGCGGCGAGATTGGCTGGATCGAAGAGCGTCTCACCGCTCCCCAGGCCATCGCCGACAAGTTCAATACCCTGCGCGCCGACAGCCAGAAAGATCCCATCGTCGCCACCGCCACCACCAGCGACGAAGCCTACCTCCACGTCGCCCCCGGCCGCGAGACCGACCACCTCTACCTGCTCCCCGAAAACACCACCCTCAGCCTGCTCGAGCGAGCCTCCGTGCCCAAGCCCGTCAACCCCGGCGCCCCTCCCCCCGCGGCCGACGCCACTGGAGCGCCGCCCGCCCCCGTCCTCGAAGACTGGTGGCTGGCCCGCGACGCCCACGGCCAGACCGGCTGGATCTACAGCCGCCTCCTCGAGGTCTCCGCCCCCGACTCGCTCCTGCGTTACGCCGAAGGCCAGCGCATCGTCGGAGCCTACATCCTCGCCCACGTCGACGACCCCGACTCCGGCATCCTCGACAACGGCACCACCGTCACCAGCATCCCCGAGTACGTCACCGTCCTCTCCCCCTACAAGTCCGGCCTCCCCTACGACTTCAACCAGGTCCGCGTCTTCATCTGGAACGCCAAAAAACATCGCTACGAGACCGGCTTCGCCGAGCGCAACATCCTCGGCTATCTACCCTTGACGATCGGCTCCAGCGCGGACCCCTCCGGCAAGGGCTACGACGCCGCCCAGAAGCTCCCCACCTTCACCTACCGCGTCCTCGCCGCCGACCAGCCCATCCCCGCGCCCGACCCCGCCACCGGCCTCATCCACCCCGGCCGCACCATCGCCAAGACCTATCGCCTCGAGGGCAACATCTGCCGCCGCCTCCTCGCCCCTGGCCTCCAGCCCGAAGCCGAAGCCCACCCCGAGCCCGAGCCAAAGAAGGACCTCAGAAAGATGAGTAGCGCCAAAAGACGCAGGCGCTGACCCCCCTCCCGGACCTATCTGGCAGATAGATGTCCCCCAGCCCCCGATTTGCAACGCGAAACAGGGCTAAATCAGCCGGTTTGCAACCCCAAATTTACTGAAAATGGGCCAAACTCGCTCTCTCAAGCATAGAAACGACGAATCGCTTCCACCACGCTCTCCAACTCCTCCACCCGCAACTCCGGAAAAATCGGCAGCGCCAATACCTCGTCCGCAGCCCTCTCGCTGACCGGAAAATCGCCTTTTTTATAGCCTAAGAACTGTAGGCTGGTCTGTAGACTAAGTGGCTGAGGATAATACACTTCCGACCCGATCGAATGGGCCGTCAGGTACTCCCGCAGCGCATCCCGCCGCGGCGCCCGAATCACGTACTGGTGGAAGACATGCTCCGCCCGCGGATCGGTGAAGGGAAGCACAACCCCCTCGGCGGTTGTCTTGCCCACCAACCCGGCATTGGTAAACCGCTCATGATAAAGGCCTGCAAGCTCCCGTCGCCGAGCATTGCCCGCCTCCACACGCCGCAGCTTCACCTCCAGCACCGCCGCCTGCAGCGTATCCAGGCGCGAATTCCACCCCACCTCGTCATGGTAGTAGCGTTGCCGCATCCCATGTGCTCTCAACATCTTAGCCCGTTCCGCTGTCTCCGGATCGCGCGTCGAAACCATCCCCGCATCCCCAAACGCCGCAAGGTTCTTGGTCGGATAAAAGCTGAAAGCCGCCGCATCCCCCAATCCACCCGCCCGCACTCCCTCCCACGCAGCCCCAAACGCCTGCGCCGCATCCTCCACAATCTTCAGCCCACGCTCTTTCGATAGCTTCGTAAATGCCGTCATATCAGCACATTGGCCGTACAGATGCACCGGCATCACCCCTGCAAACTTCTCCCCGCCGGCAGCCAAAACCTCCTCCACCGCGCCTGCCGAAAGATTGAACGTCTGCTCGTCAATATCCGCTAAAACCGGCTTTGCCCCCGCCCGCAAAATCGAGCTGACGGTCGCAAAAAAGCTGAAGGGCGTCGTAATCACCGCATCTCCCGGCCCTATCTTCAATGCTGCCAACGCAAGCCAGAGCGCATCGGTCCCACTCGCGCACCCAATCGCAAACGGAACCCCACAGGCCGCAGCAGCCGCTTGCTCAAACCGAGCTACCTCCGGTCCCAAAATGAAACGCTGGGATTCACACACAGCCGCAATGGCGGCAAGAACTTCTTCGCGAATTTCGGCGAATTCGCGGCTAAAGTCCAGCATTGGAACGGCGAGCAGTCGGGGGCGAGCGTCAGTCTCAATCATCTTCATCATTGTAATTTTTCGGGAGTTCCCATGTGCGGTCCGTGTTCGATGCCCTTGTCGGGAAGCATCGAAGGAGGTAGGGTGAAGGATGCAAGTCTGCTTTGCTGAACGGTTCGACCGCGAGCCCCTGGCGCGGAATGTCAAGAAATGGTTGAGTGCGATGATACGAGGAGATCGGCCCATGGATTCCAAGCCGGCACAGAACATTCAGGATACTTTCCTGAATACGGTCCGCAAGGACAAAAGCCCCATTACGATCTACCTGGTCAGTGGCGTCAAGCTGACAGGCAAGATACGTTCCTTTGATAAGTATTCTGTTCTGCTCGAGAACAACGCGCAGGAACAGTTGATCTTCAAGCACGCAATTTCCACGGTGGTGAGCGGTCGTCCGACAGGGTTCGGGGACACGCGCAGCGAGAGTCGTCCGGTCCCGGCGGCTCATCCAGAAACTCCGCAGCCCGCAACAGGGACGGCCAATAGCTAGTCGATCCGCTGATCGCTTTTCGCGACGGTTGTTCGCAACAGTTACAAGGCAAGGTGTCCATCAAATCAGTTTCGAAGGCAAGAGCGAGTCGCGAGGCGGTCGAGCGGGATCTGTTGCGCTCGCGGCAGCGCACGTCGCGCGAAAGTGCTGTATTAGTTGCAGTTGAGTTCACGTCCGACCGTTTCCGCCCCTCGAGCATAGCGCAGCAGGCTCGCGCCGCCGCCGCGATCTTGGAGCGAAACGCTGCCGCTCCCGACCACCTTGACGAGATGCAGGCGATTCCGCCACCGGAGGCCGAGTCCCCGGCCGATCTCGACTTCGATGCCTCCTTAGCGGAGTTTCAGGAACTCGCCCGATCTGCTGGCGCAACCATTGCAGCCGTGCTGATCCAGCGCCGGGGCCGGCCGGATCCTGCGACCCTGGTTGGAGGAGGAAAGCTCGATGAGATTATTGCAACCGTTGCGTCCACCGGTGCGAGCCTGGTCCTCTTCGACCATGACCTGACGCCATCCCAGGCCCGCAACATCGAGGCGCGCTTGCCTTGCACTGTGATCGATCGCACGCAGTTGATCCTGGACATCTTCGCCCGTCATGCTCGAACGCGCGAGGGGCAGTTGCAGGTGGAGTTGGCGCAGCTCGAGTATCAGCTGCCTCGGCTGGCTGGCCGCGGAAAGACCATGTCCCAGACCGGCGGAGGCATTGGAACCCGCGGTCCTGGTGAGACGCAACTTGAGACCGATCGCCGCAAGATCAACGCGCGGCTGGATCGCATCAAGCAACAATTGGAGGCGGTGCGACGGATTCGCCGCCAGCAACGCGGCAGACGGGAGGCCGTTCCCGTGCCCACCGTCGCGCTGGTCGGTTATACAAACGCAGGCAAATCCACGCTCTTCAATTCGTTGACGGGCGGGGAAGTCATCGAGTCCGAGCGAATGTTCGCGACACTTGACCCCAAACTACGTCAATTGAGCCTCCCTTCGCGACGCAAGGTGCTGCTGTCCGACACGGTGGGCTTCATTCGCAATCTGCCGCACGCTCTGGTCACCAGCTTTCGCGCCACACTTGAAGAGGTGGAGCGAGCCGAACTTCTACTGCACGTTCGCGATGCGGCCAGCCCAACGCTCGACGAACAGCGGGCACAGGTGGAGTCCGTTCTTTCCGAGTTGGGCGTGAAAGAGAAACCCACACTCCAGGTGTTGAACAAGATCGATCTGCTGCGTGCCGGCTCGACCCTTGACGCCGGGCCGCAAGCCAATGCGAGCATCGCTGTTTCGGCATTGACTGGCGAGGGACTGGAATCCTTGCTGCATGCCATCGACGCAGCATTGACGGCCGACCCACTCGAGTCTGCAGACTTCCGCATTCCGCAGGCTGAGGGAAGAGTCCTCGCGGCGCTGGAGCGAGGAGCGACGATTACCGGGCAAAGGTTCGACGGGAATCTCGTGTATCTCCATGCGGTTGGACCGAGCTCCTTGTTGGAGCGCTATCGGCGTTATCAACATCGCCAGGTAAAGGCGGCTGACGTTGCGGTCGAATAGCTGCAGAAACAGTACAGGCCGCCTGATCGGGAGCGGAGGTGATGTCCCGTTTCACGCGGCCTGTATGACCCGGAATGGGTCTCAGGGTGGTGCAACTAGTTTACGCCGATGGACCGAAGTTGGCGAAGATTTTTGATGCAAAATCAAGCGGAAACGCCCGAAACCCGTTTCGGGTCCGATAATCGCAGGTATTTCGTTCGATCGTGAGCATTCTTTGACTTGCAACTGTGAGCTTTGCTACAAATGGTGGGGACGAAATATCTAAAAATAGGATTGCTTGAGCGGTGCTCAGCAATAGTGAACAGGGCTCGATTTGCTCCTGGGAGCAACGAGTCGTTACGCCCACCTGAAGTACCCTAGAATCTAATGGAAATATTGCATCAACTTGGTGGTTTAGTGCTCGGCTCTGTGCCGACCATGGTGTTTTTTCTCCTGCTGGTCGCCGCCTATGGGTTGCTCGTGCGCAAGCCGCTCGACAAGACGTTAGCCGAGCGCCGGGCGAGGACGACGGGCGCCGTGGAGAAGGCGCGCGGCGCGATCGCCGCGGCCGAAGCCGAGACAACAGTTTATGAAGAGAAGCTGCGCAGCGCACGGAGCGAGATTATGGCCGCGCGCGAGCGCAAATTGAAACAGTGGCAGGCGGAGCGCGATCAGGTTGTCCAGGGCGCGCGGGATGCCGCCCAGGCTCGTGTGAGCGCGGCCAAGCAGGAGATCGAAGGAATGTCGGTCAGCGCCCGCAAGCAGATTGAAGAGGCGACAGCGCAGCTGAGCGAGCAGATTTTGCGCGCGGTGCTTCCGTCCGGAACGAATCTCTCGGAGGCTCGCCAATGATGACCTATTCTCGATCGACGGCCACATTGCGTCGACTGCTTCTGGTCGCATGCGGCCTGTTGCTCTTCATCTCTGTCGCGGCGCCGCTCCGTGCGCAGGATGCCGCGGCGCCTTCAGGATCTACGGCAAGTCCGGCCAGTGGAAAGCAGACGGTCCTCAGCGAGACAGATCAGTACAGGATGTCCGCACCGGTGGTGAAGCTCGGCGCTCTGCTCGGCATGAAGCCGGAGACCGCAGCGAATGTCTTTACCATCTTCAACATTCTTGTCTTGGTGGCTGGAATTGGCTATGGGCTGCTGAAGGTTCTTCCAAAGACCTTCCGCAACCGCACGTCTGCCATCCAGAAGCATCTGGTCGACGCCCGCACCGCCACCGAAGAGGCGACCGCGAGGCTTAGCTCCGTGGAAGCTCGGCTCTCGAAGTTGGACGAGCAGATTGCCGCAATGCGTCTGCAGGCGGAAGCCGACAGTGCTCGAGATGAGCAGCGGATCCTGGCCAGCGTCGAAGAAGAGAAGAGCAAGATTGTTGCGGCGGCCGAAGCCGAGATTCAGAGTGCAACGACCTCCGCGCGGCGTGCGATTCAGACCTATGCCGCAGAGCTGGCCATTGAGCAGGCAGCGCGCAAACTGATTGTGACTGCCGAGACGGACCGCTTGCTGGTGGAGAACTTTGCCAACAAGCTTGGCGAAGGGAGCAACAACTAATGGCTGCCGTCGATCTTCGCTATGCACGGGCGTTAGCTGCTGTGATCGCCGACCAGAAGTTGGATGTGATCGCGACCCAGGGACAGCTGAATGATTTCGCCGATCTGCTCGAAGCGAGCGTCGAGCTGCGCGAGGTTCTCGAGAACCCGTCGATCGCGGAGCCTCAAAAGCTGAAGGTGCTCGATGCCATTGCCAAGAAGTCCGGCATGAGCAAGACGGTGCGGAACTTCATTGCCGTGATCGCGCATCACCAGCGCCTGCATGAGTTGCGTAGCATGGTGGAGGCCTACGCGATGATTGCGGACGAGGAGTCCAGCGTCGCCGAGGCGGAGATTGTGAGCGCTCAGCCGCTGGACAAGAAGAACCGCAAGCTCCTGGAGGAGAAGATTTCGACGTTGACGGGTGCACAGCACGTGCATGCGACCTACAGTGAAGACGCAACGTTGCTGGGCGGCGCGGTCGTTACGGTTGGATCGACGGTTTACGATGGATCGATTCGCGCGCAGCTGCAACAACTCAAGGCTAGGCTGATTGCAGCCGGAGCGTAGCCCCAATACGCAAATGATACGCAACAAGATCTGAAGGACCTGAAGGAAAAGGAACAGCATGGCAAAGATTCAAGCAAACGAGATCACCGAACTGCTTCGCCAGCAGATCGAGAACTATGAGCAGCGCATCCAGGTGGATGAAGTCGGAACCATCATCACGCTGGGTGACGGTATCGCGCGCATTCATGGACTCGACAAAGTAATGGCGGGCGAGCTGATTGATTTTCCGCACGGCATCTCCGGTCTTGCGATGAACCTCGACGAAGACCAGGTGGGCGCCGTCATTCTCGGGGACTACAGCGAGTTGAAAGAGGGCGATCAGGTCAAGCGCACGGGCAAGATTATGTCGGTGCCCGTGGGCGAGGCGTTGATTGGCCGCGTGGTGAACGCGCTGGGCCAGCCCATCGACGACAAAGGGCCGATCCAGACGGACACGTATTTCCCGGTTGAGCGCCTCGCTCCCGGCGTCATCTCGCGTCAGTCCGTGACCGAGCCCATGAACACGGGCATCAAGGCGATCGACACGATGATTCCGATCGGCCGTGGACAGCGCGAGTTGCTGATCGGTGACCGCCAGACCGGCAAGACAGCGGTGGCGCTCGACACCATCATCAACTCCGCGAAGAATGACTTGATCTGCATCTACTGCGCTGTGGGACAGAAGCGCTCCTCGGTCGCCAGCGTCGTTCAGACGCTCGAAGAGTACGGAGCGATGGCGTATACGATCGTTGTCGCCGCGACGGCTTCCGAGCCTGCTCCCATGCAGTATCTCGCTCCGTTCGCCGCTACCGCGATGGGTGAGTACTTCCGCGACAACGGCAAGCACGCGCTGATCATCTACGACGATCTCTCCAAGCATGCGGCGAGCTATCGCGAGATCTCGCTGCTGCTGCGCCGTCCGCCAGGACGCGAGGCGTATCCCGGCGACGTGTTCTATCTGCACTCGCGCCTGCTCGAGCGCTCGGCCAAGATGTCCAAGGAGCTGGGCGGCGGTTCGCTGACGGCTCTGCCGATCATCGAGACGCAGGCTGGCGACGTGTCGGCCTACATCCCGACTAACGTGATTTCGATTACCGACGGCCAGATCTTCTTTGAGACGGATCTGTTCAACTCCGGGGTTCGTCCTGCCGTGAACGTGGGCCTGTCGGTCTCGCGCGTAGGATTTGCCGCCGCGATCAAGGCCACCAAGCAGGTCGGTTCCACGCTGAAGCTGGACCTCGCGCAGTATCGCGAACTGGCGGCCTTTGCGCAGTTCGGCTCCGATCTCGACAAGGTGACGCAGAACCAGCTCAATCGCGGATCGCGCTTGACGGAGCTGTTGAAGCAGCCGCAGTTTGCTCCTCTGACCGCGGCGCAGCAGGTCGCGATTCTGTTTGCTGGAACGCAGGGCCTGCTGGATGATGTCGAGGTCTCGGCGCTACGGGCGTTTGAGGATGGCTACTATCCGTTCCTCGACTCCGCGCATCCGGACATCCTGGCGGACATCACCCGGAAGAAGGCGCTGGACGACGATCTTCGCAAGCGGCTGACGGACGCGATCAACGAGTACAAGCAGGACTTTCTGGCTGCCCGCAAGGAAGCCATGACAACCGTAAGCGCCTAACCGCGCATTGGCATAAGGACGAATGGCAAACGTACTCGATCTACGGCGACGCATCCGCAGTGTGAAGAACACGCGGCAGATCACCAAGGCCATGAAGATGGTCTCGGCGGCGAAGCTGCGTCGTGCACAGGAGCATGCGCTGCAGGCGCGGCCCTATGCGCAGATGTTGGCGAATGTACTGCAGTCGCTGGTGCGGCGCACCGATCTCTACAACGAAGAGACGGGCGAGATCATGCACCCTCTGCTTGTGGAGCGCGAAGAGAAGAACGTTCTGGTGCTGGTGATTGCCGGCGACAAGGGCTTCGCGGGCGGTTTCAACTCGAATATCGGCAAGGCGGCGCAGCGGTTCATCGACGAACGCCGCGCCCTGGGCCAGAACCTCGATCTGGAGCCGATCGGCAAGAAGGCTATCGGCTTGTACAAGAAGCGCTTTCCGCTGGCTGTGTATGAGCACAAGGAAGAACTGTACGATAACGACCTCGCCAAGCACATTGAAGACATTCGGCATCGGGCGGTGCCGATCGAAGTCGCGGCCGAGCATCCGGCGCTGTTAGCGAAGGCGAATATTGCCGATGTGGCCGCGGTGGCGAATTCGATCATTGCGCGCTATGAGCGGGCAGAGATTGACTCGGTCTACATCGTCTTCAACGAGTTCAAGTCGGTGATCTCCCAACGTGTTGTCGTGGAAAAGCTGTTGCCCATTCGTAAGCTTGGGGTTCACGAAGTGACCGTGATCGAGGAGATGACCGAAGAGCAGAAGGAAGCCGCGGGCAAGGCTGCGCAGGAGTCCGGAGTTTCGATCAACGAACCGGAAGAGACTGCTGCCGAACGCGAGGCGAAGAAGTTCGGAACGGCGGACGTGGACTACATCTTCGACCAGGCACCGGAACGGCTGTTTCGTCACCTGATGCCGCGCTATATTACGACCCAGATCTTTCATGCGCTCCTGGAGTCGATCGCGGCGGAGCATGCAGCGCGCATGACGGCGACGGACGCAGCCACCAAGAATGCCGGGGAGCTGATCGACAAGCTCTCGCTCACCATGAACCGCGTGCGTCAGGCAGCGATTACGAAAGAGATTATTGAGATTGTCAGCGGAGCGGCTGCGCTGTAAGCGAAGCCGCAACCTTACGAAAGAGACATATGGCAGAGACACAGAACATTGGCAAAGTAATCAGCATCAGCGGTCCGGCCGTTGACGTGCAATTTGAAGAGGCGAAGATGCCTCCCATCTTCCAGGCGCTGCGTATCGTGAGCGAAGGCTTCACGGTGCCGAAGCCACTGGACGTCGTCGTGGAAGTACAGCAGCATCTCGGCGAGGGCCGGGTACGTTGCATCGCCATGGTCGCGACCGAAGGCATGGTGCGGGGGATGAAGGCGATCGATACTGGCGCCGGCATCACGGTTCCCGTCGGCCGCGAGACGCTGGGACGGGTGCTGAACGTGCTGGGCGAGCCGGTCGATGAGCTCGGTCCGGTGAACGCCAAGGTGCATATGCCGATCCACCGGCAGGCTCCGAAGTTCGACGAGCAGTCGACGTCGGAGGAGATGTTCGAGACTGGCATCAAGGTCATCGACCTGATCCAGCCCTTCCTCAAGGGCGGCAAGATCGGCTTGTTCGGCGGCGCCGGGGTGGGCAAGACCGTCGTCATCCAGGAGCTAATCAACAACGTGGCGCAGCAGCACGGCGGCTTCTCGGTGTTTGCCGGCGTGGGTGAGCGTACGCGCGAGGGCAACGACCTGTGGCATGAGTTCCAGGAGTCGGGCGTGATCGACATCAACGACTTCAACAAGAGCAAAGCTGCGCTGATCTATGGGCAGATGACCGAGCCGCCGGGGGCACGTCTGCGCGTGGCCCTGACCGGCCTGACCGTCGCTGAATACTTCCGCGACGAAGAGGGTGCGGACACGCTGCTGTTCATCGACAACATCTTCCGCTTCACGCAGGCGGGTTCCGAGGTCTCGACGCTGCTGGGTCGCATGCCTTCGGCCGTGGGCTACCAGCCGAACCTGGCGACCGAGATGGGCGAGCTGCAGGAGCGCATCACGTCGACCAAGAAGGGCTCGATCACCTCGGTGCAGGCGGTTTACGTTCCGGCCGACGATCTTACCGATCCGGCTCCGGCGACGACCTTTGCCCACCTGGATGCGACGACCGTGTTGTCGCGTCCTCTGTCGGAGCTCGGCATCTATCCGGCCGTCGATCCGCTGGCTTCGACGTCGCGCATTCTGTCTCCGCGCGTGGTCGGACAGGAGCACTATGACGTTGCGCAGGGTGTGAAGAAGATCCTGCAGCGTTACAAGGATCTGCAGGACATCATCGCGATCCTGGGTATCGACGAGCTGTCGGAAGAGGACAAGCTCACCGTGTCGCGTGCCCGAAAAGTCCAGCGCTTCCTATCGCAGCCCTTCCACGTGGCCGAGATCTTTACCGGCATTCCTGGAGCGTATGTGAAGGTCGAAGACACGGTGCGCAGCTTCAAGGAGATTATCGAAGGCAAGCACGATGATATTCCGGAGCAGGCGTTCTATCTCAAGGGCGGCATCGAAGATGTGATCGCTGCAGCCGAGAAGCTGAAGGCAACGGCGTAAGCGCAGAGCGTAGAGGATAGAGAGTAGAGCGTAGAGAAACATGGCTGACGTTGGAAACAATGCGGGGCTGCTGGCGGTACGGCTGGTGACGCCGGACCGTGTGCTGCTGGATGCGACGGCGGTGGCGGTGGAGCTGCCGTCGATGTCGGGGTACATGGAGGCGCTGTATGGCGCGGCGCCGCTGCTGGCGGAGTTGGGTGCGGGCGAGGTTCGCCTGCATGGCGGCTCGGCCGGCGAGCAGACCTTCTTTGTGGCCTGGGGCTTTGTCGAGGTGCTGCCGGAGCGGGTGACCATCCTGGCCGAGACGGCGCTGCATCCCGACGAGATTGATCCAGCCGAGGCGCAGGCCGAGCTGCGGCATGGACGGGAGCTCTGGGACCAGGCGGGCGACGATCAGGCCAAGTACGACGAGGCCAACGCTGTGACACGCGTCGCGGAGGAGAAGATCGCCAGCGCGACTGGAAGGCATTGAGCTACGCAACATCGTTTCGCTAAGCCTCGCGGAAGCGAGGCTTTTGCTTTTGGGGGTAGCGTGCGCCGGGGCCCCCCCCCCGCGCGATTTTTCCTTGTAAGTCGCGCATAACATGGCAGTTATGGGGCAAAGTACCCCGGGCGGGGGTATGTTTTTCCGTGTAACCTATTCCATTCAGGCGGCTTATGGGGCAAAGTACCCCCCCCGGCCTGGTGGCTGGAGACGGTGGATGCCCTGCTCGGGGTGGATGCCGGGGGCTCGACGCTCGAGTCGAACGTTGGCTGTGTTCCCTGATTTAAGTGCGGTCCCTCCTTAAATTGTAGCGAGTGGGAAGGGGTAACTATGCCAGGTTTCGAAAAGATTTATCCCCGGTGTTCATAGGGGTTTTGGTGGTGTTTGAGGCCGCCGGGGGCTTGACAGGTCCTGGTCATGGTTCTGCGGTCCTGCGCGAACGGCGAGAGGTCCTGCGCGGACGGCGGGAGGTCCTGCGCGGACGGCGGGAGGCTTCGCTCGCCGGGGCCGGGGGTTCGAGCGGGGCTCTCGGGAACGGCTCTGTGCGGTGCCGGACAGATGGTCATACCGTGTAGATTCGATAAGGAAAATCGCATAGAATCGACGGCAACGTACTGCGCACAATCTTTTCTTACGGAGGAGATATGAATCAGGCGAAGCTGGTCCTTCTGGGGCTCGCGATGGGGGCGTTGCCGGTGTGGGCATTGCCGTTGGGGGCCCAGATGGGAGCGGGCTCTTCGGGCGTGGGAACCGGCCAGACCGGAGCGATTGGGCGTGGGGCCGCGACGCCTCTCCAGCGCGGCGGCGACGGCGCAGGCAGGGAGGAAGCGGAGAGCGGGGACAGGCTCGCGTCGCTGCTTGCTGGCGAGGCTCCTGCGACGTGGAGGGCGACCCGCTTCACGAGCACGGTTTTCCAGCCGTTCACCATTGACCGCATCGAGACAGCAGGTCTCAGCGGGCGCAACGAGGTACAGTTTCGCGAACAGGCTCCGGCGACTCCTTCCAATCCGGACGCCCTGACGTGGCATGGGATCACGGTGTATGGCGTGTATGACATTGGGCTCGGCTGGGTGAGCCACGGGCTTCCGGTGAACGGCTACAACTACGAGGGCGAATCGCTGGTGAACCGCAACGGCTACGAGCACCGCTTCCTGCCTGCACCGAATAACCTGCAGCAGACGGGCCTGGGCGTGAGGGGCAGGGAAAAGTTTGCGGATGGGTGGTTCGTGGTGTTCAACGCGTCCACGGGCATCAATCCGAACTCCGGCCTGCTGGCCAACGCTTCGCTGACGGACATCAACAACAACGGGCTGCCGCGGGCGAGCTATTCGGAGGCCATCGACGGAACGCGGGCGGGGCAGCCGTTCAACGACGAATACGATGGCGGCGTGTCGTCCGAGAGTTTCGGGACGCGTGACCTTCGGCCGGCAGCGGTCGTTGGGTACGGATGTGATGCTGCTGACCGATCCGGCTGGCGGAGGGTATGCGTTTTCGTACATCGGATATAACGGCACGATGGCGGGAGGCGGCGACACCGAGAATAGCCGGTGGGACGACGCGGTGAAGTATCGGCTGACGTATGGGCCGGTGCACATGGCCGCGATGTATAAGTTTGCGGATGGGAACAGCGGCTGCTACTCGGCGTCTGCGACCTGGACGGCGGCGAACTGTACGCCGGAGACGGCCCATAACAATGCGTATGGCGGCGATGTTGGCGGAGTGCTCGGCAGGTTCTCGGGCGACGCCGTCTACCAGCATTACAACCAGGCGATCAGCGTGCTGAACCCGCTGCTGGGAGCGCAGAGCTTGTCGGCGAGCTATCAGTCGACGACGGACAGCATCAATACCAACCCCATCACCGGTGCCAATTTGCTTCCAACCAGCAACACCGTGTATGGGATTGTGACCGATAACAACGCCATGATGGGCGCGGGCAAGTATAACGGGGAGCAGTTCAAGGTCTATGCCGGCTTTGAGTACATCTGGCAGAACAATCCGCAGGACCCGCTGGGCGTGGGGGCGTCGGACCAGGGCGGGTATCTGATGAGCGGCGTCGAAGACAAGAATCTGGATACGGAAAAGATCCTGAGGATCTGGTGGACGGGCGTGAAGTACGCGTACGACCGCAAGACCGATATCACCTTCGCCTGGTATGAGCAGCTGCAGAACGACTTCCGGTCGCCGCAGGCCTGCAACAGCACAGCCGGCTTCCGCAGCTCGTGTGCGGGCGCGCTCAACGAAGGGTCGCTGTATACCGATCACCACTTCACCAAGCGCTTCGATGGGTTTGCGGGGCTGGCGTACTCGTTCGTGTATGGCGGCGTGGCGATTGCGATTCCGCATGGGCCGGGGGTGCCGTATCTGCACAACAGCAACTTCGCTCCGGTGATCGGCGGGAGGTTCGTCTTCTGAAGTCCTGCGGTCCTTCGCGGACGGCGAGGGGCTTCGCGTGGCGAGGTTGGCGTTGTGGGTGGGGCGGGTGGGTCGTTAGCAGCAGGCGCAGGTGTGGCCGCGGCGGGCCTGGTTGGCTTCGTGGAGCAGGATGGGGACGGCGGCCAGGGCGGCGACGGGGTCGATCCATGCGGCGTGGAAGCGGGCGTGGAAGGTGGCGTTGAGGGCGAGGCCGGCGAGGGCGATGAGGGCGAGGTAGGCGCAGGTGGCGGACTGGACGGCGTCGGCGGCGAGGGCGGCGTTGCCGGTGCGGCGGGCGTGGCGGCGCTTGAGGGCGGCGAGGATGGGCATGGCGATGAGGGCGGCCAGGGTGATGGCGATGCCGAGGGGGCTGGGGCGGGGATGGTCGTGCTGGAAGAGCGCGGTGAGGGCGATGGCGGCGACGACGAGGGCGAGGGCGCAGAGCAGGACGGCGGCGGCGCGGGTGGCGAGGCGGGCGGAGAGCCGGGGCGCGGGAAGGAATTGCAGGACGACGACGGCGGCGGAGAGCAGCTCGACGAGGCTGTCGGCGGCGAAGGCAAGCAGGGCGGGGCTGTGGGCGGTGAAGGCGGCGCGGGCGGAGATGGCGAGCTCGGCGAGCATCCAGAGAAGGGTGATGGATTGCAGCCAGAGGATGGGGGAGCGTGAGGCGGCGGGCGCGCGGGGTGGGACTCCGAGCTGGATGAGCTCCGGCATGGCTGGGTTGATGATGGCAGGAGATGGGTGCGGGCGCAAGGGCGGGGGCGGGGCGCGAGGTCGGGGGCCGGTGCGGCGCGTGTGCGGTGATCGGATGGAGCGGCGGCGGATGTTGCAAATTGGAAGGGAGTTCGCGAAACTGAAGGGAGCAGGTTGTTTCCCGCCTTCGGGTTGGACGGACGGTTCCAAGCCCGTTGGGGACGTCAACCCGCTATGATCAGCAACGGCTTCGACAGCCATCAGCGATAGCCCAGGCAAGGTCCCCGTCGTCTAGAGGCCCAGGACGGCGCCACACTCATGGCGTAAACACGCGGTTCGAATCCCGTCGGGGACGCCAAACAGATCATTTCGTTCGTACTTGCCAACGTGCTGGAAGAGGTTCTGAACGAGGATGGTCTGAAGCCTCGTTTCGGCAAATCGTGGGGTGCATAGCCGGCGTTCAGGAATTGGTGAGCGGCTCGGGACTCCTGATGGCCTCCGGAGTTCTGAACGCCTCGGGATTTCTGAATAACTCCAGGGCACTG
The DNA here is from genome assembly GCA_963762375.1 of uncultured Acidobacteriaceae bacterium. GTDB lineage: Bacteria > Acidobacteriota > Terriglobia > Terriglobales > Acidobacteriaceae > Granulicella. The sequence goes on from CAVXKP010000015.1 coordinate 280,153, forward strand.
TAGTCCGGCGAGGTTGATTGCTGGAGTCGCAGCGTCAGCGAGGTCAGGATCGACTCGGTCGCCTGCGATGAGGCTGGCCGGCCGAAGAAGTAGCCCTGGCCAAAACGGCAGCCCATCTCCATCAGCAGTTCGAGCTGCGCGGGCGTCTCGATGCCCTCCGCGATTACCTCCAGTTTGAATCCCCTGGCCAGGGTGAGAATGGAGCGCACCAGCTCCACGGAATCCTGGTCGCCGGCATGCATCTGCCGAACAAACGACTGATCGATCTTCAGCGTGTCGAAGGGAAGCTTGGCAAGATACTGGAGGCCGGAGTAGCCGGTTCCAAAGTCGTCAATCTTCAGCCCGACCCGAAGCTGCTTGAGCGCGTCCAGCACCTTGATGGTCTCGCTCATCTCTTCCATCAGCATCGACTCGGTGAGCTCGAGATGAAGACAGGCCGGTACCAGGCCGGTCTCCTGAAGGATGGCCGCCACCTCGTTTGCGAAGCGTGGGTTCCGGCACTGCCTGGCCGAGACGTTCACGGCCACGTCGTAGGGCATCCGGTTGGGGAACTGCTGATTCCAGGCCGCGAACTGGCGGCACGCCTCGCGCAGCACCCAGAGCCCGATCTCGTCGATCATGCCGGTCTCCTCCGCAACCGGAATGAACACGGCCGGAGAGATGAGGCCTTGCGCGGGATGATTCCAGCGCACCAGGGCCTCGAAGCCGCAGATCCGTCCCGTCTGGAGGAGGACCTGGGGCTGGTAGTACACCTCGAACTGGGATTCCTCGATCGCCTTGCGCAGATCGTTTTCCAGTTGGAAGCGATGTCGCTGCTCCTCCTTCATCGATCGCTCAAAGAGGGTCCACCGGCCGTGGCCCTGGGTCTTGGCCGTGTCCATGGCGATCTCGGCATCGCGCAGAAGGTCGTCGGCGGAGGTGTGGTGAGCCTGGGGAAGGGCGATGCCGACGCTGAAGGTGCAGTGGAACTCCTGACCGTCCTGGAGGAAGACAGGTCGCATGCCGGCGGCGATCGCCTGCGCGACGGAGTCCGCAGAGCACTGGCACGACAGGTTTTCCAGCAGCACCGCAAACTCGTCGCCGTGCAGATGGGCTACCAGCGCGGCTCCATCGGGACAGGCTCCCTGGACCCAGGTGCTCACGGTAGCGCGCAGCCGCTCGGCCACGGCGATCAGCAGCCGGTCGCCATGGCTGCCGCCAAGGGTGTCGTTGAAGAGCTTGAGTCCATCGAGGTTCAGGCGCAGAACGGCGAAGGGAGCGGCCGGATCGGAACGGTGACGATCCAGGGCGGCCGACAGGCGGTCCAGGAACAGCACGCGATTGGGAAGCTCGGTCACCGCGTCCACCGTCGTGCGGTCGGTGACATCGCTTTGCGAGCCCACCAGGCGGTAGGCGCGGCCGTCGGCATGGCGCACGGCAGCGCCGTGCAGGGACATCCAACGATGCGCGCCATCCTTGCGCCGCAGCCGGTACTCACACTGCAGGTCGTTGGCGGCGTCGTCGAGGTGGGTCCGAATGACCTGTTCCAGCCGCTCGCGGTCGGCGGGATGAACGCGCGAGAACCACTCGTCGGGACGGCCGGTCAACTCCTCCGGAGCGTAGCCGAGCAGCGACTTCCAGACCGGGCAGAGGTAGATCTCGTTGCGATCGAGGTCCCAGTCCCAGAGGCCGGTCTGGGCTCCGCTGGCGGCCAGCGCGTAGCGCTCCTTCGCCAGCTGCAGGGAGCTGCCTTTGCGGATGTTCGCGATCTGCGACCGGATTCTGGCCACCGCCACGTGGAAGTCCACGGGCTTGGTGATGTAATCGTTCGCGCCCAGGTCGAGAGCTTCGGAGATGCGCGAGCTTTCGGAGACCGCGGTCACCATGATGACGGAGAGTTCGAGGGGATCGTGACGGGCGCGCAGGGTCTTCAGCACGTCGATGCCGCTCATTCCGGGCATCATGTAGTCGAGCAGGACCACGTCATAGTGCAGGCGCTCGGTCATCTCGATGGCCTGCGGCCCTCCCAGTGCCAGATCCACGAGATATCCGCTGCGCTGAAGGTGCTGGGAACAGAGTTCCAGATTCATTCGTTCGTCGTCCACCACAAGAATCCTGGCAGAGGTCGGCATGGGTACACCTTTTCCGGGCTACGCGAGCAGCGTGTGGTCTGGCAGCAGTTGACGCAAGATCGGCGATCTTTGCAGCGTCTATCGGCAAACCGGCGGGGAACTTTAGCGCAGCTTGCAACGGGCTGACGCATGGCTCATGGCAGCCCCCATTCTGCCGATAGCAGACGCAGCATGGATGCAGGCAGCGCTGTCTGCGCCACGCGAAGACGGGAAGCGGAGGGGACGGCGTTCATGAGCCAGGCAGCGGAGAGCGGAACGGCCGTGGAGAGCGAAGCGGATCCACTGCGGGCGGAGCGGCCGGGCGGGACGGCGCGCGCGACGGCGGACGGTCTGCGTCCGTTGATGGCTGCGATGGTGGAGAGCTCGGAGGACGCGATCATCGCCTTCCGGCCGAGTGGCGAGATCCTGGTCTGGAACCGCGGTGCAGAGCTCATCTTCGGGTATGCCGCGGCGGAAGCTCTCGGCACACGGCTGCAGGCGCTGATTGTTCCCGAAGATCGGGAGGTCTTCGAAGAGCATATCCGGCATGCGGAGCAGGGAGGCGTGCTTCGCCTGATGCGCTGCATGGGAACGCGCCGCGACGGAAGGCGGATGACGCTCAGCATGACGTGGTGGCCGATCCGGGATGCGGCCGGCCAGGTCTCGGCGATCTCCACCACGATTCGCGATGTCACGGCCCTGAAGGCGGCCGAGGAGGCGCATGCCCTGGCGGCGTCGATCGTCGAATGCTCGGAAGATGGCATCAGCTCGACCAGGCTGGATGGCACGATTGCGAGCTGGAACCGCGGCGCCGAACGCATGTCGGGATACACCAGTGAAGAGATTCTCGGTCAGAATGTTGCGGTATTGGTGCGGCCCGAGCGCCAGCAATATCTGCAAAAGATCCTGGCTGCGGTTCATGGAGGGATGACCATCGGGCCGATCGATGTCGTGCTCCAGGCGAAGGATGGGCACGGCATTGAAGCTTCCTTTTCGATCTTCCCGGTGCGCAACTCCGCCGGGGAGGTCATCGGCGCCTCCGGAATCGCGCGCAGCATCGCCGACCGGCTGCAGGCCGAGAAGAAGCTGTTGGAGAGCGAGTCAAGGTTCCGGAGGGTGTTCGAGAACAACGGATCGGTGATGCTGCTGATCGATCCGTCGACCCGTCTGATCCACAGCGCCAACCAGGCGGCGTCTGCGTTTTATGGGTACACGCAGGAGCAGCTTGCGGGGATGTCGGTGGACCGGATCAATGTGCTGCCCTCGCCGGCCATCGGTTCGGAGATGGAGAGGGCGCTGGGTCAGCGGCAGGCGTGCTTCTCCTTCCGGCACCGGCTGGACAGCGGGGAGCTGCGCGATGTCGAGGTGTATTCCTCACCGATCGAGACCGGCGACGGGACCATGCTCTTCTCGATTGTGCATGACGTTACGGAGCGCAAGCGCATCGAGCTGCAGCTCGAGGAGAGGAACGAGACCTTCCGCCTGCTGACGGAGAATATCCGGGAGCTGTTCTGGGTCATGGAGGGCGACGGCAGCAGGATGCAGTATCTGAGCCCTGCGTTCGAGGAGATCTGGGGCTTTCCGCGCGAAGCGGCGTACCGTGATCTCGGCGAGTTGATGGAGTCCATTGACCCCGCCGATCGGGAGATGGCCGGGCAGACCTTCCAGCGGCAACTGCGGGGAGAGCCCACCGACATTGAATTCCGTGTCTCCCGCGCCGGCTCCGAGCGGTGGATTCGCGACCGTTCGTTCCCGATTCGCAGTGCGGACGGATGCATTGTGAAGGTGGTGGGGGTGACCGAGAACATCAGCGAAGCGAAGGAGACCAGGGACGCTCTGCGCAAGAGCGAGGAGCTGTTTCGAGCGACGTTCGATCAGGCGGCCATTGGCATCGTGCACTTCTCGCTCGATGAGAAATTCAAGCGCTGCAACGCGCGGTTCTCCGAGATCATCGGCTACAGCCAGGAAGAGTTGGTGGGGCGGGAGATCGCGGACATCTCTCTTGCCGAGGATCTGCCGCGGTCCCGCAAGTTCTTTCAGCTGCTCGTCGAAGGAGCGTCGAACACTCCGCGATGGGATAAGCGTTATGTGCGGAAGGATGGCAGCCTGGTGTGGGTGCGGGTGACCTCCTCGGCGCTGCGCGACGCCAACCAGGAGATTCTGCACTTCATCACGATCGTGGAGGACATCACGGAGCGCAAGCAGGCGGAGGCGGACCTGCGTGCTGCGCAGCGGCAGAGCTCCGAGCTGAAGGAAGCGGTGCTGCGACTGGAGCTGCAGGCGGCGCAGAAGACCAACGACCTGCATCGGCTGATCCTGGAAGCGGCCGGCGAGGGTATCTATGGGCTGGACAAGGACGGTCTGACCACCTTCGCTAACCCGTCGGCGACGGCCATGCTGGGCTACCAGCCCGAGGAGCTGATCGGGCGATCGCAGCATGCGATGATTCACCACTCGCACCCGGATGGAACGGAGTACAAGAAGGAGACCTGCCACATCTACAAGGCGCTGCATGACGGCAAGGTGCACGTGTGCGATACCGAGGTCTTCTGGCGGAAGGATGGGACGAGCTTCCCGGTGGCCTATACCAGCACGCCGATGATGCACGAAGGAAAGCCCAACGGCGCCGTGGTCGTCTTCCAGGAGATATCGGAGCGGAAGCGTCGCGAGCGGGCCGACGCGGCCAACCAGGCCAAGAGCGCGTTTCTGGCCAGCGTGAGCCACGAGCTTCGCACGCCGTTGAATGGGGTTGTGGGCATGACGGGGCTTCTTCTTGATACCCAGTTGAGTGATGAGCAGCGCCACTATGCCACCACGGTGAGCAAATGCGGAGAGTCGCTGCTTGGCCTGATCAACGATGTGCTGGACTTCTCGAAGATCGAGGCGAGGAAGCTCGAGCTGGAGGAGCTGGCGTTCGATCTCTGGGATTTGTTCGAGGACATGTCGACCACGCTGGCCGTCCCGGCGCACCGGAAGGGCCTGGAGATCTGCTTCCTGATCGCTCCGGGGACGCCGACGCGGCTGCTGGGCGATCCTGCGCGGGTGCGGCAGATCCTTCTCAACCTGACTGGAAATGCCGTGAAGTTTACGAAGCACGGACAGGTGACGGTGCGCGCAGCGTTGGCACAGCGGGAGGGGGCCGGCTGCGTTCTGCGGTTCACGGTCCGGGATACCGGCATCGGCATTCCCGAGGAGAAGCTTGGCGCCATCTTTGAGAAGTTCACCCAGGTGGAGTCTTCGACCACGCGCAACTTCGGCGGCACTGGATTGGGCCTGGCGATCTCGCAGGAGCTGGTGGAGCTGATGGGCGGAGAGATCGGGGTGAGCAGCACGTGCGGAGCAGGCTCGGAGTTCTGGTTCAACGTGCACCTTGGACTCGAGGCTTCGGCGGAGAACGTGGAGGCGGAGGCAGGCCGGCGCGAGCGTCTGGCCGGCGTGCGGCTTCTGATCGTGGACGATAATGCGACCAGCCGCGAGATGCTGCGGGAGTTGACCTCGGCGTGGGGCGCGCGGACGGACGAGGCGAGCGACGGCCTGGAGGCGCTCGAGACGCTGCAGCACGGACGTTTGGAGAAGGACCCTTTCGCAGCGGTGCTCATCGACACGGAGATGCCGGGCATGGATGGCGAGACCCTGGCGCGGGCGATCCTGGCTGACCCGCTGCTGCAACCGACTCGGCTCATCCTGCTCACGCCGATCGGCGGTCCGCAGCGGAATGGAAGCTATGGGGAGACCGGGCGGGTCAGCGTTACCACCAAGCCGGTGCGGCGCGAAGAGCTGTTCAACCGCCTCGTTTCGGCCTGCGAGGGCGGGAGAGGGAGCGAGAGTTTGCCCGGCTCAGCACAGCGGCTGGGCGCGCCGGATCGGGTGCGCGGATGCTCGCGGGTGCGTAGCGACGCGCGCATCCTCTTGGTCGAGGACGATGCCATCAACCAGGAGGTTGCTGTGGGCATGCTGAAGAAGCTTGGCCTTCGCGCGACGATCGCGTGTAATGGCGCCGAGGCCCTCGTCGCGCTCGCATCCGACCCCTACGACCTGGTGCTGATGGATATGCGCATGCCGGTGATGGACGGTCTCGAGGCAACCCATTGCATCCGCGATGCGCGCTCCGCAGTTCTGGATCACGATGTCCCGATCATTGCGATGACGGCCAACGCGATGACCTCGGACCGGGAGTCGATGCTTGGCGCGGGTGCGGTCGGCTTTGTCCCCAAGCCGATCGCGTTCGACGAGCTGCGCAGGACGCTCGAAAGGTGGTTGCCCCTGGAGAGGGGAGACGACTCGGACGTTGAGTCCATGCCTTCGCCGGCGCAACCGTCGCTGGCGGGCCTGGCCGTCTTCGACCGCGAAAGCATGCTCCGACGCATGATGGGCGCTGAGGACCTCATCTTCGAATACCTCGAGTCGTTTCTCGCTGATTTTCCCAACCAGCTGCAGGTGCTGCGGGAGTGCATCGAGCGAGCGGATGCTTCCGGATGCAGTCTCAAGGCGCACTCGATCAAAGGCGCTGCAGGGACGCTTGGGGCCGACTTGCTGAGGCTCGCGGCTGCGAAGATCGAGGCTGCGGCCGATGCCGGCAACTTCCTGCGCGTGCAGCAGCTGATGACCGAGCTGGTGCCGGCATTCTTCGAGTTTGCCCATGCGGTCGAAGTGGACGACTGGACGCGCGCCAGGAAAACTGCGCCCCACTCATCTGTGGGCGGGATCGGCGGATGAGTCAGCGGGCGTTCGGATTCACGGGGGCGGTGGATTCGCGGACGATCAGGGTAGGCTTGACGGGGATGTTGGGAGCGTAGTCGGCGGCGGGGTTGGCGATGCGGTCGAGCAGGATGCTGGCGGCGAGCTTGCCCATGTGCTTGAGCGGCTGGCGGATGGTGGTGAGGCTGGGGACGTGGAACTGGGCGGAGGCGATGTCGTCGAAGCCAATGACGGAGACGTCGGTGGGGACCTGCATGCCGGCTTCGTGGAGAACGCGCATGGCGCCGATGGCGGTGGTGTCGTTGAAGGCAACGACGGCGGTGAAGTCGTGGGTGGCGGCGAGCAGGCTCTGGGTAGGCTCGTAGCCGACCTGCGGGGTCCAGCCGCCGGAGGTGAGCTGGACGGTGCGCTCGGGGGTGGGCTGGACGCCGAATTCGCGGGCGATGTGCATCATGGCCTCCCAGCGAAACTCGGTGTCGATGATGGAGGGAGGGCCCTTCATGAAGGCGATCCTGCGGTGGCCGAGGTCGTAGAGGTGGCGGATGGCGAGGCGTGCGGCGGCCCGGTGGTCGAGGATGACGTTGGTGACGCCTTCTTTCTCGAGGTGGCCGGAGATGGTGACGACGGGGAGCTGGGTGTCGAAGTCGGCGTTAGTGTTGAGCAGCAAAAGACCCTCAGCGCCGCGATTCATGAGCAGCTCCGCGTACTCCTTGACCAGGTTTTGCTTGTGGTAGTGGCAGGCCGTGAAGTAGAGGAAGTGCTTCTGCAGGAGGAAGCGCTCGACGCCCTCCATGACGATGGTGAAGTAGCCTTCCGAGTGTTCGGGGACGAGGACGCCGATGGAGTCGCTGCCAGTCTTATGAAGATTGAGGGCGAAGTAGCTGGGGCGGTAGTTGAACTTGCGGGCGGCTTCGTGCACGCGACGCCGGGTTTCGGGCGTGAGGTTCTTGGCCAGGGGAGCGTCGTTCAGAACGAAGGAGACTGTGGTCTGCGAGACGCCGAGGTAGGTTGCGAGATCTTTGAGGCTGGTGCGTTTTTTGGGGGGTTGCGAAGGCTCGGACGAACTGGGCGGCTTCGTTCTCATGCGCAACTCCGTGACCGCAGCCGGAGTGGTCTCATCGTCGATCTGGAGGTATCCATCACGATCGATACGAGTATACAAGGATGATGGTTCCGCGCCGATGGCTCAATCGATTGCATTGGTATCTTCGCGTGTACGCGGACCACGAGGAGATACGCTCAGCGAAGGGTGCCGGGAAGGCTGCCGGTCATGAGGCGCTCGACTTCGGGGAGGGTGACCATGGAGGCGTCGCCGGGTGTGGTCATGGCGAGAGCGCCGTGGGCGATGCCGCAGTCCAAAGACCACGCCAGGGGCTTGCCGGCGAGCAGGCCGTAGAGGAGGCCGGCGGCGAAGGAGTCGCCACCACCGACGCGGTCGAGGATATCGAGGTCGTCGAAGGCGAGGCCGGCGAGGGCTTGCGCGGTCTGACCGGTGAGGACGCTGGAAAAAGCGAAGGCGCTCCAGCTATTGCGCGTGGCGGTGTGGGGGCGGCGGATGGTGGAGGCGATGATTTTGAGGTTGGGGAACTCGGCCGTGATGCGCTCGGCCATGGGGCGGAAGGTGTCGAGGGTGTGCCAGGCGGGGCGGAGGGCGGCGTCGCCGAGGGCAGCGGCGAGATCGCCTTCGTGGCCAAAGAAGATGTCGACGTCGGGGATGATGGAGCGGTTGACCTCGACGGAGCGGGCGCGGCCGCCGCGAGAGGCCCAGAGCGAGGCACGGTAGTTGGCGTCGAAGCTGACCAGGGTGCCGTGGCGGCGGGCGGCGGCGATGGCTTCGCGGACGACTTCGGTGGCGTCTTCCGAGAGCGCGGCCATGATGCCGCCGGTGTGGAGGATGCGGACGGGTTCGGCGGAGAAGAGGGTGTCCCAGTCGATGACGCCGGGCTTGAGTTGGGAGATGGCGGTGTGGCCGCGGTCCATCATGCCGAGGCCGGGGCGAACGCCGAAGCCTCGCTCGAGGAAGTAGATGCCGTTGCGGGCGTCGCGGCCGACGCCGTCGAAAGGTGACCAATGAATGTGGGAGGTGTCGACGCCGCCTTGCAGGATGAGGTCTTCGACGAGGCGGCCGACGGGGTTGTCGACCAAGGCGGTGGCGATGGAGGTGCGCTGGCCGAAGCAGCGGCGGAGGCCTCGAGCGACGTTGTACTCGCCGCCGCCTTCCCAGACGCGGAAGCTGCGCGCGCCCACGATGCGGCCTTCGCCGGGATCGAAGCGCAGCATGACTTCGCCGAGGGAGAGGAGATCCCAGCGGCAGGAGGTGGCTGGGCGGAGGGCGAGTTCGGGGGTGGTCGAGGGGGGCGCCTGGGGCATGGGTAATGCTATCGCGAGAGGGGTGGCGGCGCAGGGCGCGAGGTGCCCTTGCGGTAACGAGTGGCACGCTTAACCGGGGACGTTGAGATAGAGCATGACGCCGTCGGGGTCGTCAAACCGGAGGATGCGGACGGGGTAATGGGCCTGCCGGGCGATGCGGCGGAGGTGGGAGAGATTGGGGACGCTGGCAGGTGCGGTGGGGCTGACCTGGATGCCGCTGCCGGCTTTGGCCTGGAGGAGGTTGTCTTCGAGAAGCCGCTCGTAGGCGTCGAGAACGGTGTTGCGCGAGACGTGGAGGAGTTTCGCCAGGAGTCGCGAAGAGGGCAGGCGGGCACCGGCGGGCAGGGCTCCGTGGCGAATGGCGTCGGCGATCTGCGTATGGATTTGCTGACGCAGTGTTTGCAGGCTGGAGCGATCCAGGGTGATCTCGGGGACGAGGAAACAGCGACTCATCACTGGCCTCACGAAGTGGACCTTTCCATTATGCTCCGCGGGGAGGATGATCTTCAGCAGGAGGATCTTCATCATGATTTCAGGCGGAAACGCAACAATCATTGTGGCGAACATGGACAACTCGATCCGGTTCTATACGGAGGTGCTCGGGCTCAGACTTACCAACCGCTTTGGCAACGACTGGGCTACGGTGAGTGCCGGCGAGGGGCTGACGATCGGGATCCACCCGGCTTCGGCGAAGTATCCGCAGCCGGGAACGAAGGGATCGATTCTTCTGGGGATGGAGATCGACATGGCGGCGGAGAAGGTGGTGTCGCGGCTGGCACAGCATGGCGTGGCCGTGAAGGGCAGCATCGTGCGCAGCGAGCCGGGGAACTTTGTGCACCTGGAAGATCCGGATGGCAACGAGATTTATTTATGGGAGAAGGTGCAGCACCCGGCGGCCGAGGAAGCGATGAGCGTGGCTACGGCAGGATGAGGTTGGGGTGCGATGGTGCGACGGTGGCGGCGACCGGGTGATGGGAAGCGAGGTCGCCGCTGTCGCCGCTAGGGGGTGCCGCGGCCGGTGAGTTGGCGGATGAGGTCGACTTCGTGCTGGCGGTAGGGCGTGTCGTCCTGGCGAAAGACATCGTGGAACCAGACGGTGGGTTGGGAGAGGACGTAGGGTCTCTGCCAGGAGTCCCAGGGGAGGTAGGTCTGGGTCTTGCCGGCGACGAGGCCCCAGTTGATGGCGGCGACGTGGTAGCGCTTGGCGATGGGGAGATCGTTGTCGAAGGTGCTGCCGGCGCCGCGGGCCATGTACTCGGTGCAGAGGATGGGGCGGCCGAGGGGCAGGAGTTCCTTGATGCGGGCTTCGAACTCTTCGGGCCAGCCGTAGTTGTGGAAGCTGATGACGTCGGACTCGGCGAGCTGGATTTTGGTGGTGGGGCTCTCGCGAGCGGTGTCTGACCAGTCGCCGACCCAGACGCCGCTGGTGAGGGGCTGGATGGGATGCTCGGCGCGGGCCCAGGCGAAGGCGAGGGGAAGGAGTTCGTCGACGCGCTTGATCTTGGCGGCCTTGTCTTCGATGCGGTCGCCTCCGCCGTTGTCGGGCTCATTCCAGATATCCCAGCCGAGGATGCGGGGATCATTGGCGAAGGCACCGACGACGCCCTGGACGTAGGCCTTGAGTTGAGGCTCGTCGGCTGGATTGAGGAGACGTTCCTTGCCCGGGCTCTGGACCCAGCCGGAGTTATGCACGCCGGGGATGGGCGGGTGCTGGGGGCCGAGATGCGGATTGGTCTCCCAGCAGGAATCGAAGAGGACGAAGAGCGGGCGGATGTGGTGGCGCGCGGCGAGGTTGAGGAAGGCGTCGAGGCGCTGCTGGAAGCCGGCGGGGTCCTGCTGCCAGAGCTGGTCCTGGAGGAAGACGCGCACGGTGTTCATGCCGATGCTCTGCGCGAGGCCGAGCTCTTTGTCGTTGAGCTGCGGATTCCAGGTGGCGGCTTGAAACATCTCGAGTTGATTGATGGCGTCGGATGGAACGTAGTTGGCGCCGACCAGCCAGGGTTGCTGGGCGTACCAGGCGTTGGCTTTTTCGGCGGACCAGCGCGCGGGGTGCTGGGCGGCGGCGCAGGTGGATGCCAGCAACAGGCAGAGAAGCTTTGCTCCGAACTTCATGTTTCCCTCGCAGAGGATTGGCTTGGAGTGTGACGAATTGATAGTAGTCGAATGGATGGGGCTTGCGTGATCCGGCGGATGGCGGAGGGATGGCAGGATTGGTGCGGCAGGCGAAGGATAGATTGCCGGAGGGCTGTCGACCGAAGGATGCGGTGGGCTACTATGGAGGATCCACGGGCATGGATGGATGGATGTCTGTCGAGTGAGGATTTGTTGGCGATGCCTATGAATGAGCGAGCGAGGTCCCCGTTTGATCTGACGGGACAGTGTGCGGTGGTGGTGGGAGGAACGACGGGGCTGGGGCGCGAGATTGCTCTGGGGCTGGCGCGCGCGGGAGCGAACGTGGTGGCGAGCTCGCGGCGCAGAGAGCAGGTGGAGGAGGTCGCTGCGGCGATTGAGGCGGAGGGCGTGCGCACGCTGCGGACGTGCTCCGACGTGTTGCAGCGGGAGACGCTGGAGGCTTTGCATGCCAGCGTGCTCGAGGCGTTTGGGAGCGTGGAGATCCTGGTGAATGCAGCCGGCATTACAGCGCGCGTGCCAACGATGGATTGCACGGAGGAGACCTGGCAGCGCATCTTCGACACGAATCTGACCGGGACGCTGCGGGCCTGCCAGATCTTCGGGCGAACGATGCTGGAGCGGGAGCGGGGCAGCATCATCAACATTGCGTCGCTGTCGAGCTTCGTGGCGTTTCACGAGGTGGCAGCGTACGGCGCGAGCAAGGCGGGCGTGGCGGCGCTGACGCGCTCGCTGGCGATCGAGTTTGCGCCGAAGCATGTGCGCGTGAATGGCATTGCTCCGGGAATCTTTCCCACGGATTTGAATCGTGAGCTGCTATTTACGACGGCGCGCGGGCGGGAGGAGATTCTGCGCACGCCGATGGGGAGGTTTGGGCGGCTGGACGAGGTTGCGGGAGCGGCGGTGTTCCTGGCGTCGGATGCTGCGTCATTTGTGACGGGCGAGATTCTGACGGTGGATGGGGGCTACCTGGCGAGCGGCGTGAATCAGTAGGGCGAGGGTACAGGGTTTAGAGGATAGGGTTTAGGGGCCAACGCAGTGCTGCATCCACTCCGTTGCCAATGTCTCAGGCTTGCTGAACCCTGGGCACTGAACCCGGGACCCGGAGTGTCTTGGATATACTCGACTGCATTGCGTTTGTTCGGAGCCTCCCACCATGTCTCTTGTAGCGTCCGGATCCAAGCGCGAGGCGTTCACCTCGCGTCCCGCAGCATCGAACATGCGCTGGTTTGTCTGCTTTCTTTTGTTCCTGGCGACGACGATCAACTACATGGACAGGTCGGTGCTCTCGCTGATCGAGCCGCTGCTGCACCTGCCGTTCATGGGCTGGATTGCGGGCACGGACGCGAAGTACCAGGTGGGCTACCACCTGAACTACGGGCACATTGTGGAGTGCTTCCAGATTGCGTATGCGGTGGGGTTCCTGGTGGCGGCGCCGTTCATTGACAGGCTGGGAACGAAGATTGGGTACGCGGTGGCCATCGGGGTGTGGGCGATGGCGTCGATCGGGCACTCGCTGGTGCACTCGGTGCTGGGGTTCTGCATCGCGCGCGCGTGCCTGGGGCTGGGAGAGTCGGGGAACTTTCCGGCGGCCATCAAGGCGACCAGCGAGTGGTTTGCCAGCGAGGACCGCGCGCTGGCGGTCGGGGTATTTAATTCCGGGAGCAATGCGGCGTTCTTTATTGCTCCGGCGATTGTGCCGCTGGTGACGCTGCACTTTGGCGGATGGCGCGCGGCGTTCCTCTGCACTGGCGGCATGGGGCTGTGCTGGCTGGTGCTGTGGCTGCTGTTTCCGTACAACAAGCTGCGGCGCGGTCTGACGACGACGCAGGCCGATCTGCGGAGGGTGGTGCCGAATGTTACAGGGAAGAAGCTGTATGGGATTTTGCTGCGCAATCGCGGGCTGTATGCGTTCTCGATTGCGAAGGGGCTGACCGATCCGGTGTGGTGGTTCTACCTCTTCTATCTGCCGATGTATTTGAACGACAACTACGGTCTGAGCCTGGAGCAGGCGTACTGGCCGATTGTGGCGGTGTATGCGGTGTCGTCGGTGGGCTCGTTCCTGGGTGGAGGGCTTTCGGGGCTGCGCATCAAGCGCGGGCATACGGTGAACAGCGGGCGCAAGTTTGCGATGCTGGTGACGTCGCTGTGCGTGCTGCCGCTGGTGCTGGTGCCGCACATGCACCAGCTGTTTCCGCACAATGCGTGGCCGGCGGTGGGGCTGTTCGCGTTGGCGGCGGCGGCGCACCAGGGCTGGTCGGCAACCCTGTTTACGACGCCGACGGACATGTTTCCGTCGACCTCCGTGTCGACGGTGGTGGGGATTGGCGGAGCTGTGGGGTCGCTGGGTGGCGCGCTGTTCACGGTGCTGGTGTCGCACATGCTGTCTCTGCATCCGATGGTGGTGTTCCTGCTGGCCAGCGGCGCGTATATTGTCTCGCTGCTGATCTTCCAGCTGCTGGTGCCGCGGATTGGCGTGTCGCCGAAGGGGGAGGGCGGCGTGGACCTGTGGGCGGAGACGAACGGGTAGGGCTGGCCTGAAAAGAAGCAGCGGACGAAGGCAAGGTCCTGCTGGAATTGCATCCTATTGAGGTAGAAGTAGATAGACGATGTCCTCGGCCACGGCTGGCGGCACGTCTACTTCTGCAGGAGCCCAGGTATGCGAGCTGCCGTGTTTGATGGTGTGGTGCGTTCTCCCGGAGAGTTTGTGCAGGTAAGGGAGGTGCCGGATCCGGTGGTAGGACCGGGGTACCTGGTGCTGCGCGTGTTGACCTGCGGTGTCTGCCGAACCGATCTGCATATCGTGGAGGGCGATCTTCCGCGCGTGAAGAAGCGGCTGATCCCGGGGCACCAGATTGTGGGCGAGGTGGTGGAGGGGGCTACGGCGGAGATGCCGTTGGGAGCGCGCGTGGGCGTGTCGTGGATGGGCGGTGTGGATGGGGATTGCTGGTTCTGCCGGCATGCGATGGAGAACCTGTGCGATCATCCGACGTTCACGGGTTACACGGTGGATGGAGGCTATGCGGAGCTGGTGCTGGTGCGGTCGGACTTTGTGTATCGGCTGCCGCCGAAGGATGAGTCCGGTGCACGTGGCGCCGCTGCTGTGCGCGGGGATTATCGGGTTTCGCAGCCTGCGGGTGGCGGGTGTGGAGAAGGGCGAGCGCGTGGGGCTGTTCGGATTTGGCAGCTCGGCGGCGCTGGCGATTCGGGTGCTGCAGTCGTGGAACTGCGAGGTGTATGTCGTGACGCGGGGCGAGGCGCATCGCAAGTCGGCGGCGGCGCTGGGAGCGACGTGGGTGGGGGCGGAGGACAAGAAGCCGCCGGTGGCGCTGGATCGCGCGATCACGTTTGCGCCGGTGGGCAAAGTGGTGGTCGATGCGTTGGCGAGCCTGCGCAAGGGAGGGGTGGTGGCGATCAACGCGATTCACCTGGACGCGATGCCGGCGTTTGACTACGACAAGCTGCTGTGGGGCGAACGGCAGATTCGCAGCGTGGCGAATATGACGCGCGCGGATGCGACGGATTTTCTGAAGATCGCGCAGGAGCTGGCGATCCAGCCGCGGGTGGTGACGTTCTCGCTGGACGATGCGAACCAGGCGCTGGTGGCGGTGAAGGATGAGACGGAGAATGGGTCGGCAGTCATCGTGATGTAACCCGGGAGATGCAGGGGCGAGGTAGACTCAGGGCAACGGACGCGGGTGCGCGGGATGCAGATACTGGTCGTGAACAGCGGGTCTTCTTCAATCAAGTTTTCGATCTTTGCGGTGGAGGCGGAGGCTGCGGGCGCGCGGACGGTTGCGCCGCGCTCGCTGGTGGAGGGGGAGCTCAGCGATATTGGCGAGGCGGAGAGCACGCTGACGATGCATGCTGAGGGCGGGAGGGAAGTCGCAGGAGTCGAGGGTGGGGATTCATGGCGTGGAGGGAGGCGATTGCCGAGGTGCTCGAGGTGGTGTCGGGCAGCGGCATGCCGGAGTTTGAGGCGGTGGGGTACAGGGTGGTGCATCCGGGGCCGAAGCTGCGGGAGCATGTGCGGATTACGCCGGAGGTGCTGAAGGAACTGGAGGCGGCGAGCGCGTTTGCTCCGCTGCATGATCCGGAGGCGGTGCAGATGATTCGCGCGTTCATGGAGCGGTTTCCGGAGCTGCCGCACTATGCGTGCTTCGACACGGTGTTTCACCAGACGATGCCGGTGGAGGCGACGACCTATCCGCTGCCGCCGGAGTATGCGGAGCGCGGGGTGCGGCGGTATGGATTTCATGGGCTGAGCTGCGAGTCGATTGTGCGGCAGCTGCGAGCGCGAGGGTGCGGTGCCGCGGCGGATGGTGATTGCGCATCTGGGTAGCGGCTGCTCGTCACGGCGTTGGTGGACGGGCGGTCGGTGGATACGACCATGGGGCTGACGCCGACCGGCGGCGTGGTGATGGGCACGCGGTCGGGGGATCTGGATCCGGGGCTGGTGCTGTATCTGCTGCGCGAAGAGCGTGCGGGCGATCGGGTGGCGGAGGTGGAGACGCTGCTGAATCATGCGTCGGGGATGGTGGCGCTGAGTGGGATGGAGAACGATGTGAAGGCGATGCGCAAGGCCGCGGCCGAGGGCGATGCGCGGGCGGCGCTGGCGCTGAAGATCTTTACGCGCAGTGTGACCAAGGCGATGGGCGGATTCAGCTGGCTGCTCGGGGGGCTCGATGCGATGGTGTTTGCGGGAGGGATTGGGGAGCATGATGCGCAGACGCGGATGGAGATTGTGGGAGGGCTGGAGGGGTTGGGGGTGCAGTCTCGATGCGGCGCAGGACGTAAATCCAAACAAAGCGCAGAACGGGGCGGGGGCGGGCGGCATCCAACGATTAGTTCGTCCAACTCTCCGACTTCGGTCCTTGTGGTTCCAGCGCGGGAGGACCAGATGATTGCCGTGCATGTGGAACGCATGGTGCGGCAAGAGGCGCAGTAACAGCAAGCGAGACCCTGGTGATCGAGCTCACCGGGTGAGAGCGAGGAGCCTGATGAACACGAATGATTCTGCCGAAGCTGTACTGGAGCCGGTCGCAGCGGTTGAAGCGCTGAGCGCGGAAGAGCAGCGCAGGATGGATGCCTACTGGCGCGCTTGCAATTATCTGTGCGTGGGCATGCTGTATCTGCTGAAGAATCCTCTGCTGCGCGAGCCGCTGAAGCCGGAGCACATCAAGAACCGGCTGCTGGGGCACTGGGGCAGCGATCCGGGGCAGACGTTTACGTGGGTGCATCTGAACCGGCTGATCAAGAAGTACGATCTGGACGCGATTTATATATGCCGGGCCGGGGCATGGAGCGCCGGCGACGTTGTCGAATAGCTATCTCGAGGGCGTGTACTCGGAGGTCTATCCGGCGATCAGCCAGGATATCGAAGGGCTGCAGAAGTTCTTCAAGCAGTTTTCGTTTCCGGGAGGGATTGGGAGCCATTGCACGCCGGAGACGCCGGGGTCGATCCACGAGGGAGGGGAGCTGGGGTACAGCCTGTCGCATGGATTTGGCGCGGCGTTCGATAATCCGGACCTGATTGTGACGGTGGTGGTGGGGGATGGCGAGGCGGAGACGGGGCCGCTGGCGACGTCGTGGCACTCGAATAAATTTCTGAATCCGGTCACCGATGGAGCGGTGCTTCCGGTGCTGCACTTGAACGGCTACAAGATTGCGAACCCGACGATCCTGGCGCGGATTCCGCAGGAGGAGTTGAACAGCCTGCTGGTGGGCTATGGGTGGAAGCCGTACTACGTGGAGGGCGAGGATCCGGCGGTGATGCATCCGAAGATGGCCGAGGTCTTGGAGCAGTGCGTGCTGGAGATTCGGGCGATCCAGCAGAAGGCGCGGTCGGCGCCGGAGGGGACGCGTGGTGGAGCGGCAGCGGTGGCCGATGATTGTGCTGCGGACGCCGAAGGGCTGGACGTGTCCGAAGGAGATTGACGGGCACAAGCTGGAGGGCTCGTGGCGCGCGCACCAGATGCCGATTGTCGATCCGAAGTCGAACCCGGAACATCTGCAGATGGTCGAGCAGTGGATGCGGAGTTATCGGCCGGAGGAGTTGTTTGATGAGGGAGGGAGGCTGATAGCCGAGCTGCGTGAGTTGCCGCCCAAGGGGAGGCGGAGGATCTCAGGCAATCCGCATGCGAATGGAGGCGTGCTGCGCAAACCGCTGGACCTGCCGGAGTTTCGCGAGTTTGCGGTGAAGGTGGAGGAGCCGGGGAAGATCCAGGTCTCGTCGACCAATGTGCTGGGGCATTATCTGGCGGGCGTGATGCGCAAGAACATGCAGAGCTTCCGCGTGTTTGGGCCGGACGAGACGGCGTCGAACAAGCTGGACGCGATCTATGAAGCGAGTGAGAAGACGTGGCTGGAGGAGAGATTGCCATCGGACGATGATGGAGGGTTTCTATCCACCGACGGCCGCGTGATGGAGATGCTGAGCGAGCATACGCTGGAGGGCTGGTTCGAGGGCTATGTGCTGACGGGGCGGCATGGATTGTTCGCGACGTACGAGTCGTTCGTGCACGTGATCGATTCGATGTTCAACCAGCATGCGAAGTGGCTGGAGAAGAGCAAGCTGGAGCTGCGCTGGCGGGCTCCGATCTCTTCGCTGAATTTACTGATTACCTCGCTGGTGTGGCGGCAGGATCACAACGGATTTACGCACCAGGATCCGGGGTTCCTGGACCTGGTGACGAACAAGAGTCCGGAGGTGACGCGGATCTATCTGCCGCCGGATGCGAACTGCCTGCTGAGCGTGGCCGATCACTGCCTGCGCAGTACGAATTACGTGAATGTGATTGTGGCGGACAAGGCGCCGCACCTGCAGTATCTGTCCATGGAGAAGGCCGTGGACCACTGCACCAAGGGGATTGGGATTTGGGACTTCGCCAGCAACGACCAGGGCGTGGAGCCGGATGTGGTGATGGCGTGCGCGGGCGATATTCCTACGGCGGAGGCGCTGGCCGCGGTGGCGATCCTGCGCGAGCGCTGCCCGGAGCTGAAGATACGGTTTGTGAATGTGGTGGATCTGTTCCGGCTGATGCCGGACACGGAACATCCGCATGGGCTGTCGGAGCGGGAGTTCGATGGCTTGTTTACGACCAACAAGCCGGTCATCTTCAACTTCCACGCGTATGCGTCGCTGATTCACAAGTTCACGTACCGCCGGACCAATCACGATAACTTCCACGTGCGCGGGTACAAGGAGAAGGGCAACATCAATACGCCGCTGGAGCTGGCGATTCTGAATCAGATTGACCGGTTCAACCTGGCGATTGATGTAATCGACCGCGTGCCGGCGCTGCAGGTGACCGCGGCGCATACCAAGGAGTGGCTGAAGGATCAGATCATCGACTCGATCTGCTATGCGAATGAGAACGGGATTGACCGGCCGGAGATCAACGACTGGAAGTGGCCGGCGCGGCGGACCCAGATGTGAGGTCCTGCGGTCCTGCGCGGACGGCGAGGTCCTGCGCGTGGGTCCGGATGAGCCGTGGTGGCGGATGACCCCACTCATGAGGATGGGACCTGGCATGAGTGGGGTATCGACGCTGAGGGTTACGCGCTGGGCTTCTCGGCGAGCTTGTGGGCCTCCGAGGTGCGGTGGTCGATGGGGGTGTAGGGCGCGGGGTAGGCGGGGCCGGTATAGTTGGCGCGGGGGCGGATGAGGCGGTTGTCGTCGTGCTGCTCGATCACATGCGCGCACCAGCCGGAGATGCGGCTGAGGGCGAAGATGGGCGTGAAGAGATCGATGTCGATGCCAAGCGTGGTGTAGGTGCTGGCGGAGTAGAAGTCGACGTTGGCGTTGAGCTTCTTCTCCTCTTTGACGAAGAGCTCGATCTTGCGCGACATCTCGTACCACTTGGGATTGGCGTCCTTGCCGAGATCCTCGGACATGCGGCGGAGGTGGGTGGCGCGGGGGTCTTCGGTGGTGTAGACGCGATGGCCGAAGCCGGAGATCTTCTCCTTGTTGGCGATCATCTTGCGGACGTGCTCGACGGGATCTTCGCCGGCCTGGTCGATGGCGTAGAGCAGGTGCATGACGGCTTCATTGGCTCCGCCGTGGAGCGGTCCCTTGAGGGCGCCGATGGCGCCGGTGATGGCGGAGTGGAGATCGGAGAGCGTGGCCGCGATGACGCGGGCGGCGAAGGTGCTGGCGTTGAGCTCGTGGTCGGCGTGCAGGACGAGCGCGACGTCGAGCGCCTTGGTGGCGGTCTCGGAGGGCTTCTCGCCGTTGAGCATCCAGAGGAAGTTGGCGGCGTGCGAGAGGGAGGTGTCGGGCTTGACGATCTCCTTACCCTTGCGGATGCGGTCGAAGCACGCGATGATCATGGCGATCTGCGAGGTCAGGCGGAAGCTCTTGCGGATGTTGGCCGTGTGCAGAACGGATTTCTCGTCAGGATCGTAGATGGAGAGGAGCGAGACGGCGGTGCGCAGGACCTCCATCGGCGAGGCGGTCTTGGGCAGGCGGGTGAGGAAGTCGATCACGTCGTCAGGCAACTGCCGGGCGGCGGCAAGCTGGTGCGAGAAGTCATTGAGCTCGGCAGCCGTGGGGAGGCTTCCGTTCCAAAGCAAAAAAGTCGTCTCTTCGAAGGACGACTTTTGCGCCAGCTCATGGATGTCGATGCCGCGGTACGACAAAATTCCTTTGCCGCCATCGATGAAACAGATTGAAGAATCGTTCGCGATGACGTCTTGCAGACCCTTGGGAGCGGTGGTGGACATGGTGCAGATTTTCTCCTTCTGACTCAACTACCCTGCGATTATCGGTGAGCGCAGAAGCGGTTGTCACGGAAGGTTGGCCGAATATCGATTGAGCTGGTCGTTTAGCTCCCTTCGCGGCATTCGTGCTACTCCGGCTTGTCTGCGTTTGCGCTTTATGCTTCTTCAGGGCTTTCGTTGCTTCAAGAACTATGCCGTCATGGCGGTCGTAAAGCGCCGTGGAGAAAGCGCGGAGAGGTCGAGGGTGGGGGGCTTGCCTTCGATCAGGTCGGCCATCAGGAGCGCGGTGGCGGGGGCCTGCAGGATGCCGTTGCGATAGTGCCCGGTGGCGATGAACTCGCCAGGGCGCGCGCAGGCTCCGAGGACGGGCAGCAGGTCAGGTGTGGCGGGGCGGAGGCCTGCCCAGGACTCGACGGTCGGGGCTTCGGCGGTTGAGGCGAAGGCGGGAAGCAGCCGGGCGGCGAGGGCGCGGAGGTCGTCGAGCGCGGCGGGGTGAACGGTGGTGTCGAAGCCGGCGTTCTCGACGGTGGCGCCAATGAGGGCGGTTCCTGCCTGGGGGCCGGTGGTGCGCGGAACGATGTAGACTTGCTCGCTGCGATGGACTTCGGTGAGCGCGAAGGGCAGGCGGACGCGCAGCATCTGTCCCTTGCGGGGTGCGACCGAGACCGGCTCGGCGCGGACGCCGGCCATGAGCTCGGAGGTCCAGGCGCCGGCAGCGTAGACCACGGCCTGGGTGGTGATGGGCAGGACGCCGGTGAGGTGGATTGTTTTGCCGGTTGCTTCGCGCTTGCGCCGATGCTTCGCGATCGATGGCCAGGACGTGGCTGCCTTCGATCCATTGGATCGAGGTTGCCTCGATGGCGGCGCGCAGGGCGGCGGCGAGCTGGCGGGGATCGATGGAGTGCTCGGCCAGGCGGAGCGTGGAACCGTCCTCCAGATATTGAATCGTGGTGTCGGTCTGAAACGGAACGGCGATTCCCGAAAGTGCCTCGATGCGGTGGAGGAAGGCTGGGTAGCGTTGGGCGCTGAGGCGGGAGAGTTCGAGGACCTCGGGAGGGTTGTAGGGGTCCTCGGCGGCCAGCATGCCGGCGGCGGCGGTGGAGGCTCCGGTGAGGCTTCGTCCGCGGTCGATGACGGTGACGGAGGCTCCGCGATCGCTCAGCTCGAGGGCCGTGGCGAGGCCGATCAGACCGGCTCCCAGGATGACGACGTCGGGGCCGGGGCGGTCGGGATGTGTGTTCAACAGACTCATAGCATTGATTATCCCGCGACTGCGGATGTTTCCCAGGCTGCGCTGTGCGCGAATCGATACATCGCCTTCCGATAAGTCTTGAGGGGTTGGATGGCCCCGGTACAATCTGAGTTCACTCGCTCGTTTTTGGTCGCTTTTTGCGTCCACACGCGGGGCGGAACCTGCATCTTATGTGCCAGGTAATGCTCTGAGAGCAAGCCTGCAAGGAGGAAGTCAACGGATGAGCCTTATAGATGAAATAACGGTACGACGCATGACACGTACGTGGAGCAGAAGCCTGCCTCGTGGCTGGTGGGAGTCGCTGTCGCGGCGCTCATCGTTGCGCTGGGCGGGTTGGCCTGGAGCTTTACACTGCAGAGCCATCTGACGGATGCGGAGAACAAGCTTTCCGCCGCGACGGCGCAGAGCTCGTCGCTATCGGAGAAGATCGACGACACGAACGAGCGCATGAAGGCCCAGGGGCAGGCGCTGGCTCAGAGCGTTGGTCTGACGCAGAAGCAGCTCCAGGATAAGTCGGATGAGCTGGTAGCAACGGAGCAGCGCGACAGGATCCAGACGGCACGGCTGGCGCGGGAACAGAAGGCGACTGAGCAGCAGGTAGGCGCAGTGCAGACCGATGTTTCCAGCGTGAAGACCGACGTTGGCGGCGTGAAGACCGATGTTGCCACGACCAAGGCCGATCTTGACGCGACCAAGACACAGCTTACCCGCGTCATGGGCGATGCCGGCGTGATGAGCGGGCTGATCGCAACCAACCACAGTGAACTGGAAGAGCTGAAGCACAAGGGCGACCGCAACTACTACGAGTTCACGCTCGATAAGGGAGCGGGCGCGAAGAACGTCGGGACCATCAAGATCGATCTGAAGAAGGTCGATTCGAAGCGCTCGAAGTTCACGCTGATCGTGAGCTCGGACGACAGGAACATCGAGAAGAGGGACCGGACGCTCGATGAGCCCATCCAGTTCTACTCTGGAAAGTCGCCGGCGCTGTTTGAAATCGTTGTCAACAACATCGGCAAGAAGACGGTTTCGGGATATCTGAGCACACCGAAGAGTGCGCCTGAGCCGATGCCCGCACCGACACCGGCTACCTAATTCCTGGACGCGATGTTTTGCTTGGAAGGGGCTGCACAGAGATTGTGCAGCCCCTGGTGTTTTAGCGGCTTCGGCGGAGGTGCGTGGCTACGGTATCGGGACCTGGATGGGCGCGGCGTCGTGGGCGAAGTTGACGGTGAGCGTGGCGGATTTCTTCGCTGCCCAGGTCTTGGCGGATATCTGCGGGAACAGGAAGACGAGGGTGCCGACGCGGGTCTCTCCGGGGGAGATGGTGTCCTGGAATTTGAGCGGGGGAGCTGCGGGCTGGCTTACCAGCGGAGTGATCTGCGGAAAGATCTGCTCCAGCCGCGGGAAATCGATGGGGGCGACGTTGGTGGCCTGGGTTGAGCCGGCGTCGGTGGTCATGGTTGCGGAGACGCTGTCGAAGAAGAGCGGCAGGCGCAGCTTGTCGGTGATGCTGACGGTTGCGACGACGTAGACGTTGTCCTCGGACTCAGCCTGCGCTCCGATGATGCGGCCGCTGCCGGGCATCTGCTTGAACTCGGTGTGGGGCGTGAAGAGTTCCGTCTTCTGCACGGTGATCACGGCGGTCTTGCGGGGATTGAGCATGTAGATGGCGACGCCGAGGAGGGCCATCACGACACCGGCGATGAGGATCTTCGGGATGATGCGATTTTCATCGGGTGGTGGAGCAATTTGGAGATCGGATTCTGGCATCGTGTCCTCTGGATAGTGTGACGATGGGAGCGGCGCAGACGGCGCGGGTTGGGGATTAGTTTCTTTGCAGGCCCGCCAAGAGTTCTTCGACGGGATGGGTGTTGAGCAGGTCGGCGGCGCTCAGCCAGGCGCGGCGCAGTTGCACGATGCCGTGGTCGAGCTGATCGAGCTCGTCGGTTGCGTGGGCGTCGGTGTTCACGACGATCTTGCAGCCGTGCTCCTTGGCGAGACGAAGATTGAGATCGTTGAGGTCGGCGCGCGCGGGCGAGGCGTTGTGTTCGACGGCGACGCCCAGGCGCGCGGCTGCGGGCAGGAGCTGGGCGAGGTCGATCTTGTAGGGCTCGCGCTGCAGCACCTTGCGGCCGGTGGCATGGCCGAGGATGTGGACGTGCGGATTTTCCGCGGCTCGCAGCACGCGCGCGGTGACTTCCTCGGCCGTCTGGTTGAAGCCGGAGTGGACGCTGGCGACGACGATGTCGAGTTGGGCGAGGGTGTCGTCGGCGAGGTCGAGGGCGCCGTCGAGCAGGATGTCGACCTCGACGCCGGCGAGGAGGCGGAAGGGGACGGTGGGCTTGTGGACATCGGGCTCGTTGTTGTGGAGGCGGGCCTCGTAGCGCTCCCACTGGGGGCCGCGGCCGGCGGCAAACTCTTCGGCCAGCTCGGCGGAGACCTCGCGGATGCGGCGTGCGTGGGCGAGGGCGCGGGTGTCGTCCATGCCATTGGTCATGGCGAGATTCTTGGAGTGGTCGGTGATGGCGATGTACTCCAGGCCGCGCGCGATGGCGGCCTCGGCCATCTCGCGGATGGAGTTGCTGCCGTCGGATTCGGTGGTGTGCATGTGCAGATCGCCGCGCACGTCGCCGCGCACGATGAGCTTCGGCAGCGAGTGCTTGGCGGCGGCTTCGAGCTCGCCGCAGTTCTCGCGCAGCTCGGGCGGGATGTAGTCGAGGTCGAGGGCGTTGTAGATCTCCTGCTCGGTGGCAGCGGCGACGACGACGTTGTCTTCCAATCGCAGCAGGGCGTACTCGCTGAGCGTGAGGCCGCGCTTGATGGCGCGCTGGCGCAGGGCCACGTTGTGCATCTTGGAGCCGGTGAAGTACTGCAGCGCGGCGCCGTAGCTGGCGCGGGGGAGCAGGCGAACGTCGACCTGCAGGTTGTTGCGCAGGGTGAAGCTGACCTTGTTCTGTCCGCGGGCTAACAGCTTGTCGATGAGGGGAAGGGTGGCGACGTGCTCGACGGCGGCGGCGACGACATCGGGCTCGCAGGCCGGGCCGGTGACGAGCAGGTCGAGATCGCCGACGGTCTCGCGGCCGCGACGCAGGGAGCCGGCGGGGGTGATGGTCTCGATGCCGGGGAAGAGGCGGATGAGCTCGCTGATGCGCTCGGCGTGCTGGCGGGCAACGTCGATGCGAAAGCGCGAGGAGTTCTTGCGATAGTCCTCAATGCCTTTGAGGAGCTTGTCGGTAAACTTCTGGCCCATGCGGGGGAGCGGCAGGAGGTCGCCGCGCTTGGCGGCCTCTTCGAGGGCGTCGATATCGCAGACGCCCAGCGCGGAGTAGACCAGCGCGACGGTCTTGGGACCCATGCCGG
Organism: uncultured Acidobacteriaceae bacterium; assembly: GCA_963762375.1. GTDB lineage: Bacteria > Acidobacteriota > Terriglobia > Terriglobales > Acidobacteriaceae > Granulicella. The sequence goes on from CAVXKP010000015.1 coordinate 304,777, forward strand.
GAAGGCGCAGCAGCTCGAGCATGGTGGGTTTGTAGCGCTGCAGAAGCTCTTCGCGCAGCGGCATGGAGCCGGTGGCGACGAGGTCGCGAATATTGGCGGCCATGCCTTTGCCGATGCCGGGAATGGCGAGCAGCGCCTTGGGGTCGGCGTCGGCGGTGACGAGCGTGGCAAGCTGGGTGGTCTGCTGCTCGACGGCTTCGGCGGCGCGGCGATAGGAGCGGATGCGAAAGGGATCGGCTGCGTCGATTTCGAGCAGTGCCGCCGTCTCATCGAGCAGTCGGGCGAGGGTAATGTTGTCCATAAGAGATCGAAGGCCCGGGCGGACTCGGAAGGAGGCCCGGGGTCCTCTTCGATTGTAAGTTGCAAACTACCGGACGCGAAATGCGGCCGAAGGATACGAACCGATGGATCTAAACAGCCTTCGTACGAATGACCTGGTCCGCTTGCGGACCCTTTGTCCCCTGGATGACGTCAAACTCCACCTCGTCGCCTTCCTTGAGTGTTTTGTATCCCTCCAGCTTGATGGAGCTGTAGTGAACGAAGACGTCGGGGCCATCCTCACGCCCCAGAAATCCGTAACCCTTTGCGTTGTTGAACCACTTTACTGTCCCTTTGTACTGTGCCATGGGGTCCCTTACCGTGCTCGAAATATGCCTCCGCGTGGCCGGAAGTTATTTGTAAGACGCAGATGCGAGCAATTAGGCGGCCTGAGGACGGTGGGGAAATCGTGAATTACAAATTTACGGATATTTCCAAAAAGTTGTGTGAAAAACTCCGGCAGGGCCAGGCGACCGAAAAAAAGCGGGACAGGACCCTTGTTCGGAGCGCAGATCTCGGGAATACGCTCATTTTCTGGCCGGTTTGGAGCGGCGCAGGGAGTCATAGAGGAGAACGCCAATGAGGGTCTTGCCGTCCTCGATCTTGCCGGCGTGGATGAGGCGCAGGACCTCGGAGAGCGGCGTCATGTGGACATCGATCTTTTCGTCGTCCTCGGGCGCGGCCTCGCCCAGGGTGAGGCCCTCGGCCAGCAGGATGGTCATGGTTTCGGTGAGGAAACCGGGGCTGGCATAGTAGTTTGCGTGGCGGGACCAGCGTTTGGCGCGATAGCCGGTCTCCTCGATGAGCTCGCGCTTGCCGGCGGGGATCAGCTTCTCGCCCGGCTCGATGCGGCCGGCCGGCAGTTCGAGAAGGAACTTCCCGGCGGCGTGGCGATACTGCCGGATCAGCAGGATGCCGGGGTCCTTGGGGTTCGATTCGGTGTCCACCGCCAGGACGACGACCGAGCCGTTATGGCGGATGACGTCGCGGGTGGCCTTGACGCCGCCGGGCTCGAGAACCTCGTCGCGCGTGATCCAGAAGACGTTGCCCTGGTAGACGTTCCTGGAGGAGAGCGTTTGCCCGCGTCCCTTCAGCTTGAGCGGCGCGGGTGCGGCGGGCGCGGGCTTCTTTGCGGAATGTTTCTTGGCGGGGGAGGGCTTGGCGGCAGGCTTGGAGGCGGGGGTCGTTTTGAGGGCCATGACCGTACAGTACACGACCGGGGGGAGGGATTCCTCAACAGGCGGATGGAGGAGGCCGGGAGCGGATTTGCTGCATCGGCGGAGCGGCTGAAGCATCCAAATAATCTCAGGATGAGAGACTAACGTCTGCATGGACTCCCAGTGTTACCCCATCTCGACGCTGCCCGGCACGACCCCGCTCTTTCGCGACTTCGCGGATACGTCCGCAGTGTTGCCTAACGCGCAGTTGCGGCGCTGGTACCCGGCGAATCCCTTTGCGATGGAGTGGGCCAAGGGCTCGCCGGCGCTGGAGGAAGCGCATCGTGCCCGGCTGGCGGAGGCGCTGCGGGCGCAGGCTGCGAGCTTTGGCGCGGGCGAAGCGGTGCTCGCCAATATTGAGCGAGTGCAGCAGGGCGCGGCCGCGGTGGTTACTGGCCAGCAGGTGGCCTTATTCGGAGGGCCGCTGCTGACGCTGCTGAAGGCGGCGACCGCCATCCGCAAGGCGCAGGACGCGACCAAGGCGAGTGGCCGCGAGCATGTGCCGATCTTCTGGCTGGCGAGTGAGGATCACGATCTGGCCGAGGTGGACCAGGTGGCGCTGCTGTCCAAGACCAGCGTGGAGACGCTGCGCCTGGGGCTGAAGGCGACGCGGCCGGTGCCGGTGGGAACGCTGGCGGTCGATGGCGGGAGTGCCGAGGGGCTGCAGCATCTGGAGGCGGCGCTCAACCAAGCCAGTGAGTTGCTCGGCTGGGCGCCGATCAGCAACGTGCTGCGCGAGTGCTATACCCCTGGCGCCACGCTTGCGTCTGCGGTTGGGCGGCTGCTCACCAGGATCTTTGCCGAGTATGGCCTGATCGTGATGGACGCTGCGTCGCGCGAGTTTCATGCCATGGGGGCCGGCGTTTTGCGTGCTGCCCTGGAGCGTGCCGATGAGTTGGAAGATGCGCTGCTGGTGCGTTCGCAGGATCTCGAGGCGGCGGGCTATCACGCCCAGGTGCTGGTCACGGCGGATCACTCGCTGCTGTTCCTGATCGATGCCGAGACCGGCGCGCGGTTGCCGCTGCGCCGCACGGCCGAGGGAGGCTGGAAGGCGGGTGGGCGGGTGTACAGCGCCGTCGGAGCTGCTGGAGATTCTTGCCGCCGAGCCTGAGCGCGTGAGTCCGAACGCGCTGCTGCGGCCGGTCTTTCAGGATGCGATTCTGCCGACTGCGGCCTACGTCGGGGGGCCGGCGGAGGTTGCGTACTTTGCGCAGTCGGAGGTGCTGTATACGCGCATCCTGGGCCGCGTGACGCCGGTACTGCCGCGACTGATGGCGACATTGATCGAGCCGGCCATTGCGTCGGTGATGGCAGCGCACGAGATTGATCTTTCGCAGGTGCTGGAGGCGAAGACGGTCGAGAACCTGGCGCTGCGGCTGGGCGCGCGCGCGCTGCCGATTGAGGGCAAGCGCAAGATCGCCGCCGTGGGTAACGCGATGGACACGGAGCTGACCGCGCTGACCGAATACATGACGGCGATGAGCGCCGACCTGGGACGGGCGGCGGGCGTGTCTGCGAGCAAGATGCGCTACCAGATGAACCGGCTGCGGCGCATGGCCGCGAACTTCGAGCTGCAGAAGCAGGCGTCGCTGCACAAGCACGCGCTGGCGATCATGCTGAGTCTGTACCCGGAGGGGCATCTGCAGGAGCGGCTGCTCGGCGGGGTTTGGTTTCTGGGCCGCTATGGCGACGCGTTGCCGGCTCTGCTGGTGGAGCACGCCGCGCAGGAGTGTCCGGGGCATCGGGTAATATACCTCTAAATTTTCCCGGCTATGTACACGGTGGGCGACCTGCGCGATACTTTCGGGCATGGCCTTTCTTCTGGGATTACCGATCGTTGTGTTGATCCTGATCGGCGTGATTGCGTTCGTCGTCCACTTCCTTCCGACCTTCGTGGCAGGGTCTCGTCATGTTACGAACTTCTGGTGGATCTTCCTGATCAATCTGTTCTTTGGCTGGACGCTGATCGGCTGGGTGATCGCCCTGGTCTGGGCGGCGAGCGATACGCCGCGCTACGTCTACAAATATGCGCCGCCGCCGCCGTACAATCGCTAATTGAGGATTTGTTATGGGATTGAGCGATCAGCCATTTGAAGTGATGTGTCCGGACTGCGGTGGCATGTTGAAGGTGGATCCGATCAGCCGGTCGGTGATTGCGCATACGCCGGCGCCGCGCAAGAAGACGTTTGAGGACTTCGGCGCTGCCGCGAAGGCGCTGAAGGAGCAGGATGCGCGGCGCGAGTCGATCTTTGCGCAGTCGGTGCAGGCCGAAAAGAACAAAGAGGATGTGATGGCGAAGAAGTTTGCCGAGGCGGTGAAGAAGGCCAAGGAGTCGCCGAATACGGGCAAGCCGCTGCGCGACTTCGACCTGGATTGAGCCCGGCGACGCTCTTCCAGAGAGCAAACCGGTAAACTGGAGACTATGCCGCCGATTTTGAATGCTCAAGGCGTGTCGAAACGCTTTGGGGCGACGCCACTCTTCGAAAAAATATCCTTTGCCGTGAACGAGGGCGACCGCATCGGCCTCATTGGACCGAACGGAGCCGGGAAGTCCACGCTGCTTGCCGTACTGGCGGGTGAGGTCGAGCCCGATACCGGCGAGGTTGCCGTGCGCCGCCGGGCGCGCATCGGCTATGTCCGGCAGGTCTCGGAGTACGCTGCCGGGATGACCGTGCGCAGCGTGATGGAAGCAGCGCTCGAGCGCGCCAGCGTTCCCGCCAACGAGCGCGAACAGCGGCTGCGCGAGACCCTGGGCCGGGCCGGATTTGCCGACGATGGGACCGACACGTCCATCCGCATGGATGCGGAGGCGGCGAGCCTGTCGGGCGGTTGGAGGAAACGGCTGGCCATCACGGAAGCCATGGTGACCGACCCCGATGTGCTGCTGCTCGACGAGCCGACGAATCATCTGGACCTCGAAGGCATTGAGTGGCTGGAGGGCGTGCTGCGGGGCGCGCGCTTTGCCTGCGTGGTGGTCACACACGATCGCTATTTTCTGGAGAACGTGGCCAGCGAGGTGGTGGAGCTGAGCCGCGTGTACGCCGAGGGTGTGCTGCGGGTGCGGGGGACGTACTCGAAGTTTCTCGAAGGCCGCGAGCTCTATCTCGAGGCGCAGACCAAGATGCAGGAAGGCCTGCGCAACCGCGTGAAGACCGAGGTGGAGTGGCTGCGGCGTGGACCGAAGGCGCGCGCCACCAAGGCCAAGGCGCGGATCGATAACGCGCATGAGCTGATCGGCAAGCTTGCCGATGTGGACGCGCGCACGCGGACGGCGACGGCCGGCATCGAGTTTGCGGCGACGGATCGGCAGACCAAGCGGCTGATCGAGTTTGAGGATGTAAGCATCGCGCTGGGTGGACGGGAGATCGTCGGCGGCGTGAGCTTTGGCGTGACCAACGGGATGAAGCTGGGCCTGGTGGGGCCGAACGGCAGCGGCAAGACGACGATTCTGCGTGCGATGTCGGGCGAGATTCCGGCGACCAAGGGTTTGATCAAGCGCGCGAATGGACTGCGGATTGTTTACTTCTCGCAGCTGCGCGAGATCGATCCGACGCTCACGCTGCGGCGCGCGCTGGCGCCAGACTCTGATTCCGTGGTCTACCAGGATCGCGTGGTCCACGTGGCCAGTTATGCGGCGAAGTTTCTCTTCACGGGCGAGCAGCTGAACCAGCCGGTGGAGCGGCTGAGCGGCGGCGAGCGGGGACGCGTGCTGATTGCGCGGCTGATGCTGCAGCCGGCCGATGTGCTGATGCTGGATGAGCCGACCAACGACCTGGATATTCCGACGCTCGAAATTCTTGAGGAGGCGCTGCTGGAGTTCAAGGGCGCGCTGGTGCTGGTGACGCACGATCGCTACATGCTCGATCGCGTCTCGAATATTGTGCTGGGGCTGGACGGCCACGCGCACGCGCGGGTGTTCGCGGACTACTCGCAGTGGGAGGAGTGGAAGGGCGTCGGAGCAGGGCTACGTGGCGAGCCAGCAGGCAGCGGCGAATAGCTCGCAGCGGGCCTCGGCTACATCCAGCGCGACGGCGCCGGCGTCGGGAAAGAAGAAGCTTTCGTACCTGGAGCAGCGCGAGTTCGATGGCATCGAAGAACGCGTGGATAAGGCCGATGCGCGCATGGCCGCGGCCCATGACCGTCTGGAAGATCCGGCCGTCGTGACCGATCCCGCCAAGCTGACCGAGGCGCTCGCCGAGATGGAGGCGGCGCAGGCGGAGCACGATGCCGTCTACCAGCGCTGGGCGGAGCTGACCGAGAAGGCTGGCTAAAGCTTAATCCTTGCGGAGGACCTCGCCGTTCTTCATCACGAAGACGGGATGCTTGAGCACGCCGATGTCGTCGAGAGGATTGCCGGGAACCGCGATCACGTCCGCGTAGAAGCCTGGTTTGAGCTGGCCGATTGCGTCGGCCCAGCGCAGCAGGCGGGCGCCGTTGATGAGGTCGGCGCGCAGGACGTCGGCGGGCGGCATGCCGAACTTGACCATCAGCTCGAACTCGCGCGCCTGGGTTCCATGCGGGAATGGGCCGACGTCCGAGCCTACAGCGAAGGGCACGCCGGCGGCCATCTGCAGCTTGAACTGCGCGGCATGATAGGCGAGCTCGCGGCGGTCCTCTGAGCCGTCGCCGTGCTGCGGATGGTCGCCGAAGTATTCCATGATGGCGAAGGTGGGCACGGCGTAGATCTGCTTCTCGCGCATGAGCTTCATGGTCGCGGGCGAGAGGTTGTAGGCGTGGTCGATGCTGGCGACGCCGGCCTCGGCTGCGTAGGATGCTCCCGGCTCGCCGGTGCAGTGGACGCCGACGAACGAGCCGGTGCGATCGGCTTCGGCGACGGCCGCGGCGAGCTGCGCTTCGGTGTACTGATAGGGCGTGGTGAAGGTGTCGCCTTCGAGATGGTCGGGGCCGGTCTCGTAGATCTTGGTGAAGTCGGCGCCCTCTTTGCGCTGGGCCCTCATCACTTCAATCAGTTCGCGTGGAATCGTTGGCGTAGTCGGCGTTGGAGAGCACGTGCTGCGCGGGGTTGAAGCCGATGGCGTCCTCATGGCCGCCGAGAATATCGATGGCATTACACGACACGCGCATGCGCGGGCCGGGGATCTGGCCGCTGTTGATGGCGTTGCGCACGGCGACGTCGGCGCATCCGGCGCCCTCGGTGCCCATGTCGCGCTCGGCGGTGAAGCCGGCCATCACGTCGGCCTTGGCGGCTGCGGCGGCCTGCAGGGTGCGCTGCGGCACGGACTCTTCGACGGTCTGCAGGCCCTCGTTGCCGGGGTGGAGGAAGAGATGCGTGTGCGCGTCGATGAGGCCGGGCATCAGCGTGGTGTCGCCGAGGTCGATGACCGTTGCGCCAGCCGGTCGCGTGACGTGGGTGCCCGCCTCGCGAATGCGCTCGCCCACGACGAGGACTTCGCCGGGAGAGACGACCTTGCCGGCGGCTACATCGAGGAGGCGCGCGGCGTGCAGAACGGTGACTTGGTCGGCGGGCTGTTGCGCGGGAAGCGCAGACGCAGCAACGGCAAGAGCGAGGGCCAGACGCAGGTATCTTCATGGTGCAAGAAGGATACTGCAAACCGGCGCGCAGGTCAGGCGGCGCTTCTTACTTCGGCGCCCACTGCTCGTCCGCCGACGGCCCATAGAGCGCGGGGACGGGGATGTCGTTCAGCCGCAGATAGACGCCCAGCTGCGCGGTGTGATGGATCAGGTGGTTGAAGAACATGAGGCGGTAGGTCTTGGAGCGGGTGAGGTTGGAGATCTTGTGCTCGCCGAAGGAGAAGGGCCAGAGCCTGGCGAGGTGTTCGTCGCTGGCGGAGGCCAGGGCGGCGCGGCACTTGGCGGCGGACTCGTCCAGGCGCTCGAGGCAGAGGGCGCTCGACTCGAAGACCAGCGAGGCCTGCGGACGCTTGGAGTTGGCCATGTCCATGCCCTCGTCTTCGAGGATGTAGTAGCCGAAGAGCGGCATGGTGGCGCAGTGCATGGCCAGCTTGCCCAGCTTCATCGACTTGTCGTGCGGCGCCCAGTCCGGCTTGTCGTTGGGCACGCGCTCCAGCGTGCGGCGGGTGTTGGAGATCTCAACGTCGAAGTCTTCGAGCAGTAATTCAGCGGCGGTCATGTCTGAGCTCCTTGGAAGGGATGTCTTAGATTCCCGTAACGTTAAATCCACAATCTACGAACGTGATCTCTCCGGTAATGGCGCTGGCGAGATCGCTGGCCAGGAACAGCGCGACGTTGCCGACTTCGAGCTGCTCAACATTTCTGTGCAGCGGCGCGCGCTCGGTGACGGTGTCGAGAATCGTCGCGAAGTCGCTGATGCCGCGGGCGGCGAGGGTCTTGATGGGGCCGGCGGAGATGGCGTTGACGCGAATTCCCTTGGGGCCGAGATCGCTGGCGAGATAGCGAACGGTCGCTTCCAGCGCCGCTTTCGCCACGCCCATGATGTTGTAGTTGGGGAAGACCTTGGTGCTGCCGTAGTAGGTCAGGGTGAGGATGGATCCGCCGGGGCTCATGAGGGGCTCGGCGCCGCGGGCGAGGGCGATGAGGGAGTAGGCGCTGATGTCGTGCGCGACACGGAAGTCTTCGCGGGCCGTCTGCAGGACAGGGTTCTTGATGTTGGGAGCGAAGCCGATGGAGTGAACGACGATGTCCAGCTTGCCGTAGGCGGCTTTCAGCTGCTCGAAGACGGCGTCGATGTCGGCGTCGATGGAGACGTCGCAGCGGAATAGCTTGGTGTTGGGAAGGTCGGCGGCAAGCTCTTCCGCCTCGCGCTGCAGACGCTCGCTCTGGTAACAGATGGCGAGCGACGCGCCGGCCTCGGAGAGCTTCTGCGCGATGGCCCACGCGATGCTGCGCTTGTTGGCGAGGCCGAAGACGACGGCCACCTTGCCCTTCATATCGATCATGCTGAAAACTCCTGCGGTGCTGACAAGTCTATAAAGTCTAAGGAACCGACGCTAAGGATAGCAGTTTGAGGCGAACTCTGGCTGCGGAAGACGCGCTCAGCCGTGCACCAGCCAGTCGAACTGCTCGTCGGAGAGCGGCACGACCGATAAGCGAAACTGGCGGAAGAGGATGGAGCCGAGAAAGACTCCCGCGTGGCGAATCTCCGTGAGGGGCTTTTCGCGCTTCAGCCGCTTGCCCGCCTTGAGGCGAACGATCGGGGTCTTGGGGTCGGCGGGATCGGTGGTGACCGAGACGACCTTGGCCGTTCCCACGGCCGCCTTGCCCACGTTGGAGTGGTAGATCACACACTGCTCGCCGGGCTTCATGTTGCGCAGCGTGATCAGGGCCTGTGGATTCTTGATGCCGTCCCATACGGTTTCGCCATCGCGCAGCAGGTCGTCGAAGGAGTATTTATCGGGTTCAGATTTGAGAAGATAATGCATAACTCCAACCAGTTTATCCGCCCAGGTCGAGATGATGCACGTGCGCGATGGGCTGGCGAAGGAAGAGGCTGCCGAGGCGCTGAAATTTTTCTACGGAATCCGTGGCATAGCACTCGAAGCTGGCGGCGGCTGGCGCGCCCGGCTCGGCGGTGATGCCCAGCGCCGCGGCGGCAGCCTCCGCCGTCGCCTCGGCCGAATCGATGACCACCGCGTTCGAGCCCAGCGCGCAGCAGCGTCTTTTCGATCTCGCTCGCGATGAGAGGGTAATGGGTGCAGCCCAGGAGCACGGCCTGCGGCTGGCACTTCGTCAGGGCTTCGGAGAGATAGATGCGCAGCACCTCGCGGGTCACGGGGTGGTCGGTCCAACCCTCCTCGACCAGCGGAACCAGCAGGGGACAGGCGACTTCGACGGCGCGCAGGCCGATGGCTTCGCAGGCGGCGTGATAGGCATGCGACTGCACGGTCGCCGCGGTTGCGAGCACCAGCACGTCGGCCGCGGCAATTGGCGACGGCGCGACTGAGCCGCGTGGGCTCCGGGCTCGATCACGCCGAGCACGGGAACGCGGACGGCGCGGCGAATGTCGTCGAGCGCCAGCGCGGTTGCGGTGTTGCAGGCGATGACCAGGTAGTCGCAGCCGCGCTGTTCGAGGAAGCGCGCGCTCTCGACGGCATACCGCGCAATCGTCGCCTGCGACTTCGCCCCGTAGGGCAGCCGCGCCGTGTCTCCGAGGTAGAGATACTGTGCCGATGGGATCCTGGACAGCAGCGAGCGCAACACGGTGAGGCCGCCAAAGCCGGAGTCGAAGACACCCACGATCGGGGTGCGCTGGAGGTCGTCTGGCATGGGATGCTGCTTAGGGCTTGCGGAGTTCATTCAATTTGATTGTCCCTCGTTTGCGCCGTTTGCGCTCGAGGTCGTATCGGTGACGGGGTAGGTGCGCAGCAGATCCGCGTGGCCTGCGAGCGTCTCGCGTGCCTGGCCGTCGACGAGGAAGCGCACCTGCTCAATCTGTGGAAGATTTGCATGCAGCGTGCCAAGGATGGAGCGCAGCGTCAGCGATTCCACCTCGACGCCGGACGGATGCTGGTTCACGAAGGTGCTGCGCAGATCGATGACGGCGAGCTCGCCGCCGGGCTGCTTCGGCTGGAGGGGGTTAGGATCGCTGGGAGCGACCGGAGCGGTGGCTCGGAAGCCGCCGTCCTTGGTCGCCGAAGACGGCGGAGTCGGTGGTATAGCCGACCAGCGGCAGCGGCAGCAGGAAGACTTCGGCGACGGCCGATCCGGGGGGAAGAGCATGCGGCGAGCCGGGCAGAGCGTACTCGGCGATCAGGTGCTCGATGAGCGCTCGTGCGCGCGCGTTGGCCTCTTCGGGCAGAGCGATCTGGCGCGAGGCCGGGGTGATCGTCCCATCGTCATCGTTGGCCAGGTCCAGCGTAACGGTCTCGGCGGTCGCGGTGGGGGCGTCGAGCGGCGTCTGGTCGGCGGCGAGGGCCTCGATCCGTTGGCGGCCGCGCTGGCGCTCCACGGCCAGAAGCATGCCCATGCGCGATGATGCACACGACCAGGCACCAGAAGACGATGCGTTGATGGCGCTGGATCATGGCTGCGCCCCCGCGGAATCGCGTGGGCGTTGCGTGGCTTGCGGCGGCCGTCGAGGCGCGGAGATTCTTGCCGGCGGCTGGACCTGGTTCTGCCAGAACAGCAGGGCGCCGGCGATCGACAGCGCCACCCGCTGCTGATAGTCGGTGTCGTTGATGCTGTCTTCGTTGTCTCCAGCGGGCGCCAGCTCTACCACCAGGGCGGGGCAGGTCAGCGAATCCAGCGGCCGCACGGAGGCGCTGCTGGCGACCAGCGTCACTCCCGGAACGCGTGAGGGCCGTCGGCCAACTGCTTCTCCAGCAGCTGGCTCTGCGGTACCCACGCCGCCTGCGCGGTCAGCCAGGGCACGATGGCAGGCTGGCCCTCCGTCGCGTCCAGCTCGGAGCTGTAGAGATGCACGCCGTTGCCGCTGCCGGTCGCGTGCAGCAGCAGGCAGGCAGCGGCATGCGCGTGGTTCGCGATCCCCGCGCGATCGTCAAGCGTAAGCGCGGAGCCGGTCGCATCGGGCTCTGACGCGGTATCCGCATCGCGCGTCATCACGACCGTAAACCCGCGCGCCGTGAGGAGTGAACGCAGCCGGAAGGCCAGCGCCAGGGTCACATCCTTCTCCACGGTCGTGTCGCTGATCTGCGAGCCGCTGTCGATGCCGCCGTGCGCGGGATCGAGCACGATGACTTTGCGATTGAGCGGGATCGGCGCGGGCGCGGGCGGCGCGTGCGGGAGCTGACTGGCGCCGGCTGCGTGGCAGCGCGAGGGCGGCGGCGTTGCCGTCTGGGCGCGCGCCGTCAGCGTCATCAGGACGAGCAGGCCGGCAGTCAAAGGTTGTCGCAGAGCGTTCAAGAGAGGTCGTCGGCCTTTGCGGTTGTAGGTGCGCTGTTCACTTTGTGGCGTCGCGTCGATTGTATCGGTCGCGCCTGCCGGTTGCGAATCTGCTGGTTGCGAATTAGATGCCGATCCCCAGCCACTGTCGTTGTGAGAGCTACGGAGCGCGTTAGACTTGTAGACATGCGGGTCTTCGGGATCGACTGCGGAACGGAGTTCACCGGCTACGGCGTGGTCGAGGTGGACGACTCGGCGCGCAACCCCAAGCTGCGCCCGCTGTGCGCCGGGGCCGTTCGCCTGAACAAGAAGGACCGCACGCCGGTCCGGCTGCTCCAGGTCTACGCCGAGCTCTCCGCGCTGCTTCAGCTCTGGCAGCCCGAGATCGTTGCCATCGAAGAGGTCTTCTTCTCGGCCAACGCGAAGAGCGCGCTCAAGCTCGGCCAGGTGCGCGGCGTGGCCATGCTGGCTGCGGCGAACTGCGGTCTTCCGGTCGCCGAGTACGCTCCGCTCACCATCAAGAGCGCGGTGGTCGGCTACGGCCTCGCGGCGAAGGAGCAGGTGCAGTTCATGGTCGCGCGGCTGCTCGAACTGGACGAGGCGCCCAAGCCCGCGGACGCCGCCGACGCGCTCGCCATCGCCATCTGCCACATCCACCACGCCCAGACTGCGGAGCACATGCGTCGCTAGGCTTCGGTCTGGGCTTGCTGGCTGGGGTGGCTTCGAGCGCCCGATACAGCTCCGCCATCGCCTCCAGCGGTACGGCCTCCGATCGCGCCTGCAGGGCGATGCTCGCCGGCCACGCTCGCGGTGACCTGCGCAGCCGTGTAGCCGGCGGCGCGAAGGTTATTGGCCAGGGTCTTGCGCTTCTGCGCAAAGCTCGCCCGCAGAAACCGGTTGAAGCCGTCGAACGCAATCCCAAGCTCCGCAAAGCGCGGCGCAAACTCCAGCCGCAATACGGTCGAGTAGACATCGGGCGGCGGCGAGAAGGCGCTCGGCGGCAGCGTAAAGAGATTGGTCACCCGCGCATGCATCTGCGTCACTGCCGAGAGCGCTCCATACTCGCTCGATCCAGGGCCAGCCGCGATGCGCTCCGCAACCTCGCGCTGCATCATCACCACCGCGCGGGAGAGGATGCCTTCGCGCGCCGCGCCAAACAGGTGCAGCAGGATATCCGACGTGATGTAGTACGGAAGATTTCCAACCACGTCCAGCGAAGTCGCATCGCCGAGCAGCGGCCTTCAGATCCGTGGCGAGGATGTCCGCGTGGTGAATCGTGACATGGGCATCGTTGCGGAAGCGGAAGGCCAGCTCCCGCGCCAGCGCCGGATCAAACTCGATGCAGTGCAGCCGGCGGCAGCGCTTTGCCAGCAGCTCGGTGATCGCTCCGTGCCCGGGGCCGATCTCGACCACCGTTCGCTCGCTCGCATCGCCAAGCGCTTCGGCGATCTGCAGGCAGGCGTTCTCATCCACCAGAAAATTCTGGCCCAGCTTCGGTTTCTTGTTCGAGGACATCGCTAAACAGCCTTATCGTCTGGAGCATCGCCCGGTTGCAGCGGAGCTTTGCCTCGTTGAAACAAATAGTGCAAGGGCACGCCACATAGGATGACCAGCGCACCCGCCGTAGATTCGCGCGGCCGGTTCATGAAGCTGAAGACCAGCAGCACCAGCGCTGCCACGATGAACAGCGCCGGAACTATAGGATACCCAGTGACGCGGTAGGGGCGGTTGGCATTCGGCTCGCGCACGCGAAACACAAAGACCGTCGCCGCCGTGAGCGCGTAGAACAGCCACTCCGAGAAGATGGCGAGCGAGAAGAGCGCCTGGAATCTCCCAATCGCGAGCAGCAGCAGGGAACTGAGCACCGCCTGCAGCAACAGGCTTACCCACGGTGTCTTGAAGCGCGGATGAATCTCTCCCAGCACCGAAGGAAACAGCCGGTCGCGAGCCGCGGCAAAGGGAACGCGCGCACCCGAGAGCGAACTGCCCACGAAGGTTGCCCCGATGCTGACGGCCATGCCGATGGCCACCAGTCCGGCTCCGAGATTGCCGGCGACGAGCTGCAGCGCGTCGGTGGCCGGGCGGTCGGTTGCCGCAATCGCCGCCGACGGCAGTACATACTGGATCGCCGCGTTGGTCAGCATGTAGAGCGCGCCGACAATCGTCACGCCGCCAACCAGCGCCACGCGGTAATGACCGCTGCGGCTTCTGCACCTCGCCGGCCATCTGCGACACATCCGACCAGCCGTCGTAGGCCCACAGCGCCGCGATCAGCGCGATCATGAAGCCGGCAAAGCCGCCGCGCGCGCCGTGGTACTCCGAGCGGAAGTTGTGCCAGTCGCCATACTGCACACTGGCAAAGCAGAGGCCCGCGATGATCACGATCATCAGGACCTTCAGCCACGTCAGCAGGGTCTGCACCTGCGCCGAATCGCGCGTGCTCACGATATTCAGGCCGGTGATCAGCCATGTCGCGCCGATCGCCATGACCTGGCTCCACAGCAGATTGCCGAACACGGCATGGTCCAGGAACGCGAACATCGGAAACGTTCCGAGGACGCGCATCAGACCGGCGGCGATGGTCGCAATCGACGCCGGCTTGGCAATCATGGTCCACGTCCACGTGTAGAGGAACGCCGTCAGCGGGCCGTAGGCATCGTGCAGAAACGCATATTCGCCGCCCACCCGCGGCCGCATCGCGGCGACCTCCGCGTAGCTCATCGCACCAAACAGCGAGAGCAATCCAGCGGTGATCCATACGGCGTAGACCATCCGCGAACTGCCTACTGCGCGCATCATCTCGTGTGGCACCAGGAAGATTCCGGAGCCGATGATGATGCCCACGACGATCGCCAACGCGTTCGTCGCTGTCAGTACGCGCGGCAGTTCCTCGTGGGTTCGTTCTTGTGCAACATCGAAGGCCATTGCAGGGAGACTATCAGAGCCTCAGTGTATTCGCGCGCACATGCTAGAAGTAAAACCTCTCATCGGCCCAATCAAAGGGCGCCGATGGCCGCCGTCCGCGCAGCAGGTAGATGTTCTTATGTTCGAACGGCATCGCATATGGCTGGTCCATGCGCCCGACGATGGTAACCGACTCGTACTTCTTCGAAACCTCATCCGGCGTATCGGGGATCACCGCAATCACCGTATTCACATCGCATCCGTGCGTGCCCCACAGCCAGTAGTTGTTCTGTCCGCTCAGGGCGGGCGGAAGGTGCAGATGTTCGCGCTGGCCAAGGAAGTCGATGGCTCCCGCCTCGCCGTAGTTGCTGCCGAAGATGCAGACGTGCTGCTGCTCGGCCGGCAGGCAGCGACTGGTAGGTCTTCGCCACGATGTCGACCTCCTGCTGCCAGCCAAAGCGGTCGGCGTAGAACTGCGGCAGCGGACCCGTCGCCGCGGTCTCCATCTTGTCGCCGTGCAGATGCAGCGCGGTCGTATAGCGCACCCACGCGTCAGGCCGGAGGACCGGCGAACTCATGGGAAGGAGGATGAGGCTTGTCAGCAGCAGGATCGATTCGAACACCGGGAACGCCACGATGCGGTTCTGCTGCACTGCGCGCCTGGCTGCGAAGCGCCGCTCCCATGCGATCGCACCTGCGGCAAAGAACGCGGGGTAGATGCCCTCAAGGTAATAATCCTTCGCATGCATCTTGAACATGAGCGCATAGAACAGGAGATACGTCACGCCCAGCCAGCGTCCGTCGCGAATGGACTTGGCACGCAGCAGCGATACGACGCCCGTAATCCACAGCAGAGCATTCACCGGCTGCATGTTCCTAAACTGTGCCAGGAAGAATTGCACGGGGCCGAGCACAATGTTCTTGTGATGAATCTCTCCGTTGCGCAGAAACTCGAGCGTCGGCCAGTGGTGATGAATCTGCCACAACACATGCGGCACGGGGATGATGATGAGCAGCGCAATACCCAGCGCCGCCCAGCGCGAGAAGAGCAGCCAGCGCTCCTTCGTCAGCAACAGGCCAAGGCCAACCGTGACCAGGAAGAATGCCATCGAAGGCTTGTTGAGCAGACCCACGCCCGCCGCGATGCCGAAGAAGATCCACCAGGTGCGCTGCGAATAGCCGCGCAGCATCAGCAGCAACGCCAGCACGCAGGCCATCCAGAACATCGGCTCGCAGGAGTTCATGGAGAGGAAGCCGTCCACCGCGATGTACTGCGGGCAGACGATCACGCCGAACATTGCGAGCGCCTGCGCGGGCCGGCGTCCGCCCATCGCCCACGCCATCATTCCCGTCAGGAAGACCATGACCGCGCCGGCTGCTGCCGAGAGCACGCGGATGCCGAACACGGAATCGCCGAAGAGCAGCTCGCCGAGCCGCGCCTGCAGCGCAACAATCGGGCCGTGATCCACGTAGCCCCACGCGAGGTGGCGGCCGCACGCGATGTAGTAGAACTCGTCGCGGAAGTAGCCGTAGCCGATGTGCAGCGTCCACAACGTCAGCGCAAACTGCAGCAGGAGTTTCGCTGCAGCAAAGATCGCCGCCACGCGCAGGGCATCGCGCAGCGTCAAGGTCAGCGGGTTGAACGACGGTTGTGCTGGGTCATTGCTGTTGCATCAGGATACGCGCGCGACGCTCCTGCGGTTCCCGCGTAATCGGATGCCAGCACAACTTCGATCTATGCGACGGTAATCTTGACCAGGTCGTCCGGCTGATCCGGTTCCGTCTGCTCGGCGAAGAATCTGCGAATCTTCTCTGCCGTCGCCTTGTTCACGACAGCGGTCAGCGCGTCGGGATTCTTCTCTGCTGTTTGTTTCAATGCGCGCACGCTGCCGAAGTGCTCCAGCAGCCGCTGCCGCGTGATCGCGCCCACACCCGGAATCTCATCGAGCTCGCTGGTGCGGTCGCGCATCTGCCGGCGTTTGCGATGGTACGTGACGGCAAAGCGGTGACTCTCGTCGCGAATCTTCTGGATCACGTGCAGCACAGGCGAGCGCCGATCGAGGACCACGGGATCGTCCTCCTGCCCGTGCACGTAGATGATCTCCTCACGCTTGGCGATCGAGGCCAGCGGCTGCGGTGATCAGCCCAATCTCCTCCAGCGCCGCCGCGGCCGCATGCAACTGCCCGATTCCGCCGTCGATCAGCACCAGCGAGGGCATCGGCTTCTTGTCCTCCTGCAGACGCAGGTAGCGGCGATGAATGATCTCGCGCATGGACGCAAAGTCATCCACGCCGCTCACCGTCTTCACCTGGAACTTGCGATAGTCGGACTTCTTCATCGCGCCCTTTTCCCACACCACCATGGAGGCGACCGTCTCGGCGCCCTGGATGTGCGAGATGTCGAAGCACTCGATGCGCTCGGGCGGCTCGGCGAGCATCAAGCGCGTCCTGCAGCGCCTCCTGCATCTTCTCGATGCTGGGCTTGCAGCACGCGGAAGCGCTGATCGTAGGACTGCTTCGCATTCTGGCAGACCAGATCGACGAGCGAGCGCTTGTCGCCGCGCTGCGGTGCGGCGATGTCGATCCGGTGGCCGATGCGTTCGCGCAGCGCGTCGGCCAGCAGCGCGCGATCCGGGAAGTCCACCGGCACGTAGATGTGTTTCGGCACATACGATTGGTCGAGATAGAGCTGCTTGAGCAGGGCAGAGAAGAAGGTGGCCGCGGAGAAGACCGGAGGCTGTCCGTCATCGAGCGGCTCGAGCACGGAGACCTGGTCCGACTCCGCGCTGGCCTCGTGGATCTGCGGAGCGACGACGCATGGATCGGGCTCGAGCGCTGGCTCCGACTCGAGCTCTTCGGGAGGCGAGAGTTCCGGTGCGGCAAACTCCAACGCGGTGAAGTCCGGCAGCTCTTCCCAGAACATCTCGCGGCGGTCGACGATCTTTCCTCCGCGCATATGAAAGAGGTTCACGGCGAGCATGTCGTTCTCGTAGTGGAAGCCGAAGACGTCCGCGTCCTCGTTGTCGGTGGAGGCGATGCGCTGCGCGTCCTGCGCCTGGCTGACGGTGATCGAACTGGTCGCGCAGCTTCGCGGCAAGCTCGAACTGCATGTTCTCCGCGGCCTCGCTCCATGCGCTCGGTGAGGCGGGCCTCCAGCTCGCTGGGCTTGCCTTCGAGGAAGAACTGCACGTCGCGAATGGCCTGCGCGTAGTCCTCGGTGGAGACGAAGCCCTCGACGCACGGGCCCAGGCAGCGCTTGATGTAGTACTGCAGGCAGGCGCGCGGATGGTAGCGGTTCAGGTCGACCTTGCAGCTCGGGATGAGGAAGCTGCGATGAATCACATCGACCAGCCGGTAGGCCAGGTTGCCCGGAAAGTAAGGGCCGAAGTAGGCGCTGCCGTCCTTGCGCAGCCGCCGCGTGACGAAGACCTTGGGATGCTTGTCGCCCAGCGTCAGCTTGATGTACGGGTAGGTCTTGTCGTCGCGCAGCAGGATGTTGAAGCGAGGCTTGCGCTGCTTGATCAGGTTGTTTTCGAGCGCCAGGGCCTCGCGCTCGTTGGCCACCGTGATGTATTCGAGGTCGACGGCCTCGCGCATCAGCGAGCCGGTCTTGGCGTTGGCCTGCTGACGCCGCCAGAAAGTACGATCGCACCCGCGCGCGCAGGTTCTTCGCCTTGCCGACGTAGATCACCTCGCCCTCTGCATTCTTGTAGAGGTAGCAGCCAGCGCCCGTGGGCAGCGTCCGGATTTTTTCGGAGAGATCCATCTGCATCTTCCAGTTTAGAGCGTTGGCGGCGGATGCGCTGTTGACGGCCTTTCCATCCCACAAGCCCGACTCGGGTAAGCTGGAGGAATGGATGCGATCCAGCCGATCGATGGGGAAGAGGCGCAGGTGCCGGCCGCCGGGGCCCTGCAGCGGGCTGCTGCGATCATGGCTCGCCTGCGCGCGCCCGACGGCTGCCCCTGGGACCGCGAACAGACCTTCGACAGCATCAAGCGCCACACCCTCGAAGAGACCTACGAGGTCTTCGATGCCATCGAGCGGCGCGCCTGGCCGGATCTCAAGGACGAGCTCGGCGACCTGCTGCTGCAGGTGCTCTTCTACGCCCAGATGGCCGCGGAGGCCGGCTACTTCGATCTGCGCGATGTCGCCGAGAACCTGAACGCCAAGCTCATCCGCCGCCATCCACACGTCTTCGGCGACGCCGTCGCGGCCGATCCCGACGCTGTTCTGCGGAACTGGGAGCAGATCAAGGTGGAGGAAAAAAAGTCCAAACCAGCGGCCGCCTCGCTGCTCGACGACATCCCTCGCTCCATGCCCGCGACCCTCGAGGCAGCGAAGCTCGGTTCGCGCGCCGCCAAGGTTGGCTTCGACTGGCCCAGCGCCGACGGGCTCTTCGACAAGCTTGCCGAGGAGACAGCCGAGCTTCGCGCCGAGATCGATCGCGCCGACACCGACAAGATCGAAGCCGAGTTCGGCGACCTGCTGTTCACAATGATGAACCTCGCACGCCATCTCAAGGTCGACGCCGAGTCGGCGCTTCGCCGCAGCAACGCGAAGTTCCGCAAGCGCTTTGCCGCCATGGAGCGCGTCAGCGGTGGTGCCGCGCAACTCCAGGCGATGTCTGCTGAAGACCTCGAGCGCCTCTGGTCGCAAGCCAAGTCCGAGACGCAAACCGAAATTCCTCCCGCGGAGACGATCGATTGAACCAAGCCCCCCAGCCTGCGCCGATTCACATCCAGACCTTCACCTCGCTCGAACAGTTCGATCAATGCGTCGCTCTCGAAGAAGCCGTCTGGGGCTATGACCCCGCCGACATGATTCCGCGCCGCATGTTCCTGCTGGCGTCGCGCATCGGCGGGCAGGTGATGGGTGCGTTCCTCGGCGACAGCCCAACCGCCGTCGGCTTCGCGATGGCCTTGCCAGCGGTGCGCAACGGCCATGCCTACCTGCACTCGCACATGGTCGGGGTTCTGCCGGAGCATCGCAATCGCGGCATCGCACGGGCACTCAAGCTCGCGCAGCGCGACGATGCATTGGCTCGCGGCTTCGACCTCATGGAGTGGACCTTCGACCCGCTCGAGATCAAGAACGCGTATATCAACATCGCCAGGCTGGGCGCGATCGTTCGCCGCTACCAGCACAACTTCTACGGCCCATCGAGCTCGCCGCTGCAGGGAGGCCTTCCCACCGACCGCGTCTATGCCGAGTGGTGGCTGCGGTCCCGGCGCGTGGAGCGCGCTCTAGCCGGCGAGCCGCAGCCCTTCGCCGTCGCCGAACGTGTCGACGTGCCGTCCGAGATCTATGCCTGGAAGGCCTCGCCTCCGGATCGCGAGACCGCTCGCGACGTCCAGGCTCGCAACGCGCAGGCGCTGGAATCGGCCTTCGCGCGCGACCTTGCCGTGCTCGGCTACCAGCGCAACCAGCGCGGCGATGGTCAGTTCCTTCTCGGGCAATGGGACGAGCATCACGCCTACTAAACAGTTCACCTTGCTCCACGGAGTTACGCCATGAAGATCGACGCCATCCATCTCCGCGAAGTGCAGATGCCGCTCGCGCATCCGTTTGAAACCAGCTTTGGCGTGACCACGATGCGCCGCATCCTGCTCGTCGAGATCGAAGGCGAGGGTTTGACCGCCTGGGGCGAGTGCGTCGCCGGCGAGCATCCGTATTTTTCCGACGAGCAGGTCGACACCGCCTGGATCATCACCGAGCAGGAACTCGCGCCGCGGCTGCTGAAGGCAGAGGTCGCTTCAGGGCGCGACTGTCCCGCGCTCTTCGAGCAGGTGCGCGGTCATCGCATGGCCAAGGCAGCGCTGGAGAACGCGGTGTGGGACCTCGACGCGCAACGCCAGGGAGTTCCTCTCGACAGGCTGCTCGGCGGCACGCGCGAGATCATCCCGTGCGGCGTCTCCATCGGCATCCAGCCCACGCCGGAAGAGCTGATGGAGACCATCGCCAAGGAGATCGACGCCGGCTATCAGCGCATCAAGCTCAAGTGCAAGCCCGGCTGGGACTCGAAGATCTTTGCGATGGTGCGCGAACGCTGGCCCGACATCCTGCTGAGCTGCGACGCCAACTCCGCCTACCGCCTGGACGATGCCGACCACATCGCCTCCTGGGACCAGTTCAACCTGCTCATGATCGAGCAGCCGCTGTGGTACGACGACTTCTACTTTCACGCCCAGCTGCAGCGCCGCATCCACACCAGGATCTGCCTCGACGAGTGCATTCGCAATCGCCGCGACGCGCGCGCTGCCCTCGAGCTTGGCAGCGGACGGATCCTCAACATCAAGGTTGGCCGCGTCGGCGGCTTTACCGAAGCCATCGCCATTCACGACATCGCCCTGGAGTTCGGCGTGCCCGTCTGGTGCGGCGGCATGCTCGAGACCGGCATTGGCCGCTCCCAGAACATCGCTCTCTCTTCGCTGCCAAACTTCTCTCTGCCCGGCGACGTCTCCGCGTCCAAGCGCTACTGGGCCGAGGACATCATCGAGCCCGAAGTCACGGTCAGTCCACGCTGGAACCATCACCGTGCCGACCACGCCGGGCAGCGGTTTCGCCGTGCAGCCTGACCGCATCGAACGCATCACGGTGCGCACGCGCACGCTGCGTCGCGGCGAGGCTGTTGTCGGATAAGGATTGACCGGAACCGGAGCTAGCGCACAGCCACAGGCATCGCGAGCAGCAGGCGGATGCCGTCCTGGTAGGAGAGCAGGGAGGGCATCGGGCGGAAGTCCCACGACGTCATCACATTATTCTCCGGATAGTTCTTGACCATCAGCAATCTCGCGGTCAGATGCTCATCCAGGTGCGAATACACCCAGTGGTCGCCGATGCGGGTCTGCTCGAACTCCAGCGTCCCGCCTGGATAGATCTTCGCCAGGATACCGAATCCCCAGTTCACCGGACGCAGCACGCGCGCCTCGATGCGCGTGAGGTAGTGCGTCCGTGCGTCGATCCACACGCGGCCTTCCAGCCCTGTCAGCGCCTCGGCAGACATCGTCGGCGGATGGAAGGCCGGGTTGGGATGGAAGTCGAGCGACCACCTGCAATCCGTCGGCGCCCTTTGGCTGCGGTTGACCGGGTGTGAAGCTGTAGAGCATCGCCTGCGGCATCATGTCGATCAGCTTGATGCACGGTCTCCCGCATCTGCGTATCTCTGCTGCGATGCTTGAGAAAATCATCCGGCGAGTCGATGTCCTCGGTCAGCCGTGCGCGCTCTTCTGCATCCTCCGCCGCGGTGAGGGGCTGACCGTCGCGCTCGACCAGCCGTGCCACATTCCCCTCCCGGCTCACAATGATCTCGCGCGTCGTATCGCCCTTCGCGCCCACCTTGCGCTGCCGGTACCGCAAGCGGAACTTTGTCCGCGGATTCGACGACCTGAACCTCATTGTGCACCGCATCGTCTGCCCACGACTGGGGCGTGCCTGCGGGCGGATCCGCACGCTCCCTGCGCAGGCGCGCGATCCAGCCTTCGCAGCAGGCTGCGTCCTCGCCGTGCCCACGCCTGCGAGCAGGCACACATCGACCGTCGATGCGACTCGGTTCTTCAAGGTAAAGGTTGGTTTCGCCATGAAAAAGAGGTGTCTTCAGCCAAAGTTTGCCTCACACCGCCGTTAGACGCAAGATTCTCGTCTTCGGGGTGAATTGTGTACTCTCGGCCTGCTTGGTTTATAGTCGGGCTTATTACCCGGGATGCGTGATGATTGCGCTCCCTCGGCCGTGGAGAGGCCTTATCGTATGATTCCGACCGAAGGTGCAACAGTCATTGGACGCGAAACCAAGTTTCGCGGCGAAATCTCGGGCTCTACCGACCTGCTGATCGATGGAGAGGTCGATGGTGTGATCCGGCTTACACGGCGCGAAGCTGACGGTGCGCCCGGAGGGCCGCGTCCGCGCCACGATCACCGCGCAGGACGTCGTTGTGGCCGGCCAGATTGAAGGCGAAGTCCGCGCCGCCGGCCGCGTGGAACTGCGCGACGGCGCGATTGTGCTGGGTGACGTCTGCGCAGCGCGTCTGTCGATCGAAGAGGGAGCCACGCTGCGTGGCGGCGTCGATCCAAGCCGGGCCACCGAGCCATTCCCCGCAGCCTCTGGTGGCAGACACCGCACAGAGGGCGGGAACGCCTAAGCCGTCTGTGCGGCGGAGACCAAAGCAATGTTTGAGTTCCTCAAGAAAGAGCGCGGTTCCTCCGCGCATTCGTCCGAGCGACCACCGCGCCACTCGCGCGGCTGGATCGAGGTGCGTACCTATCTCGAGAAGACGCCCTCGCTGCGCGTGCTCGACTTCGGTACCACCTCGCCGTGCCAACATCAATTACCTCACCTCGCGCGGCCATAGCGTCTACATGGCCAACATCGTCCAGGACGCGACTCGTCCCGAGTGGGTCAAACCCGCGCAGCCCTCGGATGCCAAGGATGCGGAGCCGGAGTTCGATGTCGACGGCTTCATCGCCGCTAATCTCGACTTCTCCGGTCGCGACTTCGACGTGATCCTTCTATGGGATACGGCGAACTATCTCCCGCCGGAGATGGTTCCAGCACTCTTCGCGCGCCTGCGCAAGGTGTTGCGGCCCGATGGCATGCTGCTGGCCTTCTTTCACAGCCGTCTGGAGGGACCGGAGACGACCTTCTCGCGCTTTCAACTGGCGGACACCGACACGCTGATCGCCCTCGACAGCGGGACGTTTCCTGTTCGCAAGATCTACCAAACGCGACAGGTGGAGAAGTTCTTCGAAGGCTATAGCAGCACGCGATTCTTTCTCGGCAAAGATAATGTGCGCGAAGTCATTGCCGTGCGTTAGCCGGCCTGGCGATCGTTCGCGCGAAGCAAGGCGAGCCTTCTGAAACGTGAAGAAAGGAGCTAGCGAATGCTCCTCGTTCACTTTTGAATTTAAGAGGCAAGCCTACTTCTTCGCGGCACTTCTTTCTTGGGTGCGGCTTCCTTCTTCGCAGCGACCTTCTTCGCGGGCTTGGCCGTCTCTTTGCGACGCTCCGCCCAACGGCGCTTCATCGCCTCAGCAATGCGCTTGCGTCCTTCTGGACTGAGGTTGCGTTTACGCGCAACTGGTTTGACGATCTTCACCGCGGCTGCCTTTGCCGCATTGGTGCTCCCCTTGGGACGTCCACGGCGCGGCTTCAGCACCAGGTCACTCTCATCCAGATCCACGAAGCACCGCTCGGGCCTGCTGAAGCGAGGCAATCTTCGCGTCAATCTCAGCAACAATTTTTCGAACATCCATCTATTGACTTCCTTTCCATCAGTTGCTGGTCGCTGCAGTCGCTCGAAGTATGTCGGCAACATAGTGAATTCTATCGTTGCGCTCGTCATCCTGCAAATAAATCCCTTATTTTCTAGATCAATTTCGATACAACCGCGATGATTCTTCCGTATTATTCACGAAATAACTATCGAATCCCCAGCGTGGATTCGTCCAGCGATAATCCGGCCGATCCGCAACACGATGCTAGACTCATAGCGATGCGATCGATTCCGCTGCGGCTATGGGCCTTGGCCTTCTTATCCGCTATCTTGCAGATCCTGCCGTTTCCCATCGCTGGCCCTGTACCTCTCTGGCGCAGAGCTATTTTGCTGGTTCTGCCTTGTCCCCCTCGTATATGCAGTTGCTGGGTTCCGACCGCGCCGGAAAGCCGCTGCGAATTTATCAGGCTGCCCTTCTTGGCTATGTCTGCGGTGTCTTCTGGTATGGGGGAAATTGTTACTGGATCTACCGCACGATGCATATCTATGGAAATATTCCGTCGATTCCTTCCTTCGGAATTCTTATTCTTTTTTCTTTATATCTGGGACTCTATCTTGCCCTCTTCGGAGCGATCGTCGCCACACTGCACGCAAAGTATTCTCGTAACGCTGTCCTGCTTGCCATTCCGTTCCTATGGGTTGCCGTCGAGTTAGCCCGCGCCCGCATTACGGGCTTTCCCTGGGACCTCCTCGGCTACACGCAGGTCGATAACCTGGCTGCTGACGCGGCTCGCTCCGTGGACCGGCGTGATGGGTATCTCCTTCGTCATTGCTGCGGTCAATGCGCTGTGGCTCATCCGGCCAGCAACTGCGCGGCGTCCCGTGAGGTATCGCGCCGGCGGGCGCCGCGCTGCTATCTTGTCGCTGCTCGCCACCTTCGCTTGCGAGCACACACGCCATCCACATCTTCTTGAGCCCACCCAGGCGGTGGCCACGCTGTTGCAGGAAAATCTAGGTGTTGGCAGCGAAGCAGTTGGGCAACAACGAAACCAAGCAGGACGATGCTTGCATCCTTTCTCGCAACTTAGCTCTGCATCCCGCGATCGAACTCGACTCCACCGTTCCCAAACTACCTGGATCGCCTCTCCGTCAGCCCTCGCAGATCATCATCTGGCCCGAAGCTCCGACGGATTTCGTCGACACCGATCCCAATTCTCCGGCACGCGATCAGCGATCTCGCCAGGCAGGCGAACGCCGCCGTCATCGTCAACGATGTCACGGTGGCTTCCTATAAGGATGGCCATCCCAGCCTCTATAACTCGGCCAGCTTCTTTCATCCCGACGGAAGCTATGCAGGCCGGTACGACAAGATGCACCTCGTTCCCTTCGGAGAGTACACGCCCTACAAGCCACTCTTCTTCTTCGTAGGCGACCTGCTCGACGATCTACTCTTTATTCCCGGAACCAACCGCTCCGTTTTTTCCGTAGCCGGTAAAAAATACGGCGTATTTATCTGCTACGAATCCATCTTCGGCGACGAGTTGCGGCACTTTCCTCTGCAAGGGCGCGCAGGTCCTGGTCAATATCTCCGACGATGGCTGGTACGGCGATACCAGCGCTCCCTGGGAGCATCTCGACATGGTCCGCATGCGCGCCATCGAGAATCATCGCTGGCTGCTTCGTGCCACCAACACCGGCATCACCGCGGCCATCGATCCCGAAGGACGAATCACCGCAACCATCCCGCGCCACATCCGCACCTCCGTGCAGGTCGCCTTCGGTTATGAAAACGACCTCACCTTCTACACCCGCTTCGGCGACTGGTTTGCCTGGCTCTGCGCGTCGGTACGTATCGATCCTGCTGTTGCTTGGCTTGTCCCGCAAGAGATTTACAGCGCAAAGCCAAGTAAACTAAATGCATGTTGAGTGATCTCGAATTTTCCTACTCCCCGGTCCGTGAAAAAGTGCGCGAACTGCGGGAGTATCTTTGACTCGTCCCGCCTCAAGTCCGAGTTAGCCGCCGTCGAGCAGAAGATCTCTGACCCCTCCGTCTGGGCGGACGCTGCCAAGTCGCAGCCCCTGATGCGCGAGCGCAAGCGCCTTGAAACGCTGCTCGCCGACGATGCCGAACTGGCTCGCCGCTCGGACGACATCGAGGCCTACTTCGAGCTCGCCCGCGAAGGCGAGAACACCGAGCCCGACATTGCCCGCGAGATTCCCGCGCTGGTCGAGTTCGCCGACGCGCTCGAATCCAAGACCATGCTCTCCGGCGAAACCGACCCGCTCAACGCCATCGTCACCGTGCATCCCGGCGCCGGCGGCACCGAGAGCCAGGACTGGGCCGAGATGCTCATGCGCATGTACATTCGCTGGGCCGAGCGCCAGGGCTTCAAGGTCGAGATCAACGAGATCCAGGATGGCGACGAAGCCGGCATCAAGTCCGCCACGTTCACCATCACCGGCGACTTCGCCTTCGGCCTGCTGTCAGCGGCGAAACCGGCGTTCACCGCCTGGTCCGCATCTCTCCCTTCGACTCCGCCAAGCGCCGCCACACCAGCTTCGCCAGCGTCTTCGTCTCGCCCGAGATCGACGACACCATCGTCATCGACATCAAGCCCGAAGACCTCCGCATCGACACGTATCGCTCCGGAGGAAAGGGCGGCCAGCACGTCAACACCACGGACTCCGCCGTGCGCATCACGCACATCCCCACGGGTCTCGTCACCGGCTGCCAGAACGAGCGTTCGCAGCACAAGAACAAGGAGCGCGCCATGAAGATGATGCGCTCCAAGCTGTACGAGTACGAGCTCGACAAGAAGAAGGCCATCAGCCGCAAGCTCGAGGACTCCAAGCTCGACATCAAGTTCGGCTCGCAGATTCGCAGCTACGTCCTGCAGCCCTACCGCATGGCAAAGGATCTCCGCACCCGCGTCGAAGTCGGCGATGTCGACAAGGTGCTGGACGGCGCGCTCGAGCCGTTCATCCGCGGCTATCTGCGCATGCGCAGGGAAGGCGGCGTGCCCGCTCCAATGGTCGAGGAAGAGGACTAAGCCTCGGCCCGTCCGGCCCTCGAGCCCCTCAGCCGCTGCGGCCTTCGAGCCAAAGATGCAGCCGGCTGGCGCGCAGGTCCATCCGCAGCGCCGTGTAGCTCAGCATCTCGTGGATCACGCGCTTGGCGGCGTCGATATCGTCGATGCGCCCCAGCGCCGCTCGTGGCGACGTATACACCTCCAGGCCGGCGCGCTTGCACAGCAGCGCAATCCGAAACAGGTGCGTTCCATCGCTCACCACGATGATGTGGCGAAAGTCTTCGCGCTTGGCAATGTACGCCAGGCTGTTCACCTGCTCTTCGGTGTCGAGCGACTTGGTCTCGGCGATGATCTTGTCATACGGCACGCCATTGGCCAGCAGGTAATCGCGGCCCACGCCGGCTTCGGTCTTGCCGGAGTCCTTGTCGCCGCCGCCGCCCAGCGTCACAATCACCGGCGCCATCCCCTCGTCATACAGCGACACTGCCTTATCCAGCCGCGCATGCAGCACCGGCGACGGCCGTCCCGCATACTCTGCCGCGCCAAACACGGCAATCGCGTCCGCCGGCTGCGCGTTGTCGATGGTCGCCGTATCCACAATCTGCCGGTACACCCACGCAAACCATCCCGCGCCAGCAGCAATATCAGCAAGACGACCAGCCAGCGCATCCAGTGGATGCGCTTTGGTTTGCGAACCTTCGCTGTTGTCGATGCTGTGTCCATGAGTGGGTGAAGCAGCTCTAAGTATGCCGTGATCGCTTGTGCAGAATCCAGTCGCCAGCCACAAAGGTTTCGCTAACGCTGCAGTGCGAGCGCAATCTCATGCGTCGGAATGGCTCCCTCGCGCAGAATCATCCAGGAATCGCCTCCGCCGCTCAGGTCGACGATCGTGGTGGCGACCGAGCGCGCCGTCGGACCTCCATCCACAATCAGCGGAATCTTTTCCCCAAACTGTTCGCGCACCAGGGCCGCGTAGGTGCACTCCGGCTGGCCGCTGAGGTTGGCAGAGGTCGCCGTAATCGGCAGCCCCAGGGCGCTCACCACGGCCCTGCAAATCTGCGCTTCCGGAACTCTCAGCGCCACGTTGCCGGTATTGGCGGTCACGCGCAAGCGGCAGCTTGCTTCCGGCCTTGACCACAATCGTCAACGGCCCCGGCCAGAACCTCTCGGCCAGCTTGTCGAAGGTGCTGGTGAGCGACCGTGCAAGATCGTAAGCCTGCGACACGTCGGCGATCAGCAGCGAAAGCGGCTTGTGCCGGGCGCGCGTCTTCAGCTCGTAGATGTGCTCCACCGCGCGCAGATTCACGGGATCCACCGCCAGCCCGTAGAACGTATCCGTCGGCATCGCCACCACGTCACCGCGTTGCAGCGACTCGACGACCTTTCCGATCAGGTGCGGTTCCGGTTCGTCCGGATGAATGCGTAGGAGCTCTGCCTTCAACGTAAATTTCCCCAGCAATGACTTTATCCCATTCGCCGTCCGGGACGAAGCCCGGCCCGCGCGATACTCGGCGACTCTGCGCGTACACTGGGTTTCTACGCAATCTGCTCCCTCACCATGCCATCGCCCGCACCCATTACGAGCAAGTCCAACGCCCGCGTCAAAGCCCTGCGCGCCTCCTTCAGCGGCAAGGCCTCGCAGCCAGGAGAGCTCCTCGGCCTGGAGGGCGAGCACCTCATCGCCGAAGCCGTTCGCTCCGGCCTCAGCCTTGAAACCCTCTTCCTCCGCGAAGGCAGCGAGAGCGTGCTGGACCGCCCGGCGCTCGCCGGCCTCCGAGGCTCGCAGCACCGTCCTGCTCAGCCGCGACGTCTTCGCCAGCGCTGTCGAAACCGCCTCGCCGCAGGGCATCGCCGCGACCATCCTGCATCCCCGCGGTCGAGCCGGAGCCGCGCCGCAGCCGCAATCCATCGCCCTCGTCCTCGAAAGCCTGCAGGACCCCGGCAACCTTGGCACGCTGATCCGCTCGGCCGAAGCCTTTGGCGCGCAGCACATCTTTCTCACCCCCGACACCGTCAATCCCTGGAACCCCAAGGTCGTTCGCGCCTCGGCAGGCTCGGTCTTCCGCATGCCGATCACCCGCGCGCCGCTTGCGCAGATCGCCGCGCAACTAGCCCAGCAGGGAACTGTCCTCTACGCCGCCGTTGCCGAGCGCCTCGACTCCGTCTCGCTGCTCGAAACCACCTTCGCGCCCCGCACCGCCATCATGATCGGCAACGAGGGCGCCGGCCTCTCCGACCAGGCCCTCGCCCTCGCGCAAGCCCGCGTCCGCATTCCCTGCGCGGTCGAATCGCTCAACGCCGCCATCGCCGGCTCCACGCTGCTGTACGAAGCCCTGCGCCAGCGCGCCGCATCTCTTCCTTCGCGACCGCATCCAACTCAAGCAGCATCATGAGCCTCTTCGCCCCCAATCTCGACCCCTCCACCAACCCCTCGCTGCAGCGCGCGCCGCTGGCCGAGCGCATGCGTCCCCGCACGCTGGACGAGTTCTTCGGCCAGTCCCACCTACTCGCTCCGGGCAAGCCGCTTCGCCTGCAGATCGAAAACGACGACGCAGCGAGCCTCATCTTCTGGGGCCCTCCCGGCGTCGGCAAAACCACCCTCGCCAAGATCATCGCCAACCTCACCTCCGCCACCTTCATCGAGTTCTCCGCCGTCCTCTCCGGCATCAAGGAGATCAAGCAGGTCATGGTCGACGCCGAGAAGGCCGCCACCTACGGCTCGCGCACCATCCTCTTCGTCGACGAGATTCACCGCTTCAACAAGGCCCAGCAGGACGCCTTCCTGCCCTACGTCGAGCGCGGCAGCATCCGCCTCATCGGCGCCACCACCGAGAATCCCAGCTTCGAGATCAACGCCGCGCTGCTCTCCCGCTGCCGCGTCTACACCCTCCGCGCGCTCGAGCAGCCCGAGATCATCGCCCTCCTGCAACCGCGCGCTCGCCGACACCGAACGCGGCCTCGGCGCGCTCAACCTCACCGCCGAGGAGGGAAGTCTCGAGACCATCGCCAGCTACTCCTCCGGCGACGCGCGCAACGCCCTCAACGCCCTCGAAGTCGCCGCGAAACTCACCGAAGGCCGCGGCGAAAAGGTGCATCACCGCAGCCATCGCCGCCGAAGCCCTGCAGCAGCGCGTTCTGCTCTACGACAAGAAGGGCGAGCAGCACTACGACATCATCTCCGCGCTGCACAAATCCGTCCGCAACTCCGACGCCGACGCCGCGCTCTACTGGCTGGGCCGCATGCTCGCCGCCGGCGAAGACGCCATGTACGTCGCCCGCCGCGTCGTCCGCATGGCCGTCGAAGACATCGGCCTGGCCGCGCCCGAGGCCCTCAACCTCTGCCTCTCCGCGCGCGATGCCATGCACTTCTTAGGCAGTCCCGAAGGCGAACTCGCCCTCGCGCAGGCGGTCGTCTACCTCGCCCTCGCGCCCAAATCCAACGCCGTCTACACCGCCTACGGAGATGTCCTCGCCGACATCCAGTCCCACCCCGCCGAGCCCGTCCCGCTGCATCTGCGCAACGCTCCGACGAAGCTCATGAAGGAGCTCGACTACGGCAAGAACTACCAGTATGCGCACGACATCGAAGGCAAGGTCGCGGACATGCAGTGCCTCCCCGACAACCTCGTCCACCGCCGCTATTACCAGCCCACCAACGAAGGCCGCGAGAAGCTCCTGGCCCAGCGCATGGCCGAGATCGCCAAGATCCGCGAATCGAAATCCCAGCCCTAATATCCCGGCCCTTCATTCGCCTGCTTCTAGTTCGCGTACTTCACGGCGCACCCATAGCTGCGCGTGACCGGCACCGCCACCGGCCGTCCCGCCATCGACTCCTCCAGCGCCGCGCTCACATAGTTCTTCGCGCCGTTCAGGCTGGCCGGGTCCGGCGTCGGCTGGTCGTCAATCGCGCCCTCATACACCAGCTTGCCCTGCGGATCGATGACGAACATATCCGGCGTCGTCTTCGCGTCATACAGCCGCCCAATCGTTCCGCTGGGGTCGAGAATCACCGCCGTCGGCGCAGCATGCATCTTGCTGCAGATAGTCGTTCTCCTCCGCCGGCGTCACGTACCCCTGCTCGCCCGGAGCCGACGAGAGCACCGTCAGCCACACCACGCCCTTGGCCGTCCACTCGCGCTGCAGCCGCTCCATGTTGCCGCTCTTGTAGTGCTTCTGCTCGAACGGGCAGCCCTTGTTGGCCCACTCCAGCACCACGTACTTGCCGCGATACTGCGCCAGCGTCTGCACCCTGCCATTGGAGTCAACGCCCTTGAAGTCCGGAGCCGCCTCGCCCGGCTTCAGCGCCAACGCACTCGCGCACACCATCGCCAATCCTGCCGCAACCGCTACGTTCCGCATCGTCTTCATCGCAACCCTCCTTGCCTGATTCAGACGGCCATCCCGAAGCTTTTGTTGCCGCCGGCTTACTCCGTTCCCATCGGCTTCGCGTCCTTCTGGATCGCCGTCAGCACCGTCGCCTTGGTCAGCAGCTCCGGCAGCACATCCGGATTCGAGACCTTGCCCGGCGGATAGATCACATACGTCGGAACGCCGCTCCGTCCCACCGCCGCCAGCTCGCGCGTAATCACCGGATCGTACTGCGTCCAGTCCGCCTTCAGCAGTTGCACGTGGTTCTTCTCCAGCTCCTTCTCCACGTCCTTGGACTTCAGCACCGCGCGCTCATTCACCTGGCAGCTCAGGCACCACGCCGCCGTGAAGTCGATGAACACGGGCTGGCCGGTCGCTCGCGCAGCCGTGAAATTGGCCTCGGTATACGGCTGCCACACCAGCGTGTCGACTGTCGGCTTGCGCAGCGGCAACGCCAGCGCCAGCGCAATCAGCACCACCGCGGCAATCCCCGAGCCCCACTTCGCCGGCCACTTGCCCAGCGCCCAACCGGCAATGGCGAGCACCAGGAAGCCCGCTCAGCAGCCACACCATCCGGTCCACGCCCTCCGGCGAATACAGCTGCCCATACACCCACGCCAGCCAGATCGCCGTCCCAAACAGCGGCACCGACACCAGCTGCTTGAGCGTCTCCATCCACGCTCCCGGCCGCGGAAGAAAGCTCGTCCACTGCGGCTGCATGGTCAGCAGCAGATACGGCAGCGCCAATCCCAGCGCCAGCGCCGTGAACACCACAAACGTGAGCCACGCCGCCTGCACCAGCGCAAACCCCACGGCCGCGCCCATCAGCGGAGCCATGCAGGGCGTCGCCACCACCGTCGCCAGCACGCCGGTAAAGAAGCTGCCGGTGAGTCCCGGCTTCTGCGCCAGGTCTCCGCCCGCGCTGGTCAGGCGAGAGCCCAATCTCAAACTGCCCCGCCAGGCTCAAGCCCAAGGAAGAACACCAGCGAAGCCAGCACCGCCACAAATCCCGGAGACTGCAGCTGGAATCCCCAACCCAGCTCGCGTCCGCCCGCGCGCAGAATCAGCAGCGCCGCAACGATCACCCAGAAGCTGACGACGATGCCCGGCCGTGTAGACGAGCCCATGCGCCCGCTGCCGCCCGCGCTCCTCGTTGGACGAGTGCACCAGCGAAAGCCCCTTCAGGAACAGCACCGGAAACACGCATGGCATCAGGTTCAGCAGCAGCCCGCCCAGGAACGCCAGCCCAATCGCGCTGAACGCATTCAGGTCCGGCCCGCTGCTGGTGTCGGGAGTCTTGTTCGCCGTCATCGGCAGCGGAGGCACCGTGCCCTGCGTCACCGGAACCGTAACGTCATACGCCTCGGTCGAGCTCAGCTCCACCAGGCCATGCAGCGTCTTCGGCAGGCTGGTCGCATCCGCCGCCCGCTTCAGCCAGATCTTCACGCCATCCGGCTGCGGCGCCACCGGCTGCTCCGCCGCATTGTCGATCACCTCGGCGTCGAACGGATAAAACGCAGCGTCGGTCTCGCGCGTCCCGGTCTTCAGCGTCACCTGGATCTGCTTCGCATCGCCGACCGCGCTCGCGCTCATCGTCGCCGGCAAGCGGCTTCGGCAGCAGAGCCAGCGCCGAGCCAAGCGCACCGACAGGCGGCGGCGTCGGCACGCGGACCCTTCACCACATTCACGTCGATCCCCAGGTGCGCCTTGCCCGGCAGGCAGACGCTGCTGCACACCAGCCACGTCACATGCGCATCCAGATGCACCTTGCCCGGCTTCATCGTCGGCGCGGCCGTCAGCGTCACAGGAAACGCCACGCCGTCCTCGTAGCCAAAGTCCATCAGCGGCCCCAGCGGCAGCCGCGTCGGAGGAGGGAACTGCATCGGCCCCGCCGTGATCCCCGGCGGCAGCGTCCACGTGATCGCCGGAGGCTCGCCCGAGTCGCCCGCGTTGATCCAGTACACGTGCCAGTGCTCCTCGATCGTCAGCACCAGGCCCGCCTGCAGCGTTCCGCCGATGGCGATTTGTGGCGAGAGCGTGGTCAGCTCCGCCGTCAGATGCTCGGCCTTCACCGGCCCCGGCCCACCGTTGCCCACCTCGACGATCTGTGCCCGCGCCGTCGATCCCACCGCCGCAAACAGCGCCAGCGACAAAGCAGCGAGCCCAGCGCCCAGCATCCTCAAACGTCCGTTCCTCATATATCCATTGTAGAAGCTGATCTCCGCGGAATTGTCATCCCTTTGTCCGGACGGGGCATTAACGCAGCATCAGCCGCCGGTGCTCCACCATGATGCAGCGGTCCATCACCACCCGCATCCCGCCCGCCTCGGCCTTCGCGGCCGCCTCCTCGCTCCAGATTCCCAGTTGCACCCATAGGTCGGTCAGCCCCAGCGCCAGCATCTCGTCCACGATCGCCGGAATGTACTTCGGCAGCCGGAAGACATTCACCACGTCCGGCCTCACCGGCAGCTCGCTCAGCGAAGCGTAGCTCCGCTCTCCCAGGGCGCTGGCAATCCCCGGATTCACCGGCAGAATCCTGTATCCATGCGCCTGCATGTACGCGGACACGCCATGGCTCGCCTTGCGCGGGTCGTCCGACAGCCCCACCACGGCCAGCGTGCGCGGAGCCCGCTCCCGTCCTCCCAGCATCTCTATCATGGTTTCCGCTTCATTCATGGTGTTCTCTCCAATTCGTCCGGCACTGTTTAGGATCTCGCAATCCCGCATTCCGCGCCCGGATGCACTGCCCGGATTCGTTTACAATCGATGGCGAAGGCAGTCGCGCAGATTTGGTTGCAGCCACCCGGTTTAATTGTTCCGGAGCTGCAGGTCTCCACCAACTCAAAGCGGCCTCTTCCCGGGAGTACTGTTTGTTCGTAACGTTGCGTCACAAGGGTATGCATCAGCCAGCAGGGAACCGCCTCCGTCGCACCAGCCTCGCGGGCATCGCCGTTCTCACGATCAGCTTCGCCGCCGTACTCTCAACCGTTGGCTGCGGTAACCAGTATCGCCCCGTCGTCAGCGCCATCGGTCCCGTCGGCCCTGCCGGCCAGCCGGAGAAGTTCGCCGTCGCGATCTCCAGCCCCAGCTGCCGACATCGCTGGGCCTGGCCACCATCGTCGACTTCGCCGGCGACACCGTGCTTGCCACGCCGAATATCCTGATCAACCCCAGCTACTTCCGGTCAACTCCTTTACCAGCACGACCGGAACCCAGGCCACCCAGGCCTACGTCATCAACGCCCAGGGATCGCTCAACACCTTCCCGCTCTCGAATCCGACCACCCTGCTCACCAGCGACGTCGTCCAGACCACGCTCCCCATTGGCTCCAATCCGGTGAGCATCAATTCGTTCGCTCCGGCCAGCGGTCTTGCCACCATCTTTATTCCGCAGGCGGGCACCGACACCATCGCCGCCCTCAACGCCAATACCGCGGCACTCTATGACACCGTCAACATCCAGGGCGGAACCAATCCCTACTACGTCGTCGGAACGACCGGCACGCCGCGCGTCTACGCCATCAGCCAGAACGCCCCAGGCGGTCTCGGCCAGGTCGACGCCCTCGAGACCATCTCCACGACCTCGCTCTCGGACTCCGCGCAGATTCCTGTCGGCGTGACCCCGGTCTATGGCGTCATGACCGCCGACGATCGCCGCGCCTTCATCATCAATCAGGGCTCCGGCACCCTCTCCGTCCTCAACGTCCCCAACAACGCCCTGGATATCCTGCCCCCGGCCACGGTCGCTGCGGATACCACGGCTACCTACACTCCCCCGGTCGGCACCATTCCACTGTGCAGCACCCCCTCCGGCGCGACCGCGAACGAACCCTGCCCCGGTACGAATCCAGTCTGGGCGGATCTGAACACGACGACCTCGCAGCTCGTCGTCCTCAATCAGGGCGATGGCATCACTGCCGGCTCGCTGAGCATCATCAACATCCCGCTCTGCAACGCCGCAGCCCTGGCCACCAATCCCAACTGCAGCACCACCAACCCGGTCGATGCCACCGGCTTCGGTCAGATTCTCGCGACCGTTCCCGTGGGGATCAATCCCACCATGGTCTCGGTCCTGCAGGGCACGGACGGCAACACCCCCGCTGCGTATGTGATCAACCAGTCGGATAGCACCGGCACCTGCCCCAACTCCACCCCGGGCACCGCTGGCGCCGGCACCGTCACCATCATCAACCTCCAGACCGACCAGGTCACCGCGACCATCTGCGGCGTCAACGGCAGCGCCGCCACGGCCACCGCCAACGGCACCTCCAACCTGATCTTCGGCCACCCCAACTCGGTCTCGGCCACCGGCGGCCTGCCCACCGGCAAGGTCTACGTCACCGCCTCCGACAATCAATACATGGACGTCATCTACACCGACACCAACACCGTCGCAACCCACGTCCCCCTCCAGGGCAACGGCCTCCGCGTCCTGGTCACAGCGCCTTAGGGACAGTGGCTAGTGGTTAGCGATGAGTGATAGAAACGGCCAGCGACTGCGATGTGCAGTGCTGGCCTTTCTACTTCCGTTTCTGGACGCTTGTACCCCCAAAAGCCGGCAAGCAAACGAGGTCTACTGAGCGGCTGCCGTTCCTAACCACTAGCCACTCATCCCTGCCGTTACATTCCTGCCAGCACGATCGGTGCCGTCGGCGTCTTCGATCCGCCCTCGTTCTCGACGGTTACGCCGAATCCCTTCGCCGCCACGCCCTTGGGCAGCGGCGGCATCACCACCGTCGCATTGCCGTTCGCATCCGGCTTGAACAGCCCCGCAGGAATCGGAGCCTGTCCAGCCTCCGCCGGCAGCAGCCACAGCTCGTAGGTCTTCTGCGGCTGCAGCGGATCCAGATGGTCGGCCACGAAGACCAGCGCACCGGTGTTCGGCTCATAGGTCGCATGCGCCTCGGGATCGAGCTTCGGCACCGCGCCGGCATTCAGCGGAACGTGCAGCGCAACCTGCATGGCGCTGGCATCGCTGAGCGTCTGCACCACCTGCTTGGCGTGCTCGCTCTGCTCCGCGTTCTGGCTCAACTGCGCGGTGGCGACGGCAAGATCCTGCTGCACCGTCTTCCGCTGGTCCACCTGCATCCCGGCCACCACCGCCAGGCACGCGGCGATGCTCCAGCCCGCCCACGCCATCACCGGCGCAAACCTGCGCGGCTCGCGCTCTTCCGGAGCGTCCATCTGGAACATCCGGCTGTTGCGCGGATACAGGATCGGCTCGATATGCTGCTCCACCGGATCGGCGGGGATCACTTTCTTCTCTTCCGCCACCTGGCGCAGCAGCCGTTCCCGGGCCTGCGAAGGAGGCGTGTGCGGCTCTGCCGTCAGGGCATACGTCACCAGGTCGCCCTGGATCTCTCCCAGCTGGGTGCGGCACACGGCACACTCCTTCAAATGCGTCGCGGCATCCTTCATCGCGGCGTCCGGCAAGAGCTGCAGCGCGAAGAGGTACAGGTCATCGGGCGAGAGGTGATTGGCTGTATTCATGCCTGGAACGCCTTTCTCAGCGTCAACAGCGCGCTGCGGATTCGTGTCTTGACGGTGCCCAGCGGATCGCCGGTCATCTCTGCAATTTCGGAGTGCGTGAGCCCATCAAAGAACGCCATCTCCAGGGTCTTCCGTTGTTCGGTGGGCAGCAACTTCACCGCGGCCCGGGCCCGTTCCATCAACAGAGAACGCTCTGCTTCATCGGCCAGATTGCACGCCGACGCCAGATTCATCTCTTCTACCTGCTCACTGGGCCGCTTCCGCCGCAGCGTGTCGATCGACCGATTGCGCGCGACCACGGCCAGCCATCCTCCCAGGCTCCCCTTGGTGGAGACGAAGCTGCTGGGATTTCTCCAGATCTGCATGAAAATCTCCTGCATCACATCCTCGGCCGATGCCGTATCGCGCAATACGCGCAGCGATACCGAGTACACGATCTTCGAGTACCGGTCGAACAATACCGCCATGGCCCGTTCATCGCCCCGCAGGACCCGTTCGAGCAGCTCGCCATCATCCTCTGGCATCGGCCGAGCTACTCCTGTCGATTCATTCATGCCACTGTTCATAGAACGCACTCGCAGGTCGAATGGATTGCCGCCGGGGCTGTGGAAGCAGGCAACCTTTTCTATCAGCCAGGATCCGTGCACCCTCCCGGCATCACTTCAGGACAGTAATTGCTCTTGGAAACTCAGTGTACGTCATTCCTTACGCCATCCCACGCCGCCACCATGTGGCGCGGAACGAAAGAGGGTGCCAAATGTTATACCCCTGCGCTTTTGGCGGAATCCAGCGCCTTCTTTTTCTCCAGCCCCTGCAGAAACCGTTCGATATCCACCACGAACCGCTGGTGCTGCCCCTCGCAGATCACGTCCGCCGCATCGCGGCACACCACGCTGAACGTCAATCGGCGCCCGTCCACGCTCTCCAGCGTTACCTCCGCGGTGACCTTCATCCCCACCGGCGTTGCCGCGCTGTGGCTCAGGTTCACCTGCGTTCCCAGGCTGCGATGCTGCGGCTCCAGGTACGGCTCCAGCAGCCGCATGCAGGTCCACTCCACGAACCCGATCAGGTACGCGGTCGCCAGCACCGGCGGCATGTCCGTCCCCGGCGCGAACTCTCCCACCACCCGGTTCACGGTCAGCCGATCCTCCACCGTGATGGTCTCCGCATGCCGCATACCCGCCTTCAACTCCGTCAATGCCATCGTTGCGCCTCTCCTGGTGGAATGCGTTCCACCCGCATCTATCAGATGCCATCGGCCTTCGCGATGCAAGCCTCGGCGGCGCCGGTCCACGGCACACTCCGCTATCCTGTTGTCAGGGTTTATTTTCTCCAGGCTTATTTTCTCTGGGCTCTTTCCTTCCACCATGAAGCTACGTCTCGACAAGCTCCTCGTTGACCGCTCGCTCGCCGCCTCCCGCGAGCGCGCCCAGGCCATGATCATCGCCGGCCGCGTCCTGGTCGACGAGCAGCGAATCGACAAGTCCGGCGCCAGCGTCTCCGACACCGCCGTCATCCGCCTCCTCGGCGACGACCTCCGCTACGTCTCTCGCGGCGGCCTCAAGCTCGAAGCCGCCCTCACCACCTGGGCAATCTCCGTCGACGGCCTCGCCTGCGCCGACATCGGCGCCTCCACCGGCGGCTTCACCGACTGCATGCTGCAACGCGGCGCACAATCGGTCCTCGCCGTCGACACCGGCTACGGACAGATCCACCACAAGCTCCGCACCGACCCGCGCGTCACCCTGCTCGAGCGCACCAACGCCCGCCTCCTCACCCCCGGCCAACTCGTCCCTGGCTCCCCCACAAAACCGGGTGCCCCAGCTCCCGATTCCGGGACCTGGGTTCACGGCGAGAATGCCATCCGCTTCTTCGCCATGGACGTCAGCTTCATCTCCGCGACACTCGTCCTCCCGGCGGTCATCGCAGCCCTCGCTCCGCCCGAAACCAAGTGGCAGGGCGACGCCGTCCTGCTCGTCAAGCCGCAGTTCGAAGCCGGCCGCGAGCACGTCGGCAAAGGCGGCATCGTGCGCGACCCCGCCGCCCACCAGCTCGCCGTCCATCGCGTCGAAGCCGCCGTGCGCGACCTCGGCGGCCAGGCCCTCGACCTCATCGACTCGCCCATCCTCGGCATGGAAGGCAATCGCGAGTTCCTCCTCCACGCCCGCTTCGCCTGACACGCCGCCGCGCCGGCCCCTCGCTATAATCCCTGCATGTACACCCCGCAAGCCGGAATCTTCGCTCTCGGCACCTCCTCGCACGCCTACCTGGAGTTCGATCTCCTCGACCGGAAGAACTGGTCCGCGTTCGCCTCCGCGATCGCGCAGATCCGCGAGCCACGAACCACCACCGGCGGCGTGAACTTCGTCATCGGCTTCCGGCCCGAGCTCTGGCGCGAGATCCTCCCCGGCGATGCTCCCGCGGACGTCGCGGGCTTCAACCAGGACATCCACGGCATCGAAGGCTTTGTCATGCCGGCCACGCAGCATGATGCGTTGGTCTGGCTCTCCGGCAGCTCCTACGACGTCCTCTTCGACATGGCCCGCACCGTCATCCGCGATCTCGCCGGACAGGCTTCTCTCGCCGAAGAGACCGCGAGCTGGTCCTACCGCCACGACCGCGATCTCACCGGCTTCATCGACGGCTCGGAGAACCCAACCCTGCTCGAAGCCCCAGCCGACGCCCTCCTGCCCGAAGGAGTTCCCGGCGCCGCCGGCTCCGTCCTTCTGCTGCAAAAGTGGAAGCATGACGTAACCCAGTGGGAAGCCCTGCCCGTCGCCCGCCAGGAGCAGATCATGGGCCGCACCAAGCCCGACAGCATCGAGCTCGAGAACAAGCCCACCGACTCGCACGTCGCTCGCACCGACCAGGATGTGTTTGGCAACATCTTTCGCCGCAACATGCCCTACGGCACCGTCGACGACCACGGCACCGTCTTCGTCGGCTTCAGCTCCGACCAGAAGCGGCTCTCCCGGATGCTCGACAGCATGGCCGGCCTGGTCAACGGCACACGCGATGCGCTCACCCGCTACACCCAGCCCTTCACCGGCTCGTATTACTTCGTACCCTCGGTTGAGAGTCTGCGGAGCCTGCGTTAACCTACATTCACGGCCTATCAAAATCAGGAGCTTAGCCGCATCTTGTTTTACTCCACAACCCTCCCGCCGAAGCCCGCGTCTAAATTAGTCAAGATGAGAGTTCGTAGAGTCGCAGCGTGTGTCCTCGCGGCATGTCTCGCTCCAGCCCTCTGCGCTGCCGACGGCGCCCGCTTCGACCTCATCGGACCCAAAATCGATGTCCGCGTCACCCGCGGCGGCGACTCGCTCCCCATCGCCGAGGTGCCCAGCCTGCAGCCCGGCGACAAGATCTGGGTCAAGGCCGATCTTCCCGACACCCAGTCCAACCACCTCCTGCATCGTCGTCGCCTTCCTGCGCGGCACCACCAACCTTCCTCCCGACAACTGGTTCACCGAGATCGACACCTGGGACAAGAAGACCGTCGAGGGCACCACCGTCGTCGTCCCCCAGGGCGCCGAAGAGGCGCTCATGTTCGTCGCGCCGCAGACCGGCGGCGACTTCAAGACCCTGCGCTCGGCCGTCCGCGGCCGCCCCGGCCTCTTCATCCGTGCCGACGCCGACCTCAACGAAGCCTCCTTCGAGCAGCAGCGCATCGAGCGTTATCTCGCCGCCATGAAGTCTCTTCCGCTGGATGATCCGAAGGCCATCCAGGAGCGCTCCGCCAAACTTGCCGCGACGCTCGCCCTCAAGCCCAACGCCGACTGCTTCAAGCAGCCCGTCGATCAGCAGGTCATCTGCCTCACCCAGTCCAGCGCTCCGGTGCTGCTCGACGACGGCCACGGCCAGGGCATCGCCGAAGCTCTCTCCAGCGGCCCCTCCTCGGACTTCATCAACCAGGCATCCGAAACCCAGCCCGTCGGCGGAGGCCTCTACTCCGCCTACGTCGGCACCGTCGTCGATGCCGTTCAGCTCATCGCCAGCCTGCGCACCGCGCAGTACCAATACATCCCCGGCCTCAGCTTCCCGGACGGCGAGACCCTCAATCTCAAGCTCAACGCGCCACCCTCCTTCCATAAGCCGCAATCGGTCATCGTCATCGGTCTGCCCGCCATCCAGAAGGCCAACCTGCCGCCGCTGCATCCGCCCGACCCCAACGAAGTCGCCTGCCTCCTGCAGCCGAAGATGGTTCTGCCGCTCCAGGGCGCGCCGCTGGTCTTCTCCACCGGCTTCGCGCACGATCTCGTCCTGCATCTCAATCGCACCGGCGCCGTCACCGACCTTCCCCTCGTCGCCGACCCCGCTGCAGGCGGCCTGGTCGTCGCCAAGGAAAAGAGGCGCGAGCTCCTGCGCCCCGACGTCCCGCTCAAGGCCGCTCCCACCGCCAGCAAATCGCCCGCCAAGATCGGCAAAGCCTCTGACCTCACCGTCACCGGCACCATCCGCGGCTACTGGGGCTTCGACGCCTTCGAGGGCCCCACCCTCACCATTCAGCAGGTCGACGGCAAAGACTGGAAGATCGTCGGCGACACCCAGCTGCTCGCCGGCCAGGACAACAAGCTCACCCTCACCGGCAACGGCACCGGTTGCATCCAGCACATCGCCCTCGCCAGCAACAAGGCCAAGGACGTCGACGTCACCTTCAAGCCCAGTCCCGACAAGGATAAGAAAGACACCCTCGCCCTCGACGTTCCGCTCAAGACCGTGCAGCCCGGCGGCTACGCGCTCGCCATCCAGCAGTACGGATCTCCGGATCAGGATAAGGTGCCTCTCACCGCCTACACCGCCGGCATCACGCTCGGCGAGCTCAAGATCCACACCGGCGACAACCTCGCCGTCCTCAACGGCGAGGGCCTCGAGAACGTCGCCTCCGTCCTGATCGACAAGCAGACCTTCACGCCTACCGGCGGCAGCAACGACGAGATCCTGCACCTCGAGTCCAAGGCCGGCGTCTCTCCCGCCGACGGCTCGAAGGCCATCGTCAAACTCAAGGACGGCCGCACCATGGACGCGAAGATCTCCACCTCGGCCCCGCGTCCGTCGTTCAAGCTCGTCTACGTCGGCTCCACGCCGGCGCAGCAAGCCGGCGCGATCCCGGTCACCCTCACCAACAAGGACGATATTCCTCTCGACGGCAAGCTCACCTTCGTCGTCCAGACCAAGGACGACTTTCCGCGCGACGAAACCATCGAAGTCGCTACCGTGAACAACTCGGTCCACACCAGGCTCTCGCTCGCCGACAACAGCCTCGTCCTGGAGGATGACCACACCGCCGTGGGCCATCTCGATCCCCTCAAAGCCTTCGGAGAGTCCGCCTTTGGCCGCTTCGCCATCCGTCCCGTCGCCGCCGACGGCACCACCGGCGACTGGGTCGGCCTCGGCACCCTGGTGCGCACGCCCCACATCACCAGCATCCAGTGCGCCGCCGTTGAGGGCAGCGCGGCCGCCCCTCCAACCTGCACCCTCAGCGGCGACGAGCTCTTCCTCGCCCAGTCCTTCAGCGCCGCCAGGGACTTCGCCAACCCCACCGACGTTCCCACCGGATTTGCCGAGAACAGCTTCAACGTGCCCACGCCCACCGACGGCGCCACCCTCTACCTCAAGCTCCGCGACGACCCCGCCAGCATGGCAACGGTGACCTTACCCACCCCCTTCCATAAACCCGTCGAGCCCGTCGCCCACGTCACGCAGGCCCACGCCCTCCCCGTTTCCGCGCAGCCTCCGCGCACGCCATCCCGGTCGCCGCCCATGCCATCGCAGTCGCCGCGCCCGCCGCGCAGGCCACCGCGCCCGCCATCCCGGCCCCCGCGCCCGCACCGTCCTCTTCCTCCACATCCTCTGCGCCCGCACCACCGGCCGCCGCAGCCGCCGCGCCGCAGACCAAACCCATCCCTCCAGGCCCTCCCACAACCCCGCCGGCTCCCACAACCACCCCCGCTTCTACATCCACTACATCCACACCCGCTCCCGTAACCCCGCCGACGCCTACTGCCGCGTCCACGCCCGCCACCACCGCGCCCCAGCCATAACGCCTGTCCGTCTTCCCGCAGCGCCTCACCGGCGACCGCCCGCGGTGCGCCGCGCATCCGTTATTCGGCGCGGAACATCGTGCCTCTGCACACAGTCTCCTCATCCGGGCGCGGTACACTCATCTCAAGATGCCCAAGGTAGCCATCATCTCCAAGCCGCAGAAGCCTGAGCTGGAGTTCATCCTCACCGAACTCATCGATTGGCTGAACGGCCACGGCTTCACGCCCATCTTCGAACCCGACAGCGCCTCCTACATCGGCCTCAGCGACCAGGCGGTCGCCCGCTGCGACATGGCCGCCCACGAACCCGTGCTCGTCGTCTCGCTCGGCGGCGACGGAACCCTGCTCTCCGCCGCACGCGCCTTCGCCCTCACCAAGACCCCCATCCTCGGCGTCAACCTCGGCTCCCTCGGCTTCCTCACGGAAGTCCCCCTCGCCGAGCTCTACGACACCCTCGACGCCTGGATCGCCGGCACCGCCGTCATCGATACCCGCAGCTTCATGCACGCCCAGCTCATCCGCGACGGCCAGCTCTTCCGCGAGTGGGACGCCCTCAACGATGTCGTCCTCTCCAAGGGCGCCATCGCCCGCATGGGAGAGTTCGCCATCGAGATGGACGGCCAGTTCGTCGCCCGCTTCCGCGCCGACGGCGTCATCGTCTCCACCCCCACCGGCTCCACCGCCTACACGCTGGCCGCCAACGGCCCCATTCTTATGCCCACCGTCGATGCCATGGTCCTCACCGCGATCTGTCCCCACCTGCTCACCATCCGCCCCATCGTCTTCCCCGGCGACACCGAGGTCGCCGTCGTCGTCGACGTCGTGCCCCACGAGACCTACCTCACCGTCGATGGCCAGGAGGCCGTCGAGCTCATCCTCAACGACCGCATCCTCTGCCGCAAGTCCAGCCGCAACGTCCACCTGCTCCGCCTGCGCCCCAACGGCTTCTTCAACGTCCTCCGCTCCAAGCTCAAGTGGGGCGAACGCTAGTTTGCGGGATGTGGGTCTGAAACCGGGGCTGATGCGATCGATTTGCAACGCGAAACGGGGCTGAGGCTTACCTAAAACAAACGAGTAATCACCTGGTTCGCGACCAGCGCGGCCACGTACGCGACCGTCGTCATGTACGCAAACTGCAGCGCCGGAAGCTTCCAGGTGTTGGTTTCCCGCCGAACAATGATTAAAGTCGATGTGCACTGCATCGCAAACGCGAAGAACACCACCAGCGCAATCGCTCCGCCCATCGTAATGTCATGCCGCAACGCCGCCTGCAATCCCAAAGCATGCGTCGCCGGATCCATCCCATAGAGCGTTCCCAGCGTTCCCACGATGACCTCTCGTGCCACGATGGAGCTCAGTAACCCTATGCCTATCTTCCAGTTGAAGCCCAGCGGCCGAATCACGGGCTCGATCAAGTGGCCCAGGTGCCCGATCACGCTCGAGGTCAACTCGGAGAACTGGCCGCCATGGATCGGCAGCACGCTCAACACCCACACCAGGAACGTGACGCCCAGAATCACGGTTCCGGCCTTCTTCAGGAACAGCTTGCCGCGGTCATAGATCCGGAAGCTCAGCGAGGAGACCGTCGGCCACCGGTACTGCGGCAGCTCCAGAATGAAGGGAGCGTGTGAAGCCTTCATTACAGAGGAGTTAAGCATCTTGGCGGTGATCAGCGCCGCCAGGAATCCAATCGACATACAGCCCCAGCATCACCAGCGCGCGCAACCCGAGCACGCCGCCCAGGAACCGCTGATTCGGGATAAACGCCGCAATAATCAGCGTATAAATCGGCAGCCGCGCCGAGCACGTCATGAAGGGTGCAATCAGGATCGTCGCAATGCGCTCGCGCTTGTTCTCGATGGTGCGCGTCGCCATAATCGCCGGAACCGCGCACGCATACGCTGAAAGCAAAGGGATAAACGCCTTGCCATTCAGGCCGATCGAGCGCATCACGCGGTCGGCAATCAGCGCCGCGCGCGCCAGGTAGCCCGAGTCTTCCAGGACCCCGATAAACAGAAACAGCAGCAGAATCTGCGGCAGAAACACGAGCACCGACTGCACGCCATTCCACAGGCCATCGCGCAACAACGCCCGAATCCAGTTGTCCGGCAACAACAGCGCAGCCTTTGCGCCGGCGTTGGTCAGCAGC
The DNA here is from genome assembly GCA_963762375.1 of uncultured Acidobacteriaceae bacterium. Lineage (GTDB taxonomy): Bacteria > Acidobacteriota > Terriglobia > Terriglobales > Acidobacteriaceae > Granulicella. The sequence goes on from CAVXKP010000015.1 coordinate 349,303, forward strand.
GTCCCCAGGCCATCACTGAGCGGCTGCCCCAGCGTGAAGACCACCTGGAACACCGCGATGACCACCACCAGGAAGATCAGCGGCCCGAAGACCCGATGTAACAGCACGCTATCCAGGCGGCGCGTCCACAGGGAAGCGGCCGGCGACTGGTACTTGGTGCGGGCGGTGACCTGCGTCGCCCAGCTGCGGCACGACGCCGCACTCTGCAGCACCGGCAGCTGCACCGGCCGCAAGCCATCGTCCAGCTTGCTTCCGGCACGCAGCAGAAAGTCAGGAATCGCGTCCATGCCCTTGCCATGCGCGGCGCTGATCAACGCCACGGGATGCCCCAGCTCTCGGGCCAGGGCGAGCGTATCGATCTTGCCGCCGCGCGCCTCCAGCTGGTCGGACATATTCAGCAAAACCAGCGTCGGCAGCCCAATCGAAAACACCGGCGCCGCCAGCATCAGCTGCCGATTCAGGTGGGTGGCATCCAGCACCAGCAGAACGCAGTCCGGCTTGGGGACGCCGGGCATCTTGCCGGTCAGCACCTCGACGGCAACGCGAGCGTCTTCCGAGTAGGTCGCCAGGCTGTAGATTCCAGGAAGATCGATCAGCGTAAGGTCGTTGCGACCGATGCTCTTCATCCGCCCGGAGTGGTGTTCGACCGTGACGCCCGGATAGTTCGCCACCTTCTGGCGCATGCCGGTCAACCGATTGAACAGGGTGGACTTGCCGCAGTTTGGCGGCCCGATCAGGGCCACCGTGCGCATCCGCGTCGTGCCGGCCGGGACCGGAGTCTGGTCCTCGATGATGGGGGCGACGGTGGCGTGGCAGCTCATGCAGCCTCGATTGTCGCACTTGGCGTATCCTCTGCCGTGTCTGAAATCACGCGCAGAAAGATATGCTTCGCGGTCTCGTTGCGAAGTCCAACTTCAACCCCATCAATGCGATACACACGAGGGTCGCCGGCAGGGGCACGGCGCAGAATCTCGACGCTGGTGCCGGGTAGAAACCCCAGATGCGCCAGGTAATGGCTCACCTCGTCGGGCAGATCGACGCGTTCCACCACGCCTGCACTGCCTACTTTCGCGTCACTCAGAGCCAGAACATTCATCGAACCGCATATCCGACCAAGTTGGTCCTCTTTACTATACGACATCCAGAGGATCTTTGCCGGACTTTAAAAGTTCAAGGGTTCATGGCCGGGCAGTCGGCGCGATAGGAATTGTGTGGGGGGAAGGGAAGGTGTTGGTGCGCCCGGAAGGATTCGAACCTCCGACCTACTGGTTCGTAGCCAGGCGCTCTATCCAGCTGAGCTACGGGCGCACATTGCTTAGTTGCAACTAAGTAAGAATAACTGATGAAGGCCGAGCGATCAACCTCTCGCTGCCTGTGGAAGCGATCTAGCTGGCCGCGGGTGCAGCTGCAGCGGGCTCGGGCTGCGGTGGGATCAACGAAACGCGCTCCAGGACATCGATCCCGGACCGCCGCAGCAACTGGTGCACGATGGCCTCGGTGAGCCGCGTCGCGTCATACTCCACGCGGATGGTCTTCGCCGCTTCGTTGACCTCAACGTGCCGGATGCCATAGACCTTGCGGACCTGTCCCAGAGCCATCGCGGCGGCTTCACTGGGCGCTGCGCCGTACGAATACATCACGTCAAGCTGTGTCATAGGAATGATTTTATCAGTCGGGGCTGCCTGGTTTACGAGTTCAGCTTCTGGATGTACTTGAGGAAACTGGGGCTGGTGAAATCCTGCGGGCCGATCAGCTTCCTGCGAATCACGCCCCGCTTGTCGATGATGTAGGTCTCGGGAAACTTGAAGCTGCCATAGAGCTTGTTGGACGTCTGGTTCTGATCGAAGACCGTGAGCAGGCTGAGATGTTGCTGCGCCACGAAACTGCTGGTAGTTCGCGAAGGCTTCGTTGCTTGCGACGGCCACCACCTGCACCTGCGGCATCGTCTGCTGGAAGGCCTGCAGGCTGGGCATCTCTTCCACGCACGGAGCACACCAGCTGGCCCAGAAGTTCAGCACGACGACTTTGCCCTGCAGGCTCGCCAGATTCACGGCATGCTGCCCGTCGCTGATGGAGAAGACCGGCGCCACGCGGCCGATCTGGTCGGAGAGCGTGCCTCGATCGCAGCCTGTCGCCATCGCGCAGGTGAGAAAGATCAGAAGTCCCGCACGCATGATTTGCCGCATAAAATCGCTACCCTCGCGTCCATTCCTATAATACGAAGTTGTGAACGACACGCCTAGCTCGTCCAATCCCAGCGCTGGAAATTCCGGAAGAACAGAATGGAGTCTGCGGCTCTCCGTGATCATTCCGGCGCGGAATGAGGAGCGGAATCTTCCCAACTGCCTGAAATCGCTGCTGGGGCAGAGGGAGGATTCGTTTCTTCTGGGGCGGGAGTGGGAGCTGATCGTTGTCGATGATGCGTCGACGGACCGCACGCGGGCGATCGCTTCGCAATACGACGGAGTGCGGGTGCTGGAGGCTCCTCCGCTGGACCTGAGCGCGGAAACCCGCATGTTTACTGGGAAAACGAACGCCTGCTGGTTTGGCGCGGAGGCGTCCGCGGGGCGGTGGCTGCTGTTTACGGACGCCGATACGGTGCATGAGCCGGGGGATCTGGTGCGGGCGTTGGAGGAGATTCAGCGGCGAGAGTGTGGGGCTTTTGTCGTATTCGCCGCGGCAGATTGTCTCGGGATTCTGGCAGAGGGCGCTGATGCCGCTGGTGTTCTCGGAGCTTGCGAGCGTGTATCCGCTGCGCAGGTAAATGATGCAAACAAACGGCTTGCGGCGGCAAATGGGCAGTTCCTGATGGTCGAGCGGGAGGCCTATTTTGGGGTGGGCGGGCACCGCGGGGTGGGGCGGTCGGTGCTGGAGGATGTCGATCTGGCCGATGCCGTGAAGCGGGCCGGGAAGGGGATCTGGTTTCGCTATGCGCCGGATGCGCTGAGTACGCGCATGTACTTTGGATTCAGCGACATGGTGGAGGGGTGGACGAAGAACCTGGCGCTGCTGTTTCCGCATGCGCTGACGCTGGCGGCGTGGCGGCTGCTGGATATTGGGTTGCTGCTGCTGCCTATCTTGTTGATTCCACTGTATTCTCTGCTGATGTGGCAGAAGGTGGTGATTCTGCTGATCTGGGCGCGGACGCTGCTGCGGTACTACAACCGGGTGCGGCGGTCGAACTTTAGTCCTTTGGATTGTGCGCTTTCCGTGTTTGCGCTGCCATTGTTTATCGGGTTGCTGGTGCGGAGCTGGATGCGTCACAGGGTGTTGCACCAGGTGGCGTGGAAGGGACGGGAGTATCGCATTTGAGCGAGAATCGTTTGAGCTTATGAGTTTGTGCGTTTCAGGTAAGCCTCTGCCCCGTTTCGCGTTGCAAACCGGCAGTCTAAGCCCCCTTTCAGGGTGTATCGTCGCAACCGGTGTTTTTCCGCCGCATCCAACCCAAGAGATTTCATCTGGTCGAACGAATTTATGATCCTTCTCACCCGCAAAGCCGACTTCTCCTCCGCCCACTTCTACTGGAACCCCGATTGGAGCGAGGAGGAGAATGTGCGCGTCTTCGGCAAGTGCGCGAACCGCCAGGGGCATGGGCACAACTACACGCTGGAGGTTACGGTCGCGGGTGAGATCGATCCGGCGTCGGGGTTCGTGGTGGATTTGAAGCAGCTCAAGGACATCCTGGAACGCGAGGTGGTGTCGGTCTATGACCATCGGCATCTTAACTTCGAGGTGCCGGAGTTTGCGCACACGATTCCGACGACCGAGAACATGGCGGTGGCGATCTGGCGGCGGCTGGAGGGAAAGATCGAACACGCGAAGCTGTATCGCGTGCGCGTGTACGAGATGCCGGACCTGTTCGCCGATTTTTATGGTGAGGGAGCATGAGCCGCCCGATTCGCCCATCTTTTCCCGGCGGTATCACTTCAGCGCGTCGCACCGGCTGCATGTGGATGCGCTGTCGGAGGAGGAGAACCGCCGGACGTTTGGGAAGTGCAATAACCCGTTCGGGCATGGCCATAACTATGTGGTCGAGGTGACGTTGTCAGGGCCGGTGGATGCGACGACCGGGATGGTCGTCAATATGAGCGACCTGGATTCGTTCGCGCAGCGGGAGGTGCTGGATTTGTTTGACCACGCGAATCTGAATACGCTGGAGGCCTTTCGCGACCGGGTGACGACGACGGAGAATGTATGTGTGGAGATGTGGAGCATCTTCCAGCGCTTTGCGGAGTCCAATGGGTCAGTCGATCATCCGCAGCTGCGGCTGGAGCGTATTGCCATCGAAGAGACCGGGAACAACTCCTTCGAGTACTTCGGTGACGGGGCGACGCAGCGCAGACGGCTCGGCTGAGCATCGGCTGCGATTGCCTGGAACGAGAGCATGTTGAAGAGAGGGTTGGACCTATGTCGAACAGATTGAAACTCGATGCGATCCTGGAGGACGATCGGGTCTCGCATGAAAACGGGAATGGCAACGGGCACGCCGCTCTGACGGCGGCCGGTATCGCCCTCGGCCGCGCTGGGATCGCCGGCTGCCGCGCTGGTAGCCCCGGCGGCTGCGCTGGCCCTGCACGACGCCAGCATGCAGGAGATCTATGCCGAGCTGCTGCGCCGCATCGGCGAAGATCCGACGCGCGATGGGCTGGCGAGCACGCCCAAGCGGATGGAGAAGTCCATGGCGTTCCTGACGCAGGGCTATCAGCAGTCGGTCGACGAGGTGCTGCACGAGGCGCTGTTCGATGTGGACTACGACGAGATGGTGATGGTGAAGGACATCGAGTTCTACTCGCTGTGCGAGCACCATCTGCTGCCGTTCTTTGGCAAGGCGCACATTGCGTACGTGCCGCAGGGCAAGGTGGTGGGGCTGAGCAAGCTGCCGCGGATTGTGGATGTGTTTTCGCGGCGGCTGCAGGTGCAGGAGCGCCTGACGCAGCAGATTGCCGAAGCCATCGAAGACGCGATCCATCCGCAGGGCGTGGGCGTGGTGATGGAGGCGCAGCACCTGTGCATGATGATGCGCGGGGTGGAGAAGCAGAGCTCGGCGACGGTGACGAGCTCCATGCGCGGCGTGTTCAAGACGCAGTTGCAGACCAGGAACGAGTTCCTGTCGCTGGTGCGGCCGGAGAGATAAACCGGGGCGGGGGCTTCTAGCTTTTAGCTTCTAGCACAGACGAAGGAAACCTGAACCATGCGGACAGTCGTTGAGCACCACCGTTGGAAGGTTCTTGTGTTGTTGATGGCGTGGATGCTGCTTTCGGGAGCGGCGGCGGTGGCGCAAGGGAATCCGGCGGCGGATGCGGATGCGCTGGGGCCGGCCTTTGAAGTGGCTGCGATCCGGCCGGCAAACTCCGACAACCGGCGTTGGGTCGGGATCAAGCTGGACCCGTCCGGACGATTCGAAGCATCGCAGGTAACGTTGAACTTTCTGTTTTGGCAGGCCTATTGGGATGCGCCTGGAAAGCGCACGGTGATCACGGATCACGAAGCGCCGAAGTGGGTGGACTCGGAGGCGTTCGACGTGAATGCAAAGGTGGATGACGCGTACATGGGCGGGTGGGACAAGCTCTCGGACCAGCAGCGGATGGACCGGGTGCGGCCGATGTTGCGGCGGTTGCTGGCGGATCGATTTCATGTGAAGCTGCGCGTGGAGATGCGGAAGACGCCGGTGTATGTGCTGGTGCAGGCGAAAGGTGGGGCGCATGTGAAGGAGGTTCCGGCGCCGGTGCGGCTGGAAGGAGATCCGACGGAGACTATGAGGCGTTGGATGGCGGAGCATCCGGGTCAGGGGATTCCGGGACAGATTCTTTGCGGTGGCGAGAGGTGCACCGCGAATGCAGTGAAGATCAGTAACGCGATCGGGCAGATCAGTACAAGCGCCGACGCTGACCGGACGGTGATTGACGGGACCGGGCTGAAGGGCTTCTACGATTTCTCGTTCGGGCAGCCGCACGATCCGGACGAGTCGCCGATGCAGGCGGTAGAGGACGACCTGGGGATGAGGTTCGAGCCGCGCTCCATGCAGATCAAGACGTACGTGATTGAGTCGGCGGAGATGCCGAGTGTGGATGGATCGTAGGTCCGACGCGCGGGCGACGCTTGCCTGCGAAGTGAGCGACAATAGCATCTGCATGAATGGGCTAGTGTCTGCATGAATGGACTGTTGATTCTCGATAAACCTGCGGGGATGACCTCGCATGATGTGGTGGCGATTGTGCGCCGGGCTACGGGCGAACGCGCGGTGGGACACCTGGGCACGCTCGATCCGATGGCGACGGGCGTGCTTCCGCTGCTGCTGGGCAAGTACACGCGGCTGGCGCAGTTCTTTGGGCAGGCGGAGAAGTCGTACACCGGAACGATACGGTTTGGGTTTGCGACCGATACGTTCGACGCGGAGGGTGAGCCGGCCGGTGAGCCTGTCGCGCTCACGAAGTCGCTGGCGGAGTTGAGGGAGCTGGCGCTGCGATTTCATGGCGAGATGGACCAGGTGCCTCCGGTGTTCTCCGCGAAGAAGATCGGCGGGGTTCCGGCGCATAAGCTCGCGCGCGCGGGCAAGGACGTTCCGGTAAAGGCCGCGCGGATTACGATTCAGCGCTTTGAGCTGCGCTGGCTGGAGGGCGACACGGCGGCGTTCGGGATGAGGGTTTCGGCGGGTGGGTATGTGCGGTCGGTGGCGCATGAGCTGGGCGCGCTGGCCGGATGCGGCGCGCACCTGGCGTCGCTGCGGAGAACCGAGGCGGGCGTGTTCTACGCTGGCGCAGGCGATCACGGTGGAGGAGCTGAAGGCGATGTCGCCGGCGGAGGTGGAGGCGCGGCTGCCGCATCCGCGGTCGCTGTTGCCGGAGATGCCTTCGGTCACGGTGGACGAGCAGACGGCGGGGAAGATTCGCAACGGCATGCAGGTGAATGTGCCGGAGTTTTCCGGGGCTCCGCTGGTGAAGGTGTTTGCAGGGCCGAGAGAGTTGCTGTGCGTGGCGAAGCGGGTGGCGGGGACGCTGGTGCAGCCTACGGTGGTGTTGGGGTAGGGAGTGGCGGGAGCGGTCGCGCGTCTTCGCGCGATGCCCACATCTCAGCATCGAGATATGGGGCACCCGGAGTGGAGGCTACTTCTTGAGCAGTGGCTTGAGGAGGGCTTCGACGTTGTGGGCTACTTGTTGGTTGCCTTGTGCGGTGGCGTGGGTGTCGTCGGCCTGCATGTCGCCGGGGACGCCGTAGACGTCCTTGAGGAGGAAGGGCAGGAGGCGGACGTGGTATTGCTTCGCGAGCGCGGGGTACATGGCGTCGAATTTTTTGATGTAGTCGGGGCCGTAGTCGGGAGGCAGGGTGATGCCGGCGAGGACGACCTTGGCGCCGCTCTTCTGTAGCTGATCGATGATGCTGGAGAGGTTGGCCTGGGTTTGCTCGAGGGGCAGGCCGCGGAGGCCGTCGTTGCCGCCGAACTCGACGACGACGATCTGGGGATGGCGCGCGAGGACGAGCTGGATGCGGTCGAGGCCGTCCTTGGTGGTGTTGCCGCTGATGCCGGCGTTGACGACGTGGTAGTGGTAGCCCTGGGCGTCGAGGAGGCGCTGGAGGTCGTCGGGATAGGACTGGCCGAAGTCGGCGCCGTAGCCGGCGGTGAGCGAGTCGCCGAAGCAGATGAGGCCTGCGCGGAGTCCTGCGCGGACGGCGAGGGGCTTTGCGTGGTGGGTTGCGGCGAGGTGGGCTGCGGCGTGGGCGACGAGGGCACGGGCGCAGCTTGCGTGGGGGAGGGAACCGAGGCGGTCGTTGCAACGTTACTGTTGGCAGGCTTGCAGCCGCTGAGGGAAAGGCTCGCGGCGAGAGAGGCCAAAGCAATAAAACCAATACCGGATAAACTAGGGGCTACGCGCGCTCGATTCACCGCGTTTATTTTAGAGCGTGTTCTGCGAAGCGTTTCCTGAGTGCGTGTTTTGAGAATCAAATAGAGGCCTGCCGATCTTGAATACTCCTGCGGTTGCGGTAACGGATGGTTCGTTGAGAAGCCGATGATTGTGGTGAGCGGGCTGCGCAAGTCGCTGCGCACGGGTGGGGCGACGGTGGAGATTCTGCGGGGCATCGACTTCACGGTGGCGCGCGGAGAGTTTGTGGCGATCATGGGAGCGTCGGGGTCGGGGAAGTCGACGCTGCTGGGGCTGCTGGCGGGGCTGGATAATCCGACGTCGGGCAGCGTGGCGCTGAATGGGACGGCGATCAGCAACCTGGCCGAGGACAAGCTGGCGCAGCTGCGCGGCAAGACGATCGGGTTTGTGTTTCAGAGCTACCAGCTGATTCCGACGCTGACGGCGCTGGAGAATGTGCTGCTGCCGTATGAGCTGAATGATGATTCCGGCACGTGGAAGGCCGGCGTGGAGCGGGCGCGGGCGCTGCTGGATTCGGTGGGGCTGAGTGGCAGGGTGGATCATTATCCGGTGCAGCTTTCGGGTGGGGAGCAGCAGCGGGTGGCGCTGGCGCGGGCGTTTATTCTGCGGCCGCCGATTGTGCTGGCCGATGAGCCGACGGGGAATCTCGACACGGTGAATGGGCAGCACATCCTGGAGCTGCTGCTGCAGTTGAATCGCGTGGAGGGGACGACGCTGGTGCTGGTGACGCATGATCCGGCGCTGGCGGCGCATGCGGGGCGAAGGATCACGCTGCGCGATGGGCTGGTGGTGAGCGATGAGGCGCAGGCTGCGCGCCTGGTCTCCGCTGGGGCTGCGCCGGTGAGCGTCTAGATGGCGAGTCTTTCGTACGGCACGGCGGCACGGATTGCGACGCGGGAGCTGCACTCGTCGCGGGGACGATTTACGTTTGTCATACTTTCGGTGGCGATTGGGGTGGCGGCGCTGACGGGCGTGCGGGGATTCTCGTCGGCGTTTCGCGTGACGCTGCTGCTGCGGGCGCGCAGCATCATGGCGGCGGATATTGCGGCGCGGACGATTCTGCCGCCGACTCCCGACGAGCAGAAGGGAATCGACGCGCTGCAGGCGGAGGGCACGCAGGAGTCGCCGGTGACGGAGCTGCTGTCGATGGCTTCGGCGGCGACGTCGATGGATCCGCTGCTGGTCTCGTTGAAGGCGGTCGAGCCGGAGAAGTATCCGTTCTATGGGTCGGTGGTGCTGGCGCCGGCGATGCCGTTGAGCGCGGCGCTGACGGATACCACGGTGGCGGTGGGAGATGATCTGCTGCTGCGATTGCATTTGAAGGTGGGCGACTCGATCAAGCTGGGGACGGAGACGTTCAAGATTGCGGCGGTGGTGGAGGAAGAGCCGGATCGTCTGTCGGGAACATTTGCGGCGGGGCCGCGGGTGTTGATCTCGCAGCAGGCGCTGGCGGCGACGGGGCTGGTGGCGCCGGGATCGCGGGTGACGCGGCGGTATCTGTTCAAGCTGCCGCCGGCGCCGAACGGGAAAGCACTGTCGGATGCGGCCGTGGCGACGCTGAAGACGAAGCTCGAGACGCTGATGCCGGAGGCGCAGATCACGGATTATCGCGAGGCCAATCCGGCGCTGACAAGAGCTCTGGACGGAGCAACGGGTTTGTTGTCGCTGATGAGTTTGGTGGCGCTGGTGCTGGGAGCGGTGGGCGTGGCGATGGCGATGCGCTCGCATCTGCAGCAGCGGCTGGATTCGATTGCGATCATGAAGTCGCTGGGCGCGGGCTCGCAGCAGATGATGAAGATCTACCTGCTGCAGACGCTGCTGCTGGGACTGGGCGGAGGTGTGCTCGGCGTGGTGCTGGGCATTGGCGTGCAGATGGCGTTTCCGCTGTTCCTGGCGAAGCTGCTGCACCTGACGCCGACGCTGCGGCTGGAGCCGCATGCGATTGGATTGGGATTGTCGGCGGGGCTGCTGACGACGCTGTTGTTCACGCTGCCGCCGCTGCTGGATATTCGCAACGTGCGGCCGATATTGATTCTGCGGCGCAATGTGGAGGCGGTCGATGATCCGTTTACGACGCGGCTGGCGCGCAAGCTGCGGGGATCGGTCGCGCAGATCGGCGCGAGCGTGCTGATCCTGCTTGGGCTTGTGGGGCTGGCGACGCGGGTGTCCGACTCGCGGCAGGTGGGATGGACGTTTGCGCTGGGGCTGGCGGCGTCGCTGCTGGTGCTGCTGGCGATGGCGGCGTTGACGCTGTGGTTGTTGCGAAAGTTTTTGCGCGGGACGGGCTTGCGGCTGCCGTCGACGCTGCGGCATGGGCTGGCGAATCTTTATCGGCCGGGCAATCCTTCGGCTGCGCTGCTGGCGGCGCTGGGGCTGGGCGTGATGCAGATTGCCGCGGTGTACTTTGTGCAGCGCTCGATTGTGAACGAGATGCACGTGGCGGCGGCGGGGGATCTGCCGAATATTTTTCTGATGGATATGGGCATCGGACGAGGTGGGCGGCGTGCGCAAGCTGCTGGCGCAGGCAGCCGACGGTGCAGGGAACGCCGGAGATGATTCCGGTGGTGAGCGCGCGGCTGCTGGCGGTCGAACGGCGAGAGCCTGGAGAAGCGGAGGGCGGAGCGCGGCGGAGCACCCTCGGGGCGCGGCGCGCAGACGCTGAACCTGACCTGGCCGCCGTCGGCGGATGGACCTCCGCCGGGCGACACGGTGGTGCGAGGGAAGTGGTGGACGGCGCAGGAGGCGGCCGATGCGGCGCAGCATCCGGTGGTGGCGCTGGCGCGCGAGCGTGCGGACCGGCTGAAGGTCAGGCCGGGCGACACGCTCACGCTCTCCGCGCAGGACGAGCCGATCACGGCGACGGTGGTGGCGGTATACGAGACCGACAGCCAGCATGCGTTTTCGCGCGCGGAGTTTGTGCTGCCGCAGACCGTGCTGGCGGGGCTGCCGGTGGTCTGGTACGGCGGCGTGCACTGCGATCCGAGCCAGACGGCCACGCTGCGGCGGGTGCTGTACGAGCACTATCCGACGGTGACGGTGATCGATGTGGCGGCGACGCTCGAGGTGATTCGGCAGGTGATGCTGCAGGTGATTTACGTCATTCAATTCCTGGCGGCGTTCAGCATCTTTGCCGGCATCGTGATTCTTGCGAGCGCGATTGCGGGAACGCGGTATCGCCGGATTCGCGAGGTGGTGGTGCTGAAGACGCTGGGAGCGACGCGGCCGCGGATTGCGTCGATCTTCTCGATTGAGTTTGCGGTGCTGGGATTGATTGCGGGAGCGGTGGGGCTGGTCTTTGCGAACGTGCTGGCGCGCACGCTGCTGCTGCATGCGCTGCACTTCGGGTATGGATTTCAGCCGTGGCTGAATCTGGCCGCGTGGGTGGCGGTGGGCGCGATGACGGTGCTGGCCGGATGGCTGGCGAGCCATCGGGTGCTGGGGCAGAAGCCGCTGGAGGTTTTGCGGGAGGAGTAGCGGAGGGATGCCGTCCTCGAGCCTCCCGATGTTCAGGTGCGCTTGACGACGAAGACGGTCTTGTCGTCGATCAGGGCTTCGTCTCCGTTGGCGCGAAGCACTTCGTCCTGCTGCAGCGCGAACTCCATCAGCGCCTCGCAGATGTCGCGGGCCGGCTCCTGCTGATGTTGCTGCAGGATGGCTTCGAGCAACGCGCGGGCCTCCGGAGTCGCTGCCGTCGTACACGCCGTCGGTGTAGAGGATGAGGATGTCGCCGGGGTTGATGAGGGTGATCTCGGCGATGTCATCCGCGCGGATGCGGCGCTTGCGCAGGTTCATGGAGAAGTAGCGGCGGCGGTCGGGATGATCGGCGGGGAGTTGCAGGCCGAGCGCGAGGAACTGCGCCATGTGGTCGTCACATACCGGAAGCAGCCGGGAATGTTTTGCGGAGAAGACCAGCGGGGGAGGGTGGCCGAAGTTGGCGAAGCGGAAGTTTCCGTCGGGGTGCACTTCGCCGTAGAGCATGGTGGCAATCTCTCGCGTCTGTTCGGTCTCGCTCAGGCCGAGGGCGTTGCGTGCGGTGACGGATTGCGCCAGCCGCAGGTTGAGGTTTTCGAAGAGTCCGGGCGTGGTCTTTCCGTAGCGGTCCAACTCGGTGAGCATGAGCGCCTGGAAGGTGTCGTGGACGGTGGAGGCGATCTTTGCCGGGATGATGCCGTGGCCCTGGGCGTCGACGATGAGGATGCCGGCGGTGGAGTAGAGATCGCGCAGGTCTTCGGCGACGCGCAGCTGCTCGGAGCTGCGGGCGAAGCGGTACTCGGTCTCCATGATGGGGCGGTAGTCGGGGCGGGACTGCAGCCACTCGACGTGGTCGTCGACGGAGTTGCGCATGGGGGAGCCGGGAGGCAGCGGCTCGAGGTACTCGACGGCCAGGCGCTTGGCGCGGGCGATGCGCGCGTCGATGTCGTAGCGCTGCTGGAAGTTGATGTACTCGAAGAGATCGCCGCCGACGGTTCCGGCAGGCGTCGAAGCGCCAAACATCTCGATACCGGGGATGTGAGGGATCGCTCCTTCGACGGGCATCAGTCGCTGGCGCAGGTATTCATCGATGGTAGGCGCGGTGTAGTGCTTCGGCATGGGAGGGTTCCGAGGGTGACGTTCGATTGTTCTTTCAGAGTAGCGCATCCCCCGTTCGTTGCGGCATGGAGAGAGTGTATGGGGAGAGCACTGGACGGTGCAGGCCACACCCGCCGATGGAAGGGGAACGGCACTTTTGCTAAGGAAAGGGTCTGCTTTCATGCGGAAGTCGAGGGAAGAGGTTGACCCGCGAGCGCATCCCCCGTACACTCACAGAGGCGGCTGATTGTGGCTCCCGCCGAGCCTGCAGCTGCCGATACAACCTGTTTTGCCCTCTCGTTCAATGGTAGGACTAGCGACTCTGACTCGCTCGATCGGGGTTCGAATCCCTGGGGGGCAACCAATACATGTTTGTGATGCGGTATCCGTCACGGGGTTCGAATCCCTGGGGGGCAACCGAGGCCATGCGTCCTGGCACTTCGCCAAACCTTCTCGCTCGCGAAGTTGGCAATAGCCCACTTCCATCTCACCGTAGCTGGATACGTTCCGCTGCGTGCCGTTGATCCTTTCACACTCGAGGAACGGCAAAAACGCCAGTCGTCCCGCTGCGCGAAGATGGCAGCGAGCGCCAGCGCCGCCGCGATGAGATCACCGTAAGCAGCATTGGCAAGGAAGGATCTCGGCAGTCTGGGATCGATCATCAAGTCGACTAAGAAACAGATTCGTCGGCTGCAGGGAGAGCAGGGATCACCAGCCATCCGAGTTCAGCAGCGTGGGCAAAATAATCGCGGATGTTGGTGAGTTGTTCGCTGGGCGTGCGTGTGGTTTGATGGAAGGCTTTGTCGATTGCCCCAGCGAGCGGGTCGCCGTGCTGGATGGCGGTGAGCAGTTGAAACTCTTCCTGATCGATACGGCGGTAGTAGACGGCATCCTGATAGCGGTGCACGACAAGATAGATGAGGGAGTGCCGGGGGCGTGGCATGCGGCGACGTTTGGAGATTTTCTTTGCGGTCACGGCGTTGCTGGCGGCGCCGGTGGCTGGTTGGGTCTTGTGCGCGGCGAGGACGAGTTCGTCGGCTGCGTAGCGTAGCGCGAGCAACTGGATGTGTGGCTGCAAGGCGAGAACGCTTTCGGGACCGAGTGTGGCGAGTTCGGCAGCGTTGAGGGGAGGCTGGGTGGCGCTGTCGAATGCTTCGATGTATGCCCACTCCAGGCGGGCGACGTCGACAGCAAGGTCGTGCTGAGCAGCCGTGAGCTCTGGGTGATGCGCAAGCCAGGAGGGAAGCTTTGCGCCGAGATCGCGGAGAGAAAACGAGGTGGAGGGATTGTCCTTGAGGTAGGCAAGGATGAGTTCGTCGAAGCGCCTGGCGCCGAGGATCGCGTTGAGCGCCGGAAAGTCTTCTGAGACGGCGGCGATGAGGCGAAACCAATACTGACGGTTATAGATTTCGAGACGCTCAAAGGACGAGAGCTGCTCGTTGGGTTTGATGTAGGTGGCGACAATCTCGCTGACGGATGAGCCATCGGGCGTATGGGATTGCATGGCGAAGTCGTCGGTCAAAGGACGGCTGACGTCTTCGGCCATGCGGCGCTGAAAGTCGAGGAGTGTCATGCGAGCACCTCGTCGGGCACGGCGATGGATGGGGTGAGGGGGATGTCGGTCATGTGAGGGCGATAGCGATTTGCCTTCAGGGCCTCGGCATGGACCTCGTCGAAGGTGGGAATATTGTCATCCCATTCCAGAAGGGTGGCGGTGGGGCCGGTGCGTTCGATCGCACGCGCGTACATTGTCCATACGGGATCGAGGACGGGATGGTCGTGGGTGTCGAGGGTGTACTTCTCGAATTTGGAGTGGCCGGCAATATGGATCTGCGCGACGCGCTCGGGGTCGACGGCGTTGATGTAGTCCATGGGATGGAAGCCGTGATTCTGGGAGGAGACGTAGACGTTATTGACGTCGAGGAGGATGCCGCAGTCGGCGGCGTGGACGACTTCGTTGAGAAACTCCCACTCCGTCATCTCGGACTCATGGAACTCGGCATAGCTGCTGACGTTTTCCACGGCGATGGGGATCTCCAGGAAATCCTGGACCTCGCGAATGCGCGCCGCGGTGGTGTGGATCGCTTCGAAGGTATACGGGAGGGGAAGGAGGTCGTGGGTGTAACGGCCATCGACGCTGCCCCAGCAAAGATGGTCCGAGAGCCATGGGGTCCGGGTGCGGCGAGTGAGTTCCTTGAGACGCTTGAGGTGCTCGCGATGGAGAGGCTGCGCAGACCCGAAGTACATGGAGACGCCATGCTGCACGACCTTGTACTGGTCAAGGATCTGGTCGAGGACCTTGAGGGCGTTGCCGCCGCCCACCATGTAGTTTTCGGAGATGATCTCAAACCAGTCTACGACCGGTTTTTCCGAGAGAATGTGCTGGTAGTGCGGCACACGCAGGCCGATGCCGACACCGTAATCCGTGAACGCGTTGAATCTGTTTGCTGGCATGGAGCGATCCGTTTCGTGAAGTGGGACGAAGAGGATGTTGGAGGCTTGAGTTTTTCGCAAGCCTCCAACAGGGAAGGTTAAGCCTTCGGTGGCTTGGAGCCGTCGGTTGCGCAGGCGCCTTTCCCCTTGCAGCTGTTCTTGCCGGCGTGCTTGGCATCGCCGCCGCCCTGGCCCTTACAGTCGTTCTTCCCTTTGCAGGAATGTTTGGGGAGCTCGGGGGTCTGGGTTTGCCCGATCAGCAAAAGACCGGCGGAGGCCGAGGGTGCGGCGTTGCCGCTGGCAGGTTGAGCGTTGAGGCGGGCGGATGTTCCGCCGAGAAGCCCGGCAAATGCAGCAGCGAGGGCCAGGTTGTGTACGGTATTGGTTTTCATGAGGAACACCTTTCGTGGGTTGGCCGCGCAGAGTCTCCGCGCTGGACGTGAGAGTTGCAGATGAGTCCACGCACGATACGGTGACTCTTCTGATGGAGTGTCCCCGCCCAGGTAAGGGCAAGCAACTTCCACACGTGAGAGCCATGCGGATTGGAAAGGTTACAAGCAATTTGAATTTGATTTGAGCTGTAACTATATTCCTGGTCGCGTCTCTAACGCGGTGGATGACTTTGCCGCACAGGGTATCGCTGCGATTGAACCGCGCGGCGCCACGCGGAGAGCGAAAGGGATATATGCAGCGCTGGATCAGGATGTACTACGAGGTGGCAGGAAAGCTATCGCTGCTGCGATCGCCGTTTCTGCTGGTAGTCCGGCTTTACTGGGGCTGGCAATTTGCACAGACCGGCTGGGGCAAGCTGCACAACCTCGCGAAGATCACGGAGTTCTTTGCGAGCCTCAACCTTCCATTTCCCGCAGCGACTGCTCACTTCATCGCAGGGTTGGAATTTTTTGGAGGCTTGCTGCTGATTGCCGGGCTGGGGACGCGATTGGTGGGGCTGCTGCTCGCTGCTAACATGATGGTGGCTTATTGGACAGCGGACCACGAGGCGCTGGTCTCGATCGTTTCGGATCCCGGGAAGTTTTATGTCGCGGATCCGTATACCTTCTTGTTCGCGTCGCTGATGGTGCTGATTTTTGGTGCGGGATTGCTTTCACTCGACGCGCTGATCCTGCAACGCTTGAAAGGACAGGCCAGCCTGGCATGAAGGACGAACGCTCGGATCGGGACGAGGCGCAGATGATTGCGTCGATACTTGCTGGCGACACGCAGCAGTATCACGATCTGATTCGGCCGTATGAGCGCGGCGTCTTCAAGATGGCACTCTCGTTTATGAAGAATGACGCCGATGCGGAAGACGTGGCGCAGGAGGCGTTCCTGAAAGCGTTTCGAAAGCTCGCAGACTTTCGCGGACAGGCAAAGTTCAGCACGTGGCTCATCAGCATCACGCTCAATGAGGCGCGCGGACGATTGCGGCGGGCGATCGCCGTTCCGATGGAATCGATTGATCAGTCGCCGGAAGAGGGCGGCCATGTTATGCCGGCGCTGTTGCGGGATTGGCGCGAGGTGCCGTCGGAGGCATTGGAGCGAAAAGAGATTCGCGAGCTTCTGATAGAAGCCATCAGCCATCTTTCCCCGATCTATCGCGAGGTATTCGTGATGCGGGACGTGGAGGAGTTTTCGATTGATGAGACCGCTGCTGCACTGACGATTACGCCGGGTACCGTGAAGGTACGCTTGCACCGCGCCCGGATGATGATGCAGAACGAGCTTGCGCCGAAACTGAAGAACGTGAATCCACGAAGGAGGTGGTTTCAGTGGTCATAGAATGCAAGCACGTTTGGAACTACCTCTCGGACTACCTGGATGATTCGCTGGCGCCGGAGACCAAGGAACTGGTGCAGCGACACCTGGAGCACTGCGAGATCTGTTCGGCGATCCTGGACTCCACGCGGAACATCGTGGTCCTGACCGCGGACGATCGTGTTTTTGAGTTGCCGGTGGGATACAGCGAAAGGCTGCACGCTCGATTGGCGCGGGAGATGGAAGGCGCCCGGCTGCCACCTCCCCAGGATGCCGGGGACTAGATGGAATGGTGGAGATAAAGGTGGAAGGACCATTCCACGGCGACCAGCAGCAGAGTAAGAATCGCGAGTAGAATCTGGATCGATTCTGCTCGTTTCTTTTTCAGCGTGACGGTCGTAACGCGCCACTGCGACGACGGCCGGGCGCGTAACGAGCGGACACGCCAGATCGCAATGAGATTGATGACGGAGCCCGCGACAGCGAGGAATTCCATGGGGATACGAATGACCTCGCCATGGATGGAGCCGAGGAAGTGGGCGCCCGCTACGGCCGCGGCGAGCGACCCCACACCGACCACCAGACGCAGACCGCTCAGCGCCATGAACGCGGTGCAGGCGCTTTGGAGAAGGATGAAGAACAGGCTGGTAAGGCTGATCAGCCATGCGCGGCGGGTTTGCTTGTCCTGCTCGCGGTCCATCGCTGGTGGGGTTTGGTCGCGCAAACTTTTCTCCAATCGCTGGCGCCCCTGTTTCGGACGGTTGCGTCTGTTCACGGATCGAAACGAGCGCCGCCGCCCAAGACTGAGGAATTGTACCTGCGGATCATTGTCTCACTGCAGGGGGCGCGGGGCGTCGCTCCCCGGAAAACCGTTCTGTCCGGTCCCTGGCGCGAGCCTCGACAGGTTTTGTCCATTGCCGTCGCCGGCCGCGCCTGCGCCTGGGAACTGATCTCCTGGACGGTCGCAAGGGTAATTCGTCGCGGCTATCCTGGTGGCCAACGGGCAACAGGGTCAACGGGCAACGGCGGCTCGCTCAACAAGCCGGTAGTGCAGGACAAGAATGTTGCAGGTGCCGACGAGGATGGCCCCGGTTCGAACTAATCCAAATACTTGATGAGGATGACTTCGTTTCCGGTTTCGTTGTAGATGAGTTCGTCGACCGTGCCGGCGGCAAGCAGCATGCCATAACCTCCGGCGCGCATGCCTTGCTGGTTACGCAAGACAATGTGGGCTGTGGGGTCGTCTGCAGGATTGGCATGCGCTGCATGGCGGATGTCTTCCTTGCGAAATCCGGCGCCCGGGTCGCGGACCCGAAACGTCATCGTGCGGGCGGTGCGGATGGCATTCACCTCGACGACCTGATCGGGATTGAACTTGGCCCCATGCTCCATCGCGTTGATGAGGATCTCGCGCAGCGCCAGCATGATCTCCTGGCGCGCGGTTTCGGGCAGCTGCGCCGCGAACTCTCTTGCAAACAACATGAGACGATCGGCTGTCGCGAGGCGGCAATTCACGCGCACGGCAATCCAGCCCGGCCGTGCCGAGACGACTTCGATGTCTTCGTTCGCATCGTCGCTCATGGCTGCATTGCGCACGACGCTGGCGATGTCGTCCGCGCTAAAGGGAGGGGTGAAGCATCCGAAGACACGCGCGCGCAGAGCTGCGATGATGTCGTTCGGTGTACTGTAAGGGGCCAGCACGATGCACTTGAGACTGGGCCGTATCTGTCTCATCTCCTCGAGGAGCGCGAGGGCTTCTTCGATGACGCCCTCGGCACTGGTGACGATGAGACCAAACGCCCGGCAGCGCAGCCGATGGAGCGCGTCGATGTGGCCGGCCGCGTACTCGATCGCCAGGCCGTCGGCAGCCAGACGATCTCCAATCTCCCGGCTGATCGGGTTTTGACTGTCGATGAGAAGGACTCGGCTCATGGTGACCTTCCAGCGGGATGGGGTTGATGATGAGGTTGATTTTAGATCATTGCAGGAACAGGGTGGATAGATCGCCACTTTCCAATGTGGATCGGCGAGCTGTCCCATGCAGAATGTGTCGCTACTGCGGAGCCGAATGGAGAGCGGCCAGGCTTCTGGCTCGATGTCATCGATATAATTCTGGATTCAGTATCCAAAGGAGAAGAGAATGGCGCAAGACAATGCCACGATCGTCCGCAGCTTTGTGGACGAAGTGATCACACGCGGAAACATCGAGGCGGCAGCCCACTATGTCTGGGAGGATGTGGTTGAGCAGGTTCCGCTACCCGGGCAGGGTCCCGGCCTTGACGGTCTGAAAGACATCATCCGCGCCATGCGCGCAGGTTTTCCGGATATCGTCTTTTCCATTCAGGAGCAGATTGCGGAGCAGGACAAAGTTGCCAGCCGCTTCGAATGGACCGGCACCCACAACGGCACATTTCTCGGCATTCCCGCAACCGGGCGGTCTGTGCGCGTCTGGGGAATGGTATTTGACCGTCTGGAAGATGGCCGCATCAAGGACACCCGCATCCTCATGGATAGCCTCGGGATGATGGCGCAACTCGGTGTCCTGCCTCCTGCGCCCCCTCCGAAGTAAGCCTCTGAAACGCTCCTTGCGGCCGCGATCGATTCGCGAGCGCGGGCTTCTGCTTACGATCGCCATGCCGGCATCCGGATACGAATCCGGACCTTGACGAGCGATGGATCGCGCATTGAACAAGCGGCGGGGAAGGGAGATTCGGACATCGGCTGGCAACGTCGAGCAGTGCCGCAACGGCGGCTAATTCACCTTGAATATCTGCAGGCCCGCCTCGTTCGCTCGATCGCCCTTGGTGTGAACCACGAAGAATCGTTCGATGGACGGAACATAGATGGATGTCTTTCCGCCCAGCGTATCGACATGTTGAACCACGCGATAGCGATCGGGTGAATCCTGTGCGACGACGTCCACACCGTCTTCACTGGAGACGTAGATTCGATGATGAGCGGAGTCATACGTCATATCGTCGGAGACATTCCCGATGTCCAGGGTTTGGATCACGTGTCCATTCGCGGCATCGAGGACGACGAGCCTACCCGGATTGCGGTCCCCCACAAAGATACGCTCGTGCATGGGGTCGTAGGCCATGGCGGAGTCCACATGCAACTCCGGGGACGACCAGGTTTGCTCGACCGCTCTCTTCTGCAGATCGATCACCGCCACCTGGTTCTTATCGCGCATGGTCGCGTAAAGCCTGTCCTTGCTTGGATCGAGGACCAGCGTTTTCAAGGTGCTGGCCTCCACACGGATACGGCCGACCACCTGCTGCTTGTCTACCGAGATCATGCTGATGTAGGAGAAGTCTGCCTTGGCGGCGTGACCTCCGTTGCCGATATAAAAGATGCGTGACCGGGGATCATAGACGCCGGCGTCGGGACCGGGCTCGAGAGGGACGCGCTTGATCAAACGGAGGGTGGTGCCGTCCAGGAATTCGCAGGAGGCAGTGCCCGCGTCGGCGACCAGGAGCTGGTTTTTGTCTTCGAGGAAGGCGATCTTGCGCGGCGACTTCACGACATCGCGGACGCTGAGCAGATGTTTGCCGGTTTGCAGATCGAAGACTTCGATGGAAGCGTAGACCTCGGCCACCACATACAGCCGATGGTGACGCAGGTCGACAGCGAAGTGATCAAAGTCGCCCCCGGTGACTTCGGGCAAGGGAGTCGATCCGATGGGTGTCAGGGGAGCCATATCGGCTGCATGCAATGCGGCGGGTAAGAGGGTGATCAGTGCAATCGCGAAAGCTAGTCTCAGTTGTTTCATCATCGTTTCCTGAAAACTTGGACACCGCCGCGGCGTCGCCGGTTTCAGGGATGGTGGATAAAAAATCGCGAATGCACGCTTCTAGCCCGCGAACTCAGCAGTGGGCCCTGGTTTCCGGTCTTTCAGAGCAAGACTTGCCGCCGCCGGGTTGAGGGATGCTTTGAAGAACGCAGGGCGCGGATGCCAGCGGATAATAACAGGGTTCCCGATGGCTGGGCGCAGAGCGGTCGAAGTGCACCGCCCTGCGCTTGCCATTTGCACCATCAGAACTGATACGTGATGGTGCCGTAGATGGTGCGTGGAGAGCCTGGATAGGCGTTGATGTAGCCGTTCGGCGGGTTGCTGGGATCGGGCGCAAGCTCCGAAAAGTAACCGCCGCTGGAGATGTACTCGTATTCGTTGTACTCCTTGTTCGCCAGATTCATCATGTCGACCCGGAGGTTGAAGGACTGCCTCTTGATGACGATCGGAGCATTGAGGCCAAGGTTCGCCGTCGTGTAGGAGGGCATGGTTTGCGTGGTGGGCGCTCCGGACTTGTTGGACCAGATATATTGCGTTCCGGTCGTCTCCAGCCAGAAGCGAGGCTCGATGATGGTGTGGCCGTGGTGTTGAATTCCGTAGTAGATTCCTGTGTTCAACGTCACCTTGGGGACATAGGACACGGGAAGGTTGTTGTAGAACGTGCAACCGGCAGCGGGGTTGGAGATCGTTCCGCAGGCGTCGATGGGACCACCCGTGACGTAGGTCGTGAACTTCGTAGTTTCTCCAGCGAAGTTGAAGAAGATGTGGATATTGCTACGGGGATCGGCGTCAAAGAAGGCATCCACGCCGCGGTAGTTCGAGTTGCCGCCGCTGGTTTCTTCCACACCCAGCGCCGTTTCCACATCAATCTCCTGGTTGGTGTAATCGTTGTTGAAGTAGTTGGCTCCGGCGATGAAGTTTCGGAGTCCGGGGGCGTTGGTGAAATGAACCTTGCCGCCAAATTGCGTGTAGGCGCCCTTCGCCAGGATGTAGTACTTCGGGTTCACAGCCTGGAACAGACCGCCACCACCGCCCAGCGCGGGCGAACGGTAGATGGTGTTGTAGCCGCCATAGAGGGTAAGCCACTCATACGGCATCACGGAAGCGTCGATGCCGGGCTCAACGGCCGAACGGCTCTCATGCGCTCCGCATTGTGACCCCGTGTCCGTTGTCAGGCTTCCGTCGGATGTCGGAACGGGATTGCCCCAGAGGTTGTAGTACGGGTCGGTCGCACTGCTGCCTGTCTGAGGATTCGCGGAGCAGTGGGTTTGATAGACCGGACCTGGAGTCGGAGTGATCGTACCATTCGCAGCTTCAGCAAAGTAGGTGCTGGAGGCGAAGGTGAAGTCGCGCGCCGCCTGATCGCTGTATTCAGTGGAGAATCCATCAACCCGCACGCTGGGAATGATGTGAATCTGCGGAATGGGATGAAAATCGTCCTGGGCAAAGAAGGTCACGTTGTCTTGCTCGAAGTAGCCCGAACGGAACTTGGATCCCTGGCCGACGATCTGTTCGGCGCCGCTGCCGCCATCGAGTGGGTTGTAAAACAGGTTGTGCGCGTTATAGACCTCATGAATCAGGTAGCCGCCGAACTGCACCGTGTTGTACGGAAGAACCTGCGTAAACCCGACCCGGTCACCAAACATGTTGCTGTGCGGGTTGTTCCACTCGTCCACCTGCGCGCCCTGGGCCAGGGAATCCTCGTTGCGCCGGTGAAAACGACGAATGTGGGTGTACCAGGTTGAGTTCTCGAGCGTCGAGGTGTGGCTCAAGTGGATTCGCTCACGCGCGTAGACCATGAATCCTTCGTTGGTGTCGTACTTGTTGTAATCGGCGTAGGGAAGGTCGCTGTAGAAGCCGCTTGAGGCCTGGCTGTAGTGAAGGCCCGTGCCGGGTTCAACGAGGCCCACATCGGTGGTGGGAATGACCGGGGGACGATAGCCGCCGCCTTTCGCATAGAGGACGCCGAAGGCAAGACTTCCTGACGAGAACGTCTTGACGGTCTTGCCGAAGACGGATCCGTTCTGGGTATGGTTGCCGAAGCCGTCGGGAGCCTGGCGAAAGTCGTCGCCTCGACCCAATCCGCCGCCCAGCACCGTGGACCAATCCTTGAACGAGCCGGTGTTACCGACAAAGGCGAAGTTTTGCTGGCCGTAAGGACCGTCCGTGACGGCAGCGCTGAGGTGCCGGTCGATGGTCGGCTGAATCGGCGTGAACTCTACCCGGCCGCCTTCGTCGGTGTACCAGCGATCGGCCGCTTCGCCGGGTCCATAGGTCACCTTTACATCCTGAATCATCAGGTTCTGCGGCATGGTGGCCGATTGCCACAGACCGGTGGCCGGGTCAGCTACCGGAATACCGTCATAGGTGATGCCGAGCGAGCCCGGCGCTGTGAAACTCGTCGCTTCGCCCGACCAGCCCTGCTGGATTCCGTTCAGCAGAACAGTGTATTTCTGTCCGCCGGTATTTCCATAGCCGACCACGTTCGCGCCCGGAGTGGCTTGCAGCATCTGTGCGCCGCCGGCCACTGGGCCAGCCGCATCCAACTGCTTGCGGTCGAGCACACGCACCGTCTCGGGCATCACCATCACGTCTTCGCGGGTGGGCACCGGGCTGGCCTCGGGGTCAACCGTTCCGCGGACGACGACGCTGTCCGTCAGCTCCGCCACACGCAGAGTGGCCGTGATGGAGTCCTGCGTCTTCGGTGAGACGCGCAGCGTGAAGGACTCAAATCCTGTCTTCTGGATGCTGATGACCTTGGGCCCGGCAAGTACATTCCGGAACATAAACTGACCTGCTGCATCGGTCGTTGTGTGAATGACGGTGTTCGTTGCCAGATCCGTCAAAGAAACAGCCGCATGAGAGATGATGGCGCCGCTGGCGTCCGTCACCTTGCCGTGAATGTTGGCCGTATTGGCTGCCCAACTTGTATTGAGACCCGTGAAAAAGATCAAACTAAAGAACATGAGAACGCGAAACAATCGCATTAAAGTAAGCCTCCTGAAAATGGCTTCGTACACTGGCATGGCGGTGCGCCTGTTCGCGCACCTGCGAAAGGAATGGCTGGGTTCCCAAACCTGGGAGATCGATGCGGCAGCGACCCATCGCTCGTTGAACTGCGGACGGAGGGAAGCCTTGCACGCACACACGAATGCGGCCTATGTCACGCCGAGGGGCGTGGCATACCGAACACTGCGTGTTACCTGGTTGAGATCAGATCGATGTAGTGGGGGATATCGATGGAGGAGGCGGCCGAGCCGCAAAGCGAGTGAAGCTGGCGCTTTGCGCGGGAGAGACATACTGCCGTGGCTGGTCCGCGCGCCGGATCAACTCGGCCAACACGCATGCATTCGCGCGTAGGGCAAAGCTGAAGTTGTGCGGCTTCGGGGCCGACCTCGTCTTTACAGCGGTAGATCTCCCCTTCGCTGACCTCTGCGGACTGGTCTCCGGGCCCAGCAGCTTGGCCGTGGGAACCATCGGATGGCTCTCGCTCGGCACAAAGTAGAGCGAAAGCTTATATTGGGTTCCCCACAGGAAAACGGCGAGGCCCAAGGTCAACGCACAAACCTTGGTCAACAAGCAGCCGCGCCGACTTTTAAGGGAAGAAACCATAGTCATCAACCTGCTTCGAGGTGAAGCAGGCGGGAAGAGTGTCCGTTAGATCGTCAGTATGCGGGAGTTAATGCGCTGTTTGATTACAGCAATGTTTCAGAACGGTGAATCGAGGACTCTGACGGTGTTGTCATGCAGCGCAAGCCTCACAGAATACTGTTTGAGGTGTGCGCCTGGGCAGCACGGAGCGCATGCGGCGGAATCCTTCGTCACGCCGCAAAGTCCATCGAGCCCACCGGGGTTTCGAGCAACCACGACGTCGTGACGATTCGCCGACGTTGTGACCACTCTCCGACGTCGAGCAATGAGCGATGCGTGGATCTCTGGCGCATGACGGAGCTCGCTTTATCAAAGATTGACGATTCGGAGCCACCAACTCCATTTCGTCCTTGTCTCTCCGAGGCAGAGATCCTATAGTCGTTCCAGACGAATCTCCTTAGGTTCGCGACGCATCCCTCGCACACGTTCCTCGCAGCGGCCCGGGCTCCCGACCATGCCAGCCATTTCGGAGTTACTGGGGGTATCCGTGCTCTCTCAACAGAACATCACCGGGACGACTCCACGCGGCGCGGCCATCGTAGACGGCGGCGTCACCTTTCGCGTCTGGGTGCCCCGCGCAGAGGCGGTCTATCTTAACCCCGTCGTCGCCGGCGACGGCACCGTGCAGCTGGACGACGCCCAGTTGATGCGCAAGGATGCTTCCGGCTACTGGACCGCCTTCGTGCCGGGAGCGGGCGACGGCTTCCTGTATCGCTACTACGTGGTCGGCAACGCGTCCAGCGGCTTCAAACGCGATCCGTACGCGAGAGAGCTGAAGGACGACATCTGGCCCAACTGCAACAGCATTGTGCGCGACCCAAACGCGTACCCCTGGCACGACACCGGATTCGTTATTCCGGACTTCTCCGCGCTGGTCATCTACCAGTTCCACATCGGCGTCTTCGCCATCTCAACACCCGGCATCGCATCCAACTTCCTCGACGTCGTCGGCAAGATACCGTATCTCGCCGACCTCGGCGTCAACATGCTGCAGCCTCTGCCCATCATCGAGCAGGACCAGGGCACCATGGGGTACGCCGGTGGCGACTTCTTCTCGCCGGACTTCGCTTCCGTGTGCACAAACGCCGCCGCTCTCCCTGGCTACCTGGCGACGATCAACACGCTGCTGGCGAACCGAGGCCAGCCCCCGCTCGCCCTCACCGATATCACTTCCGGGGTTGCCCAGTTGAAGGTCATGGTGGACCTGGCACACCTCTACGGCATGGCGGTTGCGTTCGACGTGGTGTACGGCCACGGCGGCAGCTTCTTCGGCGATGACCATGCGCTTTACTACATGGACCGTTTCGGCCAGGTCGGGCTGAACCAGAACGAGAGCCTCTACTTCACAGATAAGGGCGAAGGCGGCGGTCAGGCCTTCGCCCTATGGAGCGATCCGGTCTCACAGTATCTGCTCGACAACGCGGCCTTTTTCCTCAACGAGTGCCACGTCGACGGCTTTCGCTACGACGAAATCAGCCAGGTGATCGACGCCGGGCAGGGAAGCGCCTGGATCTTCTGCCGCAGTCTCACGGACGAGGTGCGCGGGCTGAAGGATCGCGCCCTGCAGAACGCCGAATTTTGGCCCGGGGAAGGGAACACCCCAGACACCCGAGCTCCGATCGTCGCATCCACGGCATCCGGCGGATGCGGGTTCGATGTGGTGCAGCATGATGCTCTTCGCAACGCTCTCCGTGGGCTCATCCAGGCAGCCTCCGGGGGTGCCTCGGTCCCACTCTCCATCAGCGGTTTCGCTCCATCGCTGTACCCCAGCGATATGGACCATGCCTGGCGCGCCGTCACCTGCATTGAGAACCACGACCTTGTCTATCTCAAGCACGCGGGCGAGCCCGGCGACGGTCCCCGCATCCCCGCACTCGCCGACCCCTCCAATCACCGCTCCTGGTATGCCCGCAGCCGTACCCGCTTCGGTACCGCACTCCTGCTGCTCGCGCCCGGCATTCCGCAGCTGTTCATGGGCCAGGAGTTTCTCGAAGACAAGCTGTGGTATGAAGACCCAACGAGCAACAATCTCCTATGGTGGGACGGCCTGAACGCAGACCCGACCATGGGTTGGCAACTCCGCTGCACGCGTGATCTGATTGCCCTGCGCAAAGCGCAACCCGCGCTTCGCGGCGATCCGGTCCGCGCCTTCTGCACCGACGACTACGCTCGTGTGCTCGGCTTTCACCGCTGGATCGAAGGCTCGGGAGAGGACATCGTCGTGGTCGCGACGCTATCAGAGAGCTCCCACTCCGGCTACTCCGTCGGCTTCCCGTTTGGAGGCTTCTGGAAAGAGATCTTCAACAGCGACGTCTACGACAACTGGGTCAATCCGCAGGTCGCAGGCAACGCGGGTGGTATCACCGCTGATGGTCCTCCGCTGCACGGTTTCATGACGTCGGCGGCCATTACGATCCCGGCCAACGGAGTCGTCGTCTTCGTCCGCGGCTAGATCCATGTCCAAGTGTGCGCTGCGATCGGCGAAGGCTCGAGCGAAGCTCGCATTGCCTGAGCAATCCAATCCAAAAATACAGGAAAACAACCTATTTCAGCCGGCGACGATCCAATCTGAGGTATAAAACTATCAGGATTCGTACCGCGCCACGTCAATTTGAAATGCGCAACTCAATCTCGAATGGTGCCATCGCAGAGGCTACTGTCCTCCTGCGGTGGTCTTTGCATTGCGCTTGCCTTCATGATTTTCGTATGGGGCACGGGCTACAAGCTGTCGCTGTACCAGCTGGAAGTCGCGGCATATTCAGCCCCAGCCAAAGTGTGCACTCGAGGCAGCGATGCTGCGAAGAGCGCAGTCGACCATGCCGCGGATCGTCATGATGTGGTTCAGATTCCCGTTCTCGTCTCGGCGCTCCTCACGATTGGCAAAGCAGCTGAGGCCAACCCGGTGGGCTCCCGGCGCCAGGAACCGGCGATGGACCTGTCACCGCTGAGTCGAGCCCCGATCCTCTATCTACGACCACCTCCGCGCGAAGGACATTTTCTCGACTAGCCGCTGGAGGTAAGACCCTTCCGCGGATGACTTTGGGAATCCCTTTGAAGGAAGGTCTCCGATGCGCACCAGGCGTGTTGTTGTCACTGTTGCCTGTTCTCTGGCCGCAGCTCTGTTGTTTCTCCATTTTCTACGTACTCACCACAAGCAGGAGTTGGCCACTGATTCCGCGGCCGCTCTACCGGCTGTATCCGTGGCCACAGCCCATACCGGCTTGATCTCCAACCAGCTCACGGTAGCCGGGGTCTTCCAGGCCTATCAGGAGATCGACGTTCACGGTAAAGTCTCTGGCTACATCCGCCACATCTATGTGGACATTGGCGACCGTGTACGCAAAGGGCAGACGCTCGCCGTGCTGGAGGTGCCGGAGCTGCAGGCTGAGGTTGCCGGAGCGCAGGCGGGGATCACCCAGACGCAGCAAAACATTGGACGCCTGCAGAATGAAGTATCCATGGAACAGGCCACGTATGCCGCCGTCCATGCCAACTACACGCGACTGAAGCAGGCGTCGGACCAGCAGCCTGGATTGGTTGCGGCACAGGAGCTTGACGACGCTCTGGCGAAGGACAGGTCAGCTGCAGCGCAGGTCGACGCCGCCAAGTCGGCCGTGGCCGCCGCGCAAGGACAGTTGGGCGTCTCCCGCGCCGAGAATCTCAGAGTCAGCAGCATGGAGCAGTATGCAACCATCACGGCTCCTTACGACGGCGTTGTCACCATGCGCTATGCGGACACCGGCGCACTCATCCCGGCAGGAACGGCCGAAGGTTTGAATCAGGCAGTCGTCCGGCTGGCACAAAGCGACGTTCTGCGTCTTCGCATGCCGGTTCCTGAGCGGGATGTCCCTCTCGTACACGTAGGCTCGCGGGTTACCGTCCACGTGCAGGCAACCGGTCAGCAGTTTCCCGGTACCGTCGTGCGTTACACGCGGGACGTGTCCAACCAGACCAGGACCATGTTGACCGAGGTGGACGTGAACAATCCAGATCTCACGCTCACTCCCGGCATGTACGCGGACGTGACCTTCAATCTCGAGCAGAAAAACGGAGCGCTCCTCGTTCCGGCAAGCGCCATCATCCAGGGCGACCAGCCATCCGTGATGCTCGTCGACGCCAACAATCGCGTGCGAAAACAGCCCGTTGTCCTCGGTATCAGCGGTGCAAACGCGCAGGAGATCACTGCAGGTCTGCAAGCCGGCGATAAGGTCATCATCGGTGGCCAGTCCGAACTGCAACCCGGTCAGCAGGTGAGTCCACAACCGGCGAAGAGCGACCTCGCAAACTATCAGGCGAACCAGAAGGGTGGCCAGTAACCATGTCCTTCTTCGCGATTCGTTACCCCTTCTTCATCCTGATGGCGTGCATGATTGTGGTGGTGGTTGGCGTGGCTGCGATCACCTCGATGCCGGTCGACCTGTTTCCGCCCGTCAATATTCCCGTCGTCGTCGTCGCGACCTTCTATGCCGGCATGCCGCCGCAGCAAATCGAATCCGACATCACCGACAGCGATGAGCGCTTCTTTACCCTCGGCAGCAACATCGATCACATTGAATCGCGCTCGATGTCCGGCGTCAGCCTGATCAAGATCTACTTTCATCCCGGCACGGACCCGACAGCAGCCGTGAGCGGCATCTCGAATCTCGCGATGGCAAACCTGCGCCGTTTGCCCCCGGGACTCTCCCGCCCGTTGTCCTCAGCTTCGACGCGGCGAACCTGCCGGTATGCCTGATCACCCTCAAGGGTGCCGGCATGAATCAGACCCAGCTCAAGGATGTCGCACAGTTCAGCGTCCGCAATCAGGTGGCCAACGTCCCCGGCGCCTCGGTTCCACAGCCATACGGCGGAACCTACCGCCAAATCATGGTCTACGTCGATCCGCTGAAGCTGCAGGCGTCGCAGCTCGGCATCATGGATGTCGTTCACGCAGTCAACGACTCGAACCTCATCCTTCCTGCCGGGGACGTCCGTATCGGTCCTAAGGACTACAACATCTACGCGAACAGCCAGGTGCCTACTCCCGACGACGTCAACAGCATCCCGCTCAAGACGGTCGGCAACGCATCCATCCTCGTCGGCGACGTGGGTCACGCAGTCGACGGCGGTCAGCTCCAGACCAACATCGTTCGCGTCGATGGACAGCACTCCGTCTACATTCCCATCCTCAAGCAGGGTGGCGACTCCAACACCATCACCATCGTGAATGGCGTCCGCAAAGCCACGGCACGCCTCCTCGATATTCCGCGACAGCTCAAGACCGCCGTCGTCTTCGATCAATCCGTATTCGTCAAAATCGCGATCAAGAACGTCATCAGCGAGGGATCGATTGGCCTTTGCCTGACGGGCATCATGATCCTTCTCTTTCTCGGCGATGTGCGCGCCACGGTGGCCGTTCTGCTCTCCATTCCGATCTCCTGCAT
Organism: uncultured Acidobacteriaceae bacterium; assembly: GCA_963762375.1. Classification (GTDB taxonomy): domain Bacteria; phylum Acidobacteriota; class Terriglobia; order Terriglobales; family Acidobacteriaceae; genus Granulicella. The sequence continues at coordinate 378,804 of CAVXKP010000015.1, forward strand.
CGCCACCTTTCTCGTCCTGAAGGCCTTCGGAGACTCCATCAATACCATGGTGCTCGGGGGCATGGCGCTCGTCCTCTCTCGCCTCATCGACAACTCTGTCGTCGTGCTCGAAAATATCTTTCGGCACTTTGAGATGGGCTCAGACCCCGTGAAGGCCTCGCAGGAAGGCGGCAAGGAAGTTCAGCTAGCGGTATTGGCAGCCACCTTCAGCACAGCCATCGTCTTCTTTCCCGTTGTGCTGCTTACCGGCGTCAGTAAGTATCTCTTCACGGCGCTCGCACTCGCCGTGGTCATTGCGCTCTTCTGCTCGTATGTCGTCGCGATGACCGTCGTTCCACTGTTCTGCTCACGCTTCATCAAACACACCGGCCATGACGAAGAGCATGAGTCCGCTCAAAAAGACGATCCCGTGCCCGAGCACATGCACGGTGGTCACGGCCAAACCAATCTATTTGCGAGGATCGTCTACCGCTTCAACCAGGGCTTTGGCTGGCTGCAGGAGCACTACGACAGGGCAATTCATTATTGTCTCGGCAGGCCTGCGCTGGTCATCGTCGTCTTTTCCATCTTCGTCGTGCTCAGTTTCGCGCTCGCTCCATTCCTTGGCCGGGCCTATTTCCCCCGCACCGATCCCGGCCAATTCGTGATCCGCGTCAAGGCTCCTACCGGAACGCGGATTGAACTCACCGACCAATACGTTGCCCACGTTGAGCAGGATATACGCGAGGTCGTGGCGCCCAAAGATCTCAATATGATCGTCTCCAACATCGGGGTGACCCCCGATCTCTCTGCGATCTATACACCCAACTCCGGAATGCATACTGCGTTCGTCCAGGTAAGCCTGAAGGAAGATCACAGCGTCAGCAGCTTCGTCTATATGCAGCGCGTACGAGCGAAGCTTGCCGCGGATCTTCCCTCCATCCAGACTTATTTCCAATCCGGAGGTCTCGTCGATTCCATCGTCAACCAGGGACTTCCCGCGCCCTTTGATATTCAGGTCAGCACCAACAACATGGACGGCGGCTATGCCGTTGCGCAACAGATTGCTCGCAAGATGCGCGCTCTCCGCGGTGTCAGCGACGTCCTCATCCCCCAGGACATCGACTACCCTGGCCTTGCACTCAACATCGACCGCCAGCAGGCGAGCCTCGAAGGTCTCACCCCCAAGACCATCGTCGACAGCGTCATCACCGCCATGACGTCGAACGGCATGGTCGCGCCCAGCTACTGGATCGATCCCAAGTCGGGCAACAACTACATGCTCACGGTTCAATATCCGGAGACTCAGGTTCAAACCCTCAACGACTTCAAGCAGATTCCCCTGCGCTCCGCCGACGGCAAGACCACGACTCCGCTGGAAACGGTCGCATCCATCCAATCCATCAACACCCCAACCGAGGTCGATCACTACCAGCTCCGCCGCGTCTTCGATGTCTACGTGATGCCGAAGTCGGAGAGCCTCTCGACCATCAGCAAGGACGTGAACAGGATTGTCGCGGACATGCATCCGCCGCATGGAACCGTCCTCACGGTGCGCGGAACGGTCAACAATATGAACGATTCCTTCAAGTCGTTTGCGATGGGCCTCATCATGTCCATCGTGCTCGTCTTCCTCATCCTGATGGCGCAGTTCGCCTCGTTTGTTGATCCCTTCATCATCCTGCTCGCCATCCCTCCGGGGATCTCCGGCGTGATCCTCTTCCTCCTCGCCACGGGGACCACCATCAACATCATGAGCCTCATGGGAGTTCTGATGATGACCGGCATCGTTGTGTCCGACAGCATTCTGATCGTCGAGTTCGCAGGCCAGTTGCGCGGCCAAGGATACAAGCTCGAGGATGCCATCATCACTGCGTGCAAGGTCCGTCTGCGCCCCATTCTGATGACGACCCTCGCAACGGTTCTCGGCCTGATTCCCATGGCCCTCGCGATCGAGGCAGGTAGCGAGCAGTATGCACCGCTGGCACGCGCCATCCTTGGCGGCCTCACCGTCTCAGGCATCGTCACGGTCTTCCTCGTGCCGAGTGCCTACCTCATCATTCACCGTCGCATCGAAGCCCGCAGAACGAACACCGGAACAGCCTCCTCAGGGGATTCACCGGAGACGCTTGGGGTGACCGCATGAAAATCAGCCTCCTCCTTCTCATCTTCGCGGCATCGCTGCCGACATCTGCGCAGACTGCCGCGAACAACCTTCCGACCGCCCCGCTGCCCCCGTCCACTGCCACCGGCATCGCAACCGCCGATCTCATGGCCGGCCAGGCCCAATCGCAATCCGCAACTCCGGACCCATATCAGCCCCTCATCCATTCCGGCCATTCCGATGCCACGACCATCCCCATCACGCGTACGGAGGCGGAGCGCCTCGCGCTCAAGAACAACCCGCGCATCACCGCCAATCGTCTCCTCGCCCTGGCCGCCGGGCAGGTCACGCGTGAAACCCGCTCGGCCGAGCTTCCGCAGATCTCGGGCGCCATCACCGCGGAGAAAGCGGAAGACGCCACCCGCATCGGCGCCGGCGCCCTCACCGATTCGCGTCTCTATACCCACGCCGGCACCGGTGGCTCGCTGTCGCAGCTCATTACAGACTTCGGACACACCCGCGACCTCGTTGCTTCCAATAAACTCCAACAGAAAGCCCAGGACCAGACGGCCCTCGCCTCCGAACAAGACGTCCTGCTCGCCACCGATCAGGCCTTCTACCGCTTGCTCGATGCTCAAGCGCTCCTCAATGTAGCCAGGGCCACCGTCGCCGCCCGGGGCGATGTCCAGAAACTGACCTCGGCCCTCACCCGGAGCGCTCTCAAGAGCGACCTCGATCTCAATATCGCTTCCGCCGATCTCTCCCAGGCGCAGCTCCTTCAGCTCGACGCCGAAGACGCCGTCGCCTCCGCCAGCGCAGCGCTCGCCGCGGTCCTCGCCACACCCGCCGACACGCTCTATCGCGCCATGGAAGACCCCGAGGCAGCGCCACCGCCACCGCCCGCATCCGATAGCGCGGCGGCCATCAACTCCGCCGCACAGGCCCAGCGTCCCGATCTGCAAGCCCTTCGCTTCGACGCTGCGGCCGATCAGAAGTTCGCCGCGGCCCAGCGACTTCAACACCTGCCCACCATCTCCGCGCTGGCACTCGGCGGCATCACGCCCGTTGCTCCGGACGGAGTCTTCGTTCCTAAGTGGTACGCCGCCGGGGGTGTGAATCTCACGCTCCCGCTCTTCACCGGGTTTCGCATCGATGCCCAAACACAGGAGGCCCATCTCCGCCAGCAAGCCGCCGAAAAGCAGGCCCAGGATCTTTCCAATTCCATCGCTCGTGACGTTCGCATCGCTGTCCTGAAATCGCAGACCGCCTTTCGCCGCATCGCCGTCGCCGATCAGTTTCGCCAACAAACTGCGCAAGCCCTTGCTCTGGCGCAGACCAGGTATAAGCTCGGTCTCAGCTCCATCGTCGAGCTCAGCCAGGCGCAACTGCAGAGCACCCAGGCCATCGTCGCTGCGGTGAACGCGCGCTACGACTACCTCTTGTCCCTTCGCTCGCTCGACTATGCTCGTGGCGATCTGGCGCCATAGGAAGACATCCCCATGAGTCCGATCCTCTTCACCAGCGCGCTCTTCATCACCTCCATCGCAGCCGGGCTGCTTGGGTCTCTCACTGGGCTCGGTGGAGGGGTCGTCATTGTTCCTGTGCTTGCGCTCCTCTTCAAAGTGGACATCCGCTACGCCATCGGCGCCTCGCTCGTCTCCGTCATCGCCACATCTTCCGGCGCGGCCGTCGCTTACGTTCGCGAAGGTCTCTCGAATATCCGGATCGGCATGTTCCTCGAAGTCGCCACGACTCTCGGAGCTCTGCTCGGCGCCTACCTCACAGCCAGGGTCTCCACCCATTGGATCGCCATCGTCTTCGGCGTCGTATTGCTCTACTCAGCAATCGCTTCCTTCCGTCAACGATCCGAGAGCGTACCGTCGGTGGCCAACCAGCCAAACACGTTGGCCGACAGGCTGGAGCTGAAAGGCGCCTATCCCGCACCCGGCGGCCCCGAGCCCTATCTGGCGCAAAGAGTTCCGCTGGGCTTCGGCATCATGTTTGGCGCAGGCACTCTCTCAGGCCTTCTGGGTATCGGCTCCGGCGCAGTCAAAGTCCTCGCCATGGACCAGGCGATGAAGCTCCCCTTCAAAGTCTCCACCACCACCAGCAACTTCATGATCGGCGTCACGGCCGCCGCCAGTGCTGGCATCTATCTTTCGCGCGGATACATTCAGCCCGCCATCGCCATGCCCGTGATGCTGGGCGTGCTCCTCGGATCGTTGATCGGGACACGCATCCTCGTCCGCACCCGCGTGACCACCCTGAAGAGCATCTTCGCCGTGGTCATTATCTTGCTGGGTTGCGAGATGCTGTACAGCGGAATCACCGGGAGAATCTGATGAACCGACCGACCGACCATGACCTCGATCTCTCCGTAGCCGCGATGCTTCGCATCGGCGTGACGCTGGCAGCCGTCTTTGTCTTTGCGGGAGGCGTGCTCTCCTTGCGTGACCCGCGCTCAACGCCGGCGGACTACACCCATTTCCACGCCGGGTCTGAAGCACTGCGGAGCGTCTCCGGGATCTTCCACGGCGCGATCCATCTGGATCCGCAGAGCATTATTCAACTTGGCCTTGTCTTTCTCATCGCAACGCCCGTTGCTCGAGTCGTGTTGTGCATCATCGGATTCGCTCGCCAGAGAAGCATGCTCTATGTCGCGATCAGTTCGATCGTGCTCGCGATTCTTATCTTCAGTTTGACCAGGAATCTGCGTTAGCTTGTGGCTCCCTCTCCTTTGCACGACCTCGGTTTCCCGTCATTTGCTGGATCGACGAATTCGTTCGAATTCCACCCTTTGGCGAGTCCGGGTGCGGTGATGGTTGCCTGGATGTAGAACGAGCCGGCCGCAGGCGGCCGGCTCGTTGGTTGGGTTGAGGGTGCCTTAGAAAATAATCTTCAACGCGAGCTGCGTGTTGTAGGGCTCGCCGGCGCCGATGCCGGGCGCGCCCTCGTTGGTGCCGATGGTCGAGGTGCTCTGGCCGAACGAGGAGCCATCGGCGACGCTGTTATTCGGTGGCGACAGGTTGGTGCGGTTGAAGACGTTGAACATCTCCACGCGGAACTGGGCGCTTACCCGATCCTTGTAGATGGGCGTGGTCTTGAGCAGCGACAGATCGACATCGCCGAAGCCAGGTCCGTAGACCTGGTTGCGGCGCAGGTTGCCGTAGGTGCCCACGGTGGGCTCCACAAAGCTGTTCGGGTTGAGGTACTGGGCGGCAATGCCGCCACCAGGCTGGGGCTGCACCGAGCGATCACTGTAGAGGGCCGGCCCAATCTTGCTGGCGCGGTCCTCATTCTCGCTTGTGCCGCTGTTGTTCAGGCCGCTCAGGACGTTGACCGGCTCGCCGTCCTGGAACTTCAGGATGCCGTTGACCTCCCATCCATGCGTCAACCCTCTCGGTCCATGCAGGAAGCTCGGAATGGCGTAGTTGAGATATGCCGAAAAGTGGTTGCGGATGTCGTAGTTCGAGTTGCCCCAGTCGCCCTTCAGATTCGCGGAGTTCTGCGGGAGGATATTGAATGCGGTGGAGTCATCCAGGTTGTGGCTCCAGGCGTAGGCAAACTGGGAGGTGAGACCGTGCCAGGCACTGCTGCGCAGCGTAACCTGCAGCGCGTTGTAGCTGGACGAGGCTGCGGAGTTCAACTGGTTGATGATGCCGAAGTTGGGGTACTGGCTGAAGTACGGGCGCGAGCATTGCTGGTCGTTTCCGGGAGCCGTGGGGCTTGCTCCACTAAACGCAGCCGGGCAGGTCGTTGAGGTGTAGGGCACCGGAACATTTTCGCTGTTCAACGCCGCCTGGTTGATGTCTTGCAGGACGAGGTTGTGGCGAGTGAGGGTCCCCACGTAGCCGATGTTCAACACCCAGCTATGGCCGAAGCTCTGCTCAAGGTTGAGGCCGAACATCTCGGCGTAGGGCGTTTTGAAGTTGGGGGTCACCGAGTAGATCGAAACCACGTTGGACCCCGTGGGCTGACCCTCGGCGGCCGTGAAGAGCGGCACCGCCGGGTTGTTGATAGACCATATCGGCGCCAGGGGAGTGGGCGCGCCGTCGCACAATGGACTCGACCGGGTCGGTTCCGGCAGGGTTATTGTTGACGCCCCCAGCGCCACCATTGGGAATGCCGATGTTGCCCATGAACGCCTGGCCGGCGGGCTGGTCAAAGTAGAGGCCGTAAGTTCGCGCGCAGCAGCGTTCCCTCGTGCAACTGGTAGGAGAGGCCGATGCGCGGCGAGAAGTCGAGCTTGTTGGCGTTGTAGAAGTACTGCTGCGAACCGCTCGCTCCCGCTACCACCAGGCCGCCGTTGTTGGGTTCGAAGGTGGAGAGGTTCGGACTGTTGGTGTAGAAGGGCTGCTGGTAGTCATAGCGTACGCCGAGGTTGACGTTCAGCTTGGGCGTAACCTGCCAGGAGTCCTCCGCAAACGCGGTGCCGGTGTGCGTGTAGATGAAGCGCTCTTGGTTGCCCAGGATATCGCTGTAGTCCGCAGAGTAGCCGGCGAGGTAGTCGGCCAGGCTCGGACATTGGGGTCGGTGATAGCGGCAGAGCCTGCCCACGGCCCAAGGATGCCGTCGTTGCCGAAGTAGAAGGCGCCGAGGCCACCGAAGTTGTAGTAAAGGTCAATGTAGGCGCGGCGATACTCCAGACCGAAGCGCAACTGGTGCTTGCCGATTGTCCAGGAGACCGTATCCGCGATGTGGCCAGTGATGTCGTTGCGGCCGGAGATAGGCGTGATGCCGATCGAGTCGAAGCCGTTGATGGTGATCTGCGGAGAGCCGAGTAGTGCGGAGCCGGTATCCAGGCCCGTCAGGGCCAGAACATCCTGGGTGTGGTCGGCATCGACAAAGCCCTGGGTGAAGAAGCTGGCGCCGGCGGCGAGCTGGTTGGTGAGGTTGGGACGGAGGACGTAATTCCACACCGTATCGAAGTTCTGGATGTGCGAGGGAACGGTCTGGAAGTACTCTGGCAGATAGCCGCAGACGAAGATGCAGTCAGGAGCCATCGGCATAGCCCTGGCCGAAGAACCAGCGCGCCGACAGGTGACTCTTTTCGCTGAAGTTGTTGTCGAGTTTGACGACGAGGTTGTGGCTGTAGCCGCTCTCCGGCGCATTGCTGGAGTAGTTGTCCGGCGTGGCAGGAAGATTGGCAATGACCGATGGATCCCACAGCGTGTTGAGAATGTTCTCCGAAATTTGGCTAGGCGCGACCGGAGCGTACGTACCATAGGCGTTGATTTGCGTTGGCCAGGACCGCGAGCGCTTCCGTCACATAGGCGGGTGAGGGTTCGGTGACCGTATTCGACTCGCCGATGATGAACTTCTGCTCCTCGTACGCGATGAAGAAGAAGGTATGGTCTTTCCAGATCGGGCCGCCGACCGAACCGCCGTAGTTCTGATTGCGCAGAGGCGAAGGGGCCGCGTCGGGAGCCACGAACGGGTTACTTCACGGCGAGCGCTTCGTTGCGGTTGTAGTAGTAAGCCGAGCCGTGCAGCGCGTTGGTGCCGGACTTGGTGGTGACGTTCAGATTGCCGCCCGGGCTGCGGCCGGATTCGCTGTTGCCGTTGGTCTGGAGCGAGTACTCCTCGAGCGCGTCCACGGGATAGATGACGCCGGCGATGCCCGAGATGCCGCCCTGGTTGACCGCGTCGGCGTTCAGGTAGAGATCGTTGTTGTCGGTGCCATCGATGGTGTAGTTGATCTGGTCGTTGCGATTGCCGTTGACCGAGCCGGTGTTGCCGATACCGGAGAACGCGGCCGAGGTGCCGAGCAGCTGGGTGAAGTCGCGGCCGTTCAGAGGCACGTCCTGCAGCGCTTTGCTGTCGAGCACCGTGGTCTGGGTGGTGGTCGTGGTATCGAGTGTCAGCGCGTTGGCCGCGACCTCGATCGGTGCGTTGCCTCCTGCGCCACGCCCAGTTTGACGGGAAGCGTATAAACCGTTCCGGCGGTGACGGCGACGCCATTCACATCGACAGATTGGAAGCCGGTCGCGATGACCGTGACCTTATAGGTGCCAAGCGGCAGATCGGCGAAGTTGAATTCGCCGGCGCTCGAGGCGACGGTGTTGTACACCGTCGACGTGGCGAACTTCGGTGGCGGTGACATGCGCCTGCGGAACGACCGCTCCCGTGGGATCGGTGACGGTACCGTTGATGCCGCCGCGGAAGGTTTGCGCGAGCAACGACACAGAAAAAAGCGATAGAGCGAAAAACAGGGCAGGGAATACTATCAGCCAGCTTCTGGATGTTTGCATGGTTCCTCCTAAGGAAATACAGATAGCGCGGCCCACGCTGCGGATGAAGCGGCTGCGGAATCGCGGAGAGCGGATCTGTGAACTAATTTGTGAACTTAATCTGTGAACGAGACTTCTGCAGAGGATTCGATGGCGAGTCCAGTTCGTACAGGCGCAACTTCGGGCTCGCTAACGGCGACAGCGACAAGGCGTGCGGGAGATGGAGACATGAAGCATCATGGAATTTTTTGAGCATATCACAGACTTTTCACCGCGTATTCCACTTCCTCGCGGCAATGCTTCTGCTCGCGATGAGAAAGCGAAGAGGCAACCAGGACATGTTTCTGCGGCATCGGGCGCGAGGTATTCATCCCTGCGTCAGCCAGGCACGCCCTTGCTCGCTCTGCGTGCTGCTGCAACCTTCGCAAGTGCTACGCCATGCATCGCAGCCTGGGCCGAAGCGGCGCTCGAAGGCGTAGCCGTCTTTGGCAACGCGGGCCATGCACGCGGAGCGAAACCGACCTCGATTCCTGAAGGACATCCCCGCTGTCGGCGGCGAGAGTAAACCCTGGTAGAGCCCCGGCGATGGTCGTTACGACACCGGCTCTCGCGACAACAGCGGCTAGTCGAGGTTGCCCGTGAACGACTCATCCACATAATGCAGCAGCAGCGACGTCGACGTGAGACCGTCGGGTAAACGGTCGCGCCAGTGGGCAACCGAGCAGCCGCGATACACCAGCGCGTCGCCGATGGCCTGGTAGACCTTCGCTGTGCCGGGTCCGGTATCGAGTTGAATCGGCCATGGCGACTCGCCTTCGGGCTCGGGCGACGCGTCGATGCAGGTAGTAATGCTGTAGTCGCATTGTTCGCGGTCGGTATGTTTCGTGAGATCCGCGCCACTCATATACGAGACGAAGTACGCGTACGAGGGCTTGAGGGCTGCTCGCGCAACATCGCTGATGGCGTGAGCCAGTTGCCGATGCACAAACCGCGCCACGCCTTCGTTGTGCGCCGCGAAGCGACGGCTGACTTGTTCATCCCCCAGCGAATAGAAGCCGCGGCGGATGCGATGCCGGTAATAACGCCGCAGCGCGCCAAGGTGAAACGGATGAATCAGGTCTTCCAGCACCACGTAGCCTTGCTCAAACGTGGCGGCAAAGCCTGCAGACCATTCCTCCCATTGCTGGCGTCGCCGGTCAGCGTCCTCGGGCCCCACCAGGATGTTCGCCTGGGTCAACACCCAGCGAATATGAAAGGGCAGCGTCTCGCGCAACAGGCGTCCCGGCGCCATTCTGCGCAGGTAGCCGAAGTACTCGTCGCCAACCCAGAAGGGCCAGATCGCGTGCGTGGCTGCGTCTTCTACCCACACGATTCGATCGCTGGGCAGAAAACTCTCCGGCCACTCCACGCGTTCCGCCTTGTCCGCGGGCAGCGGGCCCTCCCACGAAAACCAGCAGTCCGGATTGACCAGCACCGTTCCGAAGATCTCAGGCTGCCGCAGCAGCCGCGGCGGCACCAGGTAATACGGCTGCTCGTCGAGAAGGCAGTGATACAACTCGGAGGGCATTCCATGTGGCGTCATCGGTGCACCCATCCATTCAAGGTAAAGCGGCTGTCGGAGAACGCGCGCGAAGGACACTCCACGGGCATCACCTCATGCAGGCAGTCGCTGGGAAAGAAGACGACTTGATTCTGCGTGGGGTGAACCGTTTGATGAGCCCCTGCCGAGACGTTGCCCTGCGCATCCAGCTGCGCGTCGTACAACTGCAGCGCTCCGCCGCGGAAGGCCTTGGGTTCGCGATAGAAGTAATAGACGAAGGTGAGCACCCTCGTGCGCACGGAGTCGGCATCGTCATCCTTGTGCTGGCGAAAGAACTGGCCGTCGTTGGTTGCGGTCAACTGGATCTCGAAGTGCGAGATGGCAAAGGGCGGCATGTGCAGCCTGGCCAGCACATGCGGCAGACAGGAATGAATGCGATTCGCGAACAGGCCGTGCAGACCGCCCAGCTCGTAGAGCACGACGGAGCGGCGGTAGTTGTCATCGCTCTTGTCTTCGCCGCCCGCGCCCAGGATCCCGGAGTTGGTGAAGCGGCTGCCGCGGCGCAGCGTGAAGCGCAGCAATCCCGCCCAATCCTGGGGTGCCAGGAATTCGTCCAGAACAACGATCGGCGTGGGTTGTACCCAAGGTTCGCTCATGGTTCCCTCGAAATTAACCGTAGGCCAGGATGGCCGCGTAGATGAGGCGCTGCCCCTGGATCGGCGGGTCGGTCAGGCTTCCGGAAGCGGCGTCGGCAGGCAGCGTCTCGTACTCCCGAATCACGACGCGGTACCTCCCCGGCGGCGGTGCCTTCGCAAACGCAATCGTTCCTGACCACAACACCGCGTTCGGCTCGACCGGCTCTCCGGAATCTTCCGTGACCGTGACTGCGCTCGCCGGAGCCGGCTCCCAGTCCAGATCGCTGGCGATATTCAACGCCCGCGTTTCGATGCTGACTTGTATCACCGAGGACAGCGGCCCCACCGGCGCCAGGCCGCCCACAAACAGACGAGCGGACTTTCGATTGGCCGGATCGATGCTCAACATGGCGGAGCGATCGGGCGTGAGCTGGGCAAAGTCCGCCAGCGCAATGGGGGAGAGTTCGACGCCGGCGATGGAGTGCGTTTGATAGCGAGCCAGCGCCAGGCGAAGGAATGGCGAGTAGGTCAGGAGACCGCTGATCTCGATGTCGCAATACCAGAGGTCGCGGCCGGCATCGTACGCGACCGAGTGGCCGGCTACGTCGAACACCTGCGTCGACTCGGTGATGGTCAAGCCGGTAGCGGTTGCCACCGCGGCGGGGAAGTTATAGATCGCCGGAAGCGCGTCGATGCTCAGGTCCCCATTGTCCCAGATGGGATCGGCTCCCCACTGCGTAAAGAGTCCCTTGAACTGCTCGCGCGTCTCGTAGTTCGGATCGGGTGCTGCGTTCGACCAGAGCATCACGCCGAGCAACTCATCCTGGCCCGAAGAGTACCAGCCGCGATTGAGGTAGACGCGGAACCCGTTGCTGTGACGGATGCCGCTCTTGACGTTGGTGGTCTCCTGGCGCTCCCATCCAAAGGTCGGCACAACGTACGCTATATCGGGAATCGAAGGACGCGCGGAACTCGGTACGTCGACGACGAGCGTAGGACCGCTGCGGGTGAAGTCCAACCCCGTTGGAAAATACTCCTGGAAGCGCGAGGTAGCCGTCGCAGTGTATTCGATCCAGCGGTGCCGCGTGTCGTTGAAGCGATGGATCGGCGCGGCAGGAGCGGCCGTGGAAGGATTCTCCACGCCCGACAGCGTGTCCTGCGGTCCGGAGAACCACAGAACGTCGACCTGCGGTATGTAGACCGCGACCATCCGGGTATCGGTGGCATCGGAATAAATGACGCCGGCCTCGAGCGAGGAGAGATCGAAGGTCTCCACCATCTGCGCGGCAACAGATTCCGTCGGAGCCGGAAGCGTGGGATCGTCCGTGACCTCCAGCCAGCGCCCGTTGATCTCGACCTTGGAGCTGCTGGCGCCGTTGATCTGCAGGCCGCCCAGCAGTACGGCCTCGTGCGTGCCCACCGACCTCCACGCAGTGATGGGCGTGAAGTCGTTGCGCAGCGCCGAAGCGAAGATGGGAGCCGACGGATCGTGCACCACCGGAAGTTGGACGAAGTTCGGCTCCCCCAACGGTTGCTGCACCGCATGCACCAGCGTCAGGCTCAGCGCCGGCGTAATCATGGGATAGCCGCCTTCCAGAACGAGCCGCGTGATCTGGGCGATGTCGTCGCTGGTCGCCGTGAACTCGAAGTCGCCGCCGGTTTGCAGCGAGTTCAACTCGAGCGCCTCGAAGAATTCGCGAAGCCAGCCCCACACTCCCATGATGGCCAGGTCCGCGGGCTTGAGATAGCAGCTCAGCGGGACCGTCACCAGGGACGCCTTCTGCAGCGATACGGTCAGCACCCGGTTGCTCGCATCCCATTGCGGAGCTCCGCTGCCTTCTTGCAGAACCAGGCGCAGTGCCGCCGCGTCCGGCCACGGCTTCGATCCGAAATCAATGTACGTGACCGATCCGGCGCGGGGATCGACATCCGGAAGCGTCTTGTAGCTCAAGCTGTTTTGCTGGATGCGCCCATTGGTGTCCGTGGGCGTATTCGGCAGATTGCGGAAGGCCGCACCACGCGCCAGGGGGTCCGGAAAATATCCGACCGTGAAGACGGGGCCCGACTCCAGCGGAAGTTTATTCTGGGTGGGCATGACGAACTGATCTCGCTGCGTGATCAATTGATAGGTGGCGAGATCGCCGCTCAGCTTGCCGTCCACGTCGAGCAACCCATGCTCTTCCACCATCCGCTGAGCAACGCCCGGAGGTGCGATGTGCCGCTGATCGGTCTCGGACGTGACCTGGCCGTCGAGCGAAGGACTGTTGTTGAAGGAGCGGATGACCATGCGCGCCAACGAGGCGCCCAGGCCGGGAGGCTGCCGGAACAGCAAGGTCGGAGCGACCACCGGTTCGAACCGCAGGTACTTCATCTGGACGCTACCCGCAGGCGCAACGAAGTCATTGGAGACCGTCGCGCTGAGGGGAACACTGTTCCCCGCGAGATCGACCGAGCGCACGCGCAGGCGATAGTTTGCTCCGAAGCGAAGTTCCGGAAGCGAGCCGGGCGTCACCTCAAACGTCGCCACCATCTTGAAGGGCGTGACCGCGGCGTCCGTCGTGGGGTCACCATCGAGCGCCTTGGATGGGTCCGGGCTGCGATTGAGTGGCGTCACCGGCCGCGACACGCTCAGGCTCCATCCGTTCCAACGCGCCACACGCTCGTGGACATACACATTCTGCGAGGGCTGCGGAAGGCCATGGTCGATCGAATACTGATCGGGCTTGCGCGTCGGATCGTCCGCCGGTTGAGCCGCCGCCAACTGCGTGAATCCCTCATCGGCTGCCTGCAGCGTGATGGACCCGTTGGCTCCAAAGCGATACGTGGCCGTGCGGCCATGCAACGAATACCAGCTGTTGGTGCGCGACGACCAGATGTCGATGCGATAACCGCGAACCAGATCCTGTGCGTTGTACGGAGGAGCGGTGGTCGACGTGATGGACGCATTGAACCCCTGGTTGTTCTGGATGGACTGCAGCAACTGCAGGCCGCGGCCGTCGGCCATGAGCGAGATGCCCGCCGAGCGCAGGGAGGGAAGGCTCTGCTCGATGGTCGCAAAGGTGCCCGTCTCGGCTATGTTTTGAATGCTGTCCGCGAGTCCCATCGCCTTGAGCAACGCCCCATCCAGATCCACCTGCGAGAGGAAGAAATTCTGTGGCGTCATGGCCAGAAAGCCCTTGAAGATATCGCCCGGCGGATAGTTGCCTGCAGTTTGCGCGGCGGGTGCAGCCGCTGGAGCTGCGCAGAAAGCATTGGAGTCGCGCCAATACGAGGTGCCCGTCAGGCTGAAGCTGGGTTTGATCTGCCACGCAAATCCCGGGGTCACCTTCGCCACCTTCACGGATAGATACGCCCCGCTGGCGGGCGACGTTGGACACAGCGATGCGGGAATCTCCAGGTCAAAGACCAGGCCCAGCGCACGCAGCAGCGAAGGATACGAGTTGAGCGCAGTCAGGGCGCGATGGAAGTCCAGCGTCTTCTTGAATCCGTTCGGAGCCGTGGGCAATGCAGGACGATTGGGCGCTTTCAAGAGATTGTGAAACAGAGCAAAGCGCGTGATCATATCGTGCGTCGAAGCTGGATCGGGCGCCGCCACGGTGGTAGGAACTCCATCGGGATTGGTGGTGGAGACGGCAAGGGGAGCCACCGTGCCGACACCGCTTGTCGCTCCGGTGAATGCCTGCTGCTGCTTCCACATCTCCTTACGTATCTCTGTCATCTTCAGGCCCAGGTTCGATTTTGAGCCATTGCGAAACGAGAGCGGGCTGAGGACGCGAAACGGACCTTCACGAACGTCCTGCTGCGTTGGCGCAAGAGAGAATGCCTGATAGGCGTACTTGAGATACGACAGCGCCTGGCGAGTGGGGTAGGAGACGAACAGGCCGCTGGCAAAGTCCGGAATCGTATAGGCCTCGACGAAGGTGTCCGGCGCGAAGATCGCCTGCCAGACGTCGGGGCGCAGCACCGACGTATCGACAGCCACGGTCGCTTTCTTGGTGCCGCAGGCGATCTGGAATTGCAGACCATGCGCCTGGATCGACTGCGGCCAGGTCAGCATGTCCGGAAAGGCCGCCAGCGTTGCTCCACTATCGAGGCGCGGCGCCAGATACACCGATAGCTTGAGCTTGCCACTTGCGCCCAGCCCGTTCGGGAGTGCCACGAAGATGAAGGTCTGGCTTGCCATGTTCACTTGTCCTCAACCACCAAACGCCAGGCAATACTGCGCCCAGTCGCTGGCGTCCATCACTTGCGCAATCTGCGGATCGCCCGCACCGCTGCCAAAGCTCCGCTCAACCGAGACACTCACGGAGATACTGAAGAACAGGATGCTCACCGAGATCTTCAAGGTCGCGCGTCCCTGGATCTTGTTTCCGGTCGGGGTATGAACCCACGTCAGGCTCAGATTAAGGTCGATCGAAATCGAGATAATGCCGAGCACCGATACCTCGCCGCCGATATCCACGAAGCCGGTCAGCGTGGTCGTCGAGCCGGCGAGCTTGAAGTAGATGCCCGCCATGATATGAACGCCACCAGAAGCGACACCGATGTCGAACGAGAATTCGCCGCCGAACTCCAGCGCTCCTTCCACCAATTGAATTCCCTTGGCGGTCAGAATCAGGTGCACATAACCGCCGCCGCCGATGCATTCGACGGTGAGCAGGAAGGGACTGCCGCGCGAGCAGAAGGCGAACTCGAAGCCGGGCTGACCATCGAGATAGGGAAGATCGACGCCGGCCATGATCGCGATGTTTTCGAGCGAAAACACGCCGATCGAAATCGAAGGCAAGCCCAGCGTGTAGGAGACCTTGATTCCAGTCGATGTGAGATCAATCGATGGACCGTCTCCCCCGAAAAGTCCTGGCGGAAGAATATCCGCCAACTTCTGCAGGAACGTGAGCGGACCCACGAACTGAATCGCGTTCTTGCCAGCAAGCTTGACCACGACATTGGTCTTGGAGCCGTTGACGGACGTGAACTCGATGGAATTGACCACCAGCGCGACAACACCGAGCAGCGTGATCTCGAACTTGCTGAGCGTTCCCTTGATGCTCGACTGCGAGGGCGAACCGTCCAGCGGCCGGGTGATGGTTGCGTTCAACGACAGCTTCGACGTCTGCCCGTCACTGTTGAACGCGATCGTGACCGGACCGATGGAATAGTCCTGCAGCTGCGGCTCCCACTTCACCTTGGTAACGATTTGCGTGGGAGCTTTCTTGTTGGGCAGCGAGAGCGAACGAATCTCCGGGGCGTTTTGCTTGCTGGTCGCTTTCTTGGTGATCGCGTCGACGGGAATCAGTTGTCCGAGCGGGATCGTCCCGAACAACTGGGCATTGATATCGAGTCCACCAAAGTAGTCTGCGGGATTGATATTGCCCTGGGCTGCGTCATCGGGATCTCCGGCGACCATGCCTTTACGTGCGGACAGCGCTGTGATGTTAAAGCTCGGGGTCGCCAAGCCGCCGGCCTTGTTGGCGCTGAACGCCACTGCAGGCGGTGCCGGCAACGCAGTTGGGCCGGTGGCAAGCTTCGCAAAGACGCCGGCGTTGCTGTCCAATCCGGACGTGAGATAGGTCTGGTAATACACGATGCTCACGGGCGACGAAGTTCCCAACAGCTCTTCGAGGCTGGGAACCACGACGTTGGCCTGCACCAGCACCGGGAGGAACGGCACCTCTCCCTGCGGAGACGACGAAAGAATCTGCGCATCGAAGAGCAGTCCCGAGGACTTGAGCTCAGTGTCTCCAGCGCCAGGGTCCGCATACGCCACCTTCTTCCCGCGAACATCCGAGAGCCTGGACGTGCCGGCAGCCAGATAGTTGGCCTGCACGGAGGATGCGTCGGAGGTCCCAGGCGGCACCGCGCCCACGTCGGTTTCGCTGACGCTGACAAAGATCATCGGCGCGAGGAAGTCGATGCTCTTGCCCGCCAGGTCAATCGCCGTCATATGAAATTGAAATGGAGCGCCACCGACATTAATCCAGAAGGAGTTGCCGGAAAAATATCCGGCCTGGCCTTCCAGCGGCGGCTCGTCGATATCGGGAGTCACAATCGTGTCGACGCGGATGCTGCTCCTGAACGGGTTTTCGCGTCCCTGGTAGGTGTACGGCGCGGCTTTGTACGACTTCTTCACCTCGCGCACGACGATGTACATATGCTGGCGAAGATACGCCGTGACCGACGATGGAACGGAGCCGTCCGTATCCGCTGGAACGAACTTGCGCTCGGTGACCTTGACCAGCGATGCCGCATGGCCAAAGGGATAGAGGTAGCCCTCGTACACCACCTTGACGTAATGGTCTCGCCCCTGCGTTGCCAGGTGATCCCACTCGGCCAGGTCCAGAGCCACCTGCTCGTACAGGATCTCAATCGGCGGAGTCACGACGGGCGAGGTCACGGTGGTCGATGAAAGGATCCTCGGCGTGATCGTCTTCGCCGCTACAGCTTTGCGAGCCGCCGCCTTGGTGGCCAAGGGACGAATGGGGAAGCGCGGAACGTTGTAGTCCGGCAGCGGCGACCAGTTTCCGCGCGAGCTCAGCCAGCCGCCCAGCGCAGAGAGAAACAGCCGGCTCGCGTGGATGGGCGTGGGCGTCCACGGCGATGTCCCTCCGCCTGGATCGACCACGTAATAGCCTGTCGTTCCCGAGGTCAGGATGACGATCTGCGCGCGGTCTCGCGGCGACAACGACGCCAGAAACGGTGTCTGGTCAAGACTGTGCGATGGCAGATCTCGATGGTCGACGAAGTCCGGAGACCAGATCGCACGCAGTGGAATCAGGTTCGTCGGACTGGCCTCCTGCAGCTGCAGCGTCACGCCGTTCTTCCCGGTGACCTTCACGATCTTGGCCAGCCGCGTGTGCCATAGCTCCGTGCGTCCAGCATGCGTTACGGGACTCTGTGCGTTCACCCATCCAACGCCGTTGCCCGGCGAGAGAAACAGCCGATAGGGAAGCTCCAGCGCCGTCTCCAAAGGCCCGGGCGCCGTGATCGGCGGAGGCAACGTCTTCCCCTGCGCCACGGGAGAAACCACCAGCGTCAGCTGCGACCAGTCGAGCAGCGCCGCCGTCTGAAAGGGAATGCTGGTAAGTTTTTTCGGAAGCTGGAATACCAGGCGGCTGGGCCCGGCGATGCGCGCAGGAACCTGCCCCGCCGGGTCCAGCGGATCATCGCCCGTTGGCAGTGGCGGCGTTCCCGGAGGGACCTGGTTGTACGGTGGATTGGCCGTAACATTGCCGGTTTCGAAATACGCCTTTTCAATGATGTGCTGCGGCGCGAAGTTGACGATCAGGTACGCCGGCTGCGAACTGTCATCCACCACCAGCACCGGATTCTTTGGATCTGCGGCGTTCAGCCGCAGATTCTGCACCTCAATCTCAAGAGTGAGCAGGTCGTCAGGACGCAGAATCTCAATGGTCAAACCCATATCGATATCCGATCTCCAGATCTTGCGGATCACGCTTCCATCTTCGGAACGGTGCACAAATCGAGCGACGCGCCATCATGTCCCGGAGCTCCGTGCTATCGGCCAGCCGGTGTCAAAGAATCTCTCCGCCGGCCTGGTCCTTCATGCCGAAGTAGTTCACTAGCCAGTCAAACGATCGTTGGTGCTGCTTCTCCAGAACGCTGCGGCGCTGCCAGACATCGCTCTCATTGACGCGATGCAGCGCCTCGGCAAAGATGGCAGGGAAGGTGCGCGCGTAGTAGCGCAGCATCTGCATGCATCCGAGTTCGCTGAGATAAAGAAAGCCGAAGCGCAGGCAGTTATGCACCCAGAAAGGACGCACACTGCTGATGAACTCCGTCAGCTCGACCTTGGGCTTAAATTCGTGCTCTACCTGCAGGCCGTCGACGACCACGACCTCCGCTCCCTGTAACCACGCGCGAATGCTGAACTCCGGTTCTCCCGCGCCGTACAAAATCATTCCCGAATCGTAGCCTCCCAGGCGATGGAACAGCTCCCGTGGAATGACCGTTGCATGGCAGGGAGCTACCGGTACGTGCGCTACGCCGTCCACCGGTCCCGGATTCCAGGAGGTGCCCATGCAGGGCACAACCAGGTCGCAGCCATAGCCTCGAAACGGCGACTCCTTCTGCGTGGTCGTTCCGGAAAGAATCCGATTCGGGGCGATGTGCTCATACACCACCTCATCCCAGCCGTCAGAGAAGCGGACATGCGCGTCGGTGATAAACAGAATGTCCGCCGTGGCCATCGACGCAGCATGATTGCGCGTGGCATAAATTCCCGAATGTTCTCCGAGCCGATGAACCACCACATTGATCTTCGGCTCCTTGAGCAGGTCGGGAACGGCTGCCACCAGGTTCGCCGTGGTGTCGTCGTTCGAAGCATCGTCGACAATGACGAACTCGATCCGCGCACCGGTTCTGCGAGCCTGGGAGATGGCGTGAATGGTTCCCGCGAGTTTGTTCCCTTCGTTGCGCGCAGGAACCACCACGCTGATGTCTGGGCGTTGCATAGGCGCTACTTTCTGATCGCCATTCCAGCGATTGCGGTGATGCCGGTAATAGCGGTTTGAGCGGTCGTGGATACTTGCGCCACAATCGCCACCATCGCCGTGAGAGACGGGCAGCAGCAGTCGGAGCCAGCCGCAGCCATCAGTCCGCCCATGCCAGGCGTCTGGTTTCCACCCGGCGTCGAACCCGGTGTTGTGCCTGGCGTCGTGCCTGGCGTTGCACCCGGCGTCGTGCCTGGCGTTGTCCCGGGTGTCGTGCCGGGTGTCGTGCCGGGCGTTGTGCCTGGTGTTGTCCCGGGCGTCGTGCCTGGCGTTGTACCCGGCGTTGTCCCCGGCGTCGTCCCTGGCGTCGTGCCTGGTGTTGTACC
Source organism: uncultured Acidobacteriaceae bacterium (assembly GCA_963762375.1). GTDB lineage: Bacteria > Acidobacteriota > Terriglobia > Terriglobales > Acidobacteriaceae > Granulicella. Next base: position 398,128 of record CAVXKP010000015.1, read on the forward strand.
TGGCGTCGTGCCCGGGGTCGTGCCTGGCGTTGTGCCTGGTGTTGTGCCTGGCGTCGTGCCCGGCGTGGCTTTGGGCGTAACGCTGGGCGTGGCCTTCGGCGCTGTCGGCGAGGTGCTCGGCGGCGTTGAGGGCGTGAGCTTGGGCGTCAAGGATGGTGTGAGCTTCGGCGACACGGTTGGCGGATTCTTCGGCGATACGGATGGCGTGAGCTTCGGCGACACTGTCGGCGGACTCTTCGGCGGCGTCGACGGTGGGGACTTCGGCGACGTCGACGGTGGGGACTTCGGCGACGGTGAGGGCGCGGTCGGCGGTCCGCTGGTTCCGCCGCCTAGAGCCGCCAGCACATTCGGCCGGCTCCGCGGCACGGGAGCCGGAATCGGCTTTCCACCCAGCCGGAACGTGCTCTCCGTAATCGGATTTTCTACGGTAACCTGCGATGCGGGCCTGGTCCCGGAAAATCGCAGCAGGCCGGCAGAGACGCCAAGGGCAGCTCCTTGCTTCGCCGCCGCCAGCACACTCGGACGAGGATCGGCTCGGACGGGCACGGGCTTATGTTTGGGCAAGCACCTTGGGAGCGACGGCTCTCGGCAACGCAGCGCCGGCACCTGCGCTCAACGGAGGTTTCGGAGTGACCTGGGGTTGCGCCTTGGCCGCCACGAAAGGTTGTGCCTTGGCTGTCACGAAAGGTTGTGCCTTGGCTGCCACGTGCGGTTGTGCCTTGGCCGCCGCGTGCGGTTGCGCCTTGGCTGCCACATGAACCTGCGGCCTGGCAGTCGCGTGCGTTGTGGGCTTGGCGGACTTCGCCGCGACGTGCTTTGCCTGATGACGGGCCGCCTGTACCTTCTTCTTGAGCACCATAATCGAATCTCCTTCGCGGCCAATGAAACTTCAGCGCTACGCTGGCAGGCGCGCATTCTCCTGACAGTCATCTCACTGGAAGCTCCGCTCCTTGGCTACCCATCCTTCGTGCACGTACGTTGTTGTTGCACGTACATTGTCGTTGCGCTTACATGGCCCCGAGTGTCCGTTCCGTGTCCTGGGGTTCGAAGTCCCTCTACGGAGGCAAGCGATTAGTTCATACCCGCAATGGCCGTAATGGCCGTAATCGCAGACTGGGCGGTGGCCGACAACTGTGCCACGATCGCGATCATTCCTACTTCACAAGCGCAGCCGCAGGAGCCAGGTGCCGTGGGAACCGTGAAGCTCGGAGTGTTCGAAGCGGGTATCGTGGTCGTCTGCGCTGTTCCGTAACGTTGTACTGCCTGTCCGCTCGTTCCCTGCGCTCCCGAAGACGTTGTTATCGTCTGCTGGGGGCTGCCGGATGCCGGTCCTCGGCTCACGACCGTCGTTGCATAGGCCGGACTGTACACGACGGGCGAACCGTACGATCGAGGCACCGCGGCCGGGCTCCCATAGGGAGTGCGAGCCGGTGTTGAAATTACCTGGGAAGGCGAAGTGGAAGGAGAAGGAGCAGTGGGTGTTGGCGGCTGCGTAGGCGCCGCGCTCTGTGGCGCGTGCGTCATTGGCGGGTTGCTCGGAGGCGCTACCCTCGGCGTTCCCTTTGGAGGCACCGGATACGTTGGCGTTACCGCTATCGGTGCCGCCGGCGACACCGGCACTGGAGGCAGCTCGCCCGGCGCCGGAAACGCTCCGCTTCCTTCCGGAGGCAGCAGCGTTCCGAGCGTTCCCAGCTCCATCAGGTTGGTCGTGTCGCCAACCGGATCTTCAGCCCGGCTCGTCGTGTGCACGGGCTTGTCACTGGTGAAGGCGCTGGCGCTGATCAACGCGTGGACTTGTGCCTCGCTCAGTTCGAGCGGCTGGCGCATACTCTCAGGATCGTCCTGCAGCGCGGCCAGAACTCCCCCATCGCTTGCAGCCAACCTCGCAAAGTGAGCGACACGCTCAAGGGCCATGGATGTACCGCCGAATTGCAAATTTATAGCACACGGAATATTGCTAAGCAACACATTTGCAGGTAATTATCTTAACCCAAAGGGCGTAATCCCACCTTCGCTCTCGAGCGGAAAATCTCTCGGATTGCGACTCCTCAACCCCCGCCTTCGCGCGGCAGTACCATCCTTCCCATGACCCAATCCAATGCCATCGCCTGCTTGACGCGCGGATACACCAACCTCTCCAGCTATCTCCCCTTGATCCGGAGAAATCGTTCCATCTACGACGTCATCAATCGCAACCGCAAGCGCCAATATCCCCTCATCCTCTGGCACGAGGGCAACATTCCCACCGAACATCAACTGTTCGTTCTCGCGCATGAGTGGAACGACGACGTGCGGTTCATCGATATCTCGCGCGTCTTCCGCCTTCCGCGCACCATCAAGCCGCAGGACCTGGCAGAGGACTGGTCGGTGGGCTATCGCCTCATGTGCCGTTTCAACTCCTATTACATCTGGCAATACACCCGCGCGTTTGATTACCTGATGCGGCTCGATGAAGACTGCATTCTCCTGTCATCGAGCGACGATCCCCTCGAAGCTCTCTCCGAATCTCAGGGCGACTTCGCCGCGCCTTTCTTCACGGCGGAGAGCCACCGGCTCACCAACCGCACGCTCTCCGCCTTCGCGCAGAAGTTTGCCGCGGAGCAGGGAAGCAACGTCGCCAACCCCTACAACCAGGTCTTTCCCTACACCAACTGCTACGTCACGCGCACCGCCTTCTGGCGCCAGCCGGAGGTGCAGCAGTTTCTGGAGGCGGTGCGGCACGATCCCGATTCCATCCGTTGTCGCTGGGGCGATCTTCCGGTGCTGGGCGTTGCGCTGAATCTGTTTGCCTCACCCGATAAGGTCTATCGCCTCTCCGCCATGCAATATTGGCATGGAAGCCACAACATGACCGTAACTCCCGACGATCCCTCGTCAACCTGAATCGCGTTCCCTCCATGCAGGCATCGCCGGCCGCGTCGTCGTTCCCATCTCCAGCGCCATCATCTGCAGCGCAGCGTAGCGCGCCGCCTGATCCTGGGACACATGCCCCAGCGGATAGGTCCGCTGAAACACCCGCAGACATTGCTCGTAACGATGCTGAAACTCTCCAAGGCTCATCCGGCTCACGGCCTCGAACAACGCATCGGCACTGCCCAGCGTCGCATAGTCCAGAAAGCTGTCCTGCGGAAAATCTTCATAGATGGCGTCCTGGCCGTAGTAGATCGGCAGGCAACCGCAGTGAATCGCGTGCCAGATCTTCTCCGAGCAGTAGTAGGGAATCAGCGAGTTTTCAAAGCACAGATTGAAATCGTAGCCTTCGAGTATCTTGTACTTCGACAGCGACCACTGGCCATACCGGCTTTGCCCGCGGCTCACGCCCTCCGGCCAGTGCATGCCGTAGATGTCCAGCTGCCTCCTCCAATAACCCTCCATCGCCAACTCATAGCGAAGCGTCAAGAGTTCGGTGCCGTTGGTCATCCTGGCCAGTTGCGCATCACTTGGCTGCTTGGCGCTGGCAACCATCACCACCGTTCGATTCAATTGACTGCGCCGCGCAATCGGCCGGCTGACGGTGCCTGGATGGATCGACGCATAGTAGTAATTATCGAAAAATACCTCGCCCGAATGCAGGCTCATCGTGCGGACGCGTTGCCCTGCGATCGTTGCCCATTTCTCTGGAGAGGTCCAGAACCAGGGCTCATGCGTCCACAGCAGATAGCGCTTCGAGCCACCGAAGGCGTCAATGAACTCGCGCATCAGGGCTTCGTAGTTGCCCACCAGGATCGCGCCCCGCTCCGGAGCGTCGACAAACTCGACGCCAAAACCGGCAAGCACGTCACGGGTCCGCTCCTTCTGGAAGATGGTGTACTTCATCCGTGGATGCACATAAATGCTGATGCTCATGGCTCACTTCTTCCGCATCCATCGTGCGGCACGGACTCCGGCCACTCCCGCCACCAGAAGCAAGTCGACCTCAGATCTGCGGGCATGTCGATCCTCTCCCACGTAGGTCCCGAACCGCCGTTCTCAAGAATGTGCCCATCGCGAAAGGCGATCTCGCCCGGACGCTGATTGTAGAGATACAGGAAGGGCCCATTCTTGCCGTTCAACAGGCGCTTCCGATGAATGTAGCCCGTGAACGTGCTGAACATGGTTCCAAGGAAGACATCACTCTGCGACGCAATCAGCGCGGACACGATGCCGATCTCGCAGCTGTCCATGGTGTGAGGAAAGAAGTCGCGAAACAGCGCCACATCAATCAGGCAGTGGCGAGGAAACGCCTCCAGGATCGGTGCGAAATACTCCGGATGCATCTCGTCGGAGTGAATCAGCAGAAAGCCGTCCGCTGGGAGATGGCAGCGAAGGGTATCGCACATGACCTCGGGAGGAACGCTCGCCGTCTGATTGTGCACATTGAGAAAGTCCGCTCGCCGGATATGCACCGATGCAAACTGCCCATGTTCCCGCCGCAGTTCGTTCACGATCAATGCGGCCGCGCGCCGGTAGGGCTCCCTGATCTCGATCAGATCATTGCACGCGTAGATCACCCGCTTATCGAAGGGCAGCGTATAGCTGTAATACCCCAGCGTGTTGCTGTTGCAGCTGGAGATCACAGGCTGATGATCCATCTGCTGCAGATCGTCCGCCGTCACCCGGTTGGCGTGCAGATCGGGAAGCAAGGCGCCGTCTATCTCCGAAAAACTTCCCGCCTGGTGAGGGAACTGCACATCCACCAGGTCCAGCAGGTTGAATTCGTTCTCGCTGTTGAAGACCGGATGCGGAGGAATATTCAGCAGCAGGCGCCGATTCGACAACACGCTCAGGCCCACGCCGAGCTCCAGCGACATCAGGTTATTGAAGAACCCCACGTGGCCGCCCTCGTAGATGTCGAATTTCAGAAAGCGCATGGAAGACTTCCCGAGATGAGCTGCGCGGAAACGCGTATCACTTGCGCGGTGCGAACTTGATGACCCCAAGACCCTTGTCCACGGAGCGGTCGAAGATGGTGAGATAGCCGTTCATCAAGGGCAATCCCAGGATCGACCGGCCTTTGAGTTGCCCATTATCACTCATGATCGCGGCCGATGCATATCCCTTTTCCGGCGCGTCCGTCTGCCAATAACTCTCCGGAGACACGGCAAGCTTCACATCGCCAGGACTGCCCTGGAGCACAAACGTGATCGCCGGCCACTGCGCCAGCTTCAGGCTGCACATCGGCAGATAGCCGCTGCGCATCGCCTGCGTCAGGCTCTTGTCCTGGCCGCTGGTAAGACGCTTCGCGATCGTCTGAAACAGCGAGTCCTCGAGCAGCAGAGTATTCGTTCCGCTATCCACGATGGAGTTCGTCAGCTGATTGCTCGCCTTCGTCGGCGGTGGAACTTCAATCGGCTCGGCATCGCCCACCAGCACCGCTTTCAGGTTGGTGTTGTACCAATCGTCATCCAGAATATCCACGCTCTGGAACGTGCCGGAGTACAGATCCTTGCTCTCCTCCCCTCCGCCGACCAGCAGAAAGCCCTGGTTGAAGCTGTCGGTGGCCGGATTCTGCGTTGTCATCCGAATCATCGATCGCCTGGTGTAGAACGCGAATTTATTCGCCACCGCCCCCTGCGCTTCCAGTTGCGTGAAGTACGGCTGAAGAAACGTTACGCGGCCCTGCTGTTGAATCTGGTTGTAGTTGTACTTCGGCGGCCACGTCACACCGGGCATCGTGTACGCAGAATCCAGACGCGTATAGGCCAACCCAAGGATCCCGTTCGCCTTCCCGAACATCTCGCTCGATTCCGCATAGGCCACCGCCACGTTCACCTGATTCAGATTGACGCACTGCGTCCCGATCCCAACGGAGATATCCGTATGGACCACGGCGCCCAGCCACGAGCCGCTTGCGTATCGCACCGCCTGGACAATCTTCGTCGTCTTCGCGTTTCGATCGGCGCCGGGATTGTAGAGATTGCCATCGAGCCCCAGCGCACTGCTGCCCGTGTCGAGAATTACGTTGGCTGTCTTCTTGTCCGCGCCCGCCTGGATCACGCCCGTATAATTCCCGTTCATCAAGACATTCGTGATGGGAATTCGCACGACCTTTGCGCCAGCCGCTGTACCGGACGGAGGTGTCGATGTCGGCATAGTCTCCTCCTCAGCGAAGATGAAATTCGTCAGCGACGCAAGAGCCTCCTCCTGCGGCAGCAATGGCGGGAGCACATACGCCGGTAAGCATACACCCAGATATTCCCCCAACCCATCCGGAACGTTCGCTCAAGGAGTTCGCTTGCCTCCAGTCCGTCGTAAAGCGATCAAGATAGCTTTTGCCTTTTACTCCGTTGCCACATATCATTCAGCACGTGAAAGAGTCGGCGACAAAACGAGCTCGCGCTCGAGGTCGGGATGACTCGAAGATTCGCGACTGGCCTGGGGAAGAGAGTCAGCCGCTCGCGGCCGTTCGCACCAGCACGTTTGCCGACACGCTCAGCCCTCAATCTCCATCGACCGCTCGCGCGCGTAAGGTGCGGGTGTCCTATTGCACCACCTGCCATGGGCGCCTGTGGCAGCTCGCCTTGACCCTCTTCGACAACCTTGACCGCTTGCGCGACGACGAAGAGATCGTCCTGCTCGACTACGGCAGCCCCGATGGGCTGTCGCGCTTCGTCGAGTCTTCCGACCGCTGCCGGCACGCCATCAATCGAGGTCAACTGACCTACGCCTATACCCGCGCGGATCGGCATCACTGCTCGCTGGCCAAGAACCTGGCTCACCGCCTCGGCCGCGGCGACCTGCTCGTCAACGTGGATGCCGATAACAACATTGAAGGAATGCGCGAAGTCATCGACGAATACTTCTCCGGCGCGATCGGCGAAGTCATCCTGCATATGGACGACGGCACGGCCGGCGCCTTCGGTCGCATCTGCATCCCGCGCTACTGGTTTTACACGCTCGGCGGATACGATGAGAGCTTTGGCCCCAGCGCCTACCAGGACCGCGATCTGCTCAAGCGCGCGTCAGCCAGCGGCGTTCGCTATATCTGGTCGCCCGCCGCTGCGCCCGCGCCCATCCAGAACACCATGTACGAGAAGGTCTCGCACACCGGGGAAGACAACTGGCACACCATGCGGGCAGCCAACCGTGCGATCAGTGAAAAGAATCTGCAGGAGGGCCGGCTGGTTGCCAACCCGCACGGCTGGGGCGCGGCCAATCTGTGCATTAACTTCGGAGAAGAACAGATGCTTCCCCCTGTGATGCCGAACTTGATCTCTGTTGTGCTTTACGGATCCAAGCATCTGTCGCGGGTGAATGAGCTTCTCGAGCTCTACAACCAGATGATGTTGGTCGGCGAAATCCTGGTGGTGAACAACGACGCAACGTCTCCCTTTGAGAAGAATGATCGAACCGATTCGAAGGTAACCGTTGTCAACGCCTGTGGCTCCCTCGGGCCCTATAGCCGCTTTGCTGTGGGAGCGCAGGCTTCGTTTCCCGCGGTCTTGTTAACCGATGACAGAATCTTTCTCCCGCAGGCCACGCTGACCGCCCTCCATAAGGGATGGTGGAGCGATCCCTCGATCCTGCATGGTGTGATGGACGAGGCTGAATCGTTGAAGGGTTCGCGCCGGAAGACTGTGGTTCCCTGCGACGTGATGCGCACGCGCGGTGTCCTCACCACCGTTCTCGACTGCTTCCGCTCGATCTGTTATGCGTCCCGCTATAACTCGGAGTTTGCGGGCAAGCGCGGCCGCGATGGCGTAGACCGCCTTCTTTCGCACGTGGTCTCGAGCGTAACCCGAAGGCCCAACCTGGCGTATCGGTTGCCGGTCGAAGAGCTCCACGCAACGCGTTCGGCGAAGCTCGCCGGACTCGCTGCCAGCGCCTGACGTAGTTCGTTGCCAGGAAGCTCCAACGCTCGGTGTCGTCGATGACCAGAGAGATCGCGCCGCGGCGCAGAGCCGCCAAAGTTCCTAACGCAACTCCGCGGTGCGAAGAAAATCAAAGCTGCCGCCAGGATCAGGCGTCAGGTGCGTCAGCCGCGCGGAGTGGATAACCATGTTGTCCGGATACCACAGCGGGATGGTCGGAAGCTCCTCGGCAAGAATCTGCTGGATCTGCAGATAGTCGCTGCGGCGCGCGTCGTCGTTGCTGGCCATGCTCGCCGCCTTCAGCAGCGCGTCGACCCGAGGGTTGGAGTAGTGGCCGCGGTTGGCTCCCTTCGGCGGAAACATCTCCGTCGCGTAGCAGTAGTGGAAGATGTCCGGGTCTTCGTTGGAGCCGATCCAGCGCAGCAGGTACATCTGGAACGCTCCCTTGGTAATGTCGGAGTAGAACGTCCCAAACTCCGCCGAGCGCAGGCTGAGCTCGATGCCGACGTCGCGCAACTCGGCCTGCATGGCCTGCGCTTCGAGCCGCGTGGTCTCATCCGTGGACGTCTTCATGCGTCAGATGAAGGCGTATGCCATCGCTGTCGGGCTTGAGTCCGGCAGCATCAAGCAGCGCGATGGCACGCGCCGTGTTGTGCGGATACTGCGCCAGGTCAGCGTCCGCTGCTGCCGCCCAGTGGCCCGGCGGCAGCAGCGTGTCGGCGAGGTGCGCATGGCCGCGCCACAGCGCCGCCACCAGCGCAGGTCGGTCGATCGCAAAGGCAATGGCCTGACGCACCCGAACGTCCCGCAGCGCCGGATCCTGCACGTTGAAGTTGAGGTAGTCGACGCGCGCTCCGGGGCCAGTGGACACACGCAGATTCGGCGAGTCGCTCAGCGCGTGCACCATGTCCATCGTGAGTACGTTGCTCTCGACATCCGCCGAGCCCTTCTTCATCTCGAGCGCCGCGGTGATGGTGTCGGGCACCACCTGGAAGCGCACGTGCTCGATCGTCGCACTCGGCGCGCCGGCCCAGTAGCTCGGATTGCGATCGAGCAGCACTTCCTTGTCCTGCACCTGCGAGACGAAGCGGAACGGCCCCGACCCGACCGGATGCAGACCTTCGTCGCGGCCGGCCCCGTTCTCGACGACGCCGAACAGCCCATCACTCAGGTTGAACAGCAGGCTGGGCAGCGGCGCGCTCGTATGCACCACCACGGTAAGCGGATCCGGCGTATCCACCGCGGTGATCGCCTTGAACGCACCACCCTTGGCCGTGATGATCGCGCCGTTCGTCATGCTGCGGATCGACCACGCGACGTCCGCCGCCGTCAGCGGATGGCCGTCGTGGAAGCGCACGCCCGCGCGCAGATGAAAGACCCACGTCAGCGGGTCCGGCCGATCCCAGCGAGTGGCCAGCCACGGCTGCAGCTTGAAGTGCGCATCCTTGCGGACGAGCGGATCGTAGATGAGCTCGCCGATCCGCTCCGACTGCGAGTCCGTGCCCTGCCGCACATCCAGGTTGTTCGGGCGAGGACTCGATGAGGAAGGTCAGCGTGTGCGGATCCTTCGCGGCCGGCGAGCATGCGACGCAGCGAGCATGCAAGCCGACGCCGCCAACAGCGTCGAAGCCACGCACCGTCTCAACGCGATACGTCACCTTGCCCAGAACCACCGCGCGAGCCGCCCCCGTCGCGCTGGGAATGTTGCCCGGAAGTCCATGCCAGGTGAGCCATCCCAGCAGCGCAAACGCCGCGGCCTCTTTGGCTTCCACCGGCAAGCCCCGCACTCGCCGTAGTCGCAACCTTGACGCCCAGCTGCGCGAAGCCTTCACTCAGCATGCGCATCAGCGTTGCATTCTTTGCCCCGCCGCCCGCCACGATCAGCTCCGTCGCGCGCGCCAGCGGAGCCTGCTGCCCCAGATGCGGCCAGCAGAATCGGCGATACGCGTCGAGGATCGTCGCCGCAGTGAGCGCCGTAGCCGTCGCGATCACGTCCTCCTTCGCGGGCCCGCTTGCACAGCGCAAGAAGCTGATGCGCGAACGCGCCGCCAAACTCCTCGCGCCCGCAGGACTTCGGTGCCGGCGCAGAGAAGTACGGCGTGGCGCAGCAGACGTTCGATCACCGGCGTCAGCACCCTCCCGCTCGCGGCGACTGCCCCGTTCTTATCGAAGCGCCGGTTGTAGAGCTGCTGCATCAGCAGGTCGATCAGCATGTTCGCCGGCCCGGTATCGAACGCCAGCACGCCCGTCAGTCGTAGCACGCCGCAGGCAGCGCCGTGACATTCGCAATGCCGCCGAGATTCAGCAGCAGCCGGTTCTTCGTCGCGTGCCGGAACAGCGCAGAAGTCGAGCATCGGCACCAGCGGCGCGCCCTGTCCTCCGGCCGCCAGATCCGCCGGACGAAAGTCGCTCACCACCGGAACCCGCAGCCGCTCGGCAATCAGCGCCGGCTCGCCGATCTGCGACGTGCAGCGCACCGCCGCGCCAAGAAACTTCGCCGCCACCGCCTGGTGATACACCGTCTGTCCATGCATGGCCGCGAGCTGCGGCTTCAGCTTGCAGCTCGCGCGCAGGTCGTCGCGACGCAGTCTGCATAGACCTCGCCGAGCCGCCAGCGAAAGCTGGCTGAGCTCCGCCCGCCGTCGTCTGACTCGCCGGCGGCCATCGCCAAGATCGCCGCGCGCAGTTTCTTGTCATACGCGAACGAGCGATGCCCCAGCAGCTTCACGTCGCGGAGCCGCATCGCTGCGCAGCGCCGGCGCGATGCGGCACAGCGCCACATCGACCCCATCGGCCGAGGTGCCACACATCACGCCGGCCACCACCATCGCCTTCGCGCTGCAGCAGCGTTTCATGCGCCGTCCCCCTTCAGTTCCCGCTGCAGCTCGGCCAGCAGCTGCAGCGCCTCGCGCGGAGTCAGCCCATCCACGTCCACCTGCTCGATGCGGTCCACGATCCGCTGCGAGAGCGGCGTAAACATCGTCATCTGCACCTTCGCTTCGCGCGCCGCCGGAGCGGACTCGCGCACCTGCTGCGTCTCGGCGCGCTCGTGCACCTTCAGCACCTCGCGCGCCCGGCTGATCACCGCGTTCGGCAGCCCCGCCAGCCGCGCCACCTCGATGCCGTAGCTCTTGTTCGCCGCACCCGGCTCCACCGTATGCAGAAAGACGATGCCGCCCGCGTTCTCCCTCACCGTCACCCGCACGTTGCTTCAGCTGCGCGAGCCGGTCCGCCAGCAGCGTGAGCTCGTGATAGTGCGTCGCAAACAGCGTGCGCGCGCCGATGCTGTCATGCAGATGCTCGACCGTCGCCCACGCCAGCGAAAGCCCGTCGTACGTCGCCGTGCCGCGGCCCATCTCATCCAGCAGCACCAGCGAGCGCGATGTCGCCGTGTTCAGAATCGCCGCCGTCTCCGTCATCTCCACCATGAACGTCGACCGCCCGCGCGCCACGTTATCGCTCGCGCCAATGCGCGTATAGATGCGATCCACCAGCCCCAGCCGCATCCGCTCCGCCGGCACAAAGCAGCCGCACTGCGCCATGATCACCAGCAGCGCCGCCTGGCGCAGATACGTGCTCTTGCCGCCCATGTTCGGCCCGGTGATCAGCAGCAGCGACGGCTCGCTGGCAGCCGTGTCGCCCGCGCACAGATGCAGCGAGTTCGGCACAAATCGCCCCGCGCCCTGGTCCTCCAGCCGCCGCTCGACCACCGGATGCCGGCCCGCCATGAACTCCAGCATCCCGCTCGCATCCACCTGCGGCCTCACCCATCCGCGCAGCGCCGCCAGATGCGCGAAGCAGCCCAGCAGATCGATGCGCGCGACCACGCCGCGAGGTCTCGCGCATCCGCGCCGCGTTCGCCAGCAACTGCCGCCGCAGCTCGGCAAAGATGCGCCGCTCGATCTCCGCCGACCGCTCCTGCGCGGTCAGAATCTTCGCCTCCAGCTCCTTCAGCTCCGGAGTCGTAAACCGCTCCGCGTTCACCAGCGTCTGCTTGCGCTCGTAGTCCGCGGGCACGGCCTTCGCGTTCGCCTTCGTCACCTCGAGGTAGTACCCGAACACGGAGTTGAACCGCACCTTCAGCGAGCCAATGCCGGTGCGTTCGCGCTCCCGCTCCTCGATCGCCGCAATGCGCTGCCGCCCCGTAGACGACAAGCTCGCGCACCTCATCCAGATCCTCATCCACGCCCTCGCGAATCGCGCCGCCATCCGCAAGCGCCACCGGTGGCTCGTCCACCAGCGTGCGCGCGATCAGCTCGTTGCAGGTCGTCCAGCGTATCGAGCGCCGCCGCCCAGCTCCGCCCAGCGGCTCGCTGGATTCGCCGTCACAAACTCGCCGACCGCGGCGCGCAGGCCCGGGAAGCCGCGCCAGCGTCTTGCCCAGCGCCACCACCTCGCGCGGCCCGGCCGTCTCCAGCGAGACGCGCCCCAGCAGCCGCTCCAGGTCGAGCATCCCATCCATCGCCCGCCGCAAGCCCTCCCGCCGGCGAAGGTCGCCCACCGCCTCCGCCACCGCATCCAGCCGCGCGTTGATCGCGTCCAGCGACTGCATCGGCCGCAGCAGTTGCGCGCGCAGCAGCCGCTTGCCCATCGGCGTGCAGCACGCGTCGAGCGTCCAGAACAGCGTCGTCTGCGGACCCTCGCTCGAGAACAGCGGCTCCACCAGCTCCAGGTTCCGCACGCTCACCGCATCCAGCTCCAGCGCGTCGTTGCGCTCGTAGTACCGCAGCGTGTCCAGATGCTCCAGCGCCCCCTGCTTGGTCGCGCGCAGGTAATGCACAATCGCCCCCGCAGCCACCGCAGCCGCGTGATGCTGCGCCCAGCCCCATGCCGTCCAGCGAGTGCACGCTGCAGTTGCTGCCGCAGCAGCGGCACCGCATAGTCCTCGGTGAACGCCCACTCCTCCACCTCGGTGCGCGCGCCGGAGATATCGAGCTGCGCAGGCTCCTCGGCCGCAGCCTCCCTGGCCTCGGCCGGATCCCGCAGCACTCCCTGGCGAACGCTCTGCGACGTGCCGCCAAACCCGGCGCTGCCGCGAGCATACAACACCTCCGCCGGCCGCATCCGCGCCAGCTCGTCGAGCGCCAGCGCCCAGGCCGACGGCCCCGGAAACTCCGTCGCGCGAAACTCGCCCGTCGAGAGATCGAGCGCCGCAACCCCCACCGCCGCGCCCGGCCCATTGCCGTTGGCAGCGATGCTCGCCAGCCACTGGCTCTCGCTCGCGTCCAGCGCCGCGTCCACCGCCGTGCCCGGCGTCAGCACCCGCGTCACCTCGCGCCGCACGATCGTCTTCGCGGTCTTCGGATCCTCCATCTGCTCGCACAGCGCCACGCGGATATCCCTTGCGCAGCAGCCGCTGCAGGTACGTGCCGGCGGAGTGGTAGGGAACCCCGCACATCGGCACGGTCTTGCTCTTGTCGCGCGAGGTCAGCGTCAGCTGCAGCTCCCGCGAGGCAAGGATCGCGTCCTCGTAAAACAGCTCGTAGAAGTCGCCCAGCCGGAAGAACAGCAGAGCGTCCGGATGCGCCTCCTTGGCGGCGCGATACTGCCGCATGACCGGGGTAAGGTCGCGTTCGCCGGCTGCTCCAATAGTTTCCGTGGACATGCTCATGCGCTCGAATCTGAAAGCCCAGAATATCGTAGACGGCCGCTTCCCACGCCAGGCCTCCAGCCCCTTGGCCAAATCTCCCGTTGCCCCTACACTGGCAGAATGATCGAGATTCCCATGTCTGCAACGCAGTTCGCTGCGGCTGCAGAACGCCTGCGCACCAACGGCATCGAATTGAACGGAACCACCGGAACCCTGAGCAAGGACGGCGTCACCGCCAGGTATACCTACGCCGACGGAAAGCTGGCCGTCGAGATCCTGGATCGCCCCTCTTTCCTCCCGCTGTCGCTGATCGAAGGCAAGCTCCAGCTCCTACCTCGAGCAGTCGGTCGCCTACGACGCTGAAGTAAGGCGACACCCTAGCCCGAAAAACACTGGCAACGGAGCGTGCAAGGGTGTATATCTGAGACTTCTCTCTGATTTTCGGGTGAAGGGGGCCTCGTTATGACCCGGCAAGCAAACGCTTGGTGGTCGAAACAGTCTGGCCAGGACGATGGATCGGAGCCTGCGCAGGCCCGCCAGCGCTCTCGAGTCTGCGCAAAATTCTTCGGCTGGCCATTGTTCTCACCATGTCCTTTCTGTGCTGGATCGGCATTGGCTGCTTCGCATTCGAGATGATGCAGCTGGCCGGCCGCTGAGAGACCCCGTACGCCGGCCTTCGGTCTGTGAGCGTAATCACAAACCCGTCGAGGCAATGCAGATATACTGGATTTTCGCGCATAGTTGGCGCGAACTTCCGAACGTATGACCCTGCTCTGGCTCCGACTCGCGGTGATTCTCTACGGCATTGCCGCCCTGGCGGTGCTGCCGGCTGCGCTCTATAACCGCCCCCGCTGGCGGCATATCGCCATGCCGGCCGCGTTCATGGGGGCCTTCTTCCACTTTGTCTCCATCACCGAGACCCTCTACGCCGCCCATCGCGCCCTGCCCGTCGACACCCACGAGACCCTCTCCATGCTGGGCCTGCTCCTGGTGGTCGGCTTCCTGATCCTCGCCGCGCGCTACAGGACCGTCTCCTTCGGGATCTTTCTTCTGCCCATCGCCGTGCTCCTCGCCATCGTTCCCGCCTTCCATCCCGGCCACGAGAGATCGCCTACCCCCTGGTGCGCACCGGCTGGATCCTCCTCCACATCGCTCTGCTGCTGGCCGCCTATGCGGCAATGTTTCTGTCACTGATCGCGAGCCTGCTGTATCTAATCCAGGAGAGGCGCCTCAAACAGAAGCGCACCGAATCCAAGCGCGGCTGGCTGCCGCCGCTGGAGACCCTGGACCAGATTGGCGTCAACTCGCTGCGCTTCGGCCTTCCCTGCATGACGGCAGGTCTGCTGATCGGCTCGGTGCTCGCCCTCCAGACCATCGGCCTGACCTTCTTCGCGGACCCCAAGGTGCTGCTCTCCTTCTGCGATGTGGATCGCCTACATCCTCATGATCTATATCCGCAGCAACAGCGGCTTGCGCGGACGCCGCGCGGTCTACCTGTCGAGCTTCGTCTTCCTCGTCATGATTGCCGTCTGGGCCGCGAACTCGCTCTCTGCCGTGCATAGGTTCAAGACGCCATGAGCGATCCGATGCGTGACATGAAGATCGAAGGCCGACGCGCAATCGCACCCAGGCCGAGCTCCACGCACAGCCTCCAATGCGTCCCGGCTGCTGCTGCTCGGGGTCAACCACACCACCGCGCCCATCGCCGTTCGCGAGCGCCTCGCCATCCCCACCCACCGGCTCGCCGACGCCACCCGCACCCTCGCCGATCAGCCCGGCATTCGCGAGGCCCTCATCCTCTCCACCTGCAACCGCGTCGAGATTCTCACCGTGCAGGAGGGCCTCGACGAGGAGCGGCAGGAGACCCGCTCCGGCCGCCCCGCGCCCACCCTCAGCGTCATCCAGTTCCTGCACGACTACCTGCAGATCCGCACCGCCGACATCGAGCCCCACGTCTACCAGTACTCCGAGCGCGACGCCATCCGCCACCTCTTCCGCGTGGCCAGCTCGCTCGATTCCATGGTCGTCGGCGAGCCCCAGATCCTCGGCCAGGTCAAGCAGTCCTGGACCGTCGGCCGCGAGGTCGGCGCAGTCAAAACCATGCTCGACCCGCTGCTGCAGCGCGCCTTCTCGGTCGCCAAGAAAGTGCGCACCGAGACCCAGATCGGCAACACCACCGTCTCGGTCGCCTCGGTCGCCGCCGAGCTCGCGCGCAAGATCTTCGGCTCGCTCGCCGGCAAGACCGTGCTCCTGGTGGGAGCCGGCAAGATGAGCGACCTCACCGCGCGCCACCTCATCCAGCAGGGCGCGACCACGCTGCTGGTCGCCAATCGCACCGAGTCCCGCGCGCAGGCCATCGCCGACGCGCTCCGCACCCCCACCATCACCACCGGCGTCATTCCCCTCGACCAGCTGCACGAGCAGGCGCATCGTGCCGACATCGTCATCACCAGCACCGGCGCCGGCCAGGTATTTACGCCCGACCATGCCCGCGCCCTGCTGCAGCGCCGCAAGAATCGGCCCATGTTCTTCATCGATATCGCCGTTCCCCGCGACGTCGCTCCCGAGGTCAACAAGGTGGAAGGCTGCTTCGTCTACGACATCGACGACCTCCAGCAAGTGGCGATGCAGAACAAGGCCGTGCGCAATCGCGAGGCCGAAGCGGCCGAGTCGATCGTCACCCGCGAGGTCGCACGCTACAGCGATCGCATCTCGCAGGCTCCGGTCACCGAGTCCATCAAGGAGCTGCTGCTCGGCGCAGAGGCGCTGCGGCAGCAGGAGATCGCGCGGGCCATGCAGCAGCTCGCCCAGCAGCCGCTCACACCGGAGCAACTCGCCGCCGTCGACCGCCTCACCAAATCCCTCACCGGCAAGCTGCTGCATCCGCAGATCGCCGCTCTGCGCGATCTGGCCTCGGAGCGAGAATCCGAAGACTAGGCGCTCGTGCTTTGATGGCGATTGCGCACCTTTGGTTGTGTAGGCTCCATCGCTCTCTGCCAGCTCATCGGTGGATACCGCATGAGCACGCGCTGATTTCGCGCCAGTCCGCAACGCGAGTCGAAGCTCACCGATCATCGCACCACGCGACTGAGGTAAACTCATAACGTTCCGCTGAAGAGTCCGGAACGAAAGCGTTGAGCGTAGTACCCGGTAGGAGATCAGGCAGAATGAGTCTTCATAGCGCCGTTGCGGTCCGGTCGGCAATCGCGCCTTCGGTTAGCGTACGTGCTGGCCGTGATCCTGCCGATCCTCGGCACCGTGCTCACGCAGCACATGGCCTTTCTGCACGGCATCCCCAACTCCACCAATCTGCTCGCCGTGGTGATCGTCGCCTTTCTCGGTGGCCTTGCCGCCATCGATGCGTGGCCATCGCGGTCGCGCTTGCTGGCGCGCACGCTCTATCTCATCGTCACTCCGGACCACACCTTCTCCCTCTTCTACGAGGTGCTGCACTTCGTCATCATGGTCGCCGCAGCGCTCGTGGTCTGGTTCATGAACCGCAACCGCAGGCGACTCCGAAGAGCAGCTGGAGGCCACCCTGATCGCGCTCGAGGAGCGCACCGACGACCTGGTCTCCTCGCTCAACAGCAGCCGCTGCGCCTGCTGGACCCTGGACCTCGATAGCGGACGCAGCGAGCGCTGGTACAGCGGCAGCTACCAGCTCTACGGACGGCCCTACAGCGAGCTCGAACAACTCTCTTCGCTGCAGCCCCTGGTCCATCCGGACGACGATCTGCGCCTCCGCGAAGCTCATGCTGCTCATGCGCACCTCCTGGGAGCCGGTGGTCTTCGAGCACCGCGTCATCTGGCCCAACGGCGAGATGCATACCCTCGAGATGCGCGGCAACCGCGTCGCCGGGAAGCGCTGCGTATGGCGCGGCGTTACCCTCGACATCACCGAGCGCAAGAAGACCGAAGCCGCCCTCCTGCGCGCCGAAAAGCTCGCCGCCATGGGCCGCCTCGCCTCCACCGTCGCCCACGAGATCAACAATCCCCTCGAGTCCGTCACCAACCTGCTCTTCCTCGCGCGCTCCAGCCAGCACCTCGACGCCGAGACCCAGATGTACCTCGCCACCGCCGAGAGCGAACTCGCCCGCCTCAGCAACATCACCCGGCTCACCCTGGGCTTCGTCCGCACCAGCGCCTCCGCCGATGAGACCGAGGTCGCCGAGGTCGTCAACGAGGTGCTCTCCATCTTCAACCACCGCTTCGACACCAAGGGCGTCAAGGTGGAGCGCCAGTACGAGCCCGAGGTCTCCATCACCATCGCCCCGCCATGAGCTGCGCCAGATCGTCACCAACCTCATCGCCAACGCAGCCGATGCCGTCGGCCTCGACCACGCCCGCATCCGCATCCGCATCGCTCGCGAAGGCGAGAAGGCCGTGCTCGAGGTGGAAGACAACGGCGAGGGAATCGATCCCGACGCACCTCCCGCGCATCTTCGAAGCCTTCTTCAGCACCAAGGAAGAAGTCGGCACCGGCATTGGTCTGTGGGTCACCCGCGAGCTGGTGGAGAAGAACGGCGGCCGCATCTACGCGCACAGCAGCACAGAAAAATCCCTGCCCTCCGGCGCGTCCACGCAGTTCCGCGTCGAATTTCCCGCGACACTCTAGCGTCGGCCTTAGGTTTCAAAGCCGCTGGCCCTGCGACTTCAACGCCTCTCCCGCCACGCTCGTCCCCAGCCCCTTCGGCTTCCGCGTCAGCAGGAAGATCATCCCCGCCACGATCAGCAGCGTGATCATCCCCGCGATCCCCAGGATCCGCACAATCGACACCGAGTAGCGTCCCACCGCCGGGCTGTAGTTGCAGCAATACAGAATCAGCAGGTCCACCGGATTGCTGATCTTCTTGTCGCCCGCCTGCAGCAGCGCCATGCGCAGATCGCGCGCCGGGTAGTCGATCCCCGAGAGATACTTCGACATCCGTCCATCGGGCGTCGCGAACATGATCACGCTGGAGTGCGCGAACTGGTCCATCTTGCCATCGGGCCCCGGCACGCGCACATAGTGGAACCCCGTCGCATTCGTAATCGCGTCGATGCTGGCCTGGTCCGCGGTCAAGAAAGTGCACAGCGTTTGCCGCCGCCGCATTGTCCGTCCAGCCAGCCTCGCTCAGAAACGTCTTCTTCTCGTCCGACCGCATTCGCCGGCTTATCCATCGTGTCGATGCTGAACACCAGCACCTGGTAGTCCTGCCCGGGCTTCAGCGTGATCTGCGCCAGCCCCGTAGCCAGCCCATGCTGCACCTGCGGACACAGCATCGCGCAGCTGTAGTAGACCTCGGCCATCACCACCGGCTTGTTGCTGAACCAGCTGCTCAGCGGCCCGGTCCGTCCCGTCTCATCGGTAAAGATCGCGGTCATCGGCAGCGGCTGCCCCAGCCGCTGCTCGATGCCGGCATGCGCCAGGTACGCCGGGCGTCTCCTGCGCCGTCATCCCGATCGGCTTGTCCGCCGCGTAGCCCTGCGCCTGCAGCACGCGGGCACGCCAACCCTCCCGCCAACACCAGCGCCACCGATCCAGCGCTCACCCATCCAAGACCTCTGTCCCAGCTTCAATCGGCTCACCGTTTCCTTATCACTCCCATCGTAAACCCGCGCCGTGACTCGAAGCACGTGCGGCCGATGCCCCGAAACGCGTATCCTAATGACGTGAACACTTACACCATCCGAATCGGTTCGCGCGGCTCGCAGCTCGCCCTGTGGCAGGCCAACCACGTCGCCGCCGAGCTGCGCAGCCACGGACACACCGTCGAGATCGAAGTCATCCGCACCGTCGGCGACCGCATGCAGGACCCCGGCTTCGTCGCCCCCGCCACCTTCGACGACGGCACGCCGCTCGACGCCAAGGGCATCTTCATCAAGGAGATCGAGGACGCTCTCCTCGCCGGCCGCATCGACCTCGCCGTCCACTCGCTCAAGGATCTTCCCACCACCCTCGCACCCGCGCTTCGCCCTCGCCGCCATCCCTCCCCGCGTCGACCCGCGCGACGCCTTCGTCTGCGAAAAATATTGGGGCCTGCACATGCTCCCCTCCGACGCCACCATCGCCACCACCAGCCCGCGCCGCCAGGCCATGCTCCTCGCCCTTCGCCCCGACCTCCGCTTCGTCGAGATGCGCGGCAACATCGACACCCGCCTGCGCAAGTGGTCGGAGGGCCAGGCCGACGCCCTCGTCCTCGCCTGCGCCGGCCTCGACCGCCTCGGCCACACCGAGCACGTCCACTATCGATTTTCGGTCGACGAGCTCACCCCCGCCCCCGGCCAGGGAGCCCTCGGCCTCGAGACCCGCAGCGCCGAGCATCCCCTCGATACCGACGATCCCGCTCCGCGATCCCTTCATCTACAAGGCCGTCCGCGCCCTCAACGATCCCGACGCCGAGTTCGCCACCCAGGCCGAACGCACCGTCCTCAACGCGCTCGGCGGAGGCTGCCAGCTCCCCCTCGGCGCCTACTGCCATCGCGTCGACGACACCTGGCACCTGCACGCCATGGTCGTCGCGCGCGACGGCGAACAGGCCGCCCACGTGGTCAAGAAGGCTCCCGTCGGCACCCCCGCCTGCGACCTCGGAGCTGCGGCCGCCGAGGCCCTCATCGCTCGCGGAGCGCAAGAGTTCCTCGCAGCCACTGAGCCCGCATAGCGAACCAGCGGCATCCTCCAACCGTTCAGCGCGTTCAGGAGATGCTGCGTTCCGCGGCCGGAGATCCGACCGATAGCAAATCGCTATACCAGCCATAGTCCCCAACCCCTAGGTCAACGTTCACGCTCCCGATACCTTTGACGCATAGCATCGTCTCACCCCTGAAGGGCAGGCGTGAGTCACCGCATGCTCTTTGCAGTACCAACACGCGACCAGACCGCGACAGGATACGACGGCCGCGCCTTCTGGCCTCTAGCGCCCACCGGCATCGCGCCACGCAACCGCAGCAACTCGGAGATACACATCATGGCTGATCACAACGGATCCAACGGCAGCAACAAGACCTCTGCACCCCGCCTCACCACCAACCAGGGACGCCCCATCGGCGACAACCAGAACTCCGTCACCGCCGGCCGCCGCGGTCCCATCACCCTCGACGACTTCCAGCTCTTCGAGAAGATGGCCCAGTTCAACCGCGAGCGCACTCCCGAGCGCGTCGTCCACGCCAAGGGCTCCGGAGCCCACGGCCGCTTCCTCGTCACCCACGACATCTCCAAGTACACCTCCGCAAAACTCTTCTCCACGATCGGCAACAACTGCCCAGACCTTCGCCCGCTTCTCCACCGTCGGCGGCGAGAAGGGTTCAGCCGACACCGCCCGCGATCCCCGCGGCTTTGCCGTGAAGTTCTACACCGAGGAAGGGAACTGGGACCTCGTCGGCAACAACACCCCCGTCTTCTTCATCCGCGACCCGCTCAAGTTCGGCGACTTCATCCACACCCAGAAGCGCGAGCCGGGCAGCAACCTCAAGTCCGCCACCATGATGTGGGACTTCTGGTCGCTCTCTCCCGAATCGCTCCACCAGGTAACGATCCTGTTCTCCGACCGCGGCATCCCCGACGGCTATCGCCACATGAACGGCTACGGCTCGCACACCTTCTCGCTGATCAACGCTGCCGGTGAGCTGCACTACTGCAAGTGGCACTTCATCACCAACCAGGGCATCAAGAACCTTCCCGCGGAAGAGGCCGAGATCCTCGCCGGCGCGATCCCGACTACTCCCAGCGCGACCTCACCCACGCCATCGAGCGCGGCGAGCTTCCCCTCCTGGAGCGTCAAGATCCAGGTCATGCCCGAGTCCGAGATCGACAAGCCCAGCTTCGATCCCTTCGACCTCACCAAGGTCTGGCCGCACGGCCAGTACCCGCTCATCGACGTCGGCGTCCTCACCCTCGACCGCATGCCCGACAACTACTTCGCCGAGACCGAGCAGGCCGCCTTCAACCCCTCCAACGTCATTCCTGGCCTCGGCTACTCGCCTGACAAGATGCTGCAGGGCCGCCTCCTCAGCTATCCCGACGCCCACCGCTATCGCATCGGCACCAACTACGATCTGCTCCCCATCAACGCCCGCAAGAACGCCGGCGCCAACTACAACCGCGACGGCTCCATGCGCTTCGACGGCAACTACGGCTCGGCTCCCAACTACGAGCCCAACAGCTTCGGCGGACCTGCGCAGGATGCGCAGTACACCGAGCGTCCCTACACCACCGCGAAGACCGTCGAGAAGATCGGCCGCTACAACCATCGCGAGGGCAACGACGACTACACCCAGGCCGGCAACCTCTGGCGCCTCTTCTCCGAAGGCGAGAAGAACCGCACCGCACGGGCCATCGCCGAACTCCCTCGGCCAGACCCCGCTGCGCATCCAGAAGCTGCAGCTCTCGCACTTCAAGCAGGCCGACCCGGACTTCGCACACCGCATCGTCAAGGCTCTCCGCACCGACGAGCACCCCGAGTACCTCAACCCCGCCGACGCCGCGGAGCTCGAGCCCGCCGCACGCCTCGCCGAAAAATAAACCTCAACGCAACTCAACGCAACGCAAACAGCGAGGGCTGCCGCAAAGGCAGCCCTCGCTGCTTACAAGAACGCACGCAGCCGGATGCCATACTGTTTCCATGAGCACCGCATGGACCGCCCAGCAAATCCCCTCGCAGCAAGGCCGCCGCGTCCTGATCACCGGCGCCAACAGCGGCATCGGTTTTGAAGCCGCGCTCGAGCTCGCCCGCCACGGCGCCGAGATCATCCTCCCCGCCCGCACCGAAGCCAAAGCCGACGCCGCCATCGCCCGCATCCGCGCCCAGGTCCCCTCCGCCAAACTCATCCCCGAGATCCTCGACCTGGCCGACCTCCGCTCCGTCCACTGCCTTCGCCCAGCGTGTCGTCGAAATGTTTCCCGGCCGCAGCCTCGACCTCCTCATCAACAACGCCGGCGTCATGGCCGTCCCCACCCGCGAGCTCACCCCCGACGGCTACGAGCGCCAGTTCGCCACCAACTACCTCGGACCCTTCGCCCTCACCGCTCTGCTCTTCTGGTCCCTCAAGCCCCAGCCCGGCTCGCGCATCGTCACCGTCGCCAGCGGCGTCACCAACTACGCCAGGCT
Source organism: uncultured Acidobacteriaceae bacterium (assembly GCA_963762375.1). Taxonomy (GTDB): domain Bacteria; phylum Acidobacteriota; class Terriglobia; order Terriglobales; family Acidobacteriaceae; genus Granulicella. The sequence continues at coordinate 420,594 of CAVXKP010000015.1, forward strand.
CGAGTTCGACAACCTCCAATCCGAGCGCCGCTACAGCCCCATGTTTCAGGCCTACGCGCAGTCCAAGCTCGCCGACCTCATCTTTCAGCAGGAGCTGCAGCGCCGCCTCACCGCCATCGGCTCGCCCATCCTCAGCACCGGCGCCCACCCCGGCTACGCGGTCACCAACCTGCAGGTCACCGGCCCCGGCGACAACATGCCCCTCCTCCTGCGCCTCGGCATCCTGATCCTGAAACCCCTCGCCTCGCAGGATGCCGCCCACGGCGCCCTCCCCACCCTCTTCGCCGCCACCTCCCCCGAAGTCACACCCGGCGGCTACTACGGCCCCAGCGGCTTCCAGGAGCTCAAAGGCCACCCCGTCCCCGCAAAGATCACGTCCGCAGCAAAGAACGCCGCCCTCGCCCAACGCCTCTGGACCGAGTCCGAGCGCCTCACCGGCGTTCGCTTCGACCTGCTCCCGGCTTCCTAAAAAACTTTGCCTCCGTCTTACCCCCAGCTTGCTCCTTGCGACGACGAATCGTCCGCAGGTCGATCAGCCGTATGCCCGCGACCTGCATGACCTTTCGTTCATATTCATGCGATCTAGACTGGGGTGAAGATGATGCTGCGAACGCTCCAACTCGGAGTGAGCCTGATCGCTATCATCCTCGTGCCTGCCGCGTTCTCCCAACAGCCAGAGCCCACCGACAGCATCACCATTGCCGAAGGCGTGCCCCTGCATATTCGTGTTACGCACACCGCGCATCTTCACACCGGAGAGCCGGTCACCGGCGTCCTCACCGCGCCCATCTTTGTCCGCGACCGCCTGCGTCTTCCCGGCGGGCTCAATCGTGCATGGAACGGTCTTCGCGTACGTGCCGGTCGACCATCTCGTCCGCGAGCAGGCGCTGCTCAACGGCGACATCACGCCCCTGCACAATCCCGTCGTCCACTTCACCTCCGTTCACCTCGCCGCAGACAACACCGACGTTCCCCTCAACGCCCGCGCCCTCATCAGCGACACCCAGCTCGTGCGCTTCACCAGCGCGAAGAAACAATCCCTCTTCCACCAGGCCATCACCGCCGCCAAAAAGCGTGCGCACGATACCTACGAGTCGGTCTTCGGTCCCGGCCGCAAAGATCGCGCCGTCCGTCTCCTCTACAGCCAGCTCCCCTATCATCCGCAGCGCATCTGGTCCGGCACGCAGTTCGTCGCAGAGCTCGGCACGCCGCTCACGCTGCAGCTTCCTTCTCAGCCGCCCGCCGCTCGCTTCAGAAGACGGCAGCCTCGGCGGCAAGGTCGTCGACGCGCGCCTCACCGAAACCCTCAGCTCCGCGACCGCAAAGAAGGGCGACCCCGTCGTCGCGCTCGTCACCGAACCCGTCTTCGATCAGGACCACCATCTCATCCTGCCCGAGGGCGCCGAGCTCGACGGCCTCGTCTCCGCCAGCAAGCCCGCCCGCAGCTTCGGCCGCAACGGACAGCTTCGCTTTGCCATTCGCGGCGTCAGGCAGCAGCAAGCCACCACCCGCCGCAAGGAGACAGTCTACGGAACCATCTCCGGCGCCGAGGGCAGTGCCGGAGAAAATCTCTCCGTCGACTCCGAGGGCAACGTCAAGGCCAACCCGCAGCAGAACCGCTTCGTCGCTCCACTCCTGCTCGCCGTCACCGCCATGCAGGGAGCCGACGAAGACGCCGGCAAGGCCGGCGGCGGTGGCAGCCCCTCGGCAGGCAACATGACCGTCGCCTCCAACGGCTTCGGCCTCGTCGCCCGCGTCGTCGCTGTCACCGTCAGCAGCCGCAACGTCGCGCTCGGCTTCGGAGCCTATGCCTTCGCCAAGTCCATCTACTTCCGCTTCCTCATCCGCGGGCACGAGGTCACCTTCGCCCGCGACACCCAGCTCGAGATCACCTTCTCCACCCGCTGAGGAAGGTCATGCGTTCAGCGGCGCCGTAGCAGCGCCCAGGTACTGGCCCAGATCCTTCATCGCCTCCGGCTGCACCACGATCAGCAGCCGGTCGCCTGGCTGCAGAATCGTATCCGGCCGAGCCAGCAGCACCGTCGTTCCGCGCAGCACCGACACGATCCGCGTATGCGCCACCACCTCGCTCGGCGGCCGCGACTGGATCTGCTTGCCCACCCACGGGCTATCCGGTCGCAGCGTGCCCACCGTCAGCTCCGACCCATCCGGAAGATCCAGCGCCAGCCCCGACTGCAGCACCGCCGCCAGATGCAGATGGCTCATCTCGGCCGGCAGGGGAATGTTCCCGCTCTCGAGCAGATGCACCGCCGTCTCCACCTGCTCGGCGCGATGCGCCGGCGAGTCCGCGCGCCCCGCCACCTGCGCTTCGTACAGGCTGTCGTACTTGAAGAACCGCGAAAGATTCACCTGCAGCACGTAGCTCAGCATCACCGCCAGCCCCGCCGGCACCAGCAGTTGATAGCCTCCCGTCATCTCCGCCACCATCAGCAGCGTCGCAATCGGCACCCTCGCCGCTCCGCCAAACACCGCCGCCATGCCCACAATCACCATGCCCGCAGGCGTATGGTGCGACATCATCGCGAACGCTCCGCCCAGCATCGCGCCCACAAACAGGCTCGGCGCAAACACCCCGCCCGAGCCGCCCGACGACACCGTGAACGACAGCGCCAGCATCTTCGCCAGCAGCAGAATCAGCAGCAGCTGCAGCGCCAGCTGCCCATTGATCGCCTGCTGAATCCATCCATACCCTCCGCCCAGCACCTGCGGCAGCCGCAGCGCAATCAGTCCCACCAGCAGCCCGCCCAGCGCCGGCTTCAGCCACGGCGGAATCGGCAGCGCATGGAACCCATCGCGAATGCGATAGAAGAACTCCGGCAGCAGCGTGCCCACGATCGCCGCTCGCCGCGCCCAGCAGAACGTACCAGCCATAACTCGTCAACCCGCGTCGGCGCAGCCAGCGCAGGAACCATAAACAGCGGCTGCCAGCCCACGAACGCTCCATTCACCGCGTACGCCACAATCGCCGCCAGCATGCAGTACAGCAGCCCCTCCGACTCGAACTCGATGCTGCTGTACAGCACCTCCACCGCGAAGATCGCCGTCCCGATCGGCGACCGAAAGATCGCCGAAAGCCCCGCCGCCATGCCCATCATCACGATCAGCCGGCGTTCGCGCTCCGGCCGTTTCAGCCACGTCGCATAGATCGACCCAAGCCCGCGGCGATCAGCGCCGTCGGTCCTTCGCGCCCCGCCGACCCGCCCGAGCCAATCGTGATCGCCGACGCCAGCATCTTGATCGGCGCCACCCGCGCCCGCAGCGTGCCGCCCGTAAAGTGCAGCGCCTTCACCACCGTATCGGTGCCGTGCCCCTCGGCCTCCGGTGCGAAGCCATACACCAGCGCGCCCGAGATCAGTCCGCCCAGCGTCGTCACCACCGGGATCAGCCACAGCCCATGCGGCCCCATCACCTGGTGCAACACGCCCGCCATCGGTCGGAACCCCCGGCGGCGTATACCCCGCCATCCATCCCAGAAATAACTTCTGCGACACCGCGCAGCATCCATGTAAACACCTGCGCGCTCAGGCCGCCGATAATGCCCAGCACAAGCGAGTCCAGCAGCAGCCGCGGTTTGTCTCCGTTGGTCACCCTGAACACTCCGATGCACGAAATCATCGCGCAGCTCGCAGAAAGATTTCAGTGAGCCAGAAATTTCATCATCCACTCACTCGCCGTACGGCACCCAGATATTCTTCACCTGCGTCGCATGCCGCAGGAACCATCGCCCCTCCGCCTGCGCCGGATCGAACCAGTCCACCGCCCGCCCATCGTTGCTGAACACCTGCTTCAGGTTCCCGATCGACGCCGCCTTCACCATCGCCGCACGCCGCCTCATCGCGGAAGCTCCAGATCGCGTCGACATCGTCGTGCTCCGCCAGCGTCTTGCCCAGTTCGCTCGCCTTGCCCGCCACCAGATTCACCACGCCGCCCGGCAGATCGCTCGTATCGAACACCTGGTACAGCTCGCCCATCAGCGTCGCCGCGCGCTCGCTCGGCACCGCCACGACGGTATTCCCCATCGCAATCGCCGGCAGCACCAGCGACAGCAACGACAGCAGCGGAGCCTCATCCGGCGCAAGAATCCCGACCGTCCCGACAGCCTCCTTCATCGCCAGCGCCACCATCCGCCCCGGAGGATTATGCACCGAGCCCTCAAACTTATCCGCCCACGCCGCATACGTGAACGTCCGCTCCACGCTCTCGTCGAACTCCACCGCCGCCTGCTCCGGCCCCACAAACTCCGCCAGCTTCGCCACGATCTCCGCCCGCCGCTGCACCAGATTTTCGGCGACGAAATACAGCACCTGCGCCCGCCCATGCGCCGTCGTCTTCGCCCACTTGCCCGCCGCCCGCGCAGCCTCCACGGCATTGCGAATATCCTTGCGACTGCCCAGCGGCGCCTCGCCCACCAGTCCGCCCATCGCGCCCATACACCGGATAGCTATACCCCGAATCCGGCCGCGCCTGCTTGCCGCCGATGTACTGCTTCACCGTCCGATCAATCGCCACAGATTCCGGGTGCCCCATGTCTCGCGCTCTGAGACATGGGCTCGCGGCCGGCTGCAACGCAACTTCGGCGCATCCTTCAGCCACGCCGGCTCCAGGTACTCAACCATCCCTTCCGTGCCGCCCTCGCGCCCATAGCCCGACTCGCGATACCCTCCAAACCCGCACGCCGCGTCGAACAGATTCGTCGCATTCACCCACACCACGCCGGCCTTCACCTGCGCCGCCACATCCAGCGCGACGTTAATGTTCTCGCTCCAGATACTCGCCGCCAGCCCATACGCCGTGTTGTTCGCCAGCTCCACCGCCTCCGCCGGCGTGCGAAACGTCATCGCCACCAGCACCGGCCCAAAGATCTCCTCCTGCGCCACCGTCGCACTCGGCGCCACCCCCGTCAGCAGCGTCGGCTTATAGAACAATCCCTTCTCCGGCAACGTCACCCTCCGGCTGCCAGCACGTCGCCCCTTCCGCCACGCCCGTCTTCACCAGCGCCGCAATCCGGTCATACTGCACCTGGTCCACGATCGCCCCAATATCAATCGCCTTATCCAGCGGAGACCCAATCCGCAGCGTGCTCATCCGCGCCCGCAGCTTCTCGAACAGCCGCTCCGCCACGCGCTCCTGCACCAGCAGCCGCGACCCCGCGCAGCACACCTGCCCCTGGTTGAACCAGATCCCATCCACCAACCCTTCCACCGCCGAGTCCAGATCCGCATCATCGAACACCACGAACGGCGACTTCCCACCCAGCTCCAGCGACAGCTTCTTCGCCGTCCCCGCCGTAGCCTTGCGAATGATCCGTCCCACCTCGGTCGACCCCGTGAACGCAATCTTGTCGATCGCCCGGATGCTCCACAATCGCCGCGCCCGTCCGCCCATCGCCGTTCACCACATTCAGCACACCCTTGGGCAGCCCAATCTCATCGGCAATCTCCGCAAACAGTAATTGCCGTCAGCGGCGTGTACTCGGCCGGCTTGATCACGACGGTACATCCCGCCGCCAGCGCCGGCGCCACCTTCCACGCAAACATCAGCAGCGGAAAGTTCCACGGAATAATCTGCCCGACGACACCCACCGGCGCATACCCCGCAAACCCGCTGTCGTGCCCCTCAAATCCCCGCTCGCCCAGCGAACCTAACAGCTGCGCCCACCCGGCATGGTAATAAAAATGCCGCGCCACCAGCGGAATATCGATATCCCGCGACTCGCGAATCGACTTCCCATTATCCAGCGTCTCGAGCACGGCCAGCCGCCGCGCATGCTTCTGCACCTGCCGCGCCAGCGCATACAGATACCGCGCCCGCTGATGCCCCGACAGCGCCTGCCACCCCGGCAGCGCCGCCCGCGCAGCCTTCACCGCCCGATCCACTTCCGCCGCCCCCGCGGTCTCCACCGTCGCCAGCAACTCACCCGTAGCCGGATTCTTCACCGCAAACGCCTCGCCCGCTCCAGCCGCCGTCCAGGCCCCATCCACATACTGACCCAAACGCGCCGCCCCCGCGCCTCCAGCCACCGAGTCACCTCACCCGCATCCTCCAACGCCGGCCCATACTCCATCGACTCAAACTTCTCCACAATGCTGCTCGCCATATCGATTCGCCTCTGTTGTTGCTCTTGCTTTTCTTTCTGTCATTCCCTCTGGGAATCTGCTGCTGTCTTTTTCTGCCCGACCCAAACTCTGTCATCCTGAGCGAAGCACTTCGCGCACTCTGCGAAGTGCGCAGCCGAAGGACCCCGAAGCTGCTCACTTACCTATGGACTCGAAGCCTTCTCACCCAAAACCCTTCACGTCTGCCAGCTCAGGACTCCATCGACTCAACCTTCTCCGCAATGCTGCTTGCCATGATTACTTACCGCCGTTCTGGGGCTGATCCCCAAATTTTTCGACGACCCATCCGTAGGCCGTCTTAAGATCAGCTGTTCGCAAACGCGTCGTCTCCTCGAGGCACGCGTCATAAACCTCAGGTGCGGCACTCCCGCCTTCGTAGAGTGCGTGTTCAGCTTTACAACTTGCATCCCGGAACTGCAGCCATATGCGTTGCGCATTCACAAGATTCTGTAAATCATCGTCACCGCCGCGACTCTTCAGCGCGGCCCGAATTTGCGAATAGATAGTATTCAGATCCTTATCCGCCTTTTGTGCGGCCGCATGAAAGCAGTTGGACGAATCCCTTCCTGACATGGGAGTTCGACAGGGAGCCGCCGCCGAATTCATGTGCTGGGCGGAGCAAGGCAGAGCCGGGATCAAACCTGCCATCAATAGAAGTGTGAGCGAATGTCTATTGCGACGCATTGTGACCTCTTGATTTGTCATCATCACGCCATCGGGTGCCGATACCCACCCGAATACCTTCCCGTAACAAAGTGCTCCAACTGCCGCTCAATATCTCCCAGCATCGAACTCGCCCCATACCGAAACAGCGTCGGCTCCAGCCACGACCGCCCCAGCTCATCCTTCATCGTCGCCATCCAATCCAGCGCCTGCTTGGCCGTCTTGATCCCGCCCGCCGGCTTGAACCCCACCGCCATCCCCGTCCGCTCGCCATACTCCCGCAGCGCCCGAATCATCACCAGGCTCACCGGCAGCGTCGCATTCACCGCCTCTTTCCCCGTGGACGTCTTAATGAAATCCGCCCCCGCCATCATCGCCACCCAGCTCGCCCGCGCCACGTTTCTCAGCGTCAGCAGATCGCCGGTCCCAAGAATCGCCTTCATATGCGCCGCCCCGCACGCCTCCTTGAACGCCGCCACCTCGTCGTACAGCGCATTCCACTCGCCATTGAACACATGCGCCCGCGTAATCACGATATCGATCTCCGCAGCCCCCGCCTCCACGCTCCTCCGAATCTCCGCCACCCGCGTCTCGAGCGGCGACAGCCCAGCAGGGAAGCCCGTCGACACCGCGGCCACCGGAATCCCCGACCCCTCCAGCGCCTTCACCGCCGTCTCCACAAACGCGTGATACACGCACACCGCTCCAACCGTCAGCCCCAAGCTCCTCAATCCCCAACCCCTTCACCAACGAATCCTGCAACGGCCGCCGCGCCTTCGCGCACAACCGCCTCACCCGCTCCGCCGAATCATCGCCCGACAGCGTCGTCAAATCCATGCAAGCGATCGCCCGCAGCAGCCACGCCGCCTGCCACTCCTTCTTCACGCTCCTCCGCGCCGGAATCGTCGCCGCCCGCCGCTCCACCGCGCTGGTATTCACCCGCACCTCTTCCACCCAGTCGAGGTTCAGCGGCATCCGCCGGTTCGCCGACATCTCCCGCCCATACAGCATCACCGGCCGCGCCGCCTCGCCGCATGCAGCCCGCTCTCAACCACCTTCGCCTCTGTCGCCATCGCGCTCTCCAGCCCGGTTGTCACGCTCAGCCGACACCCAAACAACCCGGCCCGCCATCCACTGGCAGGCCGCTAAGGGTACTAAGCATCAAGTGTATACCGCGCCCCGCACGCCCCACGCACGCCCAGCCGTCTAGCCCTAATCGCATGACTGGCCGATACAGGTTGCGCAGCGCCGTATGGCAGATCCGATAGCACGGGCAAGCCGCCTTCGCCAGCTCCGTATGCGAGAGAATCGTGACCTTCCCCCGCCGATAGCTGATCATCCCGCGCTCCTGCAGCGAGCTCGCCACCATCGTCACCGTCGTTCGCCGCGTCCCCAGCATGTCCGCCATGAACTCCTGCGTCAGCGTCATCGTGTCCTGCTCGGAGCGGTCGCGGCACATCAGCAGCCAGCGCGCCAGCCGATGCTCCGCCTCATGCAGCTTGTTGCACGCCGCAATCTGTTCCAGCGTCACGTCTGCTGCTGCACAAACTCCAGGATGCGGCCGCGCAGCTCGCTCGAGGTCAGAAACAGTCCGCGCAGATCGTCCAGCCGAATCCGCAGCGCCGACCCCTGCATCAGGATGAACGATTGCGACGGCGTCGGCGTCGGCCCCAGCAGCTGCATCGCGCCCACCACGCCCTCGTGCCCGGTCAGCCCCACCTCCGCGCTTCCTCCCGCGGCCATCGTCACCACCAGCGACGCTACGCCCGTGCACAGGAAGTACACATGCGCCGGCGTCTCGCCCTGTTCATGCAGCAAGGTGCGGCCAGGCAGATCGACTGCGCGGCAGAGCGCAACCATCGCGTCGCGCAACTCCGGCGACAGCGCGTCGAGAAGCAGATTTCCGGTCGGTCCAGGCACGTTCGGTCCTTCTCACTTTGGGAGAACGAAACACTCGTCAATCGACCCGCATCCGCAATCGGCCAACTCCCAAAATGTCTCATTTGCCGGACGATAACGGTCGCGGTCGGCTTGCATTGTGCGGAGGGAGCATTTTGGTATCAGCGTTGCGAGCACAGCCTCGAATCCAAAGGCTCGTTCGCGTTCGGGTCCCGGCACAGTATCGAAGGCGCCGCCGCCTTCCGGACACTGGATTACCAATGCCGGTTATCCTACACCTCTCTTCCTGCATCTGTATGTCGTACATTTAAATAAAATTCAATCTTCTTATGACGATATCGAACCCCCCGCTATCTCACGCCGACCGCTTCGCCCTGGGCTTGCATGCGCGCAAGCAGCTCGCCCGCAGCGCCCACGCCGACTTCCTCCCCGCCGCCTGCACGCACGATCCCCTCGAGCTTCTGCGCGCCTCCATGCAGGGTCGCGTCCCGCGGCTGATTCCCATCAAGTATCAGCGCATGGCCGCCAGCCCCTTCGGCTTCTTTCGCGGAGCCGTCCCCGTCATGGCCGCCGACCTCGCCTGCCATCCCAACACCGGCATCACCACCCAGCTCTGCGGCGACGCCCACGTCCTCAACCTCGGCGCCTACGCCGCCCCCGACGGCCGCCTCGTCTTCGACATCAACGACTTCGACGAGACCATCCGCGGTCCCTTCGAGTACGACATCAAGCGCCTCGCCACCAGCCTCATCCTGGCCGGCCGTGCCGCCGGCGTCAAACGCACCGCCCGCCGCGATGCCGTCCTCCACTTCACCGAGCAGTACCGCCTCATGATGCACACCTTCGCCGCCATGCCCGTGCTCGAGATCGCGCGCTACCAGATCCACCGCCTCGGCCAGACCGACCCCATGCCCGCCATCCTCGCCCAGGCCCAGCGCTCCACGCCGCAGAAGCTGCTCAAGTCCCTCACCGAGCCGGCCGCCGGCATCAACGCCAGGTCGCCAAACCCCGAAGCCTCCCGCCAGTTCCACTCCGACCCGCCCCTGCTCCAGCGTCTCGACGCCGGCGAAGCTGCCCTGGTCCTTGCCTCGCTCGGTCCCTACGCCCGCACCCTGCAGCCCGAGCGCCGCCACTTCCTCGAGCAATACGCCCCCCAGGACGTCGCCTTCAAAGTCGTCGGCACCGGCTCCGTCGGCCTGCGCGACTACGTCCTCTACTGCGAAGGCCTCAGCCGCCCCCACGGCGTCGACCCTCTCTTTCTCCAGATCAAGGAAGAGCCCGCCTCGGCCTACGCGCCCTATCTGCCCGAAGGCTCCGGCCACACCCACCAGGGCCATCGCGTCATGGACGGCCAGCGCGCCATGCAGCTCACCTCCGACCCCTTCCTCGGCTACACCACCATCGAAGGCCGCGACTACCTGGTCCGCCAGCTCAACGACCACAAAGCCTCGCTCGACCTCGAGAAGGTGACGGCGGCCTCGCTGCTCGGCTACGCGGACATCTGCGGCGAGCTCCTCGCCCGCGGCCACGCCCGCGCCGGCGATCCCGTCACCATGTCCGCCTACCTCGGCACCTCCGACCGCTTCGACCACGCCATCCTCCGCTTCGCCCGCCTCTACGCCGACAAGACCGAGCACGATTGGAACATCCTCAAGCACTCCAAAGACTGGAAAGACGCGCAGCGAGCTCTGCCAAAAGCCCCCAAGCCTTCGACGCAGAAAAAGTAACGACCACTCAACTGCCTTTGCCCTTGCCTTTGCCCTTGCCGTTCTGTCTGTCATTCCCTCCGGGAATCTGCTTCTCCGTCTGCCCACTTCTTCGCCTTCCAGGCAGTCGCCAATAACCCAAATCCTTCACTCGTCGCTCACCGTGGCGCGACACAATTTCCGGTTGTTTCGCCGACCCCCGGAGACTATGCTTCCGTCCTACTGCTGAGGGATACGTTCGGCGGTGTCACCCAAGGCAGGAATCTCACACCTTAGGGAGATACGATATGCAAACCTTCGAATCGTTCGTGCAGCGTAGAACGAATCCGGCGATCCTTTGCCGAGGCAGCATCACTGGCTGGCGCGGCGCTCTTGCAGGCATCATGCTGCTGGCCACGGCAACAGGCATCGGCTTGGCGCAATGGCAGGACGCCGAGGAAGCGTTTCTCCCCAGCCCGGTCCGTAGTGTTTCGACCGTGCCGGCCAATGGCGACGTCAATCCGTACGGCGTCGCGTTCGTTCCGGACAACTTCCAGACCGGCTCCGGACCGCTGAAGCACGGAGACATCCTCGTCTCGAACTTCAACAACAGCGCGAACCTGCAGGGAACTGGAACCACCATCGTCCGCATTGCGAAGAGCGGGTCCCCGACGACCTTCTTCCAGGGTGTCGCCCCGCTCGGGCTCTCCACCGCGTTGGGAACGCTGCAGGTCGGGCTGGTTGTCGTTGGCAACTCTCCCACCGCCGACGGTACCTCCGCAACCGCAGGAGCCGGCTCGCTGCTGGTCATCAATCGCCAGGGCACCCTCATCCAGACGATCACGAACTCCTCCATCCAGGGCCCCTGGGACATGGCGCTGGTCGACGGAGGAAATTCTGCGATCGCGTTTGTCTCCAATGCGCTCACCGGAACAGTCATCCGCATGGACTTCCGGGTGAGCGCGAGCGGCCTCACACTCCTGAGTACCAGGACGATTGCGTCCGGATATATTCACCGCGGCGATCCGGTGACGCTCTTCGTTGCGCCCACCGGCCTGGTCTACGACCCCCGGCATGACCTCCTGTATGTTGCTTCGACCGGCGACAACGCAGTCTTCGCCATCTCGCACGCGGCCGAGCGCCAGACCGACGACGGTCTGGGCAGCCTCATCTACCAGGACAACGTCCACCTCCACGGAGCTCTCGGGTTGGCCATGGCTCCCAATGGCCACCTCCTGGTCTCCAATAACGATGGCATCAATCCCGATCCCAACCAGCCCAGCGAGATCGTCGAGTTCACCATCGACGGCAGGTTCGTGAAGCAGCTCTCGGTCGATCCCAATCCCGGCGGAGCCTTCGGCCTGGCCGTCCGGACCAAGGACGACAAGGCGATCTTTGCAGCCGTCGACGACAACACCTCGACCCTCCTGATCTGGACGCTGGATCGCGAATAGCGAGCGGGCAGTTCCGCCCCGCGCGGAGCAGCAACCGCTACCCGCCGGATGCCCGGCAATCCGGAAGGAATCCCTCGCCCCATCGCCAGCCGGGTGCCCCGCAGTCCCACAGGCATAAGATCGGTGGCAGAGGTATTCCCATGCACTACAAAAAAATCACCGTCGAAGTCATCGTACTGGCGGACGAGGCCGACTCCGTGGTCGCAGGTCTGAACGCCGCCCTCGACCACCTCGACGAGAGCCACACCCTCTTCGGCGGCGCCATCGAGGCCGTCGCCTTCGAGCACTCCGGCAAGCGCAGACGCTCCGCCCTCGGCCACACCCTCGCCGCCGGAGAGACCGTCGCCGGCGCTCTCAAGACCGCCCGCGACGGCATGAAGCTCGCCCTCCGCGCCGTCATCTGATCCACCCACGTATCCACTCCGTCAACAACCGAATCAACCGTTGCCGCACGCCGAAAATAGATAATCATCTCGACAACGGGAGATCCGGATATGAAGAGCCCTTGGGTCGAAAGACTCGCCATCGTCGCTGTCATCGCGTGCTGCCTGCTGTCCGTTCCCTCCATCGTCGAGGCCGGCAAGGACGTTCTGCCACGGCTCCCCGGTCAAGCCCTCCTGGTCGATCATTTCCCCGAGGACCTCGCCGTCACCATCGGCCAGAACACCCTCCAGATCCCCGGCGGCGGCGAGTGGGCCGTCATCCCCAGCCTCTCGGCCGACGGCCGCATCGTGGCCTCCGCCCGCGGCGTTCCCAACCTTCCCCTCGAAGCCGAGCCGCGCTTCATCGTCGGCACCTACTCCATTCCCGGCAATCGCTGGACCGACTTCCCCGATCTCGAGATCAAGGGAGGCTCGGTCGCCATCTCTCCCGACGGCTCCAGGCTCGCCTGCAGCCATATGAGCAATGGCGCCACCCGCATTCACATCCTCGACCTCAAGACCGGCAGGATCACGCTCGGCCCGGAGACCACCAGGGGCAGCTTCCTCACCTGGTCCCCCGACGGCCGCCGCCTCGCCTTCAACAAGATGTTTGCCGGAGGCTCCGACGTCGCTCCGAGCTCCATCCTCCCGGAGATCGACGTCCTCGACATCGCAGACGGAACAGTCACGAAACTCGCGGACGGCCTCGCCCCCTCCTGGTCGCCCTCCGGCGAGTGGATCGCCTTCAGCGATTACTCCTCCTTCCTCCACGGAAAGTATGCGGACGCGCGCTTTCGCGTCAGCCTCATCCACCCCGACGGCACCGGCTCCAAAGTCGTCGCCGTCCTCAAGAGCGGAGAAGACCTCTTCCTCCCCGTCATCTGGTCCCCGGACTCCAAAGAGTTCCTCATGCAACGGCCCCAGGAAGACGAGGTCAATCCCAAGGTCAACATCTCCATCCTGAATCTCGCCAACCTCAACCTCACCACCAGGTTCAGGCGAACCCCGGAGATTCACGGCTGGGTGCCCGCCAATTGACACGCCACACGCCCAACAATGGCACAATGCGAAGCATGGCAACCGAACCTCCGGCAGACATAACCCTCCACGTGCGCGGCGTCCTCTTCGATATGGATGGCGTGCTCGTCAACTCCACCGCCTCCGATGAGCGCTGCTGGTCGCGCTGGGCGCAGCATCATGGCATGCAGGGCACCTTCTCGCTGCAGGCCACCCACGGCCGCCGCGCCGTCGACACCCTTCGCTCCCTTCGCCCCGACCTCGATCCCCTCGTCGAGCTCCGCCGCCTGGAGGACTTCGACGCCGAGGACACCTCCGGATCCTCCGCCCTCCCCGGCGCCGCCGCCCTCCTCGCCGCGTTTCCAGCCAGCTCCTGGGCCATCGTCACCTCCGCTTCGTCGCGTCTCGCCAGGGCCCGCCTCCAGCTCGCCGGCATTCGCCTCCCCCTCCACCTCGTTGCCGCCGACGATGTCTCCCACGGCAAGCCCCACCCCCAGCCCTACCAGCTCGGCGCCACCAGGCTCGGCCTCCATCCCTCCCAGTGCCTGGTCATCGAGGACAGCCCCGCGGGCATCCGGGCAGGGAAGTCCGCCGGCTGCCACACGCTCGCCGTCCTCTCCTCGCACCCCCTCGACGCCCTGCTCGAAGCCGACTGGATCGTTCCCTCCCTAGCTCACGTCCTCGCCATCCCCGCCCCCGACGGGACCCTTGCCATCCACTGCAGCCACGCCCGCCGCTCCCCCTCGACCCTCAGTACACGCAGTTCGTATCCTGTCAGCAGCCGTCCCTCGTGATCCCTCCGATTCCAGCATCAGAAAGGACACCGCCATGGCTCCAATCCCCCCCATTCCCATCACCCTCCCCGCCGGACTCCTCGGGACCGTGAACCTGCTGATAGAACGCCAACCATTGCGGGAAGCCGGCTGATTGCCAGTGTAGGTTGCGCTCAAACCGCTCGGGGCTGCCGTGGCTCACTCAAGGTCTCGGGTAATGGACTGGCGGGAACGACTCGAAGCCAGGCTTGGCAAAGAAATATCCCTGGAACAGTCGTACTCCCTGGCTGGCCAGCCACGCATACTCCTCTTCGGTCTCGACCCCCTCGGCAATGATGTCGATCCCCAGGTCGAAACAGATCGCGGTGATGGCGCGAACAATCGCCTGGCGTGGTCCATGGTGGCTTATGCCGCCGATCAGTTTCATATCCAGCTTCACCAGGTCGGGTTGGAAGTCGGCGAGCAGATTGAGCCCGGAATATCCGGCCCCAAAATCATCGATTGCGACCTTCACCCCTATCCCGCGATACGTATTGATCCGTTCGCGAAAGTGAGCATGGTCATCAATGATCGCACCTTCCAGAACTTCAAGGACCACGCGCTTGACCGGCAGATGGGCTCGGCGCGCAGCGTCCAACGTGGAGAGAATGGAATCAGATCGCTCATCGAGGCCCTGGGGAAGAAAATTGAGGTTGAGATGGCAAGAGATTCCGAGCCGCGCGGCCAGATCAATCGCACCCTCGCGGGCCCTTTCGTCAAAGGCAAACTGCCTGTCGCTGGGGACCTGCTGCAAGACCTGGCAGGCGGACTCATTGCCTGGACCACGGATCAGTGCCTCGTAGGAGAAGACTGCACGCGCATTGACATCAACGATGGGCTGAAACGCGAAGGTGAAGGGCGGATCGGCGGTATCCGGCAATTCGACGCTGAGGTCCGGCAGCGGAGCGCTCAGGAAGCCAGGCATCGAGCACCCAGGTGCTTTGGCCGCCAACGTCCATCGGAGAACGCTGCGAGAAGCTTCTTCGCGCGGCCGGCATCTAGGTCGGCGAAGCACGAGCCGCCGCTGAAAAAGTCGTTGAGCCCCGGAATCTTTCGAAGCTTTTCCGGAGAGACGCTGGCGAATCCCATCGTCCAGTCCGCGAAGTCCCGCTGCAGGATCGGCTCTCGGATAATGATCGTCAGGTGGGAATGGCGCTGATCCGCGCGAAGCTTGCTCAGTAACCGATCAATTGCCTCCGTCTCCCCTTCCAGCACCTGAAAGAAGCTGCCGTCCGCATCGGAATGCAACAGCATGCCTGTCAGGCCTGCACGTTCATTCGCTGTCCTTGCCTTCGCCAGCAGTTCGGCCAACTCTGGCGCCCCGAGTTCCGTTGTGGCAGCGCTTGCATAGATCACGTGCTCCATCGCTGGCATGTCAATCTCTCCCTCGCTGATGTTGCGCGCACGGCTGGGAACGGGCACGCGTCTTCCACTCCATCGGCAGAACGCCTAATTTCTTTAGCATCCCGTATGGCTGTACCCGTTCTCTTCTGCGCACAGCGAAACGCCAGTGCTCTGTTTCAAATACGGTGTTCTGACCAACGTCGATGCGCTGGACGCACTGGAGCCTGAACTTAGTCAAAACCATGACTTTCGAGGCAGTTCGAGCGATGATGGCAATCGTGCCAATAGGGACGGCCTCAACATCGTGGCTATTATCAGCGACGCGACCAATCGCACCTAATTTGGTATCGTGCCTACATGTTGGCTCTTGCACTCGCATTCGTGTTGCACGGTGGTCCGGACCTCAGCATTTGTGCAGTGCTGAACAAGCCAGCTGTCTACAGTGGTCAGACTTTGCGCCTACGCGCGGATATTCTGCTCGCGCTCCCCCATGGGGCGATACTGCTGGACAAACATTGCCCGAAAGCAGGACTCAGGCTCGGTTACGACCTACCAGATGCGGACTCAACAGTGAAGAATCTAGTCTCTTCAATTCTGAACAACTGTTCCATCGACCCCACTCCAGACCGAGTGCCAGGGCTTTTCACTGGCCAACTGGCTTACTCGACCAAAGGACAGGTCGAATTCAGATTGCTGTCGATAAGCCAGCTTCAGAATCATCCCTGCCCTCAGCCTGGCGAACCGCTTCCAAAGGTCGATTTACGAGAGAATCCCCATCCTCCAGATCCGCGATGAGAGAACGAGAAGTTTCATCCTCCCGCAATACGGGGTTTTGAGCAACCTCGCCCACCCCACGTTCAAACCACCCGCATTTCGCCCGCATTTTTTCCGTTTCTACCCTCCCGCGCTCATTTTTGCTACCCTGCCTTCATGCGCCTACGTGTTCTGTCGTTCGCCCTCTCCCTGGCCATTGGCTCATCGCTCTCCCTCCCAACGCACCTCGCGGCGCAGTCCTTCACCCCCAAGCGCGAACTCAAGAACCTCTCCCCCGCGGCCCTCAATACCCTCCATACCCTCGAAACCCTCACCGAGCTTCCCGCCGGCCAATGGCGTCTCCACGTCGGCGACGTCCCCCACGGCGAATCGCCCGCACTCGACGACTCCTCCTGGCAGCTCGTCGGTCCGCACTCCAAGGCACCCAACGACGCCGTCTGGTATCGCCGCACCATCGAAGTCCCCAAAACCCTCAACGGCTATGACATCACCGGCTCCCGCGTCTGGTTCCAGTTCGAGGCCGACGCCAACGGCCCCATGCCCGAGATCATCTACTTCAACGGCCGCCGCGTCGCCCTCGGCGATGACCTCGAGCCCATCGTCCTCTTCGCCCCCGCCAAGCCCGGCGACAAGATCCTCGTAGCCGTCAAGCTCCTCCACACCGTCGACGTCAAAACCTTCGAGGCAGTCCACCTCCGCGTCGATCCCAATCCCGACGACCCCGCCTCCAGCGCCCGCCCCAATCCCCAGGACATCCGCATCCAGTGCATCGCCGCGGCCAACCTCCTGCCCGCCCTGCCCAAGCCCCGCACCGACCTCCTTCCCACCGTCGAGTCCGCCATCGCCGCCATCGACCTCAACGCCCTCAAGACCGCTGACCAGTCCGCCTTCGACGCCTCCCTGCGCAAGGCCCAGCAGATCCTCGCCCCCCTCCACCCCGTCCTCCAGCAGGCCACCATGGACCTCGACGGCAACGCCCACATCGACGCTGCCTGGCTCTGGCCCCGCTCTGAAACCGTCGACGCCGTCCGCCGCACCTTCACCACCGCCCTGCAGCTGATGAACGAGTATCCCAACTACGTCTTCACCCAATCCGCCGCCCAGTATTACGAGTGGATGGCCGACAAGTATCCCGACCTCAACGACCAGATCAAGCAGCGCATCAAGGAAGGCCGCTGGGAGGTCGTCGGCGGCATGTGGGTTGAGCCCGACCTCAACCTCCCCTCCGGCGAGTCCCAGGTTCGCCAGCTCCTCGTCGGTCAGCGCTTCTTCAAGAAGGAGTACGGCGTCACCGCCCGCATCGGCTGGAACCCCGACTCCTTCGGCTACAACTGGCAGCTCCCCCAGATCTACAAGCGCTCCGGCCTCGACTACTTCGTCACCCAGAAGATGCATTGGAACGACACCAACCAGCTCCCCTTCCGCCTCTTCTGGTGGGAGTCGCCCGACGGCAGCAAAGTCCTCACCTACTTCCCGACCGACTACGTCCACACCGACCTCAACCCCACCCGCATCTCGGCTGACTTCGCCGAGTCCGCCGCCCGCAACCCCGGCACCATCGAGCACCTCGACCTCTACGGCGTAGGCGACCACGGCGGCGGCCCCACCCGCGACATGCTCGACCAGGGCGACCACTGGATCGCCGAAGGCGCCAAGTCCGACACCGCCGTCCCCGCCATGCGCTACAGCACCGTCCAGCACTACTTCGACGACGTGCAGGCCCACCTCAACCCCGACTCGCCCACCTGGGACTACGACTCCATCGCCAAGGGCTACACCGCTCCTCCCGCCGGCCCCAACGGTGAAGTCGGCATCCCCACCTGGAAAGACGAGCTCTACTTCGAGTTCCATCGCGGCATCTACACCACCCAGGCCGCCCACAAGCGCAACATCCGCACCTCCGAGACCGCCACCCTCAACGCCGAGAAGCTCGCCTCCCTCGCCTGGCTCGACGGCGACACCTACCCCGACAAGCAGCTCAACACCAACTGGCAGAAGATCACCTTCAACGAGTTCCACGATCTCGCCGCCGGCTCCGGCATCGCCGTCATCTACCGCGACGCCGCCAAGGACTTCCACCAGGTCTTCGCCGACGACCACGCCATCGACGAGTCCTCCCTCAAAACCCTCGACGCCCGTATCGACACCCGCGTCCCCGGTGACACCCCCATCCTCGTCTACAACACCATGGCCTGGCCCCGCACCAACACGGTCAAGCTCCACCTCCAGCTCCCTGAAGACGCCACCAGCGTCAAGCTCCTCGACGCCCACGATCGCCCCGTCCTCGCGCAGGTCCTCTCCAAGGACGCCGCCACCCACCAGTTCACCGTCCTCGCCCGCGTCGCCGACATCCCCGCGCTCGGCTACACCGTCCTCCACGCCGCACCCGCAACCGCCGCGGCCGCTCCCACCTCGGACCTCACCCTCCACGACGCAGCCGACGCCTACACCCTCGCCAACTCCCACCTCAAGCTGGCCATCGACAAGCACACCGGCTGCATCACCAGCATTCTACTCCGAAGGCAAGGAGTTCCTCGCCCCCAACGCCTGCGGCAACCAGCTCCAGACCTTCGCCGACAACCCCAAGCAATACGACGCCTGGAACATCGATCCCGGCACCTACGACAGCACCATGACCCCCGTCAGCGAGCTCGACTCCATCGCTGTCACCGACAACGGCCCGCTCCGCAAGACCATCCGCATCGAGCGCACCTGGAGCAAGTCCCACTTCATCCAGGACATCTCCCTCGATGCCGGCGCCGATGTCGTTCGCGTCGCGAACACCGTCGAATGGCACGAGACCCACGTCCTCCTCAAAGCCGCCTTCCCCCTCGCCGCCACCAGCAACAAGGCGACCTACGAGATCCCCTACGGCAACATCCAGCGCACCACCCTCCGCAACAACTCCTGGGAGAAGGCCCAGTTCGAAGTCCCCGCCCTCCGCTGGGCCGATCTCGGCGATGCCCAGCAGGGCTTCTCTCTCCTCAACAACTCGAAGTACGGCTACGACGCCGTCGGCAACCTCCTCCGTCTCACCCTGCTCCGCTCGCCCGTCTGGCCTGACCCCGACGCCGACCGCGGCACCCAGCACTTCACCTACGAGCTCTATCCGCACGCCGGCTCCTGGAAGAACGCCCTCACCGTCCGTCGCGGCTACGAGCTCAACACCCCCCTCCTGGCCGCGCAGGTCTTCGCCCACACCGGCGAGCTGCCCGCCACGCACTCCTTCGTCTCTCTCGACGCGCCCAACGTAACCCTCAGCGCGGTCAAGAAAGCCGAAGACGCCAACGCCCTCATCTTCCGCATGTACGAGTGGGCAGGGAAGCCAACCGAAGTCAAACTCCACGTCCCGGCCGGCGCCCAATACGCCATCGAGACCAACCTGATGGAAGACCCGCTCCCCGGCGCCGAGCACCTGCAACTGACCGGCGACGTCGTCACGGTCCCCATCAAGCCCTACGAGATCCTGACCCTCCAGGTCACCTACCCGGAGAAGACAGCCAGCGTTCAGTAGCCAACCACCGTAACCGCAACCCCAATCCCGCAAGCAAGGCCAGGTTCTCGGCCTCCGCTTGCGGGATTGCTCTTGCCTTTTTGGTTGTCATCCCGCAGGGATCTGCTTCTTCTTTTGCCGTTGCCGTGCCTTTGCTCTTGCCGTTGAGTTTGCACGCGCACGCCCATACCACCCCACCCTGTCATCTCGACCGCAGCATCACGCTCCTGTTTTTGTGATGCGCAGTGGAGAGACCTGCAGTCCCCCCTGCCGTTGCATGTCTTCATCCCCAAGATGAGAAGATAAACCCCAGAGAACCGCCATGCCCGCCCCCCGCATCCTCATCACCCGCGCCGCCCACCAGACCTCCGCGCTCGCCGACCAGCTCCGCGCCCTCGGCGCCGACCCCATCCTCATCCCCACCATCGAGCTCGCCGGCCCCACCACCTTCGCCCCCCTCGACCACGCCCTCGCCCACCTCGACACCTTCCACTGGCTCCTCTTTACCTCCGCCAACGCCGTCGAAGCCTTCCAGCGCCGCCTCGCCGGCAACGCCACAGACCCCGCCAGTCCCCCCACAAAACCGGGTGCCCCAGGTCTCGCTTCTGAGACCTGGGCAGTCTCGGCGACGCCGCAAGCCCCGGCAAAAAACTCTGTCCTCCTGAGCGAAGGGCAGAGCCCGCAGCCGAAGGACCCCGACCCCGCCAGTACCCCCACAAAACCGGGTGCCCCAGGTCTCGCTTCGGAGACCTGGGTAGTCCCGGCGACGCCTCAAGCCCCGGCAATAAACTCTGTCCTCCTGAGCGAAGAGCAGAGCCCGCAGCCGAAGGACCCCGACCCCGCCAGTACCCCCACAAAACCGGGTGCCCCAGGTCTCGCTTCTGAGACCTGGGCAGTCCCGGCGACGCCGCAAGCCCCGGCAAGAAACTCTGTCCTCCTGAGCGAAGGGCAGAGCCCGCAGCCGAAGGACCCCGACCCCGCCAGTCCCGCCTCAACCGCCGCGCCCCTTCCTCCCCCGATCCTGCTTCCCCCCCACCTCCGCATCGCCGCCATCGGCTCCGCCACCGCCCGCGCCCTCGCGTCCGCCAGCCTCCCCGTCCACCTCCTCCCCCCGCAAGCCGTCGCCGAGTCCCTCGCCGCCGCCCTCCTCCCCCACGCCCTCCAGCCCGACAGAACCCCCACCCGCTTCCTCCTCCTCCGCGCCGAAGTCGCCCGCGACCTCCTCCCCGACACCCTCCGCGCCGCCGGAGCCGACGTCACCATCGCCCCCGTCTACCGAAACATCGTTTCGTTAAGCTCCATCGCCGCCATCCGCCAGCTCTTCTCCTCCCGCGACCGATGGCCAGCCGCCATCACCTTCACCAGCAGCTCCACAGCGACCAATCTTCTAGCGTTACTTGAAGCCTCGGGCCTCACCCTTCCACAGGAGATCCAACGCATCTCCATCGGCCCCATCACCTCCCAGACCCTCCGCGACCTCGAACCTCCCGCCCCACGCCGAGGCCGCCGAGCCCAACCTCCCCTCGCTGGTCGCCGAAGTTGTCAAGTCCCTCGGCTTGAAGAATCTTCCAGTAAACCGACTCATTCCAAACGAGAAGAAACTTCACAAAACCTGGCATAGTCACCCCGCCACAAAGCCTATACTAGAGATAGGCCTCACTCAGCCGAACGCCGCGCGAAGCTGAGCCACCCCAACGTTATCCACATCTCCCACACCACCCACCCGGAATCCACAGCTCAACCAGCCCAAATCGGGAGATTGGGCGGGGTACTTTGCTATATAAGCCATTTGGAATGAGATATTTGCGAGTAAAATGTACACCGGAGGTTGGGGTACTTTGCCCATTAAGCCTCATGCAATGAGCGACTTACCTCAAAAATCTCCCAGGCAGGGGGGGAGGGGGGGACCCCAACCTAGTGCGAACTCCAGGTTTTATCCACAGCGTTGCACAGCCTCTCCAGCGAACAATCCACACACCGCGGCTTCCGCGCAATACACACTTGCCGCCCATGATGGATCAGCTCATGCGAAAACTGAATCCAGTGATCCTGCGGAATAACCTTCTCCAGATCCTGCTCCACCTTGACCGGATCCTCTTCCTTGGTCAGCTCCAGCCTTCGCGACAGCCTCCCCACATGCGTGTCCACGACGATCCCCGAAGCAATCCCATACCAGCTTCCCAGCACCACATTCGCCGTCTTCCGCGCCACGCCCGGAAGCTGGATCAGCTCCTCAATCGTCTCCGGAACCTTCCCGCCGAACCTCTCCACCAGCACCTTCGCCGCGCCCTGGATATTCTTCGCCTTCGCCCGATAGAACCCCGTGGTCTTGATGATCCGCTCCAGCTCCGGCAGCGGCGCCTCAGCCAGCTTCTTCGCCGTCGGATACATCCGGAACAGCTCCGGCGTGACCTTGTTCACGCCCACATCCGTCGTCTGCGCCGAGAGAATCGTCGCAATGGTGAGCTCAAAGGCATTGTGATGCGTCAGCGCGCACACCACGTTCGGATAGGTCTTCTCGAGCGCATCCAGGATCGCCTTGACGCGCTCCGGCGCCAGCGGCTTGACCGTCTTCCCGCGCTTAGCCTTCGCGGCCACCGGCTCCTTAGCCGCAATCGCCCGCGCCTTCGCCGCGCCAACGCCTTTCACCGCAGCCTTCCGCGCCGCAGCCTTCAGCTTCTGCGGAGGCCGCAACGCTAACTCGCGCAACTTGCTGGCTCGCCAGCTTGCTGCCGCCGTGACTCGCCGACTTGCTCACCCCAGGCGATCCAGCATCTCCGCCGGCTTCAACCGCACGCAGCTGAAGATCGGAGTGTCCTTGAGGGTATAAAGGCTGGTTTCGGTCTCGCGCAGCTGCTGCACCAGGTCCAGGAAGTCCTCGGGGAAGTTGGTCTCGAAGGCCACCACGAACTCCTGGTCGTCCAGCCCGAACGAGTAGGTCGTGTTCAGCTTCACCCGCGGATACAGCAGACCCATGCGGATATGCTCATCCATCAGCCGCTTGCGCTCGGTCGCGGGCAGCAGGTACCACGGCCGCGTCTTCCAGAACGGGTAGATGAAGATGTACTTCTGCCCGCCCGGACGAATCGCTCCGCGCCCTTCGCCCTCGCTCTCGTCCTCCCGGTCGATGCTGTACTGCGACCGCTTGGTCATGGCCAGGAAGTTGTGCGGCGTAGCGAGATAGCCACCCAGCGGCGTCGCCAGCAGCTCCGAGCGCATCCTGTTCAGCTCGTCCACGGCATAGCCGATCGACCACACGCACATATCCACATCGCCGCGCGTACCGATGGTCGAGTAGGTCAGCGACAGGAACTCGCCCGGCTTGTTCCACTTGGTCAGCACCTCGGCAAAGGCCTGCTTGTGCGCAGCCTTCTCCTCGGCCGGCAGCCGGCGCCACTCCGGCATCACCTTGTAGAAGCTGAAGCACACCACCTGTCGCTTCACCGGAGTCGCACCGTGCGCGGCAGGAGCTCCCGATCCGCTGGGTTGAGGACGTGCAGGGGCGGCTGACTCGGAGGCGTTGGTCGCGGGCGTGGTGACGGCTTCAGACATGCATCTATGCTACCAAAGGCCGCGACGTGGCTACCAAAGGCAATGGATGCCTAGCCGGTATACTGGAGCCTCATGTCCGCCAAGTTGATCGCCCTCCTCATCGCCCTCATCGCCAGCGGCGGCTACGCCATGGTGGTGCTGCTGATGGCCATCCAGTCCGCCTGCATCCCCATCCCGTCCGAGGTCATCATGCCCCTGGCCGGCTACGCCCTCGCCCACACCCAGCTCCAGCTCATCCTGCTGGCGACGGTGGCCTCCCTGGCCTCGAACCTCGGCTCCATCCCCGCCTACTGGGTAGGCGCCAAGGGGGGCCGCCCCATGGTCGAACGCTACGGCCGCTACCTCCTGCTGAGCAAGCGCGACCTCGATATGGCCGACAAATTCTTCAATAGATATGGGTCGATCACCGTGTTGCTGGGACGCATGCTGCCGATCGTCCGCACCTTCATCGCGTTTCCTGCAGGCATCGCCAAGATGAACCAGGTCCGCTTCCACATCTACACCTTCATCGGCTCGTTCCCGTGGTGCTATGTGCTGGCCTACATCGGGATGAAGCTCGGCGCGAGCTGGAACAGCGATCCTCGCTTCAAGGCCTTCTTCGACCGCTTCCATCACGGAGTCGAGGCGGTCCTGATCCTTGGCGCGGCCTACTTCATCTGGACCCACTGGAAGAACCGCGAGAAGCTGGCCATCGACTAAGCCACTAGCCCGAGCGACTAATCGAGAAGCCTGGCCATCGCCGCGTGCAGCTTCTGGGTGGTCTGCTCGGGCGTGCTGTGCGGGTCGTAGGGAATCGGTTCGCCGACGCGCACGCGTGATGCGTCCTGCGTGGAACCAGCGGCGGCCAGTCTGGATAATCTGGTCGAGACCGACCAGCGCCACGGGCAGCACATCGGCCTCCGCCTGTTGTGCAAGCAGGCCAATGCCAGAGCGAAAGGGCTGCAGCTTGCCGTCGGCGGAGCGGTGGCCTTCGGGGAAGATGAGCACGGAGTAGCCGCGATCGAGCGCGCGGCCAGCGTGCTCGAAGCTGCGGCGAAACCCTCCCAGCCGCGGCAGCGGGAAGACGTTGATCAGCACGGTGATCAGCCAGTAGGCGATGGGCATCAGCGGGTTGAGCAGGGCGTTGACCGCGCCGCGGCCCTGGCGGAAGTCCATCAGGATCTCGCCGGACATCGCCACAGCCACCCGCCGGCGAAGGTGCGGCGGAAGCCCGTAGAGGATCAGCGCGGCGTCGTAGGCGGTGATGTGATTGCCGATGATGAGCAGCGGACGCGATTGCTGGATCGGCGCTCCACAGCGCTCAACCCGCGGAGCGGCAAGCAGCCATACCAACGGCCGGATGACCAGCTCCTGGAAGGCCACGCGAAGCGCGTTGATGGTGGAGAGCCACGGCCAGCGCGGATAACGATGCGCCCGCAACGAGCGGAGCCGGTGTGGGCTCCGTCGCGGATTCCGTGAGAGTTTGCACCGCTCCGTGCATATCGCCCTGCGCGGTGTGGACCTGCTGCGACGCGGGAGTTGACGCTGGCGCGGACGACCCCGCCAGCGCGCGCAGTTCTCCCAGAGTCCTCACCGCCGCCATCTGCTCGTCTCCGAGCTCGAGGCCAAAGCGCTGCTCCAACAGCGACTGCAACTGCACGCGCCCCAGGCTGTCGAGATGCAGGTCTTCGGACAGCCGCGCCGTGTCCTCGGCCGTCGCCGGCGATTCGCCAGTCACTGCTCGCGATCATCTGCGAGCAGCACATCGCCGCGCCCGACCGCAGGATGCGCAGCCGTTGCCGCGAGCTGTTCACAGGCCCACTCGGCGACGACGCGGCGCAGTAGCTTGCCGGTGGAAGTGAAGGGAAGACTGGGCTCGGGCCAGCGCAGCACGCGGCGAATCTGCTGGAAGTCGGCGAGCGAGCGGTTTGCCTCTTCCATGAGCGTCGCGCAGATCGGTGTCGCTGCTATCCGCAAGCAGCACGGCGACGGGCTCGACTCCATTCGCTCCCTCGCAGCCGACGACCGCTGCAGCACGAACGCCGGGCTGCTTCAGCAGTGCAGCTTCGAGGTCTGCCGGGTAGATGTTCAGGCCAGCCGCCGTGACCAGGACGTCGCCGCGCCGGCCGGAGAAGCGCAGCTCGCCGGAGTCGTCCTGCGTAGCGAGGTCGCCGGTGGCGAGCCACTCGCTGCGCGCGCGGCTGGATGCTGCCGTTGGCCCACGTCGCGCCGGAGACGACGTCGCCGCGCACCATGATCTCGCCCTCGGCGCTGATGCGGACCTCGCGGCCGGGAAGCGGCTTGCCCAGCGTTCCGCGGCCTACATGGAAGGGATGGTTGAGGGTGACGAGCGCGGCGGTCTCGGTCATCCCATAACCCTGGATGACCGCGTAGCCAAGTCGTCCCCAGAACAGCTCAAGCTCCGGTGGCAGCGTCGCACCGCCAGAGATCAGCGCCCAGAACTTCCAGCCCGTAAGGCGGTGAACGCGGCGGAAGCGCACGAACCGCTTGTAGACCGGCCAGCCTTCGGAGGCGGCGAGTTGCGCGCTGAGATCGGGGAAGAGTAGCTGGACGTGGGAGCGCAGCAAGCTCCAGCGAGCGCGGGACCGCGATGAGGACCGAGATGCGCTCGAGACGGATGCGGTCGATCATGCGTGCGGGTTCGAGCTGGGTCTCGAAATGGACCTCGGCGGCGAGCAGCGCTGGCGTCCAGAGGCCCATGAACTGGCCGAAGACGTGGCTGAGCGGAAGACTGTGCAGGAATCGCAGCGGGTGAAATAGCCGCTCGTAGCGCAGGTACTTCTGCATCTCGCGCTCGATGGGGTCGAGGCTGGCGAGAACATTGCGGTTGGTGTGGACGATGCCCTTCGGCGCGGCCGTGGTGCCGGAGGTGAAGATGATCTGGAAGGGCGCATCGAGCGTGACGCCGGGATCGACGGTGAACAGCGGCTCGGCCGGCAGTAAGCTGCCGAGGTCGTCGAGCGAGAGGTGCGGGATGTCGGCCTGCAGCGCGGCCGCCCGCGATGCGTCGATCAAGATGAGTTTAGGGGCGACGTCGGCGATCACGCGGGCGGCGAAGTCGGGCGAGCCCGCGGCGTCGAGAGGAACAGCCAGAACGCCGCGCAGCAGGCAGCCGAAGAACGCGGCAACCCATTCAGCGGAGTTTTCGCCCCAAAGGACGACGCGGTCGCCAGGAGCGATTCCGCGCCGATTCAGCTCGGCGGAGAACCGGCCGGCAAGGGTGGCGAGGTCGGCGTAGGTGGTGGCGTGGCGGCGCACGCCGCGGTAGCGCACGATCGCGGTCTGCCGTCCATTGCGGCGAAGATCCTCGACCAGGCTGGCTAGATGCGGACGCACGAGAGAGCTTCCCCCAAGTGAGATGATTAGAGCAGATTCGCAGAGTTTCGCAGGTTATTTGCAACGCGGTTTGGCAAAGAGCGATACTGAACTGTCCGCATTACTCTACGGAAATTTGCAAGATAGGAAGGGTACGTATCGCAATGTCTACACCCAACGCCGCGTCTCCGGATGCAGCGAGCATCAAGCCAGCAACAGGAAAACTTGGAATTATGATTCCCGGCATGGGCGCGGTCGCGACCACGCTCATCGCCGGAGTGGAGGCTGTTCGCAGAGGATTTGCCAAGCCGTTTGGATCGACGACGCAGATGGGAACGATCCGGCTGGGCAAGCGTACCGAAGATCGCACACCGTTGATCAAGGACTGGGCTCCCATCGCGCAGCTCGATGACCTGGTCTTTACGGGCTGGGATATCTTTGGCGGCAATCTGTACGACGCCGCGAAGACGGCAGGCGTGCTCGACCGCGACCAGCTTGAGAGCATGAAGGACTTTCTGCAGAGCATCGAGCCGATGCCCGCGGCCTTCGACCAGCGCTGGGTGAAGCGCCTGACGCCCCAGGTCCAGAAGGTGGGCAAGAACAAGTGCGACCTCGCCAGCCAGATCCGCAACGACATTGCGGAGTTCAAGACCAGGACCGATCGCCAGGTCATGATCTGGTGCGGGTCGACAGAGATTTACATTGAGCCGTCGGCGGTGCACCAGACCCTCGAGGCGTTTGAGAAGGGCCTGGTCGAGGACGACCCCGACATCTCGCCCTCGATGCTGTATGCGTGGGCTGCGCTGAAGGAAGGGATTCCGTTCGCGAACGGAGCGCCGAATCTTACGGTCGATATTCCTGCGTTGCAGGAGCTCTCGAAGAAGATGAACGCGCCGATCTGCGGCAAGGACTTCAAGACCGGCCAGACGTTCATCAAGACGGTGCTGGCTCCGGGCTTCAAGGCGCGCCAGCTGGGCGTCAGCGGATGGTACTCGACCAACATCCTGGGCAACCGGGACGGTGAGGTGCTGGACGATCCGGACAACTTCAAGACCAAGGAAGTGTCGAAGCTGGGCGTGCTGGAGCACATCTTCCAGCCCGAGAAGAACCCTGATCTCTACGGCGACCTGTATCACAAGGTGAGGATCAACTACTATCCGCCGCGCGGGGATAACAAAGAGGGCTGGGATAACATCGACATCTTCGGCTGGCTCGGCTATCCGATGCAGATCAAGGTGGATTTCCTGTGCCGCGACTCGATCCTGGCGGCGCCGCTGGCGCTCGATCTCTGCCTGTTCATGGACCTGGCGGCACGTACGCCGGCACTGCGCGGTCTCGGCATCCAGGAGTGGCTGAGCTTCTACTTCAAGGATCCGGACAGCGCGCCGGGTGTATACCCGGAGCACGATCTGTTCATTCAGCAGATGAAGCTTAAGAACACGCTGCGGCACATCATGGGTGAGGATCTGATCACGCATCTTGGGCTGGAGTACTACGGCGAGTAATCGCATTGGAACGGCCGGGAAGCCCTGCAACGGAGGTTGTTGCAGGGCTTCTTTGTTTCCCGGAAGAGAGGTGCAGCGGGTGCTCCAGAGCAGATGTGACCTTCAACGACAGACCCTGCGGTTGTATGGGGAACTAATAGCCCGCCGCTCGGGCTGGGCAGGGCAGCTGGTGTTTGCTTGCGGGGACGGCGCGTCGGCGACAGGGCTGCCAGCGGCGGTGAGCATTGCCGGAGGGACGTCGCTGGTGCTGGATCCGAATGCTGCGGCGGTGAAGTCGGTCTTCCGGCAGGGTGGAGTGGACTTTGTGGTGAACACGCTGGATGAGGCGCTGCGGGTGCTGAAGAATGAGATTCGCAAGGGCCGGCCGTTGAGCGTGGCTCTGGTGGGTGAGGTACCGCCGGCGATCGCGGAGATGACGGAACGAGGTGTGCTGCCGGATTTGCATCTGGCGTTCGAGGCAGAGGGTGAGTATCCCGGAGCGCAGCGACTGCAGCTTGTGAGCGAGAAGAGGGTGGTGATTCCCACCGCGCGATTGCAGCAATGGTTAGCCGCGCGGGGATGGTCCGAGGCTGTGTTGGAGCTTGCGACGACCGCTGAGATTCGGGAGTTGGATGCCCGGCTGCTGGCAGTCCTGCCGGAGACAGAGGTACAACGACGGACATGGGTGCAGCGGATCGCGCACTATCAGCGGCCAGATCCAGGCGGAGCTCGAGTGGTTTGGTTGACAGAGTCCGAGCGCAGAACGGTCGATGGTTCGGTGGCGACGGTCTAACGCGATTCAGTCCTGAATCACGTTGAGGATCTCTGGCCAGAGGGTCTTGACGCCACCGACCGACTTGGAGGAGACCGGCAGCACGCGGTCCACGCCATGGGCTTTCTTGAGAGCCGCGAGGGACTTGGTGAGCTGATTGCCGCCGAGCCGGTCGGACTTGGTGCCGACGACCAGGTGCGGACGCTGCATGGCGTGGAGCGCGTTGATGAGCAGTGTGTCGCTCTCCTGCGGGGGAATGTTGGTGTCGACCAGGCAGATACAGAGCGCCAGCTGCTCGCGCTCGGCGAGGTAGGGCTCGATGAACTTGGGCCACTCGGCCGAGATGGACTTGGAGATCTTGGCATAGCCGTAGCCAGGCAGGTCGGCAAAGATGAGCGACGGCCGGACAGCGAATTTGGCTTCGGTGCCATCGTGGAGCGCGAAGAAGTTGATCGCCCGTGTACGTCCCGGAGTGGACGAGACTTTGGCCTCTTTGGAGCCGAGCAGGGTATTGATGAGCGATGATTTGCCGACATTGGAGCGGCCGAGAAAGGCGACTTCGGGTGCGTCGAAGGTGCGGGACGCGTCAGGAAAATGGTCGGGGCTCATGGCGGAGAGCAGGAACTTTGGAACGAAGTGCATGGTCTGAGCTTATCGCTTGTAGAGGCCGTGTGCGCGTAGACACATTGGAAGACCGCCGACGTGGGATAGCATGAGGCCGAATCCGTTGTTTGCGCGAACGGTGGGTGGCGCATCGCCGAGGAGGATTCTTGCGCAGTTCATGGACGTCCGAGAGCTGTCGGGGAGAGTTGCTGGCGACGTTGGCCGCGGTGTCGGGAGCGGCCCTGCTGGTGGGCGTCGTCGTGGCATTGATCGGCATGCTGCTGGTGCTGGCAGCGGGACAGGCAGACGCCCAGGCAACGTCTCAGCCGGCAGCAATGCCCCTCCTGCCGACCAGCGTAGCGTTCGATTCGGCGGGGAATCTTTACTTTGCCGATACGAATCGGCATGAGGTGTACGAGTCGTCGCTGGCGGGCGTACTGAGCGTGGTGGCAGGGAATGGTGTCCAGGGCTTCGCTGGCGACGGTGGCCCGGCGACCAGCGCGGAATTGAACTCTCCGCAGGGCGTTGCGGTGGGGCTCGGACGGCACGCTGTACATCGCGGACACCGGGAACCAACGCATTCGGGCGGTCAGCGGTGGAGTGATTTCGACCTTTGCGGGCAATGGAAACGTTGGCTTTGCCGGTGATGGCGGTGCGGCAGGGAATGCCGCCTTGCGTTGGCCGAATGCGCTGGCGGTCGACGCCAGCGGTGCGCTGCTGGTCTGCGATGCAGGCAACGAGCGGGTGCGGCGAATCAGCACAGGTGTAATCCAGACGATTGTTGGCAACGGAACTCAGGGCTTTGCGGGCGATGGTGGAGCTGCGACGAACGCGGAACTGGATACGCCGATGGGGCTCGCCGTAGGGAGTGATGGCCGCATCTTTATAGCCGACTCGCACAATCAACGCATTCGCGTGATTGCCACGAATGGAACGATCAACACGTTGGCAGGGAACGGCAAGGCTGGTTACGGTGGCGATGGGGGCCCGGCGACGGCGGCGAGCTCTCCCTGCCGCGCGGGCTGATCGTGACGGCTGGTGGCGTGGTGATCTTTGCCGACTCAAATAATCAGCGGATGCGCATGGTGGATGCGAGTGGCACGATCACGACGATTGTCGGCAGTGGGGTGCAGGGTGCGGCGGGCGATGGAGTCTCCGCGACTGACGGCCGAGATGAACTCACCCCGCGGTGTTGCGGTGTCAAGCTTTGGATCGCCGGTATATGCAGACGCTCTGAGTCATCTGGTGCGCGAAAGTGTGGCGAACGGGAATGTCTATGTGCCGGCAGGATTGGATTCTGCACGGGCTTCGATCGTGACGTTGAGTGCGAGTTCAAGCTCCGGACAGACCAATGCGGCGGTCAATGTCGCGGGCTCGGCGGGTACGGCCCAGGGCGTAGTGGAACTGCTGGACGGAGGGTCCGTGGTCGCGCAGACAACGCTGGTAAACGGCGCAGCGACGTTTGCCCCGCAGATGCTTTCGGCGGGGACGCACTCGCTGAGCGCTGTCTACCTCGGCGATGGTGTGAATCCTGCGGGCAACGAGCGCCGTGGCGATGGTGAACACAGGGGTCGAGGTGATTACGGCGACGGCAAATCCCGCCAGCGCGGTGTATGGCCAGACGATTCCGCTGCTTACTGGATCGCTGAGCGGCGTTCTTCCTCAGGTTGCACAGAGTGTTGCGGTAGTGTTCACAACGACAGCGGTTCCTCTGTCGCCGGTTGGAACCTATCCGATCGTGGCGACATTGAGCGGGGCGGCGAGCTCGAACTACACTATCGTGATGAGTGCGGCGTCGGGAGCATTGCAGATTGTGCCGGCGGCGAGCGTGACGACCGAGCAACCCCTCACCCAGAACTCGTATGCGGGACTGCCTTTGATTTTGAGCGCGAGTGTGCGCTCAACGACCCAGGGGACGCCCACAGGAACGGTGACATTTCTTGATAACGGCATGGCCGTGGCGACCGCCCCGTTAGTGAATGGGATGGCGACGGCGACATATCTTTCGCCGGCAGCGGGAACCCACTCGTTGGTTGCGAGCTATGGCGGGGACTCGAACTTTCTGGCGAGCACATCGCAGGCCGTTACGACGGCTGTGAATGTGATGCCGGATTTCACGATGACGTCATCCGGAGTCGTGACGCAAACCGTAGCCGCCGGCGATGTGGCGAATTATGGGATGACGGTAGGGCCGCAGTTCAGGAGCGTTTACAGGCGTCGTGGGTTTCAGTGCGAGTGGGTTACCTTCTGGGGCTACGGTGTCGTTCTCGCCACCGCAAGTAGTTCCCGGGTCTTCAGTCGTCAACGTGACGATGAGCGTGCAGACAAGCGCAGTCTTATGGACGCGCGCGTGGAGGCTGACTGGGTGGAATTGTGCTCGCCTGGCTGCTGTGTCCGCTGTGGATAGTAAGCAGGCGCAAGCGGAGGTTGCGGCAGTGGGTGGCGAGTCTGCGGCTTGCTGTTATGGATGATGGTCGCGGTTGGATGCGGTGCGCGCAGCGTTTCAACGCCTCTGGTGGGAGGCCAGACTATACGCTTTGACAGTTACCGGAACGTCAACAAACCTTGCCGGGGTCGTGGTGAGCCACTCCATACCGGTGACGTTGGTGGTGGAGTGAAAAGAGCACGCGGTTGATGGCACGGAACAAGAGCATTTGCGGGAAGCAGCGTTGGCGGGGCGATTCTGCATCTACTAAGAAGATGCGCTCAAGAGATCGGGGTTTGAACTCGACGGGCGATAACCTGCGACAGTCGAAACGAGATCTATGCCACGCACGCTGCTTCCTGGAAAGCCCTATCCTCTCGGCGCCACTCCCACGGCCCTGGGAACAAACTTTGCTCTGTACTCTGAAAATGCATCGGCCGTGCATGTCTGCCTGTTTGACGAAATGCCGGCAAGCAGATCGATTGCGTCGAGTTGAAGGAGCAGACGGCGTTTGTCTGGCATGGATTGCTGCGCGGGATCAAGCCCGGGCAGCGCTATGGGTATCGCGTGGACGGGCCCTGGGAGCCGGAAAAGGGGCTGAGATTCAACAAGAACAAGCTGCTGGTGGATCCCTATGCCAAGGCGATCTCCGGCGAGGTGGACCATCAAGGGCCGATCATGCCGTATGACGTGAAGTCTGGCGATGACCTGAAGATGTGCGGGATCGACGATGCGGATTTTGTGCCGAAGAGCGTGGTGGTGGATTGGCACTTTGACTGGGGCGAAGATTGTGCGCCGGAGACGCCAATGTCGGATTCGATCATCTACGAGATGCACGTGCGAGGGTTTTCGATGAGAAACCCGGACGTGCCGGAGAAGCTGCGCGGAACTTATGCGGGGTTGGCGCATGATGCGAGCATCGCCTACCTGAAGAAGCTGGGAGTTACGGCAGTCGAGCTGATGCCCGTGCACCACTTCATCGATGAGGGGCACCTGCTGGACAAGGGGCTGCGCGACTACTGGGGATACAACACCCTGGGCTACTTTGCGCCGATGTCGCGGTACAGCTCCAGCGGCGATGACGGCGAGCAGGTGACCGAGTTCAAGCAGATGGTGAAGCGGCTGCACGCCGAGGGGCTCGAGGTCATCCTGGATGTGGTGTACAACCATACCTGCGAGGGCAACGAGAAGGGGCCGATGCTCTCGCTCAAGGGCGTGGACAACACGACGTACTATCGCACGGTGGCTGATGATCCGCGGTATTACGTGGACTACACCGGCACCGGGAATACGCTGAACGTGTATCACCCGCAGACGCTGAAGCTGATCATGGACAGCCTGCGCTACTGGGTCTCCGAGATGCATGTGGACGGATTCCGGTTCGATCTCGCATCGACGCTTGCGCGCGAGTTGCACGATGTCAACAAGCTGGGAGCGTTCTTCGATACGATCCACCAGGATCCGACGCTGGCAGATGTGAAGCTGATCGCGGAGCCCTGGGACATTGGCGAAGGCGGCTACCAGGTGGGTAACTTCCCGGTGCTGTGGGCGGAGTGGAATGGCAAGTATCGCGATACGGTGCGGCGGTTCTGGAAGGGCGACAGCGGGCAGCTTTCCGATTTTGCGTATCGTCTCACGGGATCGAGCGATTTGTATAAGAGTGATGGGCGCAAGCCCTCGGCGTCGATCAACTTCATCACCGCGCATGATGGATTTACGCTGTGCGACCTGGTGAGCTTCAACGAGAAGCACAACGAGGCCAATCTCGACGACAACACGGACGGATCGGACCATAACGATAGCTGGAACATGGGTGCGGAAGGGCCGACGGACGATCCGGAGATCAACCAGCTGCGCGAACGGCAGACCAGGAATTTTCTTGCGACGCTGATGTTGAGCCAGGGCGTTCCGATGCTTCTGGGCGGCGATGAGTTTGCACGGTCGCAGCGAGGCAACAACAACTGCTACTGCCAGGACAATGAACTGACCTGGTATGACTGGAAGCTCGATGAACCCCGAAAGCGGCTGCTGGAGTTTACCTCGAAGCTGATCAAGTTGCGGAAGGATCATCCGAATCTGCATCGGCGAAGGTTCTTTCAGGACCGTGAGATTCGTGGATCGGTCGTGCGCGACATTGCGTGGTACGGAACCGATGGCAAGGAGATCTCGGATGAGGCGTGGAGTGAGGCGTGGAATCGGTCGATTGGGCTCTTGCTCAATGGACAGACGTTGCAGGTGATGGACGACGAAGGCCATCCGGTGGTGGATGACAGCTTCCTGATCTTGGTGAATGCGGCCGAAAGGGCGTGGAGTATGTACTGCCCGAGCCACCGGACGGCAATCCTTGGAGGCAGGTGCTGGATACGGAAAATATTGAAAATCCGTTCTGCGATGCGGCGGCCGCGGACAAGGTCATCCTGGGCGGCCGATCGATCCGTGTCTACTCGGATTGTTCAGAGGAGATTGCGAAGTCGCCGGTGCGATACAAGCTGACACGAACGCTGTAGGCGCGGGTTCCGATGAAATTCGGCGATGAGCCAGCTGAGTCGCCGGGGTTCGCGGTAGCATCTAGAGAGGTATGGCAGCGGAAGCGACTCAGGGGGTTGGAGCAGAGGAGACGGGAAGCAGGTTTTCCCATGCGTGGCGAGCTCTGAAGCATCGCAACTTCAAGCTGTTTGTTGCCGGCCAGAGCATCTCGCTGATTGGCACGTGGATGACGCGGCTGGCAACGAGCTGGCTGGTATGGCGCCTGACGCACTCTGCGATGTTGCTGGGAGTCGTGGGATTTTCCGGACAGATCTTGACCTTCGTGCTCGCGCCGTTTGCAGGCGTGTTGATCGAGCGGATGGACCGTCGTAAGCTGCTGGTCTGGACCCAGGCGCTGGCCGGGCTGCAGTCGCTGGCAATGGCGTGGCTCACCCTGGCGAAGGTGATTACGATCCACGAGATCATCGCGCTGAGTGCATTGCAGGGATTGATCAATGCATTCGATATGCCCGGCCGGCAATCGTTCCTGGTGCAGATGGTGGAGAGCAAGCGGGACCTGGGGAATGCCATTGCGCTGAACTCGTCGATGGTGAATGGAGCGCGGCTGATTGGTCCGGCGCTGGCGGGCATTGTGATTGCCGCGGTGGGCGAGGGATGGTGCTTTGCGATCGACGGCGTCAGCTACGGCGCGGTAATCATATCCCTGCTGATGATGCAGGTGAAGCCGTTGCGACATCCATCGCGCGGCGGTCAGCATGCTGGAACAGTTGAAGGAAGGTTGGGCGTATGTGAGCACGTTTCGACCGATCCGCACGATTCTGCTGCTGTTTGCGCTGTTGAGTTTAATGGGCTGGCCGTACGCCGTGTTGTTGCCGATGTTTGCGGCGCAGGTGCTGCATGGAGGACCGCATACGCTTGGATTCCTGACAGGTGCGTCAGGGGTGGGAGCGCTGGCCAGCGCGCTTTCACTGGCGGTGAGAAAGAGCGTGCGTGGGCTGACGACGATGATTCAGCTGGCTGCGGCGATGTTTGGCTTGGGATTGATTCTGTTTGGATTGAGCCATGTTCTGTGGATCAGCATGGTGCTGATGCTGGTGGTCGGGTTCGGCATGATGCAGGGCTGGCGGCAAGCAATACGGTCATCCAGACGCTGGTGCCGGAGGATAAGCGCAGCCGCGTGATGAGCTACTACACGATGGCCTTTGTGGGGATGGCGCCGTTCGGAAGCTTGCTGGCGGGCGGGTTGGCACACTACCTCGGCGCGCCGCATACGGTGATGATTACAGGTGCATGCTGCTTGCTGGGGTCGTGTGGTTTACGCTTCGAGTTGCCCGCGGTGCGGAAGATCATGCGCCCGATTTATGTGGAAATGGGGATCATTCCGGGAGCGCAGGAGCAGGCGATCGAAGAGCGCGCCTGACGCGAGGCCGTAGCTTGCAGGCGCGTGGCTAGGTCGAGCTGGCTCCGTTGAGGGTGAGGAGATCGACGAAGAGCGTGTGGCCGCGGTGGGTGGCGAGGGTGAGCGCGCTGTCTTCCTTGTTGTTGCGGGCGTTGATGCCCGCGCCCTTTTCGATCAGCAGCCGGCCGATGGAGACGTCGCCTTCGACGGCGGCGAGCATCAGCAGTGTCCAGCCATTCTGGTTGGCGAGGTTGGGATCGAGGCCGGTGTCGAGGGCCTGACGGAGACCGGCCTCGATCGCCGCGTTTGATGAGATTTTGTGCGCCTCTGTAGGTCATGGGTTACTCCGCTAAGTGTTTCGGCTTCTCGCCGAAATCCGGTCCGAAGTAAAAGCGTTCGACGAGCATGCAAAGGATGTGTTCGAGGGCGAGATGGGACTCCTGGATGTTCATCGTGGTGTCGGAAGGGATGATGACGTTGATGTCGGAGATCTCCTTCATGGCGCCGCCGTTGTTGCCGGTGTAGGCGACGGTGTGGAGGCCGAGGGTGCGAGCGATCTTGAGCGCCTTGACGCAGTTCTTCGAGTTGCCGGAGGTCGAGATGGCGAGCAGGACGTCGCCCGGCTGGCCGAGGGCTTCGACCTGGCGCTCGAAGATGTGGTCGAAGTAGTAGTCGTTGCCGACGGCGGTGAGGATGCTGCTGTCGGTGGTGAGGGCCATGGCGCGTAGGGCGGGGCGATCGATGGTGAGCCGTGCGACGAACTCGGCGACCAGGTGCTGGGCGTCGGCGGCGGAGCCTCCATTGCCGCAGACCAGCAGCTTGTGGCCGGACTTCATGGCGTCGGCGGTGAGGCGAGCGGCGGCGACCACGGCGTCGTGGATGGTCTCGTCGCGGAGGACGCGGGTCATGGTGGCGATGGACTGGGCGAGTTGGCGTTTGACGATGTCGATCATGGTGCGTTCTCCCGGAGTGCGCGGATGCGGTTGCGATCCTCAACGTGCGTGAATAAGAGTCACCGAGATTTAGATGCGTGAAAACGATACATCAAAGTAGCCTGACTTTCGCGCAGATCGGCTAATTGGTTTTAGCGCAGGTAGGCATCGTCGTTCGGGATCCAGTCCTGGCGGGGCGGCGCGAAGATGTCGAAGTCGACGGTGTCTTCGAGGGCCTCGGCGGAGTGAGGGACGTTGCCGGGAATGACCAGAATCTCGCCTGCGCGCACGATCTTTTCGACGGTCGCGCCCTCTTCGCCGAGCACGAAGCGAAGGGCTCCCTGGGTGATGTAGGAGATCTGCTCATTGGGATGCTGATGGCGGGGAACGACGCAGCCTTTCTTGAGCTCAAGGCGGGCGAACATGGACTGCGATCCGGTGACGAACTGGCGGGTCAGCAGGGGATTGAGCTGGGTGACGGGAACGTCGGTCCAGCGGGTGTGAAGCAATTCGTCGGACATCTCAAAAGAGTATCGCAAGGTGGGAGCAAAGGCATCTGTGGATCGGAGGGGGATGTTGTAAAGTAGGGGGAACTGAACAAAAGCTGCGGTTCGCGAGCAGTCATCCTGCTCGCAGACTGACTCCTCTTCCCGTGCCGCAAAGCGCGGCGGCGGGGATATCGCATACCAATTGGTTCTGAGGTCCGACGAGGGTGATCGACACATGGGTTGGATGGTGAGGCTGTACTCGAAGGATGCCGGCAGGGCGAAGTGGACAAGGACGTCGCGGCAGGCGGCACGCTGGCTTTTGGGGTTGTTGCTGTGTTGCGGGATGGCGGCGGGGATGGCAGTCGCGCAGGCGCCGAGCGCTTCGCCAGGCGGACAGGATTGCGGCGTCTGGAAAAGAGCGCTGCCCAGAATGCCGCTGCGATCGCCAAGGCGCAGAGTGCGGGCGACAACGCATGGATGCTGACCAGCGCGGCGCTGGTGTTGATGATGAGCGGGCCGGGGCTGGCGCTGTTTTACGGCGGCCTGGTGCGGAAGAAGAACATCCTCGGAATGATGATGCAGACGTTCGCGATGATGGCGGTGATTACGGTGCTGTGGGCGCTGGTGACGTACTCGCTGGCGTTCGGGACGGGAAACGCCTTTATCGGCGGCCTGCACAACGTGTTTCTGCACGGCGTCGGGCTGGCGCCCGATCCGGCGTATGCGGCGACGATTCCTCTGCAGACCTACATGGTCTACCAGCTGATGTTTGCGATCATCACGCCGGCGCTGATTACGGGAGCGTTTGCCGAGCGCATGAAGTTTTCGGCGATGCTGGTCTTCATGGTGCTTGTGGGCGATCGTGGTGTACTCGCCCATGGCGCATATGGTGTGGGGCGTGGGCGGGCTGCTGAACGCGGCGGCGGTGGGAACCGGTGGGCTCGCTGGCCGGTTTCCGTGCCTGGACTTCGCGGGCGGGACGGTGGTGCATGTGACCTCGGGCGTGAGCGCCCTGGTGACGGCGATTTACCTGGGCAAGCGGCTGGGATTTCCACAGAAGGCGTTCATGCCGCACTCGGTGGTGCTGAGCTTTATTGGCGCTTGTCTGCTGTGGGTGGGCTGGTTTGGCTTCAATGCCGGGTCGGCGCTGGGTGCGAGCGGGCTGGCGACCTCGGCCTTTATTGCCACGCAGTTTGGAGCGGCGGCCGGAGCGATTGGGTGGTCGGCGGTGGAGTGGCTTCGCAGCGGAAAGCCATCGGCGCTGGGCGGAATCTCCGGCGCGGTGGCGGGGCTGGTGGCGATTACGCCGGCATCTGGCTTTGTAACTCCGATGAATGCGCTATGGATCGGCCTGATTGCGGGCGGTATTCTGCTTCCTGATGGTGGTGAAGGTCAAGAATGTCTTTGGCTATGACGACTCGCTGGACGCATTTGGCGTGCATGGCGCGGGCGGGACGCTGGGCGCCATTCTGACCGGTTTTTTCGCGAGTTCCGTGGTGAATCCGATCTTTGGCGAGGGTAAGGCGACCGGCTTTTTCGAGGGCAATCACGGCCAGGTGCTCAACCAATTAGCGGGAGTTGCGATTGCCTGGACGATTTCCATCGTCGGCACGCTGATAATTCTGTTTGTAGTTGATAAGCTGATTGGCCTGCGCGTGAGTGAAGAGGACGAGCGCGCGGGACTCGACCTGTCGCAGCATGGCGAAGAGGGCTATGACTGGGAGGGCGGGTAATCACGGGATCGGATGCAGGAAGGAACGAGAGGCAGAGATGCAAAAGATTGAAGCAATCATCCAGCCATCCAAGCTGGATGCGGTAAAGGATGCATTGGTAGAAGCCGGTATCTCCGGGATTACGATCTTCGAGGCGCGCGGACATGGCCGCCAGAAGGGACATACGGAGTTCTATCGAGGGCGCGAGTATGCGGTCGACCTGCTGCCCAAGGTCAAGCTGGAACTGGTTGTGTCGGATGAGATGAAGGAAAAGGCCATCGACGCGATCATCAGCGTGGCACGGACCGGACGGATCGGTGATGGAAAGATCTTTGTTTCAAGAATCGATGAGGCGATAAGGATTCGCAACGACGAGCGCGGAGAGATCGCGCTGTAAGGGGTGCAGCGACGAACCGACTATCAAACAAAGCGAACGATGGCGGCGGAGGGACGGATTCAACGCCGGGGGTGACGGCGCGCGGGGTCTATGAGCGCGGATGGCGGAGATTCGCGGTAGCTTCGAATCCAGCGGTGATGGACTGCAGGCGGCAGGAGCACGCGCGGCCCTGGTCGATGATCTAGTCATGCGGTTTTGGGATGAAGAGGTGCGAGCCAACCCGAAGCTGGGCAAAGGCGTCGCCGTGTGCGCGATCGGAGGATTCGGACGCGGGCAACTGTTTCCGTACTCCGATGTGGACCTGCTGTTTTGTGTCGAGAAGGGTGCGGAGAAGGAGTCCAAGGAACCGATCCGCCGGGTGTCGCAGTCGCCTGTGGGACTGCGGTTTGCAGGTTTCGCTGGTGACGCGGCCGCCGGGTGAGTGCGAGCGCTTGGACGAGGCGAATCCCGAGTTTGCGCTGGCGCTGCTCGACCTTCGCCGCATCGGCGGGGATGAGGATGTCTTCGCTAAGCTTCGGGACAAGGCTGTCGCGAAGCTGCGTTCCAAGTACGGCAAGGCGATCGGCGTTGCGCTGGCAAGCTTACCAGTGAACGTCACGCGAAGTTCGGTGACACGCTGTTTCATCTTGAACCCAATATCAAGGATTGCCCCGGGGGGCTGCGGGACGCGAACGTCTGTCAGTGGCTGCATGGGCTCGGGACGGGGAAGGGCGATGATTCCTCGAAGCTCGGGGACACGTCCAGTCCCAGCCGTGATGAGTTCCAGGAGGCTGTAGCATTTATGGCGGCGGTGCGGTGCTTTCTGCACTATCGCCATGAACGCGATGACAATGTGCTGGACTGGCAGGCGCAGGATGCGGCGGCGAAGCAGCGGATTGGGATCGGCGGGATCGGCGCGCGGCGTCGTCGACGCGGCGTACTGGATGCGTGCGTACTTTCGGCATGCGCGGGTGATTGAGAAATGCTTGCTGCGGGAGGCTGAGAGCGCTGGGTTGCAGGTGGAGTCTGCATCCGCTGCGCGGCGCATCCGCGTGCCCGAGCAGGCGGGGTTCCGGATCAAGGACTGGAGTACTGGATCTCAAGGAGACCTCAGCGAGCGGAATCGATGCCGCGTCTGAACCGGAGATCGTGCTAGCGGCCTTCGCGGCGATCGCGGAGAGTGGCGCGCGGTTGTCGCAGAGGCAGCGAGGAGCGGATTGCCAATGCCATTCCCCGGCTCTCGTCGAACCTCGAAGAAGGGCCCGGGTTGTGGAGGCAGCTATCTGCAATCCTGACCGGCCAGTGCGCGGGACAGGCCCTGCGCGGTGATGCACGCGCTGGGGGTGCTGGAGCTCATCCTGCCGGAGTTCCACGGCATCGATGCGTTGGTGATTCGCGATGCCTACCATCGCTATACGGTCGATGAGCACACGTTTGTGCTGATCGATACGCTGCATGGCTTGGCTGCCGAAACCGAATCAAGGATACGCGCAAGGAGGTGGAGGAGTGGCGCGTGAAGTTCGGCGCCATCCTCGGGGAACTGCAGAATCCGGGCCTGCTGTATCTGGCGGCGGTGCTGCACGACACGGGCAAGGGGCGGGTCAGCGAGAACCATGCCGCGGAGAGTGCGCGGCTGGCGCAGAGCGTGCTCGGCCGGCTGGAGATGGATGCCTACGATTCTGGGGTGGTCATGCGGCTGATCGAGACCCATCTGGAGATGTCCGCAGCGATGCGGCGGGATATCTTCGATGCGGAAACGGTGCGTGCGTTTGTGGGCAAGGTGCAGACGCATGAGTCCCTGCGCATGCTGACGTTGTTCACCTATGCGGATATTGCGGCGGTGCATCCGGACGCGCTGACGCCCTGGAAGGCGGAGAATCTGTGGCGGCTGTACATCGCGACGGCGAACCAGCTGGACCGGAATGTGGACGAAGAGCGCGTTCATACACGGGTGTCGAGCGGCGTCCTGGGTGGCTGGCGGAAGGACGAGAAGATTACGCGCGTGCTCTCGCTGGTGCCGGGCCGCGAGGCGGCGATGGAGCAGTTCCTGGAGGGTTTTCCGGAGAGGTATGTCAGCACCCGCTCCGCGGAGACGATGCGACAGCACTTCGAGATGACGCAGCGCTTTGCCGACGACCCGTTCCAGATGATGTTTCAACATGGCCCGACGCAATCTGGATCCGTGGTGAGTGAGATCACCTTGGTGACCCAGGATCGGCCACGGTTGTTTGCCGGAATGGCCGCCGCCCTCGCTGCGTGGGGAATGAATGTGGTGACCGCCGATGCGTTTGCGAACCAGGCCGGCGTGGTGGTGGATACGTTTCGTTTTACCGACACCTTCCGAACCCTGGAGCTGAACGAGAGCGAGCGCGACCGGTTTCTTTCGAGCGTGCGGGATTTGGTGGCGGGCAGGAGTTCGGTGGAGAAGTTGCTGAGCGGACGTCGCCGGTCAAAGCGGAAGGCAGCCCGCGTTGGCGGTTGAGACCAAGATTGAGTTCGACGAGACGGCATCCTCGCATAGCACGCTGCTACAGGTAATCGCGCAGGACATCCCAGGACTGCTGCGGGCGATCAGCGCGACGCTCAGCGAGCGCGCCTACAACGTGGAGGTCGCGTTGGTGGATACCGAGGGAGAGACCGCCATCGACGTCTTCTACCTGACCACGGGCGGTAATCGTCTTACCGGCGAACAGGAGGACGAGTTGCGCGAGGCGCTTCTCGGAGCGATCGAAGAGAAC
This sequence comes from uncultured Acidobacteriaceae bacterium, assembly GCA_963762375.1. GTDB lineage: Bacteria > Acidobacteriota > Terriglobia > Terriglobales > Acidobacteriaceae > Granulicella. The sequence goes on from CAVXKP010000015.1 coordinate 462,577, forward strand.
AGCCGCTGAGGCGCGATTCACGGTGCTTCCCGATTCATATTCTTGTAAACTTTCTCCATTTTCATCCAACCGCGGGAGTGGGCGCGGCATCGTACCCAGATAAGTAACGAATCGAAGAAGGCAATGGAAAGGCTTGGCCATTCGTGCCGATTTGGCTGGATGCATTTGAGGCAGAATTGAGCTTTCTGATGAAATCAACGGTTTCTGAGAACGTATACTGAGTGTCATGAGTCAGATTTCCAACCATACAGCGACGAGCGGTGACGCGGTTACGACCAATCAGCCACAGTGACCGGTACATCTTTGGCACCCTGGACAGCTTTGGCAAGAACCGCGAAAAGCTGGAAGAGGTGAACTGGGGAAGCAGCCAGCCAGAGGGCGTCGTGCTGGCGTCCCTGGATGCCGCGATTAACTGGGTCCGAAAGAACTCGATATGGCCCATGACGTTCGGTTTGGCCTGTTGCGCTATCGAGATGATGTCGATGGGTGGGTCCAGGTACGATATCGCTCGTTTCGGCGCAGAGGTTTTCCGGCCATCACCGCGGCAGAGTGATTTGATGATCATTGCTGGACGGGTTTCGCAAAAGATGGCGCCGGTGATTCGCAGGCTCTACGAGCAGATGCCCGAGCCAAAATGGGTGATTTCCATGGGCGCATGCGCGACATCGGGTGGCGTTTTCAATAATTATGCGTTGTTGCAGGGCGTGAATCAGGTCATTCCGGTGGATGTGTACGTGCCCGGATGCCCTCCGCGGCCGGAGCAGTTTTGTATGCCATCACGTTGTTACAGGAGAAGATACAGGCAAGTCGAGGGACAATTCGGCAGACCCTGAATCTCGACTAAGACGGAGTCATTCAGTAGGAGCAGTCGGGCCTGTTACAGAAAGGGTTCATCCCAAATTCGGATAGCATCGAAGGGGATGGAGTTGCTGTAGCGTTGTTATAAGTGGAAAATGGGTGCTTTGAGGCCTGCAGAAAGTTTTTTCGGCATAATCGGGCATTCGCGGTACACTTTTTTGGAACTCGTTATAGGTATAGCAAAACGGCTAGCCGTCAGGTAATAGCCATAGAACATTGAACTTAGAAGTTTGACTTGGAGGATCGTCGAATGTCTTATCGCCCATTTCGCAATATCGGCCGGTTGGTTCTGGCTGCATGTGCGGTCAGTTTTGGAGTAGCCAGCGTGCATGCGCAGAACAGCACCTTGCCGAACGCTCCCAGTCCCTCGCGTGTCGACATATTTACGGGGTATTCGTACTACGGACTTGCACAGTGACAACCAGCCGTCCGGTGAGCAGTTCGGATCCGTGAATGAGGGAGCCATTGGTAGCGGCGCGTACTACTTCAATAAGTATTTCGGCGGCGAAGTTGCCATGATTGCGAATCCCAACGGGAATGGCGATGGGTTCTACGGGTACTATGCCGGTCCGATCTTCCGGTCTGCCGCTGCAGAACTACACGCTCTTCGCGCATGGTATGGCGGGCGGCGTTCGCGGCGTTGGCCCGAATGACCCGGGTGGCGTCGGCTACAACCCCTACACCTGGGGTGTAGGCCTGCTTGGCTGGCGGCGGTATGGACTACGATCTTCCTTTCTTCAACCATCGCATTGGCCTTCGCTTGTTTGAGGCCGATTATCGCTATACGCACATCGATTTTGGTCCCGCTAACCCCGCGATCTACCTTCAGGGCGGACGCGCAAATCTGGATGGCGCGGAACTCAGCTCCGGCATCCTGTGGCACTTCGGCAGCATCGTTCCGCCGCCGCCGGTCACCTATGCGTGCGCTGTAACTGCTCCGACGGGCACCATCTATCCTGGCGATCCAGTCACCGTCACCGGCACAGCTACCAACCTGCGCCCCAAGAAGGACGTGCACTACAAGTGGACCTCGGATAGCGGTGCAGTTTCTGGTGATTCGAACGTTGCCGCGATCGACACCAAGACTCTCGCTGCCGGTACCTACACGGTCAAGGGCCACATCGAGCAGGGGCAGAAGCCTGGTGAGTTCGCGGATTGCTCTACGCAGTTCACGGTCACGGCTTTCCAGCCGCCGACCATCTCCTGCTCGGCGAACCCGAGCAACGCTCAATGCGGGTGATCCTTCCACGATCACGGCTGCAGGCGTAAGCCCGCAGAATCGTCCTCTGACCTACAGCTATAGCTCGACGGCCGGATCGATCAGCGGAAATACGTCGACGGCGACCCTGTCGACCAGCGGTGCGGCGCCTGGTACAACGATTACGGTGACCTGCAATGTGGTCGACGACAAGGGCCAGACCGCCTCTTCGCAGACGACCGTTACGCTGAATGCGCCTCCGCCGCCTCCTGCTCCTGTAACCCAGAGCCTGTGCACCATCACCTTCGACAAGGACAGAGCACGTCCGACTCGTGTGGACAATGAAGCCAAGGCTTGCCTTGACGACATCGCCCTCACCGCCCAGCGTGACACGACCGCGAAGCTTGCGATCGTGGGTAACTCCGAGCCAGTCAAGGTCTACGGACGGAAGACGGAGATGAAGGAGCAGCGGGCTGCTGAAATCGCCGACAAGCGTGCTGCAGAGCGCGCGGTCAACGAGAAGGAGTACCTGGTAACGGAGAAGGGTCTGGATGCTTCGAACATCTCGGTCTACACCGGAACTGCGGGCACCAACTCGGATGCGACCACCCTCATCCCGGCGGGCGCAACGCTGGACACGACCGGTCTCACCCCAGTGGATGAGATGAAGGTCAAGGCGGTGCCCCGCAAGGCTGTGGCTCACCATCATCATCACAAGAAGATGGCGGATATGAAGTAATTCTGCCTCCACACTGCAGACGGCCGGCTGGGAGCGATCCCAGCCGGCCGCTGTATTTAAAGATGACCCCATCTGGAACGGATCCTCTGTTCTGGACGCATCACGCTTGGTAATCCCGGTTGCTTCCTGCGTGCTGATGGACGAGGTTTGGGTTAGCCTTATGGAATAGGAGTACTTTGTTGAAGAGCTTGAAATCCCTGACCCTGCGTGTACTTGCAGTTCTGGTTTTGAGTTGGACGATCTTTGCCGTTCCGATGCATGCGGTGAATTGGTTTCCCCTGGGCCCGTATGGAGGAGACGCGCGCTCCTTCGCCGCGGATCCCGGGAACTCGAAGCATCTGTACCTGGGAACGGCCAGCGGATGGATCTACGAGTCGCAGGATGGTGGAGTCGAACTGGAGTGCGCCTCAGCCAGATCCACGATCGCAATGACCTGATCATCGATCACATCCTTACCGACGCAAGAAGTCCGCGGCGCCTGGTGGTGGGGGCTTGGATTGTCGATCACCCCGATGGTGGACTGTTTATCAGCGAGGATGGCGGAAAGACCTGGACGGACGTTCCGCAGATGCATGGTCAATCCGTGCGCTCTCTCACGCGGTCAGAGTCGAACCCGGACATGATGGTCGCCGGAACCTTGCAAGGGGTCTTTCGCAGCACGGACAACGGCCTGCATTGGACCCAGATCAGCCCGGATGGGAGTACCGAGATTCATGAGGTGCAGTCGGTGGCGATCGACCCAAAGAATCCGCAGATCATCTATGCGGGCACATGGCACTTGCCGTGGAAGACGGTGGACGGGGGCGCGCACTGGGAAAATATCAAGAAGGGCATCATCGAGGATTCGGACGTGTTCTCGATTCTCGTCGATCCAGTTCAGCCGCAGGTCGTGTATGCGAGCGCCTGCTCGGGAATCTACAAGAGTACGGATGGCGCCGCGCTATTCAAGAAGGTACAGGGAATTCCCTCCGCGGCACGCCGGACACGCAAGTTGGAGCAGGATCCAGAGCATCTGTCGACCGTCTATGCGGGTACGACCGAAGGGCTTTACCGTACGCTCGACGGAGGCCAGACCTGGAATCGCGTGACGGCCGACAATGTGATTGTGAATGACGTGTATGTGGATCCCCATGACTCCGGCCATGTTCTGCTGGCCACCGAACGTGGAGGGGTTCTGCGCAGTGAAGACTTTGCCGCGACATTCCACGAGTCCAATACCGGCTTCTCGGCACGCCAGGTGGTGGCGTACGCAGCCGATCCCGTTCACCCCGCAATCGTCTATGCGGGCGTAGTGAATGACAAGGAGGACGGTGGCGTCTTCCAGAGCATCGACGGCGGTGCGCATTGGAGACAGGACAGCGTCGGGTTGGATGGCCGAGATGTGTATAGCCTGGCCTCAACGCCCGCGGGCACATTGCTCGCCGGGACAACCCATGGGATCTTCCGCCTGCAAGGCGAAGTCTGGGTAAACACAGGTCAATGGCTCAAGAACATGCCACGAGGCAAGCGGTCGCCCGCCGAATCGGCCGTGCGGTCGCGAGAGGACAGCCGCTTGACCAGTGAGCCAGTGATGGACTCCATCGTTTATTCGCTGGTCTCCGACGAGAACTATGCGACCTTCGCTGCGAACCTCCGACGGGCTCATGCGCAGCGAGGACGATGGCATCGCCTGGACGCCGATCTCGACTCTTCATATAGGCGAGGTGCGCTTTTTTGCCGTGGAGAAGAATGTTCTTTTGGCTGCAGGACTGAAGCGCATGTCTCTGTCGACGAATGGCGGTGCGAAGTGGGTTCCGATCGCTCTTCCGGCAAAGCTGTCGCAGATCTCTGCCGTGGCCGTCGACGGCGAGAGAAATCTCTGGGTTGGAGGCCGTGAAGGTGTCTTCTATTCAGCGGATAATGGCGTCAGCTGGAGATCGATTCACAACCTGGAAACTCCCGAGGTGGATGGGATCTACTTCGATCGCGCCGGTAACCGCATCCTGCTGACAACCGCCAATTCAACAATGGTCTTCGCCGTTCAGCTTCCTGATCACGCGGTTCGGTATTGGGATACGGGGTGGAGGCTGCGCTTCGCCAGGCCGATGGGCAACCATCTCTTGGCAGGGACGTTGTATGACGGCGTCGTCATCCAGCCAAAGATGGTGGACTCGGGCTTCATCAAGGACGCTGCCCGTGTGGGAACTACTGCCGGTGATGCGGTTGCTGGGGCGCCAACAGCGATAGAATAGAGAGGTATGGAAGCAACTGTATCCAACTCGCGGCCCCGCCACTCATTTCAGACGGATGATCCTGCACTTGAACCGATCGCGAAGAAGGTTGAGGCTGGAGAGCGGCTTAGCTTCGATGACGGACTTGCGCTCTATCGCAGCGGGGACATCCTTGCCGTTGGCTGGATGGCGAATCTCGTGCGTGAGCGGATGCACGGAGATCTCGCGTACTTCAATGTGAACCGGCACATCAATCCCACCAACGTTTGTGTGGCCTCGTGCAGGCTGTGCGCCTTTGGCCGCAAGAAAGGCGAGGCCGACACCTACACCATGGCCCTCGAAGAGGCATGGGAGACTGCCGGCCAGGGACTCACCGAGGCGGTCACCGAGTTTCACATCGTCGGCGGACTGCATCCCGATCTGCCGTTCGAGTACTTCATGGACCTGGTGCGAGGATTGAAGGAGCGCTATCCGAAGGTGCACATCAAGGCCTTCACGATGGTCGAGATTTCATTCCTCGCCAAAATCGGCAAGATCTCGATTGCCGAGACGATCGAGCGCATGAAGGCGGCCGGTGTGGACTCCTGCCCGGGCGGTGGCGCGGAGATCTTCGCGGATCGCGTGCGCCACATCATCTGCGACCACAAGATCGATGGCGGCGAGTGGTTGGAGACGGCTCGGCTGCTGCATAAGGCGGGTCTGCGCTCCAATGCGACGATGCTCTACGGGCACATCGAGAACGACGAAGACCGCGTAGATCATCTGCTGAAGTTGCGCGAGGTGCAGGACGATACGGGGGGATTCCAGACCTTTATTCCTCTGAGCTTCCATCCGGATAATACGGCGCTTGGGCATCTTCCGAAGTCGAGTGGGATGACGGACATCCGGCAGATTGCCGTGAGCCGCCTGTTGCTGGATAACTTCCCCCATATCAAGAGCTACTGGCAGATGGTGACGCCGAAGATGGCGCAGATTTCGCTGCGCTTCGGCGCGGACGATATCGACGGAACCGTGGTGGAAGAAAAGATCTATCACGATGCGGGAGCGAACACCCCGCAGGGACTGCGCCGGCAGGATCTTGTACGGTTGATCACCGAGGCAGGGCGCGTGCCCTTTGAACGTGACACGCTGTACCGTGCGGTGACGCGCAGCGAAGATAGCTTTACGGTCGCGGTGTAGGATCGTTCGACGTTAGGATCTCTTGCGAAGATACTCGAAGACGACATAGCCAATGAAGGCCGAGCATGATCGCGATGGTAAAGTTCTTCGTGGTGAAGATGTCATTCAACGCCGAGGCGAGGGTTTTCCCCCGTCCGCTGCTGGCATTGAACTCCCCCATCAGCAGATTCGAGTAAAAGAGGAAGACAATAAACGTGATTTCAATGATGGCTCGTACAAACGGGTTGTGGCGTTGGGATCTCGAAGGTTTTTCAGGCATAGTTCATCGTATCGCTGTGTGAGGTTGGGTGCAGCCGGCGGGGATCAGACTTCGTACTTATCGCATGGATGACCTGGGCGCAATGCATGCGCTCGATGTAGTGTGCTTTGAGAAGCCGTTTCGCTTCAGCCGAGGTGCGATGCACCGTTTTGCCGAGGCGGCGAACGCGCGCGTTACGATCGCGGAAGAAGAAGACGAGTTGGTTGGTTTTGTCATTCTCCAGTTAGAAGAGGTCGAAGGGGGACGAGTCGGTTACATCGTTACCCTGGACGTGTCCCCGAAGCGCCGCCGTCATGGCATTGCAGGTCGGCTGATGCGGGAGGCGGAACGGCAAGCGCAACAGGAAGGCTGTTCGGCTCTTGTCCTGCACGTCTTCACTGGCAACGAGGCCGCCATCCGCTTTTATGCGAGCCTTGGATTCGTGCGATCCCATCGGGAAGAGGAGTTTTATGGCCCCAAGATGGATGCGTGGGTATTTCACAAACTACTGAAGTCATCGAGCGAGTGACCTCGAAATGCATCCCATCTAGGATACATTGAGTTCATCGGAAATTGTGGGAGATGCCTGGAATGCGATTGGGTTCTGCGCTGGTAGCGGTGTTGCTTGGTGGCTGTGTGGCTCAGATGGTCGGCCAAATGGTGGCGATTCATGGAGACAACGGTGTTGTCCTTGGGCCACCACCGGCCGTCGCCGTGCAGCCGGTGACCGACCTCCTTGGCGGCCACGAGATCACCGACAACTACCGCTGGCTCGAAGATCAGAAGGCGCCGGACACCCGTGCCTACATCAAGGCCGAGCAGGAGTATACCGATACCTATTTTGCGCAGATCAAACCGCTGCGCGAGCGCCTGGTGAAGCGGTTGACGGAGTTGCAGCGCGTGGATTCTGTGAGCGAGCCGAGGGAAGCGCATGGGCGTCTCTTCTACACCAAGCGGCTGGCCGCGGAGAACCAGGCATCGATCTACTTCCGAAACGGCCTCCATGGGCCGGAGGTGAAGCTGGTCGATGCGGCAACCTTGAGCGCGGACGGCAATGCGTCTGTGAGCATCGCGGACGTCTCCTCGGATGGCAGGTGGATGGTATACGGTGAGCGCCATGGCGGGGCGGATGAAGAGACCATTCATGTGCTCGATGTGGACACCAAGGAGAAGTTGCCCGACGAGCTTCCGCTGGCGCGCTACATGGGCGTCAGTCTGAGCGGTAACACACTTTACTACTCCAGGATTCTTCCCAGCGGCAGCAGCGCCGTTTTCTCCCATACCCTGGGTACCGCGGCGGACAAGGATGTTACGTTGCTCTCCGGCAGCTATCACGGGGAACAACTCGGTCCGCTGGACCTGGTGGGTTGCCATGTGTCTGAGAATGGCCACTGGCTCGTGGTCACGATCGCTCATGGCGTCCCGTCCACCCGCGAAGATATTTTGCTACAGGACCTCCGCAAGCCGCGAGACGCGCTGGAGCCGCTTGTCTTCGGAATTGACTCGCGCTTTCAGTTGCATCTTGACGGGGATCGTATGTTCGTCAGCACGGATTATGGTGCTCCGAACGGTAAGGTCCTGAGGGCGAGCTTTGGGGATCCACGACCAAGAGCTGGCCAGAGGTGATTCCCGAAGGCAGAAACCCGATCGAGAATGTCTCCATTGCCGGGGGCAAGCTGTTCATCGGGCGCCTCGTGGATGTGAAATCTGAAACGACGATCTACAGCCTGGACGGAAAGAAGCTTGGCGCGATTGCATACCCCACCATCGGAACGGGCACGGTCGTCCGCGGGCGCGCAGATTCGAATATCGGGTTCTATAGCTTTTCCTCCTTCACCGTGCCGCCAACGATCTATTCCTACGACATTGCTACTGGGAAGACAGCAGTCTGGAATCGGTCCGACGTGCCATTCGACTCCGACAAGTATGAGGTGAAGCAAGTCTTCTATACGTCCAGGGATGGGACGCGGGTGCCGATGTTCATTGCAGGTCGCAAGGGTCTTGCGCGCAACGGAAAGGCGCAGGTGATGATGACCGGTTATGGCGGATTCCTGATCTCGGAGACGCCGAGCTTCAATCCGAAGTATGCCTGGTGGATGGAGCAGGGCGGCTACTTCGCACTGCCCAACCTGCGCGGCGGAGGGGAGTATGGCGAGACCTGGCACAAGGCGGGAATGTTTGAGCACAAGCAGAACGTCTTTGATGATTGGTATGCGGCGGCTGAGTATCTCATCGCAAACAAGTACACGACCAGCAAGGGGCTGGCCATCACCGGGCGCTCCAACGGAGGTTTGCTCATGGGAGCTTCGATGACCCAGCGGCCGGACCTGTTTGGCGCCATCTTCTGCGGGTATCCGCTGCTGGATATGTCGCGCTTTCAGAAATTCCTCGTAGGCCGCTGGTGGACCACGGAGTATGGCTCGGTCGACAATCCGAAGCAGGCTGGCTACATCCTGAAATACTCGCCCTACCAGAACGTGCGTCCGGGCGTGAAGTACCCGGCGATCATGTTCTTTACCGGCGATAGTGACACGCGTGTCGCACCGCTGCATGCCCGCAAGATGGCGGCTCTGATGCAGGCGACCGTAATGGCCGAGCCAGAGGCCGATCGTCGCCCCATCCTGCTTCACTATGACGTCAAGAACGGACATAGCGCCGGCATCAGCATTGACCAGCTCGTCAGCGATATGGCCGACGAAGTCGGCTTTCTATGGAATGAGACAGGCGGGAAGTAGCGGAGCCATCTAGCGGAACGGATCGAGAACCAGCGCGTCATAGCTTCGATGGAATCGAAGTACGGCAGCCCACTCGCCGCCACGGTCGTCTTGCCAGACGATTTCCCCGCCCAGACGTGCCGCGATTTCAGCCGGGGTCAGGTCGCGGGTGGCGGCGAACTCCCGGCCACGGCGCGTATTGGGATGGTTCATCAGATAACGGCGAAACGATGGCGTGACGTAGTGCGAGGTGAAGACGATGGCCGTGTCGTAGCGGCTGGGTTCCTGCGCGGCCTTGCGAATCTGCGGCAGCGTGAAGTCGTCGATCGAGATGGCCTTCATCGGGCGGTTGACATACCCAAGTTCGGGCCGAAAAACATCGGCAGCGACCGGCCACGCCGTGAGGATGGTGGCGTCCGGATAATGTTGCGCCACGAAGTCGATGGCCTCCTGATGGACGACGATCATGTCGCGATAGGTGAGGTTGTCCTCAGGAGCGAACGAGGTGGGCGGATTCAGCCAAAGCGCACTGATGAAGGCCACCGCGGTCGCTGCCGCAAAGATGGGCCAGCGGCGAGTGTGGGTTCGCCATAAGGCCACGCAGACGATCAGAATCAACGGGTAGATCGGCAGCAGGTAACGCGTCAGCAGCGCTCCTCCAAGCACCGAGAAGGCGAGCCAGTTGGCGGCAACCAGTACGGCGATGGTGTACCGGGCACTGATGGGCAGGGAGTTTGGCGCATCGTCGCGCCGCGGCAGAAAGAGGCAGGCAAGCGCGAAGAGAATGGGCATCCAGATATTGCGCTGCCAGAAAAGGTGCAGAAAACGGTAACGCAGCGCCTGCAGAATGTGCGCAGCGGTGAAGTTGGCTGTCGCGTTGTAGCGAAGAAATTCAGGGTTGCCGAAGATGAAGCCGGTCACGTGGTGGTGGTAGGCAAACCATGCGATCAGCGGGAGCGCCGGAAAGGACAGAGCGGCAATCCATTCCAGATGCCGCCGGCGCAACAGGAAGGTGTGCCGGTCGCGAAGAAAGAAGGCGATCTCAACGAGGGCAAGGGCTGCCGGCTGAAGGATAGAGGTCTCCTTCGAGAGCGCGGCTAGGGAGAATAGTGCGGCTACGGACAGATATCGCCGGCGGGTGATCGGGCCCCGTGCAGGAAGGTAGAGGGCAAAGGCCCATAGCGTGAAGGCCGCGGCGAAGATGTCGGCATGGGCCAGCGAACTCTGCGCAAACCAGATCGGATACACGGCGGTCAGGAACGTGACGATGACGGCTGCGGGTGGGTCCAGCAGCCGCTGTGTCAGGCGGAAGATGGCAAGCAGACCAGCTGCGGCGAATCCGCACACCAGCAGCCGCGTCGCCACGATGTGGAAGCCAACGATATGCCACAGGGTTCCCAGCAGAATGTTGGGGAGGGGAGGGTGCCCGTTGGTGAAGTGGGGAATCAGCTGGCCGGTATGGTAGAAGTCCAGTGCGGCCGGGATGTAGTAGCCGCCCTCGTCCCAGAAGTAAGGCAGATGGAGCAGGGTGAGATGGCCGAGAGCGACGGCCGCGAAGAACAGCGGGTAGAGGACAACGGCAGGCAGCTCCGCAAGCCAGGAGGATACGTCGCGAAATCGATCGGAGGGGGATGCCACAGGAGCTAGTGGACTGGACCGTTGGAGGGCACGACGAAGCGCTGCACCCCGGGTCCGTCCAGGGAGATCGGGCCGAAGCTCTGCTCGTACTGGGCGACATTGTGGTTTAGCACGTTGGCAAGCGCCTTTGCCTGCTGAGGGCTCAGGTAGATTCCCTGGAAGTTGTCGACACGCACCTGGTCCGGCGCCTGCTGCTCCAGGGTGCCGAAGACCAGGAAGAAATCCCAGATGGACAGGCGGACCTGAACGCTATTGGCGTATGAGTCGCGGTAATCGCCTGACTTTTCGAGCGTGATGCGGGTGTTATCGGGTTGGGTGATGGTCTGGCTCATGCGGCTGCTTTCCTGGGTCCGTACATGCTGGTGCGGGAGAGGGGACTTGAACCCCTACGCCTTTCGGGCACAGGCTTCTAAGACCTGCGTGTCTGCCATTTCACCACTCCCGCAATCAAGATAAGCGTAACGACTTGTGGGGAGGGTTGCAATTCACTGGCAGAATTGCCCGAATTTCGCTCATGTGCGGTGGGAGCGTGCATCTCATCAAGCAGAACGTAAACCAACTTAAACTTTTGCCCCAGGCATTCGTATCAATAGATAAGGAGGCTCAGCTTCTTGAGAAGAGGCCTCGCGGAAGTGAGAAAACCGCCGATGAACCCACAGACGGCTATGCATCGTTTCGGCTGCGGGGACAGCGGGAGTGGCAAAAGGGTTGCGTCGAAGCCGTATCCTAGTGCATCCTATTCAGGAAAGTTGATAGAGGGACACTCAATTATGGCGAACGAATTTGTAAGCGTGATCAAGCCGACGAACAAATCAGCCGGCACCGAGGGTAAAGGTAGGGCGTATCCTGTTCTCCCCGTGAGGGATACGGTCCTCTTTCCGCATGCGGTTCTGCCCTTGACCGTGGGCAGGGAGAGCTCGATCCAGCTGATTCAGTCGCTGGGCGAGGAGAAGACGATCCTGGTGGTGGCCCAGCGTGACGCCCGCCAGGACTCCCCGGAGGGCGGCGATCTGCACCAGGTCGGAACCCGCGCGACCGTCCACAAGGTCGTAAAGATGCCGAACCAGAGCCTCTTTGTGTTTACCGAGGGCATGGAGCGGGTCAAGGATTGGCGAATTTAGCCAGACCCAGCCGTTTCTGACGGCGAACTACTCGGCTCTGGACGAGGTGATTCCCGAGCGTTCTCCCGAAGCGGAGGCCCTGCAGCGGAATGTTCTGGCGCAGTTCCAGGAGATCGTGACATCGTCCTCCACGCTTTCGGACGACCTGCAGACCATTGCGCTCAATATCGAGGAACCGTCTCGGCTGGCGGACTTTATCGCGGCAAGCCTGCCGTTTCTGACCACAGGCGAGAAGCAGGAGCTGCTCGAGACCTCGAATGTCAAGCAGCGGCTGGAGATGATCAATAGCTACCTGGCGAAGGAGCTGGGGGTGCAGCAGCTGCGGAACAAGATCCAGAGCGAGGTGCAGGATTCGGTCCAGCAGTCGCAGCGGGACTTCTATCTGCGCGAGCAGATGAAGGCCATCCAGAAGGAGCTGGGCGACCTGGACGAGACCCAGAAGGACGTCGCGGAGCTGAAGGAGAAGATCGAAGCCGCCGGCATGCCGGAGGAGACCAAGAAGGACGCTCTGAAGGAGCTTGCGCGGCTGGCGAGGATGAATCCCGCGGCGGCCGACTACTCGCTGACCCGCAACTACGTGGAGTGGCTGGCGGTTCTGCCCTGGTCGAAGAGCTCGTCCAGCGAGGTGGACATCAAGAAGGCCAAGGAGTTCCTCGATGAGGACCACTACGGCCTGAAGAAGGTGAAGGACCGCATCCTGGATTACCTGAGCGTCCGGCGATTGAAGCCGGACATGAAGGGGCCGATCCTGTGCTTTGTCGGGCCTCCGGGCGTCGGTAAGACCTCGCTCGGGCGGTCGATCGCGCGGGCCCTGGGGCGGAAGTTCTCCAGAATCTCGCTCGGCGGCATGCACGACGAGGCGGAGATTCGTGGCCATCGCCGCACCTACATCGGCGCCCTGCCGGGCCAGATCATCCAGCACCTGAAGCGCGTTGAAGTCAACGATCCCGTCTTCATGCTGGATGAGATCGACAAGCTGGGCCGCGACTTCCGCGGCGACCCGGCCAGCGCGCTGCTGGAGACGCTTGATCCGGAGCAGAACAACACCTTCCGGGACAACTATCTGGATCAGCCGTTCGATCTGAGCAAGGTGCTGTTTATCTGCACGGCCAACCAGCTGGACACGATACCCGCGCCGCTGCTCGACCGCATGGAGATCATCGAGCTGACCGGATACACCGAAGAAGAGAAGGTGAACATCGCGGAGCGCTACCTGATTCCGCGGCAGATCAAGGAGAACGGCATCGAGCCGAAAGAAGGTCAGGAGGCGATCATCGAGTTCCCGACCGCGAGCGTCAGCCTGATTGCACGGCACTACACGCGCGAGGCGGGCGTGCGGCGCCTGGAGCAGTTGATCGGCACGGTATGCCGCAAGACGGCGCGTCAGGTTGCCGAGGGCCGCACCGAGAAGCTGGTCGTGACGCCTGAGGTCGTCCACGAGTTTCTGGGTGGCATCAAGGTGCGGGTCGACACGGAGATCGCCGAGCGGACCAAGCGTCCAGGTGTTGCCGTCGGCCTGGCCTGGACACCGGCCGGCGGCGATGTGCTCTTCATCGAGGCCAACAAGATGAAGGGCAAGGGCGGCTTCACCATGACCGGCCAGATCGGCGACGTCATGAAGGAGTCCATGCAGGCGGCTCTTACCTGGGTGCGGTCGAACGCGCTCTCGCTGGGGCTGGACGACGATGTGCTGAAGGACATCGACCTGCATATCCACGTGCCGGCAGGCGCGATCCCCAAGGATGGCCCGAGCGCCGGCGTCACCATGGCGACGGCGCTGGTCAGCCTGCTGCTGGATCGGCCGATCCATCCGCTGCTGGCGATGACGGGCGAGATTACGCTGAGCGGCAATGTGCTGCCGGTCGGCGGCATCAAGGAGAAGTTCCTTGCAGCCAAGCGGGCCGGCGTGCGCGACGTGATCCTTCCCATCGACGTGAAAACCAACGTCGAAGAGGATCTGTCGGCCGACCAGATTGAGGGAGTGACGATTCACTATGCTTCGCGAATCGAAGATGTGCTGGATGTTGCCTTGCCGAAGACCATCGGCGAGGCAGCCCAGGATGAAGAGGTTCGCGAAGAGGTTCTGGCTTCGGTGGAGTAAGCGGTATCGCTCTCCGGCGGCGATGCGCGGTATTCTCGGAGAGGTGGATACGCTATTGCTACGAGGCAAACGAACGAGTGCTGCTGATCGATACCTGCGGGGAGACCGCGGGGATTGCTCTCAGCGCGGGGGATGAGGTGCTGGCGTCGGAGGATCTTGCCCGCGGCAGCGCGTCGGCAGAGATTCTCTCGGCGATCCGCCGGCTGTTGAATCAGCTGAATTGGCGTCTTGAGGACCTGGACGCTGTCGGAGTGGTGCGTGGGCCGGGATCATTTACGGGGGTTCGAGCTGGATTGGCTGCGGCAAAGGGTCTCTGCGAGGCTACGGGGCTTCCGCTGGCCGCGGTATCGCGCTTGGAGGTGCTGGCCAATGCCGCCTCCTTGCCGGATGGATTTGCGGCCCTCGACGCCGGACGTGGAGAGGCGTATATGCGTGACGGAAGCACAGGACGCGAATGGCTGTGCGCCATAGCCGATCTGGCAGACTGCATGCCACGGGCAGCCAATCGCCGTTGCTGAGGCACGTCTGGCAGACCAATTGACGGACTGCGTCACGATCTTTCATCCATTGCATGCTGCCGATGCGCTGGGATGCGTCCTGCGGCGGCTCGCTGAGGGCGGCAGCGACATGGCGCTTATCGATGCTAACTATGTCCGGGAAGAGACTGACATCTACGCAGGCCGGCGAGTGCGGTCAAGACCTTCCGGCAACGGTGAGATGATGCCAGTCGCGTGGCATGTACGTCGCGCGTCGCCTGCCGATCTGGAGGCGGTTCTTGCGATGGAACAGGCTCTGCGATGAGGCTCCGCACTGGAGCCGGGCACTCGTGGCTGGAGGCGCTGTCCGAGAGGAAAGAAGGAACCCGCACGTGCAAGCTTTGTGGCCGAAAGTAATCAGCGGAATCATAGGATTTGCCGTTGTGAGCTGCACCGGGGAGCTGGCCGAACTTGAAAGATTGCCGTGTCCGAGGCGGCCCGCCGCCAGGGTGTTGGGAAGGGCGCTATGCCGGCAGGGGATGGATTGGTCGCGGAACCGAGGTGCGACGGTGATCGAGCTCGAGGTCCGGGCGTCGAGTGGCGGGCGCATTGGCTCTCTATCGCGTGCTCGGGATTTGTCGAGCAAGGCAGACGACGAGGGTATTATCGGCAATCCGACCGAGGACGCGGTGCTGATGGCCGCCGCTCTTGAAAGATAGGGTCCTGGGTATCCTGCTCCATGGGCGGGTTCGCAGAAGTATCAGGTGTGCAAAGGTATAATCGTGGCCTATGGTTCGGGATGGTCTTTATTACGGAATTTCACTGCTGGTGGTCGGCAGTGGTTGTTTGGGTCGGCACGCATTGGATCAGTCTGACGGCGATCCCCGTCCTGCTGGCGGTATTTTTTCTTTGGTTTTTCCGTGATCCGGAGCGTGAGATCCCGACAGGTCCAGGCCTGATTGTTTCTCCCGGAGACGGTAAAGTCGAAGAAGCGGAATGGATTGAGACCACGGTCGGCAGCCGGTTTCGGGTCAGTATCTTCTTGAGTGTGGTCGACGTACATGTGAACCGAGCGCCCATCAGCGGAAGAGTGACCCTGATGGAATATCGTGAGGGGCAGTTTCTCAACGCCATGAACCCGGAATCGGCCATCTTGAACGAGCAGACGCTGATTGTGATCGAAGATGGGGAGAACAGCGTCAGCTTCAAGCAGATTGCCGGCCTGTTGGCGCGGCGCATCGTTTGCGACCTGAAGACCGGCGACACTGGTGCAGCGCGGCCAGCGTATGGGCATGATCAAGTTCGGGTCGCGTGTGGACGTGCTGATGCCTGCTGACGTCGAGCTTCGCGTGAAGCCCGGCGATCGCGTGCAGGGCGGGAAGATCCATCCTGGGCGTGCTGCCGGGCTATGGTGCAACCGCGACCAAGAAGTCCCCCAATGGACGGCGCTGATGGCCGATGCTGAAGAGCAGCTAAAGTCATCCACCGGCGCGGCGCGGAATGTACGTGCTGCCGTCGTTGTTTACCTCGGGCAGCATCGCGCTCGGGTACTACATCATCATGCAGAGCATTCGTGGGTCGACAGCGGCGAGCCCGGCGCTCTCCTCGATGGCCTTTGACCACGCAGCCCTGGCGATTGCCTTCGCGATCATCTTCGATGGGTTGGACGGACGTATCGCGCGCATGACCAATACCTCGAGCGCCTTTGGCAGGGAATTGGACTCGCTGGCCGACGTGATCACCTTTGGTGTCGCCCCCAGCCTGCTGGCGTACTTATGGGGTGTGCGGCAGCTCACGCCGTCCAGCCATCCCGAGATCGAAGCTCGCGTGATGCACTTCGGCGTTGTCGTGTGCTTTTTGTTTCTGATCTGTGGAGCTTGCAGGTTGGCGCGCTTCAATATCAGCATCAATCCGCAGCCGCGCAATCCCGGGCGTCCCGGGCGCAAGTATTTCGTGGGTATGCCGATCCCTGCGGGCGCAGGTGTACTCGCCGCTGTCATTCATTTTGAGGGTGGATCGCCGGTTCACAATCTGTGGCTTTCGCTGGTGTGGCTGGCATTGGTGGCCTTTACGGGGTTTCTCATGGTCAGCAGTTGGCGCTTCTGGAGTGGCAAAGAAATCGACACGAACACACGCAAGCCGGGCCGGTTGCTGGTGTTGCTGGTCGTGGTCATCGGTGTCATTGTCGAATGGCATCAAACAGCGTTGCTGGTGATTGCTCTCGGGTACCTGGTCTCGGGCGTGATGGCGCGGCTCGCCTATTCGTGGAATCGCCGGGCGCATACGGCCTGATGTGTTTCAGTGGCCGCCGGCAAATGAGAGAGGAATGAGATGGCTGGAAAAATCTTGCGTGCAGCGGTTGTCGGCGCGTCTACGTTGCTGGGTAAGGAACTCGCCGAGGAGTTGAGCGGGGCGACCAATGCCGTTTGGGATATCACGCTTCTCGATGCAGAGGATGCGGGTGGAACCATCACGGCTGACAGGCGACGAGGCCATGGTCATTCAGACCGTCTCGGCGCTGTCGTTTGTGGGTATCGATGTTGCCTTCTTTGCGGGCGAAGGCTCAACAACACTCGAGTTTGCGAAGGCTGCGCAAGCCGCTGGAGCAAGCATTGTGGATTTGACTGGTGCGTTGGAAGGACAGCCTCACGTGCTCGTTCGCTCACCGCTGGTCGAGGGGGGTGCACTGCCGGATCTGGCGACGGTTGCGGAGGTCTCGGCTCATCCGGCCGCGATCATGCTGGCGCTGGCCAAGGCCAAGCTGCGTTCCATGGGCGTTACGCGGATGGCTGCGACGGTATTGCAGCCTGCGTCCGAACTCGGCAACGCCGGCGTTGAAGAAGTGCATCAGCAGACAGTAGGATTGCTCTCGTTCAAGCCGCTCAAGAAGGATATCTATGACGCTCAGATCGCCTTCAACCTGGTCGCGTCGCTGGGCGCGGCGGCGAAGTTCGAGTCTCCAGAACACCCGGGAGCAGATCCATCGCCAGATTAGGGATACTCGACCCGGAGCCTGCGACAGATTCGGTCACGCTGCAGTTGCTTCAGGCTCCGGTCTTCCATGGCTATACGGCTTCGGTATTTTTAGAGATGTCGCAGGTGCTTGGTGAAGAGGAGGTTCGGAAGGCGCTCGTTGGAGATGCGTCTCAACTGCTTGAAGAGGACTCTCCAAGTAACGAAATGGTGGCTGGTAGAGGCGAGGTTCTGCTCCGCGTTACGGCGGCATCCGCGAAAGAGGGAAGTGCTTTCTGGTTGTGGATGGCGGCAGATAACCTGCGCCTCGCCGCCCGGAATGCTGCGTCCTGCGCCTTGGAGTTAGTGCAACTGAAGCCGATGAGCGGCGCGCAATAGAGATCGGCAGAATCCCGATCGTAGAGCCTGCAAAGAACGAGCCATAGGACCAACACGGATGTGTTGACGATTGCCGGTCCGGAATATTGAGCCCCTGAGCAACCACATCGCGGGAAACGTCAATGACCGGCCGCTTCCTGTTGGAAGCGGTCGTTAGGCTATGCGATACTAACGATGGGTAGCACCACTGGCTGCAGATAGCGGTTTGCTGTCGAGTGAGTGGTGGTAGCTCCGAAAGCCTCAGTCCCTGACGCGGGCAGCCGGGATGGCGGAACTGGCAGACGCAGCGGACTCAAAATCGTCCAAGACAGTGTTTAGAGTGCCACTCAAGTAACTAAAAATAAACGACTTATAGCGAAAAACGTCTTAGCGGCTTTCCGTTACACAACTCTTCCACACTTTTGTGTATGTTGGAGGTGTCAGGAGGTGCTTTTGCATGTCCGAACATCACACCATCCTCGGTGGCAAGGTTCACGTCTACAAACGTCCGAATAGCTCTAGCTGGCAGTGCGCGACCTATTTAGCGGGAAAGAACCGGCGCACAACGACCAAAGAAGACAGCCTCTCGAAAGCGAAAGAGTTCGCCGAAGACTGGTACTTGCAGTTGCGCGGCAAGCTCCGCGACGGCGAGTTAAAGAGCGGCAAACCATTCCGCGACGCAGCCAAGTTGTATCTGCGCGAGTTCGACATCATGACGCAGGGACAACGGAACGCAACCTACGCGCGCGGCCAGCACGCGCGTACGAATGGCCATCTCGTGCCATTCTTTGGCAGCATGGTTCTTCCTGAGATCACTGCGGGCAAGATCAACGAGTACCGCATCCATCGCCTTGAGGAATCGAAGGCGCTACGCGGCAAGCCGCCCGCACATAACACCATGCACCAAGAGATCGTGACGTTGCGCCAGATCTTCAAGACGGCATTGCGTCACGGATGGATCGAACATATGCCGGATATGTCCGCGCCCTATCGGGCGTCGGCCAAGATTTCTCACAGAGCATGGTTTTCGCCGGAAGAGTACAAGCAGCTTTACGAAGCGACTCGCAAGCGGGCGCAGCACCCGAAGCAGCCGCGCTTCCGCTGGGAAGCGGAACAGCTTCACGACTATGTTCTGTTTTCCGCGAATACGGGACTTCGCCCCGATGAAGCGATGCGTCTCCAATTTCGCGATGTAAAGATCATTGAAGACGAAGGCAGCGGCCAAACAATCCTGGAGATCGAAGTTCGAGGTAAGAGAGGCATTGGCTTCTGCAAGAGCACGGCGGAGCGGTGCGACCGTTCGAGCGATTGAAGACTCGTCCTCGTCCTGACGGTGGACCGGGACGTGACGGGAAGCCGCAAGGAAAGCGGCGAATGGCAGCAGCCAGGACCAACTGACCTTCTGTTTCCGAAGTGGTCGCGTGATCTATTCAACGCAATTCTTGAAGAAGAGAAGCTGCGGGTTGATCGCGATGGAAGGCCGCGAACGGCTTATAGCCTTCGGCACACCTACATCTGTTTGCGGCTTCTCGAAGGTGCCGACATCTACCAGATCGCAAAGAACTGCCGGACAAGCGTAGAGATGATCGAGAAATACTACGCGGCCCACCTAAAGACTCAACTCGATGCTTCTGCGATCAATGTGATGAGGCCACGTCCGAAGAAGGACGTGACAAAGAAGGGTCCCAAACGAGTAGAGCCGCAGCCGTTAGCCGAAGCGATGTAGTTGGTCTACCCGGATGGAAGCATCCGGGTTTGCTTTGGCACCGGATCAGGGCCGCTCCGGCCCGTTTTGATCCGGTGCCGTCTCTGCACACGAGCGTGTGCCAAAACTAACAACCCTTAATCGAAGCTATTGAGATAGCCATTTGGCATAGGCCATAACATCAATCATCGGGACTGTCCCGCTAAATTGAAGTTCTGAGATGAGCTTCAAAAGGAACGCCGTTGCAGGCTTGCCCTCTTTAACAAAAGCATAGCTGGCAGAAGTCCGATCACGGAAAAAGTGACCGTGCGATGCGACGCAACCAATATCCAGTCGCCCGAGATGCTGATCCTTCTGTAGGCTGGCTTTGATCGGATCGCCAAAGCATGGGGACCAGTCGCTCTCGAACGTGAGCAGTCCTCCCAGAACAGTGATGGGATTCTTTGGTGGATAGACTCCACCGGCATGAGAAATAGGCAAACTTGTCCTGTGCAGGCGTCGGATGCTGCTCAACTTCGCCTGTGCGTAGGCTACCTGTTCGGCTGAAATTGCTTGTTTTGCCTCGAAGGCAGCGTAGACGCTTTCGGCTGGTACGACGAGTTGATCTTCATACTTTAGGATGAAGGGCGAATACTGACGATCGAAGATAATTATGTCGATCTGATCGCTGAATGAGCCTTCGCTGTCGACTACGTGGCCAGTCTCAGCAGCATAGCGCTGCGGAAGGTACTGCTGGAGGAGTTTGAGCCATACTCCTTCTGTTGCGTTACCCTTCGTCGTCGAATGACCGAAGGACTTTCGTGACGCTTCCAGCCTTCGATGGATGTCTTCATGCAGGGTCGATAGAAGTTGCCCTAATGACCATTCGCTCATTGCTGTACCTCCTTGAATGGTGGCGTTGGAACCATTTTCTTCGCGAGTTCGATTGCTCTCTTTGGCTGGATGGCTTTATCTGGATAGGCGTCCAAGATGAGGTTGGGAAGAAATCGTTGGGTCAGATCTGAGAATGTGAACCCATAGTTGTGCTTCGTATTCGGCCCCGTAGCGGTAACTATCGCATCGAGATCGTGTGCGGAGAACCCTGCTTCCCCTAGGGCACCGCTCAATACAGCCTTTCGCTGCGCATCGTCGGGTCTATAAAACTCAAGGATGTCTGCTGCTCTCCGTCGTACGGCAGGGTCCAATGCTCCGAGACGATTGGTGCACATGATAACCGCGGCTGGAAGGTTGCCCGTAGCAAGCCGGTTAATCCCACGGATCAGAGCATTCACACCAGCACGGTCTTCATGGTGCATCTGAGCCGCTTCTCGGGATTGCGCTAGCGCGTCCGCCTCGTCGATCAGTAGGATGACTCCGCCCCGCGTCTTTCCGCCATTGCCTTTCAGCTTTGTTGCCTCGGCCACCGTGTGATCAAACGCAGCAGAGATGAGTTGGGTCATCTCTCCTACTCGTCCCTGCCCACGCGTCGATAAGCTCAGAGGGAGGAGGGTGATTTCGATGTGCTCTTGCCGCGCAACGGCATCACCAATCGTCTCGGCCAGCTCGGATTTGCCAGAACCAACATCTCCGGCCAAGATGACCAGAGGGGGGCGACTTGTAACAAGTGCAACAAGCCTTTCCGCATGAGGATGGTGCTTGTTAGCCCAATCTCGAAGATGCTTGGAATTGACCAAGAGCCCAAGTATCTTCGTCAGGCGCAGCTTGTAGTCGTCGAGTCCTACGAGGCGATCCAGGCGTTCTCTATATTCGAAGTCGGGATACGTCATACGACGCTCGAATAGCTCGTCTAACGATGGTTGGCTCATTAGTAGCTCCGTACTGTGGACCTGTTGAGGGCTTTGCCGCCCGATGAATACGTCCGATCGGATTCCAAGTAACCCGCCACGGTCGGTTCTTCAGCTCCGCCTCGATAGAAAGGCTGGCTTCTTTTGAAGGCATCTCGTTCCGTCGAGCTAAGAGCATTCCATTTGGCCGTGTAGGTGGCGTAGCTGTTGAATGTGGCACCGCTGACATCAGCGCCCGGACGAATTTTTCCAGGATCATCATCGGCTGACTGCATACCACCGAGGTCGCGAGCTTTGTAGCGGAGGGTGGGTTCGATCCACTTTCCGTCACGTTGAAACCCGTGCGTCATCGTATCTAGGTAGCCGTTTTTCAAGAGTTCGATCAACTCTGTCTCATGCTGAGCAATCCAGCTATCTGACGGTTGACTGTAAAAACGCTGCATCCGCTTCAGATCCGCTGACACCTTGGAAGCAAGGTGCTTCGCGTGTGTCGCGGTAAATGTGACTTCATACGCAATCGAAAAGCTTCCCATATCCTCACCCCTGAAAAGAAGAACCGAAAATTTTCTGCCAGTAGTAGACCGTTTCACCCTTGGTCGGAGCTAATAGCGCGGCGTCAATCGCATCGCCAGCATCGAGAGCGGCTTCCACAATCATGTCGATCTGTGCCTTCGTATAGAGACAGCTCACGTTATTAGCGGCATTTACCGGGTCAATGATCTGCATCGGTTCAGTGAAGGAACCAACAGTCGAGGCTTCATAGCAATCTTCGAAGATGATCTTTTCGCGTAGCCCTGTTTTGGCGATGTAGGTAAAGAAGCTCTGTAACGCCTCTGGATAATCACTGAATGAATGGCCCACGTCGCTCAGATGAGAAAAGATCAGCTCGATCATGAATGACTTAAAACGAAATCCCTCGCGCTCGGCCTTCATCTGCTTCGCCCAGGCCTTCGCCAAACGCACTACCTGGGCGAAATCATTCGGGTGTGCTGTTTTCCTCTTCTTGGTGAAGCTGAGATGGAGGGGAATGCTCGCTTAAGTAGGTGGCCGTCGTCCTGACTCACCAGATTGCCGTACCACTGCGGATCGTTATCGTAGAGGATTGGCACAATATCAACATCCAGGCCTGATCCCCTGAACGATACCGTCACGCTGTACGTCTGCGGCTTCACTTGCTCAGGTGAGAAGTTGGGGAACGCCTTACGGAGTTTTTCCGCAAGGTAGTTCAAGAGAGCCTTGATTTCATGAGGCGCTTGCGCGCCGCTGATGTAGCAGGCGACATCGATATCGTTGAGCGAGCGTAGGGCAGTTCCTTTAGCCAAACTCCCCGAGATCAGCATCTTCTTGAGTGAGAAGTCGGGATGGTCAGAGACATATCCTTCCAGCTTCTCGCGCAATCGTGCCGCTTGCGCTCGATATTCATTTGCCTTTTCCCGTGGGAGATTTATGCGAGCCTCTGCGAAAGCACATATTTCCCTGTGGTCGATATGCGTCCTACTCATTAGTCCTCCAAAGCCCTCGCCAGCGAGTTCTGGTCTAGAAGACTCGAATAACCGGGAGGAGCATAATTTTGATCCAGTATAGCAAGGATTCGTATGTGTGTATAGTTTTAATGCTAACAAATCAATTTCAGGATACTCATGCTTGTGTAAAAACGGTACAATCGCGTATAAATATGAAATGGGTGACCAAGATTCTGAGGTTCGGCGTGGTGTCAAGGAACGCCTTGAATTCATCGAGTTTCGACTTTTCTGGGAAGGCCGCATCAACCGGGCGGACATCATGGAGCGGTTTGCAATCTCAACTCCCCAAGCCTCAAAAGACCTGAGCCTTTATGAATCCCTCGCACCCGGAAATCTTGCCTATGACGTGTCCGCAAAACGCTACTCTGCGTCCGCAGATTTCGTACCTCGGTTCATCCAACCGAACTCGAATACTTTCCTTAGTCAGCTCAGAAATGTTGCCGATCGCAATTTGTCAGTAAGGGAAACATGGCTTGGCGTGATTCCCCCTGCGGAAATCGTTCCGATTCCAACCCGACGAGTAAATGTTTCTGTTCTTCGCTCCGTGCTTCACGCCATAGAAAACCAAACCGCCGTTCAGGTCTTCTATCAGTCGATGAACGAGAAGCGTCCGGGCCCCATGTGGAGATGGATCGCACCTCATGCGCTCGCACATGACGGACTTCGCTGGCATGTGAGAGCCTTTTGTGCGATGACGAAAGACTTCAAAGATTTTCTGCTCTCACGTTGCTTAGAAGTAGGCGAAGAGACTTCCACAGAAGTTAAAGCGAGCCAGGATAGATACTGGAACGAATACTTTAGCGTTGTATTGATCCCCAATCCAGCCTTGAGCGCCGCGCAACAAGACGTGGTTGCTCAGGACTACTGCATGGAGTATGGGCAGGTCGCAGTGCCTGTTAGGAAAGCGCTGCTCTACTACTTCAATAAGCGGTTGCGCATCGATGTGGCTAAAGAGAAGGATCGAATCAAGGAGACGCCGGTCGTTGTATTGAACGACCGCGCCTTCCAAGATGCCTTAGGGGAAATGGAACCATACCAGCCGGAAAAGTAGGCAACAAGAGGAAGCCACGGAACGATGCCGAGCAGCTTTTTTGAACATCCGATTCTCAACTCGCCGTACGAGTATCCAGCGCGCCATTGGGAGATGGACGAAAGCGGCCAGCCGACTCAGCAAATCATCGAGTCGCGCCGTATTGCTCAATTCGTTACGCCCATCCCCAAACCTCGCAAGCATCGGCAACCAGCGATTCAGGAAGATATCGAGTTTGGCGACGATACGGGTGTCTCCACTCGCACTCAGCGGTACGAAACTATCCCAATCATCAACGAATTACGGCAACAGGTTGATGAGTGGAGACGTCTGCCCAGTCCTTCCGACTGGCTGGTGACACCTGAAACGGCACGATTGCTCCAGCACTGGAGGCATCATTCGTTCCAAAGCATACGCCCATTCTTCTGTCAGGTAGAAGCTGTCGAGACGGCTATCTGGCTGACCGAAGTTGCGCCGAAGCGTCCGGCGTGGAAGAAATTTGTTGAGCATGTCGCTGCCGCCAATGCAAACGCCAACCCAGGTTTGAATCGCCTGGCGCTCAAGCTCGCCACAGGAGCTGGCAAGACGACTGTCATGGCTATGCTGATTGCTTGGCAAACGGTGAACTCTGTCCGCCGTCCCGGCAGCACGAACTTTACGCGAGGCTTTTTGGTGGTCACGCCGGGACTCACCATCAAAGACCGCCTGCGCGTGCTTCAACCTAGCGATCTGGACAGCTACTACGCCAACCGTGAGCTTGTCCCGACGGACATGCTTGACGATATCAAACGGGCGAAGATCGTCATTACGAATTACCACGCATTCAAACTGCGTGAGCGGATGGAGCTTTCCAAGGGAAACCGGGCACTTTTGGAAGGCCGTCATGGGGATTCGATCAATACCCTCGAAACCGAAGGCCTGATGCTTCAGCGCGTGATGCCTGACCTCATGGGCCTCAAGAACGTCATGGTCCTCAATGACGAGGCCCACCACTGCTATAAGGAAAAACCGGGCGCCCCGGATGAAGAAGACCTCACCCGCGACGACAAAGAAGAAGCAGAGCGCAATAAAGAGGCCGCTCGTCTCTGGATCAATGGCCTGGAAGCTGTCAAACGCAAAATCGGCGTTCAACGCATTCTCGATCTCTCGGCCACTCCGTTCTTCCTTCGTGGTTCCGGGTATGCAGAGGGCACACTTTTCCCGTGGGTCATGTCGGACTTCTCACTTATGGATGCCATCGAATGCGGCATTGTAAAGCTACCTCGCGTACCGGTAGCGGACAACAGTCCCGGCGCGGAGGTTCCGATTTTCCGTGAACTCTGGGACCAACATCCGCAAGCTCATGCCCAAGAAAGGCCGCGGCAAAGCGGACGGCCTCGATCCTCTGAGCCTGCCGACGCCGCTCTATACAGCGCTCGATGCACTATATGGCCACTACAAAGAAACCTTCGAGAAGTGGCAGGAGGTCGGCTACAAAGTTCCTCCTTGCTTCATCATCGTTTGCCAGAACACGGCCATCTCCAAACTTGTTTATGACTACGTGTCCGGATTCTTCCGCACCAACGATGACGGTTCAACGCAACTTGAAAACGGTCGACTCGAACTGTTCCGAAACTTCGATGCCCACGGCAATCCTTATGCTCGTCCGCGAACTCTGCTTATCGACAGCGAACAGCTTGAATCGGGTGAAGCACTGGATGAGAGCTTCCGCAAAGCCGCTGCGCCGGAGATTGAGCAATTCCGCCGCGAGCGTGTCGAGAGAACCGGTTTGCAGGAGCGCGTGGAAGACATCGACGATGTTTCCATCCTCCGCGAGGTGATGAACACTGTCGGCAAGGAAGGCCGCCTCGGCAGCGACATTCGCTGCGTCGTCTCCGTTTCTATGCTGACCGAAGGTTGGGATGCCAATACTGTGACGCACGTCCTCGGTGTTCGCGCATTCGGGACACAGTTGCTCTGTGAGCAGGTCATTGGCCGTGCGCTTCGCCGCCAGTCGTATGAACTGAACGAAGAAGGGCTCTTTGATGTGGAGTATGCCGACGTGCTCGGTATACCGTTCGACTTTGCGGCAAAGCCTGTTGTCGTGACGGCTGTTCCGCCGCGCCAGACTATCCAGGTGAAAGCAGTCAGGCCAGAACGTGACAAGCTGGAGATTCGCTTTCCGCGTGTGATGGGCTATCGCGCGGAGTTGCCCAACGAGCGGCTCACCGCAAAGTTCACGGACGATTCCAAGCTGCTGGTGACACCGGAGCTTACTGGCCCATCGCAGACGCAGAACTCCGGCATCGTCGGCGAGAGTGTAAATCTCACGGTCTCGCATCTGCGTGACACCCGGCCCTCCACTATCCTGTATGAACTCACTACTCACCTGCTTTACACCAAGTGGCGTAACCCAGGCGAAGAGCCTCCGCTACATCTCTTCGGTCAGCTCAAGCGCATCGTCAAGGAGTGGGTGGATACCTGCCTCATCTGCCGTGGCGACACGTATCCGGCGCAGGTGCTCTATCGTCATCTGGCAGACATGGCTTGCGAACGCATCACTGCTGCTATTAACGCGGAGTCCGGCGACCGTGCCATCATCAAGGCGCTGCTCGACCCATTCAATCCGGTCGGTTCCACCTCGCACGTCAACTTCGCCACTTCGAAGACCAGCCGTTGGCAGACCGATTCGCGCCGTTGCCAAATCAACTGGGTCATCCTTGATAGTGACTGGGAGGCCGAGTTCTGTCGCGTCGCCGAGAACCACCCCCGCGTGCGCTCTTACGTAAAGAACCACAACCTTGGCTTTGATGTGCCGTACCGGTATGGTTCCGACAGTCGCATCTACCGGCCTGACTTCATTGTGCTGGTCGAAGATGGCCACGGCGAAGACGACCTGCTGCACCTTGTGGTTGAGGTGAAGGGATACCGTCGTGAAGATGCGAAAGACAAGAAGATCACGATGGAGACCTACTGGATTCCTGGGGTGAACAACACGGGCAAGTTTGGTCGGTGGGCTTTTGTCGAATTCACCGAGGTCTTTGGCATGAACGATGACTTCGCTTCACTGATCGAAAGTGAGTTCCAGAAAATGATGGACTCCGTGACCGAATCCCATTCAGCTGAAAACCAGTCTGTAGAGAACTAAGAGAAGACCAATGGCAAAGACCGCAAAGCCCAAACCGAAGAAGATCGTACAGACCTTGGTGCATGAGGAAGCTTCACGCAAAAACATTCCCACGGCAGAGTACCAGTCCGTGATGCGTGCCGAGGAACTGTCTCCCATCCGGGTGGCCTACGAGCGCCGCAATCGCGACCTGGACCCGCAACTGGTCTGGCGCGGCAAGGATGAGCAGGACTGGTCCGATCTTGTGGTGCCCGCGCCGCCGCTCTACATACAGGAGAAGGTGCATCCCAAGGTGCTCATCGACGACCTGGAACGCCAGACAAAGGCTGGTCAAGTAGCAGACAGAGTCGCAGTTCGATCTCTTCTCTGATTTCAACGGCCTGCCCAGTGAGGAAGCCCGCACCGAGTTCTACCAGCACGATGCCCACTGGTCGAACCGCATGATCCTCGGCGACAGCCTTCAGGTGATGGCCTCGCTGGCGGAGCGCGAAGGCCTGCGGGGTAAGGTGCAGTGCATCTACTTCGACCCACCTTATGGCATCAAGTTCAACTCAAATTTTCAGTGGTCAACGACCAGTCGCGATGTGAAGGATGGGAACAGGGACCATATCACGCGTGAACCGGAACAGGTGAAGGCGTTCCGGGATACGTGGCGTGATGGAATTCATTCCTATCTGACGTATCTTCGCGATCGTTTAACGGTAGCAAGAGACTTGCTTACGGAGTCAGGTTCAATCTTCGTGCAAATTGGCGATGAGAACGTGCATCGTGTTAGAGCTGTAATGGATGAGGTCTTTGGCGATACAAATTTCGTGAGTCAAATAGTGCTGAAAACAACAAGCGGTGCGGGCAGTCCAACAGGTGGAACGATGACTCTCGCAAAAGTGCATGACAATGTCCTCTGGTTTTGCAAGAACGTTCAACAAGTCAAATATCGACAAATGTATTTCGATAAATCCGAGATGCAGACGTTTGGCTTGTATAGAAGGTTGCAGTTTCTGGACGGATGTGAGCGCTCGGCAACTGAAGAAGAACTGAACAATATCGAGTCTTTGCCTAATGGAGCAAGCCTCTTCCGTCCGGATAATCTCACTAGCCAAAGTTCGCCGGAGAGCGCCACTTTCGCCGTTGATTATTGGGGGAAGAGTATCAAGCCTGGTAAGGGAGGTTGGAAAACAAATTTGGAGGGCATGTCCCGTTTGAAGTGGGCAACGAGACTTTATGCCACTAAAAATTGGTCGCTACAGTATGTCCGCAAAACATCAGATTTTAGTGCTGCACCAATCAATGATGTCTGGACAGATGTTGGGACGGGTTCATTTACCGCAGAGAAGCTCTATGTAGTCCAGACTAACGTCAAAATCATTCAAAGATGTCTTTTGATGTGCACAGACCCCGGTGACCTTGCTCTTGATCCCACATGCGGATCAGGTACTACAGCATATGTTTCTGAACAGTTGGGACGCCGTTGGATCACCATCGACACCTCTCGCGTAGCACTCGCTCTTGCACGCGCCCGCATCATGGGTGCACGCTATCCGTTTTATCTGCTGGCCGACTCCCGCGAAGGACAGGTACAGGAAGCCAAGCTCTCTGGACGCGTGCCGTCGGAGGCCACCACACACGGGAATGTTCGCCTCGGTTTCGTCTACGAGCGTGTGCCGCACATCACGCTAAAGTCCATCGCCAACAATGCCGAGATCGACGTCATCTGGGAAGAAGCACAGAAGACGCTAGAACCTCTGCGCGAAAAAATGAACGCCGAGTTGAAGCAGCACTGGCAGGAGTGGGAGATTCCGCGCGAAGCCTCCGAAAGCTGGAACGCGGCAGTAAAAGCCACACACGCTGCATGGTGGGAAGCTCGCATCGCCCGTCAGAAAGCCATCGATGCCTCCATCGCTGCGAAGGTCGAGTTTGAAAACCTTTACGACAAGCCCTACGAGGACAAGAACAAGGTCCGCGTGGCTGGCCCCTTCACCGTCGAGAGCCTTTCTCCACATCGCGTGCTGGCCGTGGATGAGAACGAGGAACTAATCGAGACGCCGGGCCAAAACGACAGCGATGCCCGCGACGCGCAGGATTTCGTCCAGATCATTCTGGACAACCTGAAGATGGCCGGGGTGCAGCAGGCGCATAAGGAAGACAAGATTGTCTTCACCTCGCTGGCTCCGTGGCCGGGAAGTTACATCTGCGCCGATGGCCACTACATCGACGCTGACGGCGCAGAGAAGCGTGCTGGCATCTTCATCGGTCCAGAGTTCGGCACGGTGACGCGCGAAGACTTAGTGGTGGCAGCACGCGAAGCTGCCGACGCCAACTTCGACGTGTTGATCGCCTGCGCCTTCAGCTACGACGCGCACTCCTCAGAGATGAACAAGCTAGGCCGCATCCGCGTGCTAAAGGCCCGCATGAACGCCGACCTGCACATGGCCGAAGACCTGAAGAATACCGGCAAGGGCAACCTCTTCGTCATCTTCGGCGAGCCGGAGATTGAGATTCAGGACGTGGATAGCGGCAAGATAAAGGTGAAGGTGCTGGGAGTGGATGTCTTCGAACCGAGCACAGGCAAGGTACGCAGCAACGGTCCAGACGGAATCGCCTGCTGGTTTATTGACACGGACTACAACGAAGAGAGCTTCTTTGTGCGTCAGGCATACTTCCTCGGCGCAAACGATCCGTACAAGGCGCTGAAGACCAGCCTGAAGGCAGAAATCAACGAAGAAGCCTGGGCCACGTTGAACAGCGACACCTCCCGCGCCTTCGACAAACCCGAATCTGGTCGTATTGCGGTGAAAGTCATCAACCATCTCGGCGACGAGGTGATGAAGGTCTTCCGGGTATAAGGAACGAGCATGGAATTTCGGATTGCGGACACATTTACGGACAGCCTCGCTCGTCTGACCGGCGACGAGCAGAAGGCCGCAAAGATGGCAGCGTTCGACCTGCAATTAAACCCCGCCCACCCGAGCCTGAGTTTTCACAAGCTGGATAAGGCGAAGGATAAAAACTTCTGGTCGATCCGCGTGACGAGCGATATCCGTCTGATCGTTCATCGTAACGACACCAGCCTGCTGCTGTGTTACATCGGACATCACGATGACGCCTATCATTGGGCAGAGCGCCGGAGGATGGAAACCCACCCAAAGACCGGCGCAGCGCAACTGGTGGAGATTCGCGAACGCGTACAGGAGATCACGGTTCCGAAGTATGTCGAGGAAGAGCGGACTGCCACGAAGCGCAAAGCTCTTTCAAACATTTCGGAGGGTACGCTGCTGAACTACGGTGTGCCGGAAGAATGGGTGCAGGAAGTCCTGAGCGCCAGCGAAGATGATTTGCTGGAGATTGCTGGACATCTCCCGGCAGAAGCCGCCGAAGCTTTGTTGAATCTTGCAACGGGCATTCGTCCGCCTTTGCCGGAGTCAGTTGCACCGGGAACGAATCCGTTCGAACACCCCGACGCACTACGGCGCTTCCGCGTCATGAACAACACAGAAGAACTGGCTCTGGCGCTCGACTATCCGTGGGAGCGTTGGGCAGTCTTCCTCCATCCCGAGCAGCGCAAACTGGCAAAGAAGAACTTCAATGGCCCTGCTCGTGTCTCTGGCACTGCTGGTACGGGAAAGACAATCGTCGCGATCCACCGCGCCGCTCACCTTGCACGAACCCACCGCGATGCTCGCGTGTTACTGACAACGTTTTCGGTTCCACTTGCAAACTCGCTCGAGACGAAACTTCGGCTGCTCCTAACGAACGAGCCACGACTAGGAGAACGCATCGAAGTGTATTCGATGGATGCTATCGGGAAACGTCTGTACGAGTTGAATATCGGTAAGTCAAAGATTGCAACGAGCAAACAGATTCAGGATCTATTGCGACAATCCTCCGCAGATGCCGGAGAGCACAAGTTTTCTTTGCGATTTCTGACAACGGAGTGGGAGCAGGTAGTCGATGGCTGGCAACTGGATTCGTGGGAAGAGTACCGCGATGTTAGCCGTCTCGGGCGCAGAACACGCCTGAGGGAGGAGCAGCGTAAGCTACTCTGGACCATCTTTGAAGGCGTTCGGAACGGATTGCGTGAACAGGGACTCATCACCACTTCGGGGCTGTTCAATTTGCTTGCTCACCACTATGCCAAAGGCGCTCCGTCGCCCTTTGATTTTGCCATCGTAGATGAGGCGCAAGACATCAGCATCGCGCAAATGCGCTTCCTGACGAGTATGGTTGGCGGCAAGCCAAATGGTCTGTTCTTTGCAGGGGACCTCGGCCAGCGTATCTTTCAGCAACCTTTCTCTTGGAAATCAGCAGGTGCCGACGTGCGTGGGCGTGCTGCAACTTTGAAGATCAATTACCGCACCTCACACCAGATTCGTTCCCAGGCGGATCGCTTACTCGATCCACAGATTTCGGACGTGGACGGAAATCTGGAGAATCGCAAGGACGCCGTATCGCTATTCAATGGACCGAAGCCGGATATCAAGACATTTGAATCGGATCAGAAGGAAATCCAGACGGTAGCCGCATGGTTGCTAGAACTTATCCAAACAGGCCTTCAGCCGCACGAAATCGCACTGTTCGTACGTTCGATTGCGCAGGCGGAGAGGGCCATAAAAGCAGCAGAATTGGCCGACATCCACTATCGAGTGTTGGACGAGCATGTCGAAGTTGTTTCCGGAAGCCTTTCCCTTTGCACGATGCACCTGACCAAAGGATTGGAATTCCGAGCCGTTGCGGTAATGGCTTGTGATAACGAGGTGATTCCGCTTCAGGAACGCATCGAGGCAGTTGCTGACGAAAGCGATCTGGAGGATGTGTACAGCACTGAACGGCACCTGTTGTATGTCGCTTGTACTCGAGCGCGCGATCACCTTCTCGTAACCGGTACTGATCCCGCATCGGAGTTTCTGGAAGATATGAAGCAGTAGTGTGTTGGCACCTGTAAATGGGGACGTTGATCTGGTTCAGTGGTGTTGCTGGTGAGAGGCGCTGCCTCTGGCAGCGGGTTGAAGCATGACACGTCACCCCCAAATGGGAACTGCAGAGTAAGTGCACGGCGAGGTTTGTGTTTACACACGTAAACAGCTTTAGGTTCTGCAACATCTAGCTGGGCGAATCTCACACTGGATCGCGCGGTTGTTCCGAGTTGCTCGATGTAAACGCGGAGCGCACCTTGGCGTAAACGGCTTGATTCTGCAGGCGCTTGTTTATCTTGCCGAAAATAGCCGATTGACGCGCCGAGACGAACCGGGCAAGCTGTTTCTAAGGCGAGGTAACCTATGAGCACTCTCGTCCACCGGACTAAGACGGCTTCCAGCGCTCCAGAAAGCGCGCAGGAGAAGCCCGGCTTCCGCACCAAGACTATCGCCACACGGATCACTCCAGAGGAGCTGCGCGAGGTTGAAGCAGCAGCCGAGAAGAGTGGCAAGACGCTCGCGGTATGGCTGCGCGAGCTTGCTCTGAAAGCAGCGCGGGAACGTCCAGCCGATCCCTCGGAGATCTTGCTGGCGGAGGTCGTGGCGCTCCGGTATATGCTCCTTAATCTCTTCCACGGGTCGTCGACGGCGCAGGCCGAAGGTAAGTATCTGCTCCCGGAATCCGTCGTCAAAATCCGCGATAAGGCAGAGGCTCGGAAGCTGGCCGATGCCCGCAAATTGCTCACCGATTTCCTTACCGGGGAGGATGGAACCGGGGGGCTAGAGTGAGTGCCGGGCCGATGCGCTTTCCGAGCCAGGGCCGGTGGCTCCTGTGGTTGGTTTTGCCCTTCGTCCTGGGGCCGCTTTTGCTGATCCTTCCGGCCTCACTCTGGCTCAGCTGGACCATGAATCCGGTCCAAACCTACTACCTCGGAACTTATACCGCGTGTTCCATACTGAGCGGAGACCCCGGAGCGATGACCACCGTTCGCTACGCCGAAAAGACGGCTCCGGGGCGGAAGCCGGAGACGCTGCTTCCGGAGGATGCAGTAAAGGGATCAGAGCCGAAACAGCCTCTCGCGCTTAGCCCAAAGGCCCTCGCCGAGGGCTGGCGTGCGGTCGGGATCGCACCACCAGAAAGGGTTCGAGCGAAGGAACTGCAAGCGTACCTTCAGGCGACGGTCTACGGCGGCGACAGCGCGTTGGCGATCTTCCTCCGGCCCATTTGCTACGCTCTGGCCGGAGTCGTCTTCCAGTACGCACTGTGGTTACAGTTCGGGCGAAGGAGTCGGTTTAGCCGGAAGCAGGAGCAGCGCCATGGGCGCCGCACCAAAGGGCCTGAACTGCTCGCCCAACTACGCGGCTCCAGCGACGCAGGTATTCGGTTCCAGATGGAGCGGGAGGGGATCTTCGGTCGGTGGCTACCGGCACCCAGCTTTCAGATCCCGCGACGCTCGGAGTCTAGCCATATCCTGCTCATGGGGGACACCGGCTCAGGCAAAAGTTCGGCGATCCGCCAGCTTCTGCGCCAGATCGAAAACCGGGGTGAGAGCGCCATCGTCTATGATCCCGCGATGGACTTCTTGGGTGAGTTTTATAACCCCAAGAGAGGCGACCTGATTCTGAATCCGCTCGATGAGCGTTGCCCATATTGGGGGTTGGGCGACGAGATCGACCGACCTGAGACGGCCACTACGATTGCCGCCGCCATGTTGCCGGACAAAGAATACGAGAAGGCGTTCTTCACCGATGCGCCGCGCCGGGTGCTGGCACATCTGCTGTTGCGGAAGCCTCAGCCAAGGGACATCCTGCGGATGATGGCCGATCCGGAATACATCGAAGCTGCCGTGAAAGGAACGCCTCTGGCGGCGTTGCTCGACCCCGGCGCTCCCGCGCAGAGAGCTGGTGTGCTCTCCAGCTTAAACATGGTGGCCGACAGTCTGGAGCTGTTGCCGGAGTGGGAGCACACGCGTAGAACCTTCGCGACCGCTGAGTGGTACACCGAGCGCAAACGCTGGGTCTTTCTGACCTCTTCTGCCGCTTATCGGGGAAATACGCTGCCATTGCATGCGGCATGGCTCGACCTGTTTATCCTGCGCATGATGGGATATTGCGAAGACCAAGCAGCGAAGCCGGTCTGGTTTGTGCTGGATGAGCTGGCCAGCCTGAATCGGCTGCCGCAACTGCACACTGCTGTCACTGAGAACCGCAAGTACGGCAATCCCGTCGTCATCGGGACACAGGGGCGCAGCCAGATGGAGAAGCGCTACGGCCAGGACGCTGAAGCCATGCTCTCCCAGCCCGCGACGAAGGTCTTCTTGAAAACCTCCGAGCCACGCGCGGCGAAGTGGATCTCCGAGGCCATCGGCGAGATCGAGGTCGAGCGTTTGAAAGAATCTCGCACCATGGGGCATCTAGGGTCGAAGAAGAGTTTTGCGATGGAAGTTGCCACTAAGCCACTTATCATGGCTTCTGAGATCGCAGGCCTGCCGCCTCTCACTGGCTTCATCAAGATTGAAAATCATGTTGTCCCGGCTAAGTTCCGGCTGGCAAAGAAACAGAGCAAGCAGCCGGAGTTCGTGGAACGGATGAGAGGTCAGCCGCTGCCGCGCAAAGCAAATGTCGTGACGACTTCGGCTTCCACGGAATCACCGGAGATAAAGAAGCCTGTTCAAGCAGTGTTGCCGCTGGAGGAAACGTCTGTCGCGAAGCGGGAGGGATTCAGTTGGGATGAGAGCAAAGGGATTGAATGACGCTAGGGAGTTTGGACTAAGCCGCTGGGGCGGCAGACGCTATGCATGCGATATTTCCGACATCGTGGTCTCCCACATATCTGGATTCCCATTTCCTCTGTTCCTTCGATCTCTGATTATTCTTTTCGTTGCGGGCAGGGCTCGATTCAATTCCTATAGTCCGACCGCATCCGTCGCAAACGCCAGCGCCTCACTTCAAACGACCCTATCGAAACTGCTCCGTGGAAGGTCCGCGTGCAATCTTGCTAATCGTGTCGGTATCAGTCCCTGTAGGGACCTAACGTCTCTCATTACTGATTGATCATGTCATCGGCGCCTGCCGTGACGCTAGCTTATGTTGCTGCAACTCGTTGATTATAAAGTGTATGGAAGGCTCAGGAAGCGCCCCAAACACCCCAAGATGATCTCTCGGGGCGTCAATCGGACCCTCGCGGGGAGGAGAGGCAGGGTCTCCACGTCCATCTCTGGCACCTCGTTAATAATCAAATGATAGTTTCTTTATTTTAAGAAGCATCATTTTGTATTATCATTTGATATGCGAAGGAGCTGTGGGACGGATGAGGGAGACGTTGATCGAAATCGCGCGACTAGGCAGGCACTCAAAATCGCGCCGGCACGACTTTCTCCTGAGTGAGCCATGCCATTGGGCACCGCAGACGATTATGTGTCCTGAGACGGGAATGTTCTTCACGGATAACTCAGCTTGGATCCTCATCTGTGACGTCTTGGAGCAGAACCCCGAAACATTCCAGGAAGTGGTACTGGAGAAGCCACCTGGCGCTTTAGCCTACGCAACAGTTCACACCCTCCGCAATGGCACAAGGGTGTACATGAAGGTCCAGCTATCCCGAGGGAAAGCTCGAGCCAGGAGTTTTCATATCTCCGAAGAGGAGTAAGGCGATGAACAAAAATACCGGCGCACCGATCACATCAAAAGAGGTTTGCCTGGATTGCGGCAGTTCGAGACTCGCAGAACAAATCAAGGAACAGAAGTTCCCATTTGGGCCCCCAGCGGCACAAACAACCTTGACTGCCGCAATACCCGTGTTTACCTGCCAAGACTGTGGCTACGAGTTCTTTGATGAGAGGGGCGAATCCGCACGGCATGAAGCTGTGTGCAGGCATCTTGGCGTGCAGACGCCAGATGAAATACGGGCAGCCCGTGAAGGAGTTGGACTTGGGCGAGCAGAGTTCTGCCAGATCGGGGGATTTGGTATCGCATCTCTTCAGCGCTGGGAGTCCGGCGAGGTGGTTCCAAATGCCTCAAGCGACAGGTTGATTTATTTACTGCGATACGACGAAAACATCGACCGGCTAAGGCGCTACGCGAGCAAAGAACCATCGATTGCGGCCGCAATACCCAGGCCGAACACTGAATCCGAGGCACCAAGCAGCATCAGGTTACAGGACGTCCATAGACCACGCATGAGGGGCAGCCGAGATTTCCATTTTCCAGTCTTGGAAAGGCTGGGCGACCTAACCAAGTGCTCGCAAAAAGCAAAACGCATTCAAAGGCGGGGTTCAATTTTTGCCCCGATGGTCTAAACCGATGACGACGATCACGTTCTATTCATACAAGGGTGGCACCGGCCGGTCGTTGGCCCTAGCCAATGCAGCTGTGTATTTGGCAAATTTGGGGTTTAAGGTCGTTGCCGTGGACTTCGACCTTGAGGCCCCCGGCCTGCATTACAAGCTGTCACGAAATGCAGACGGCTCGCCCCTCCCTGTCAGCAAGGGTGTGGTCGATTTCGTAAATACCTACCTTGATGAGGGAGACGTCAGTTCGCCGATAACAGATTTCATTATCAAAGTTCCGGTATCTGGCGCAGATAAGCAGGCAATACACCTAGTTCCTGCCGGCCGGGTCCCTTCGCGCGAGTATTGGGCAAAACTATCTCGGATCAATTGGCACGACCTTTTCTATTCAGAGAATCCAATAGGCATTCCAATTCTGATGGAACTAAAGGCTCGGATACTAGAAGAGGTAAAGCCAGACTTTGTTCTTATCGATTCACGGACCGGCATTACAGAGATGGGGGGAGTTGCAACGACACTCCTTGCGGATAAGGTCATCTGCCTGGTCTTGCCGACGCCAGAGAACTTGGAAGGAGCACGCGCCGTTCTTCGCAGCCTGAAGAGGACACGTCGCGACGGCGACGGCGGTCCGTCGGAAATGCTGATTGCCATCAGTAGACTCCCGCAGAATCGAAACTGGCATGACGAGCAAGAAGCTTCCGAGGCAGTCCTGAGGTTCGTTAATGAACCTGCTGAAGACCTCGAAGACACACTTTCTTGCGAGCAGGTTTTCGTCCTTCATTCAGAACCCGCTCTGCAAATTCGAGAGATGCTATGGGTTGGAAGTGGAATCAACCCCGATGATTCGCCGCTATTGCGCGACTACCTCAGGCTCTTCGCAAGCTTCGTCCCGAAAGAGTCAATCGACACAAAACTCCGTGATCTGATCGAGACAGCTTGGAATAGGTTGCGTGGCGACCCAGATGAGGCCGTCAAGGAGATGGAGGAGTTGGCAGAATCTTTCGGCCATCCGGAGACATACCGTGAGCTACTGAGGTTCTATCAGGTCAGAAACGTGAGTGGGTTATTGACGCTCAAGCGTGCGCAGCGTCTATGGGACTTGACAGAGGACTCGAGCGACCCGATTCTGTGGCAAGCGCTCGTGCGAGCATTCGAGCCGCAGGTTCGCCGGCGCGCAGAGAACCAATGGTCGCCCAACCTAGACTTCGTTCAATCCGTTTGGCGAGTTGCCGGTGA
Organism: uncultured Acidobacteriaceae bacterium; assembly: GCA_963762375.1. Taxonomy (GTDB): domain Bacteria; phylum Acidobacteriota; class Terriglobia; order Terriglobales; family Acidobacteriaceae; genus Granulicella. The sequence continues at coordinate 499,962 of CAVXKP010000015.1, forward strand.
AAGGAATGCCGCTTTTGGAATGAAACTAGCAGATGCCTATTCGCAAGAAGATCGCGATTCGATTGCGGCAGACATCGTAATGGAAATCATTAAATGCTCCGAACCAACAGCAGCGATGATTGCTCGTTGTATCGTATTCCTGGACTATGCCAATAGAGGCCCCGATGCAGATGCTTTGATTCAGCGAGTTAAGAGTCAATTCAGTGCTGCACCAGAATTTACAAATGCTTGGGCGAGACACGCTATCAAAGACAAGAACAAATTGGCCATTGAGGAGGTCGCGCAATCTCCTTGGATAGAGAGCCTGCGTCCCTCTCTTAGAGCGATATTGAACTCGAGCATTGGCCGGATGGATGAGGCAGTCTCCGACCTGGATTCCGTGAGACGTGAAATTCGTGAACGTGGGGTCAGTCGGGCTGAACTTGAGGAACTTGGAAAGCTCTTCTACATCGGAGGACGCTGGGACGATTTCGAAGAGGCGGCTCGCACAATGTATCCGACCGATGTGATCAAAGGCATTCGGGATCAAGTTGGGGCAAGGGCCAGAAGGAAAGCTGCTCTACCTGAGCCCAGATTCTGAAATCATTGTCACCTAATGCAATGGCGAAGCCCCGGCCGCAGAGGCCGGGGTTTTGCTCTGCATGCATTGCCCGCGGGCGGCCGCTGTCGATGCCTCGGTGGTTATTGGCTGCGAAGGAACCAACCGAAAGAAGTGGCGAGGCTGATCGGAAGGGAGTGTTGCGGACTTTGGAAAGGTCTGCTCTATCAAGCTGCGAATGCTGGTTGAATCTGTTGGTTTATGTCGCGCCGTATGAGGACCATATCCGAATGCTCACGGCAAGCAGGACCACGGAGAGGAGTGTTATGAACCATGTCATGAACGGAAGTACGCGGAGCTGCCATTGCCCCGCGTAAGTGGACGCGCGGGAAGGTGATCAGCGCCTGTGGCGATCTGCGAGGACTGGTCAAACGCGCCCATTCGCAGCTGCACTCCATTTCAGAAGTTTATCTCTATAGAATGTGTAGAAATTCTATCCCACGGAATTCACCGATTAATCAAAGAATTCAACCCTGACGAGCGTATTGCTTCGTTCAGGTCGGCCTATGTTGAGCAATTCGCATAGAATCTCACTATGCTGACGCTCTCCAAGCCGCTGTCAGCGGGACAGGTACGGACGTACCATGAGCGGGAGTTTGCGTCCGAACAGCAGAACTACTGGAGCCGGGACCAGCACGGGCATAGCGAGTGGCAAGGTAAGCTAGCGGAGCAATGGGGCTTACAAGGCGAAGTCGGCTCCGAGCACTTCGCCAGGCTAACCGAAGGTCAGCACCCGATCACCGAGGCGCAACTAGTGCGCCATCAGGTCTCCCGAACCTATGAGGGCAAGAACGGCAAGGAAGTCACCAGCGTCGAGCACCGAGCCGGATGGGATGCAACCTTCTCAGCGCCGAAGTCAGTTTCATTGACTTCGCTTGTTGGCGGTGATGATCGTGTCCGAGAAGCGCACCGTGAGAGTGTACGAGTAGCGCTGGGCGAGCTGGAACGCTACACGCAGGCACGGATCGGCAACGTCCATGCGCCGGAGACAACGGGCAAGTTTGTGGCAGCAACGTTTGAGCATGATACGGCACGGCCCGTCGAAGGCTACGCCGCACCGCAACTCCATACGCATGCCGTCATCTTCAACGTCACCGAGCGCGACAATGGACAGACGCGCTCTGTGCAATCGCACGAGCTGTACGCCTCGCAGCACTATGCCACGTCGATCTATCGCGCGGAGCTGGCCTCCAGGTTGCAGAGTCTGGGCTACGAGATCGAGTCGGGTAAGTATGGGCAGCCGGAGATCAAAGGCTACACGAAGGAATACCTCGAGGCCTCAAGTCCGCGCCGCGAACAGATCAAAGACCATCTCCGTTCGCAGGGGCTTGATGGCGCAGGAGCTGCGCAGGTAGCGGCTCATTACACGCGCGATCGAAAGGAACTGTTGTCCCCGGAGGAGGTACTGCAACAACATCGCGAACTCGCAGCCCAGTACGGCCATCAGGCGGACCACGTTGTTTCGCGAGCAAGGGAACATGATCAGCTCCAGAATCACGAGCCGGAGAAGGCAGCGCAAAGGGCGGTGACTTACGCCCGCGACCATCTCTTCGAGCGGTCCGCCGTCGAAGACCGTCGTTCCATTCTTGAGAGCGCGCTCAAGCGCGGGATGGGAGAGACGACCTATGCCCAGGTCCGGCATGAGTTTGACCGGCGTTTAGAGGCAGCAGAGTTTCGAGTGGCACAAGGCTATGTGCGCGGACCGCAGATCACGACCGCCGTCATGCTTCGCATGGAGCGCGAGACCATCCAGCTTATGCAGGAGAGCAACAAGCGGACTTTCGACGACCCGATGCTAGTGGGACCGTGTGTTCGCATTAGTATTCAGGATCGTCATTCGGAGTTGAATGCTGCGCAGCGTGAGGCGGTGGATGCGGTCTTTCTCGCGCGAGAGAAGATCGTCGGCTTGGACGGAATCGCAGGCGTAGGAAAGACGACGACGCTAACCGTGGTACGTGAGGGAGCAGAAGCTGACGGGTACAAGGTCGAGGGCTTTGCGCCCACATCTCGCGCAGCGCAGAAGCTGGGTGAAGCAGGGATCGAAACTTCAACCTTACAGATGCACTTGGCGCGTGGACGGCGGCCGGACACTGGTGAGCGGCGTCTCTATGTGGTTGATGAATCTTCCCTTGCATCCACCAAGCAGATGCACGAATTTCTGACACGGCTTCATCCGAATGATCGTGTCTTGCTCGTTGGCGATACACGCCAGCATGAATCCATCGAGGCGGGCCGCATCTTCGCCCAGCTCCAGGAGGCAGGCATGAAGACCGT
>CAVXKP010000016.1:0-200817 GCA_963762375.1 uncultured Acidobacteriaceae bacterium
CGTTGACAGCCAAGTGGGCAAGGCGTGCTGTACCGGGGCGTTCATGGAGAGGAAGGTGTCGGCGATGATCTCGATGCGCTGGATGGCCTCGCGCACCAGCGCTGAAGGGCCGCAAGCAGCTATCCAGGAAGCCTTCATCTGCGGCAGACCGCAGACCTTGCTGATGCCGCTCAGGACGAAGGTAAGGCAGAGTGAATCTCCGGTGGCGAAGCTGGGCTGCCTTGGTCCGATAGCGTAGTCGAGGAAGACTTCATCCACGACCAGCGCCAATCCATGGGAGGCGCAAAGGACCTCGAGCTTCGCACTCTCCTGGGTCGAGGCAAAGTTTCCAGTGGGATTGTTGGGATGCACGACGATGATGGCTCGCGTCCGGGCGGTGATCGATTCTTCCAAGGCATGCAGATCGATTGACCAGCCGTGTCCAGCGGCGAGGTCGGCGTTGGGATCGTAGAGCAGCGGATAGGCACGCAACTGCACATCGTCGAGCTGTGCTATGTAATCGAAGAGCGGATAGCTGGGGCTTGCAACGAGCACCTCGTCTCCCGGGTTGCAGAGCAGGCGGAAGAGGAAGCTGTAGGCTTCACTGGTGCTCGTCGTAAGGCAGAGGCGGTCAAGGGGAATGCAGGCTCCGGCGTCACGGTAGTAGCGCGCGACGGCTTCGCGGGCGGAGATCATGCCCAGCGGATCGGGCTCATAGTGAAGAGCGCCGGGATGGTGCAGAGGCGCCAAGAGCGCGTCCGTGTCGTAGTCGAAACCACAATGGGTTGGATTCGAAACAGTGAGATCGAATAGCTCGTTCCCTGATGCGCGGCGCTGGCGAATTGCCACGGTCAGCTCATCTTCGGCAAGGTTCCAGTTCGTGCGCTCGGAGAAGTTCATCGGACCTGTTCAAAGTCTCTCATGTTGCGCTGATCGATCTGCTCGCCCATAGAATGATAGCCATGACAGAGGACTCGCAGATCAAGATCCGAGCGGTGTTGTTCGACTATGGCATGGTGCTGAGCAATGTTCCGGAAGATGCGGCGTGGCGGAGGCTGGAGCATGTTCTGGACGCGGAACAGGCTGGCTTTCAGGCGGCGTATTGGAAGTATCGCGATGCCTATGATCGCGGTGCACTGAGCGCGCAAACCTATTGGGAGAGCGTCGCTCGCGACCTTGAGAAGACCATCGATGCAGAGGTTCTCCGTGCGCTGGTCGATGCGGACACCAACGTCTGGACGCAGCCGAACGTGGAGATGATGGAGTGGTCTGCGCGGTTGAATCGGGCGGGAATCAAGACCGGAATTCTTTCCAATATCGGCGATGCGATGGAGCTTGGCGTCCTCGGAAGATTTCCCGCGCTCGAAGAATTTTCGCATCACACGTTTTCGCATCGACTCGGCATCGCGAAGCCCGATGCGGAAATCTATCGTCACGCGATAGCAGGGCTGGGGGTGCCGGCGGGGGAGATTTTGTTTGTCGACGATCGCGAGGAGAACATCCTCGCTGCCCGAGCTGCGGGGATGGTGGCGGTGCAGTATGGGGGGCACGGGGGGTTCGTGGAGGAGATGCGGCGGCTGGGGCTGGGGTGGCTACTGGACGTTTAAGGGCGCCAGTTGGATGGGGACGCGCTCCACGATCTCGATGCCGAAGCCCTGCAGGGCCGGGACGTGGCGGGGGTGGTTGGTGAGCAGGCGGATCTTGCGGATGCCGAGGTCGGAGATGATCTGGCCGCCCAGGCCGACCTGGCGGAGGATGCGCTGGTCGGGGGCGCTGAGGGGCTCCGGCTCCGCGCCACGGATTGTACGGTGGATGCAGAGCCTCGAGGGATGGGTGGAGCGGTCGATGGTGAAGCCGCGCTGGGTGTGGTGCAGGTAGATGAGGGCGCCGACGCCGGCGCGGGCGATCTCGCGCAGGGACGCATCGACCGTCGCGCGGCAGTCGCAGGCGGTGGAGCCGAAGACGTTGCCGGCGAGGCAGTGGGTGTGGACGCGGACCAGGACCGGCGCGCCGGTCTTGTCGGCTGCGGCCAGGTCGCCGAAGGTGAGGGCGACGTGGGACTCGTTGCTGGCGCCGAGGTCGTGCTCGACGGTCTGGATGTCGCTCTCGTAGGAGAACATGCGGAAGTCGCCGTACTCGGTGGGAAGGACGCCCTCGGCGATGCGGTGGATGTAGCGCTCGTTGGCCATGCGGTAGCGGATGAGGTCGGCTACGGTGACCATCTTGAGGTTGTGCAGCTTGCAGAAGGTGATGAGGTCGGGAACGCGGGCCATGGAGCCGTCGTCGTTCATGATCTCGCAGATGACGCCGGCGGGGATGAGGCCGGCCATGCGGGCGAGGTCGACGGAGGCTTCGGTCTGGCCGGCGCGGACCAGGACTCCTCCTTTGCGGGCGCGCAGGGGAAAGACGTGGCCGGGACGGGCGAGGTCGTGGGGCGAGGAGTTGGGGCTGATGGCGACCTGGATGGTGTGGGCGCGGTCGGCTGCCGAGATGCCGGTCGTGACGCCTTCGCGGGCCTCGATGGTCTCGGTGAAGGCGGTGCCGAAGCGGGAGGTGTTGTCCTGGGTCATGGGACCGAGGCGCATGTAGTCGGCACGCTCTTCGGTGAGGGTGAGGCAGATGAGGCCGCGACCGTAGCGGGCCATGAAGTTGATGGCTTCGGGGGTGCAGAACTCGGCGGCGATGGTGAGGTCGCCCTCGTTCTCGCGGTCCTCGTCGTCGATGAGGACGATCATTTTGCCGGCTTTGAGCTCGGCGAGGGCTTCGGGGATATCGATAAATCCAGCGTCGCGGTCGGGCATAGTGTGCCTGGTACCCCCCACCCCCCTGATTTCTTCAAAGTATTCAAAGCAGGATGGTTACGGGTAAAGTCTTGATTCGATTGAGGCGTGTAACCTGTTGATTGTACGACGGTTAGGCGTTGAGTGGCCGTAAAGTATTCCATTCAGAGACATTACGGGTAAAGTATTCCATTCGGAAACGTTAGGGGTAAAGTATTCCATTCCGTCGGGTTAGGGGTGGGGCCTTCGACCCCACCGGGTATAGGTCGGGCCTTCAGCCCTTGGATTTCCGCCATTCCTGTACCCAGGCCGTTGGCCTGGGCTGGTATAGGTCGGGCCGTTGGCCCTTCGATTTCCGCCATCCCGGTACCTGGTATATGCCGGGTCGTTGGCCCTTGCCTGGTTGCCGCTGCTCTGCTTCGTGGCCAGACTCTCTAGGTCTCGCCGATTCCCTACTTCTATTGTAGCGACTGGCGGAGGGTGATTGTGCCAGGTTTTCAGAAGTATTATCTGCCGTGGAATCAGAGGTTTCGGATGAATTCCGGGCGGCAGGGGGCTTGACAGGTTTTAGAGGGTGGACTCGATCTCGAAGCCCCAGGCCTCGAGGAGGGCCTCGGGGATGTACTTGGAGTTCTTGTTGCGGCGGGCCCACTCGCGGAGGCGGGTGGAGCGGATGTACTGGTCGGGGGTGAGCTTGTACTCCTTGACGACCTGCTCGAAGGAGGTGATGGTGGGGACGACGGGGCCGATGGGCTCCGGCTTGCCCCAGTTGGGATTGCCGCGGCGTTTTGCCATGGATTTGTTTCCTCGCTATTCAGGCGGCTGTTTGCCGCAACAGTTCATTTTATCACCTTCCGCAGAGGGGCCGGGGCGTTCCGCAGGTGGAAACGCGCCGGGGGTGAGGCGGGCGCCCGGGCCGGGATCGAACGCCCAGCCGGCGACTGTTCCGAAATTACTACATCCTTCGATGTCATCCCCCGGATGCCGATACAACCATGCAGAAGGGGTTACGCCCACTCCAACCGACGCATGGGCACCACGTTGAGATCTGCTCGCAGCCCAAGGAAGACCCTGCCGGAGGACCGCCGCCGTTCGGTCCTCGGGAATCATCGACCGAAAGGAAATCGCATGAGGAAATTAGCAGCAGATCGCAAGTTGATGGCGTGCCTGGCGGCGATCCTGCTGATGATGGCGATGGTGGGCGTGGCGTCCTACTCGGTGCTCGCGGGGATCAACCGGACGTTCGAGATTGCGGTAAACTCGACGGCGCGGAAGCTGTGGCTGGCTGGCGACATCAATATGGCCGCGGGCGATATGCTGGCGGCCGAGCGGGGCATCCTGCTGGATGCAGATGATGCGCCAGGGGCCAGGGACAACCTGCAGTTGTTCGAGACCCGATCCGCGCAGGTGGACCGGGACGCTGCGGAGTTGAGGTCGCTTTCGGTCGATGACGAAGAACGGAAGACGATTGGCATCGTGGAAGACAGCAATGCGTCCTACTGCGACGTCGTCGAGCGGATTGCGCAGCGGCGGGCATTTGCTTTGGCCGATAGAAGGCAGGTGGCGAATGCCTACAAGCGCATCGACGAGATCACCGACCAGCTCGAAGTGCTGGAGTCGAACCGTTTGCGGGCGGCTCTCAACGGTACCCAGCGACGGCTGCGCTATGGCCGCATGGTGTGGCGCGTGTGCATGGGGATTGGGTCGCTGGTGGTGCTGTTTGCGCTCCAATCCATTCATGTGATGGGAGCGACGCTGCGTGCGTCGGCGGAGCAGGCTCGAGACTCGGCTGCATTTTCCGAGTCATCATGAACAGCATGCCGTGCGGGGTTTGTCATCTTCGACGTGGAGGGAAATCTTAAGCGATGGAACAGAAATTTTCTGGGCTACAGCTATGCGGAGATGCTTAAAACAGGCGTGCTGGCAGCGATCGAACCGGAGAGCCTGGATGCGGTGAAGACGGCGCTGGCAAAGACGATGGAGATGGGCCACGCCGAAACAGAAGCCTACATGATCACCAAGAGACGGAGAGAGGATTCCAGCCTATCTCACCCATACCCGATTTCTCTACCGAGGCGAGCGCTGCATCCTTGGCGTGGCTGTCGATATCAGCAAGCAGAAGCGGGCAGAGCAATACAACCGGCTGCAGCGGGTGGCGCTGGAGGCGGCGTCGGAGGCCATTGTGATCACCGATGCGACGGGGAGCATTGAATGGGCCAATCCTGCGTTTACGGGGCTGACAGGGTACGAGCTGGAAGAGGTGCTGGGAATGCAATCCGCGCCTGCTGAAGTCGGGAATGATGGACCGCGCCTTTTACAAGGTGCTGTGGAGCACCATCCTGAGCGGGCAGAAGTGGTCCGGCGAGTTGTGGAACCTGAACAAGGACGGCGACCTGTACGGCGAAGAGATGCACATCGCCCCGGTGCATGGCAGGGACGGGAGCATCAGTAACTTTGTTGCGGTGAAGCACGACATCACGCAGCGCAAGCAGGCGGAGGCGCAGGCGCAGCGTGCCAAGGAAGGGCTGGTGTCACAGAACAAGGAGCTGCGGGAGGCGAATGAAAATATTCTCCGGCTCTCGCAGACCGATGGGCTGACGGGACTGGCGAACCGGCGGACGATCGACGAGCGGATACGTCAGGAGCTGGCGCGAGCGGAACGGCTGGGGTGCGGCTTCAGCGTGATCCTGGGCGACCTGGATCACTTCAAATCGATCAACGATGAGTTTGGCCACCTGGCGGGAGACCAGGTGCTGACGGCAACGGCGGCGGTGCTGGCCGCGCAGTCGCGACCGTATGATCTGCCGGCGCGGTTTGGAGGCGAGGAGTTCATGATGCTGCTGCCGGAGAGCACGCTTGCGGATGCGATGACGATCGCGCAACGCATACGAAACTCGATCTGCGAGATTGTGGTGTCGGGCGTTGAGCGGCGGATCGCGATGAGCCTGGGCATCTCGACCTGGGAGCCAGGCGACACGGCGGGCACACTGATTGGCCGTGCCGATGCGGCGCTCTACCAGGCGAAGCGGCGGGGGCGGAATCGCGTGGTGGCACAGACGTGCGATGGGCCGCCGGCGGTGCCGGGCGTGGTGCTCAACGGCGATGCGCGCGACGTGCCGGTTCGGAGCGTCTGAGCGGATCCGGGCGGGGCGGAGCTAGCGTTCGTAGCCGAAGATGCCGCACAGGGAGGGGTCGTTGGCCATGGCGTCGGGGGTGAGGACGGGCATCTTCGAGGTGGAGAAGAAGGCGAGCTGGAGGGAACGGCCGGTGGTGTAGGTGGCCAGCCACTGGGTGGGCTCGTCGCCGCACAGGGTGGTCTTGTGCAGGAGCTTCTTGTCCGAGGGGATGCTGAGGCGGTAGAGGTTGCCGGTGCCGGGGACGGGGGCGTTGACGTCCAGGCCGAAGGCGGCGCTGAGCTCGGCGGGGGTGAGGGCGCGGATCTGCGCGATCCAGTAGGTGGAGAAGTTGATGGAGATCTTTTCGCTGGTGAGGCCGATGTCGCCGGTGGTGTGCCGGGCGGTGGAGCTGGTGGCGCGCCAGTAGCCGGTCTCCTGGGCAACGGAGGAGGCGGAAAGGATGAGAGAGAAGGCCAGCAGGGCGCTCGACAGCTTGAGAGACTTCATGGTTCCAGCATGACACCCGCTGCGCGGTTTGAGCAACCGGAGGGCATGTGGATGACAGGGTAGGGCTTAGCGGGTGTGCGAGGCGAGGGGATGGGCGGGCAGGCGAGTTTGGGGCGCGGGAGCGATACCAGGAGGGGCGGGAGGGGTGGTAGAGTTTCAGGCACCATGGAGAGGCGATGGCTGTCGGACGCGTGCAGGTGGCTGGTGGCGGCGGCAGTGGTGCTGCCGGTGAGGGCGCAGACTCCGGCGACGGCGAGCGCGGGGCAGGATGAGACGCCGACGGTGCTGCAGATGATGGTGCGGCGGGTGGTGCTGGATGTGGTGGTGACGGATGCGAAGGGAGCTCCGGTGCGGGGGCTGACCGCGGGGGACTTCGCGGTCACCGAGGACGGGAAGCGGCAGACGATTGTGGGGTTCGACGCGGTGGGATTTGCGGAGGGCATGGACTATGTGCCGCCGCAGCTGCCGCCGCAGCCGGCAGGGACGTATATCAATCTGCCGGCGACACCGGAGAAGGGGCCGCTGTATGTGCTGCTCTATGACCTGGTGAACATGGACAGCGCGGATCAGATGAACTCGCCGATGGATCACAGTGCGCAGCTGTTTGCGCGGAGGCAGTTACTGCGGTTCATTGCGAGCAAGCCGGAGGGGACGAGGTTTGCGATCTTTGTGCGCTCGGATGGGCTGCACCTGGTGCAGGGATTCACGGCGGACAAGGAGCTGCTGTATCGGGCGGTGGATCCGCATAATCCCAAGGCGCATATTCCGGTGGTGTTTTTGAATGGCGAGAACTTTGGACGGGGGGACAGGATCTCTGCGCTGGATACGCTGCACACGATGGCGACGTACCTGGATGGGATGGGCGGGCGTAAGAATCTGATCTGGTTTGCGTCGCAGTTTCCGTTGTCGCTGTACGCGGCGGATACGGATGGGCCGAACTTCCAGGTGGAGACGAAAGCGACGCTGGATCTGCTGGCGCACGATCAGATTGCGCTGTATCCGGTGGATGGGCGGGGCGTGGCGTACCAGGACTCGCATGCGCAGTTGGGCAACAGCCCGCATAGCGATACGGTGACGTCGCCGCAGGAGGCGGGCACGGGACAGCCGACGGGCGGAGGCGGGAATGCTCCTACGGCGAACAGTTCGTTCGTGCAGGGGAGCTCGGTGGTGGTGGACAGCTACAACCTGATGGACGGGATCGCGCGGGAGACGGGAGGCGAGGCGTTTTACAGCAACAACGATGTTGCCGGGGAGCTGGTGAAGGCGACCGAGGGTGGGGAGATGTACTACACGCTGGCGTATGCTCCGACCAACCTGGACTACGACGGCAAGCTGCGGACGATCCACGTGGAGCTGAAGAAGAAGGGGTACGCGCTGTCGTACCGGCGATCGTATTACGGGACGGAGATGCAGCAGGCGGCGGTGGCTGCGACGGCGGAGGGGTATGTGGGGGTGGCGGCGGTGAAGGCGAAGGTGGCGGTCGATACGGTGAAGGACTCGCTTTCGGCGAATATGGAATATGGCGCGCCGGAGGAGCATGCGCTGGTGTTCGTGGTGCAGGCGCGGAAGGTGGGGGCGCCGGTGGAGGGCACGGCCGCGCAGATGACGGAGCTGGCGACCGAGCCGGCGTTCTTCAAGCTGCGGCGGAGGTCGGCAGGGGCCGCGACGCTGGCGCCGATTTCCTTGCAGCGGGCTGTGTTCCACTTCAATATTCCGACGCGGCAGTTCCAGGGCGAGCACTCGCTGAACCTGGAGGTGGCGGCGGCCGCGTATGACGCGGAGGGGCGGCTGATGAACGCGTTCGTGCGGATTGCGAAGAAGGACCTGGAGGGTGAGGCGGAGGCGGCGCCGTTCTTCCGCGTGGAGCAGGAGCTGGAGGTGCCGGTGGGGGCGGTGTCGCTGCGGCTGGCGGTGCGGGATGCGACCAATGATCGGACCGGAGCGATGGAGATTGCGCTGCCGCTGCCGCAGGACCAGGCGGGGCGGTAGCGTCGCAGTTGCCTGCTGGGCGAGTTACTGCGGCGGCGGGGGTGGGTTGTTGGTGATGGGGCGGGGAGCGGCTTCGGGCTTGGGAGCGGTGAGGCCGGGGATCAGGGGTGCCTGGGTGACGGTGCCGCCCGCGGCGTCGACCAGATTGATGTTGTAGCGCTGGAGGGTGGTGGAGAGGAGTTGCAGGAGAGCGGCGCGGTCCTTGGCGTAGGCGGCGGTGGCGGAGATGAGGGAGTTCTCGGCGATGGCGAGGGCTCTTCCCTGCTGCAGGACGTTGCGCGCTGGTCGAGGCGCCGAGCTTGTACTTCTTCTGCTCGGCGATGAAGCTCTGCTGGGCGTAGTCGTGCTGGGCCTGGGCGGCGGCTACCTGGGCGCGGTCGTTGGTGAGGGCGTAGCGGCCGTTGATGATCTGGATGCGAATCTGGGTGTAGAGCTGCTGCAGGCGCATCTCGGACTGGCGCAGCTCCATCTGGGAGCGGGCCTGGTCGGCCTGTGCGGTGCGATTGCGCAGAGGAATGGTGAGGTTGACGCCAATGCCCTTGTTGGGCGAGCTGCTGTTGAAGAGATTACCGAAGGCGGTTCCGTAGCTGACCGAGGGGAAGGTGCCGGGAGGATAGGCGCCACCGGTTTGGAAGTCGGCCGCGCCGGGGCTCTGGGCTCCGCCGAGGCCGGTGGCTCCGTAGAAGGCGTAGGCGTCGAGGACGGGCAGGAGGCCGTTCTTCTCCGCCTGGATGGTGATCTGGTTGTTCTTCATGTTGAGCACGGCCTGCTCAATCTGGGGGTTGTTGGCGTAGGCCTCCGCGATGAGCTGCTCGACGGGCTCGTCCTCTTCGGGGAGGCGATCGAGAGCGACGCGGTCGGTGGGGATGACCGGAGCGGCCGAGAGCTGGGGATCGTTCAGGTTGCGGGCGATGGCCTGCTTCATGATGAGCTGCTGATACTCGAGGTTGGTCTGCGAGGCGATGAGGGCCTGCTTGTCGGCGGCGACGGAGGCGTCGGAGTTGACGACGTCGAGGGGAGCGAGGGTGCCGATCTGGAGCTGCTTGCGATTGTCCTCGGTGAGCTGGGTGGACTGGGCAAGGGCGCGCTCCTTGGCCTGCTCGTCTTCATAGGCGCTGACCAGGCCCCAGTAGATGTTCTCGACCTGGTTGACGGTGTAGAGCAGCTGCTGGCGGAAGGCGGAGTCGGTGATGCGGCGATCGTTCTTGGCCTGGAGGACGAAGCGGTCCTGGATGCCGGTGCCGAAGCCCTGGAGGAGGTGCTGCGTGACGGTGGCGGTGAAGCCGGTGGTGAGCGCGGGGCTGTAGTCGACGAAGGGGTTGTTGGTGGTGACGCGGGTGTTGTTGAAGCCCATGTTGAAGAGGGTTCCGGTGCCGAAGCCCTGCTGGTAGGTGAAGTTGTAGGTGGAGGTGTTGGTGAAGAGCGAGGAGAGGCCGCCGCGAGAAGAGCAGGTTGGACTGCTGCTGGCTCTGTGCCTGGTACTCGAGGGCGCCGGTGAGGACGGGGTCCATGTTGTAGGGGATGGGGCCGCTGCCGTTGGTGCTGAGCACGAGGCCGGAGGCTCCGCTGCCGGTGCCGCCGGTGCCGCTGGAGGTGCCGCCGGGGCCGCCGCCGCCGGTGATGGTGGAGCTGGTGCCGCCGAGGGTGTTGGCGACGATGCCGGTGTTGACGCCGCGCAGGCTGGCGCCGGCCTTGGCGCGCAGGAGGTCGGTGTCGGCGATGTCGAGATTGATGCGGGCGATGGCGATGTCGTAGTTGTTCTCGAGCGCGAGGGTGACGGCGTCGGAGAGGCTGAGGTAGATCTTGCCGTCGCGCAGGAGGTCATCGAGGCGAGGCGTGTTGCTGAGGCGCGGCTGCGGGGTAGTTGGTGGCGGTGTACCAGCGCAGGGGGTCGGGGAAGCCGAACTTGCCCTTGCTGTAGTCCTTGAAGCTGGGGCGAAGGAAGAGGGGCTGGGTGAGCCTGGGGGTGGGCGCCTGGGGAAGGTTCGGGTTCCCGGTGGTGTCGTTCTGCACGGCCTGCGCGGGGGCGGGCGCGGTGGGGCTGGCCTGCTGGTTGGATAGCGTGGTTTGCTGTGGGGCCTGCTGCGCGGACGCCTGGGCGATGGCGGCCGGGGGAAGGGTGCTCAACAACGTAAGTGCCACGCAGACGCTCGCCTGCCAATGCCTCAAATTCACGATTCACTTCTCCAGCGTGCAGCTTGCATGAGTCACAGAGCTGTCCCGCAACTAAGTTGTAGAGCTGTCCGGCACCGGTAGATACGGCGACTGGGGCTGATTGGTTCCAGACGACTGTGGGGGAACACACCAAGTATATCCAGTAACGGTCCACTGGCCGCTTGAGAGGGAAAGGAAACTGGCGGCGCTGCTGAGGAGGTGTGGCGCTCTCTACACAGGGTGAGGCTCTCTACAATAGGAGGGAGGCCGGCGCACGACGATGAGTTTCTGGAAGATTGTTCTCAGCTACGACGGATCGGCCTTCCATGGATGGCAGGTGCAGCCGGGGCGGCCGACGGTGCAGGGGCTGCTGGCGGCGGCGCTGGAGAAGATGACGGGCGAGCGGGTGCTGCCGCAGGGGTCGGGGCGGACGGACGCGGGGGTGCATGCGCTGGGGCAGGTGGCGAGCTTTGCGCTGGCGGCGGAGATTCCGGCGGAGAACCTGCTGCGGGCGCTGAACCGGTCGCTGCCGCAGAGTGTGCGGGTGCTGCGGGTGGAGGCGGTGGGCGAGGGGTTCCATGCGCGGCATAGCGCGGTGCGCAAGAGCTACGAATACAGGATCTTTGAGCGGAAAATGAATGCGGCGGATCAGGAGAGGATTTGCTCGCCGTTTACGGCGCCGTATGTGTGGGATTGCCGCTGGGTGCTGGATGTGGGGGTGATGCAGCAGGCGGCGGGGATGCTGTGCGGGACGCATGACTTTACGTCGTTCGGGGCCAGCGATCCGGAGCTTGCGGTGCGGGAGGCGGGGGTGGCGGGGCCGAATCCGGTGAAGACGATCTTTGCGTCGGAGGTGAGGCGGGAGGAGGGGCTGCTGCGGTATCGGGTGACCGGGAGCGGATTTCTGCACCACATGGTACGGAATCTTGTGGGGACGCTGGTGGAGGTGGGGCGCGGGAGTCTGCGGGCGGAGGATGATGGAGAGGATCCTGGCGGCGAGGGATCGGGCGGCAGCGGGGCCAACGGCTCCGGCGCAGGGGTTGTTCCTGGTGGGGGTGGAGTATGGTGGGGCAGCTGCGGGAGAGGGGATATGAGCGCTGTGAATCACAAGAGGATTGCGGCGCTGGCGAGCGATCGCGCGGTGCACCGGGCGTTTGCGTGGCTGCATCTGCATGAGGCGCAGATGCGGCGGTGGCAGATGGAGTTTCTGGGGATACCGGCACCTCCGTTTGGGGAGGAGCAGCGGGCGGCGTGGTTCTGCGAGAGATTTCGCGAGCTGGGGCTGGAGGGCGCGGGCGATGGATGCGGCGGGGAATGCGGTTGCGGAGCTGCGGGCCGGTAGGAGGGCGGCGACCAGGGGCATGTGGTGATGCTGTCGGCGCATCTGGACACGGTCTTCCCTGCCGGGACGGACTGCGTGCCGCGGGAGGAGGAGGCGAAGATCCTGGGGCCGGGGGCCTGCGATAACGGTGCCGGGTTGACGGCGCTGCTGGGGCTGGCGTCGGCGCTGCGGCATGCGGAGATTTTGCCGGCATGCACGATTGTGTTTACGGCGAATGTGGGCGAGGAGGGCGAGGGAGATCTGCGCGGGATGCGGCATCTGCTTCCGGCGGCGCCCTACGCGGGGAGGGTGAAGGCGGCGATTGCGCTGGAGGGCAGCGGCGATGCGATGGTGGTCGACCGGGCGCTGGGGAGCCGGACGGTTGCGGGTGACGATGGCGGGGCCGGGTGGGCACTCGTGGGCGGATGCGGGGAGGGCGAACCCGATCATGGCGCTGGCGGCGGCGCTGGTGGAGCTGGGGAGATTGCGGCTGCCGTCGCGGCCGCGGACGACGCTGAACTGCGGGGTGATTCGCGGAGGGACGTCGGTGAACTCGATTCCGGAGGTGGCGACGGCGGATCTGGATCTGCGGTCGGTGTCGGGGATGGAGCTGGACCGGGTGGAGCTGGGGGTGCTGGAGACGCTGACGCGGATGGTGGAGGGGGAGAATCATCGGCGCGGGAGTGGCGGCGAGTTGAAGCTGCATGTGGCAGAGGATTGGGGATCGGGCGGCGGGGGCGCTGGCGGCGAGCTCGGGGCTGTTCAGCAGCCTGCGGGCGGTGGATCGGCACCTGGGGATTGCGACCGAGGCGCGGATTGGATCGACGGACGCGAATCTGCCGCTGTCGCTGGGGGTTCCGGCGCTGGCGATTGGGGCGGGCGGGGTGGGCTGGGGAATCCATACGCTGCAGGAGGGCTACGATCCGACGGGGAGAGACCTGGCGCTGCGGAGGGTGTTGCTGCTGCTGCTGGATATGTGCGCGCAGACGGCGGAGAGTGAATTGCTGCAGGCTGGGGTTTCTGCTGGGATACACTCTGGGGCGTGAGAAGACTTGTGCGGATGGGCGTGCTGGCGGGATGGGGTGGCGGCTGCGGTGGGGGTGTCGGCGCAGGGGAAGAGTCGCGGCGCCGGATGCGATTTACTTTGACGGCAACATTCTTACCGGGACGCGGCTGAAGGCGGGCGATACGGATCCGACGCCGGGCAGGGTGTCGGCGGTGGCGATGCGTGCGGGGAAGATTGTGGCGGTGGGCAGTGACGCGGCGATGCTCGGGCTGAAGGATGCGCATACGAAGACGATCGATCTGAAGGGCGCGTTTGCGATGCCGGGGTTCAATGACGCGCATACGCATATGGCCGCGGCGGGGCGGCAGCGGCTGAGCCTGGACCTGGATAACGTGCCGTCGCTGGCGGCGATGCTGGCGAAGGTGCAGGCGTATGCGGCGAAGCTGGGGCCGGGCGAGTGGATCCTGGGCGGTGGATGGGACCATACGAAGTGGGCGGGAGCTCGGCTGCCGACGCGGCAGGAGCTGGATGCGGTGAGTGCGGGGCATCCGGCGTTTCTGGAGCGGACGGATGGGCATATTGCGATTGCGAATACGGCGGCGCTGAAGGCCGCGGGGATTACGGATGCGCACGCCGGATCCGAAGGGTGGGGCGATCGATCGCGATGCGGAGGGGCATGCGACCGGGATCCTTCGCGAGGGGCCGACGCTGGCGATGATGGAGAAGGTGATTCCGGCGCCGACGCTGGCGGCGCGGAGGAAGGCGATTGCGCTGTCGATGCAGGACGCGTTGTCGCATGGCGTGACGTCGATCCAGGACTTCTCCGACTGGGAGGACTGGCTGGCGATGGAGGAGATGGAGGCGGAGGGAACGCTGCATCTGCGCATTGCGGAGTGGATCGATTTCAATCTGCCGGTGGGGGTGCTGGACGAGCGGCGGGCGAGTCATCCGGCGGATGATCCGCTGCTGCACCTGACCTTTCTGAAGGGGTTCATGGATGGGTCGCTGGGGTCGCGGACGGCGGCGATGCATGATGCTTATTCGGATGACCCGGGCAACTACGGGATTCCGCGCTACGACCAGGGCAAGCTGAACCAGATGGCGGCGGAGCGGGCGGCGGATGGATTTCAGCTGGGGTTCCATGCGATTGGGGATCTGGCGAATGACATGGCGCTCAATGCGATCGCCGCGGCGGAGCAGGTGGGGCGGCCGGCGAATGTGCCCGCGGCGCCGAGCAATGCCGATGCGGATGTGGTGACGGCGGGGCCGATTGCCGTGCGGCCGCGGGACTTTCGGTTTCGGATCGAGCATGCGCAGGTGGTGTCGCCGGGTGCGTTTGAACGGTTTGCGCAGCTGGGCGTGATTGCGAGTATGCAGCCGTCGCATCTGCTGACGGATATGGCGTGGGCGGAGGCGCGGCTGGGGCCGGAGCGGGCGAAGCGGGCGTATGCGTGGAAGTCGTTCCTGGATCACGGCGTGACGCTGGCGTTCGGGACCGATTATCCGGTGGAGTCGATCTCTCCGTTCCGTGGGCTGTATGCGGCGATCACGCGCGAGAATGTCGAGGGCACGCAGACGTTTGAGCCGCAGGAGAAGATCACGATCGACCAGGCGATCTACGCGTACACGCAGGCGTCGGCGTTTGCGGAGTTTCGCGAGAAGGTGAAGGGGAGGCTGGAGCCGGGGTATCTGGCGGATATGGTGGTGCTGGATCGGGATATTACGAAGGCGACGCCGCAGGAGGTGCTGCATACGCAGGTGCTGCGAACGGTGGTGGGCGGCGAGACGGTGTACCAGTCGCCATGAGCTTCTGCGGTCACGGACATTGCTGGCGCATGTGCTGCTGCTGGCCGTGGTGCTGGTGTGGGGAGCGACGTTTTCGCTGGTGAAGGCGGCGCTGACGGCGACCACGCCGCTGCTGTTTAACCTGCTGCGCATGGTGCTGGCGTTCGCGGTGCTGGCGGCGGTGAACGGGCGGAGTCTGCGCGGGATTGACGCGGACGGATTTGAACGCTGGGTGCGGTGGCGGGATTTTTTCTGGGGATGGGGTACCAGTTGCAGACGACGGGGTTGAAGTTCACGACGGCTCCCAAGGCTGCGTTTATTACGGGGCTGGTGGTGGTGATCGTGCCGCTGTTGAGCGCGGTGCCGGGGGTCGCGCTTCCGGGTTCGCTGAAGCCGACGTTTGACACCTACGCTGGCGCGCTGCTGGCCTTCGCGGGGCTGGTGCTGCTGACGACTCCGCCGGGCGCGGGCTTCGCGCTGTTTTCGGGGATTGGGCTGGGCGAGTGGCTGTGCCTGGGGTGCGCGGTGGCGTTTGCGGCGCATCTGCTGATGCTGGCGCGGGCGGCGCCGAGAGTTTCGGCGAGAAAATTAGGGACGCTGCAGATCGGGTTTGCTGCGGTGGTGCTGCTGGTGACGCTGCCGCTGGGAGGGCGGCCATATTTTCACGGAACGTTCATCGTGTGGGTCGCGCTGGGCGTGACGGCGGTGCTTGGCGACGGCGGCGGCGTTCACGATTCAGAGCTGGGCGCAGCAGCATCTGCCGGCGTCGCACACAGCGCTGATCTTTACGCTGGAGCCGGTGTTTGCGTGGCTGACTTCCCTGCTGTTCTTCGGCGAACAACTGGGGCGGCGGGCGATGCTGGGAGCGGGATTGATCCTGGCGGGGATCCTGCTGGCGGAGCTGCGGCCAACCTCGCGGGGGCGGAGTCAACTCCTACCCATAGCGGGCGCGTAATCTATTAGATGGATACCGGGAAGGAAGCGTGGCATGGTTGGGAGGAACGCAACGCAACGATGCAGCGCGCGACCTTTCTGTGTGGTTTGCGTCTATAAAATTGGCGAACGAAATGCGCAAGCTGCGGATGGCAGATACCTTATGGGAGTTTGACCGCGCAGCGAGCAGAAGTTGCAGGACATCCAAAGCAGTAGGAAACCAATCAGTACTCATTGAGAACGAGGATAAAAACGACAATGGAATCATCGAATGGATTTGGTCAAGGCTTGCGGAATAAGATCCGCGGTGGACGCCTGGCAACAACTTTTACGATTCTTGGAACACTTTCCGCCTGCGTCCTCGCCGGGTCGATTCTGACCGGCCGCGTCAGCGCCAAGCAAGCCGTCGACACCAGCGATGCGAAGCCGCTGGTGATTCCGAATCCGGTGACGCTGTCCAATGGCTTCTCGGCGATTGCGAAGCAGGTGGGACCCGCGGTGGTGAACATCAACACGGAGACGCTGCCGAAGGAGAGCCAGCAGGAAGGCCCGATGGGCAGGAACCCCGCGAACCCCGGGCAGGGCGGCCAGGGTGACCAGGGCATGCAGGACTTCTTCAACCACTTCTTCGGCTTTGGTGGGCCGGGTGGCGGCGGCGGGCAGGAAGAGCAGGGACCGAGCCGGGCGCTGGGCTCCGGCTACATCGTCGATCCGCGCGGGTACATCATCACCAACGACCACGTGATCAATGGAGCGGACAAGATCTATGTGAAGCTGTCGACGGATCCGCAGGACTCGACCGATCCGGGCCGTCCGGCGACGGTGGTGGGCTTTGACAAGGACACGGACATTGCGGTGATCAAGATCCACACGGACACGCCGCTGCCGACGGTGAAGCTGGGCAACTCGGATGGCGTGCAGGTAGGCGACTGGGTGCTGGCGATTGGCGAGCCGTTTGGTTTGTCGGAGACGGTATCGGCGGGTATCATCTCGGCGGAGAACCGGTCGATCGATGAAGGCGGCGATGCCAATGGCGTAGCCAAGAACGAGTTCCAGAAGTTTATCCAGACCGATGCTGCGATCAATCCGGGCAACTCGGGTGGACCGCTGGTGGATATGGCCGGCCAGGTGATCGGCATGAACACGGCGATCTTCACGCAGTCGGCGGGCAACGAGGGCATTGGGTTCGCGATGCCGTCGAACACGATCATCAACGTGTACAACCAGCTGATCGGACCGGATCACAAGGTGATTCGCGGATCGATTGGCGTGCAGTTCCAGCAGGCGACGTCGTCGGCCGTGAGCCGGATGTATGGGTTTGCCAACGGCGGCGTGATCATCGGCGAGGTGGTGCCGGGCGGACCTGCAGCGAAGGCTGGCCTGCTGCCGCAGGACGTGATCGTGTCGGTGGATGGCCACCAGATCAAGAACGGCGATGAGCTGATTTCGATCGTCTCGATGAAGCATCCGGGATCGACGGTGAGCCTGGGGATTATCCGGGCGGGCAAGCACATCACCGTGGATTGCGGCATCACGGACCGGAGCAAGCTGTACGCGAACCAGGCCAATGCCGGCGATGAATCCAATGAATCCGGACCGAGCGATGCTGGGCAGACGAAGTTCGGCATCACGGTGCAGGCGCTTCCGCAGCAGCTGCAGAGCGCGGCTGCACATCACGGGCGGCGTGGTGGTGACGAGCGTGAAGCCGGGATCGTTCGCGAGACTCGATCAATCTGTTCCAGAATGCGGTGATCGTCGAGATCAACCGCAAGCCGGTGACGGATATTGCGAGCTACAACGCGATTGCCAGCCGGGCTGAAGTCGGGCGACGATGTGGTGTTCGTGGTGCGGGATCCGCAGCGTCCGAACAATGGAACGTCGCTGATTGGCGGAACCCTGCCGTAGTCTGAAGGAGACGCGAGGGAGGGCGCAGGGAAAGAGCCTGCGCCCTCTTGGCGTAGCAACCTTATGGCCGAGTAGAGGTTAATGAGTCGGTAAGGGACGCATCTACTGTGACAACAAGCACATTCGAAGCGCTTGCACGAGACCTAAGATTTGGGTAGGCTCAAAAGAATTACCTGGGCAGGCGCCGCAGGCAGATGCCGCAAGGCTGTAAGCAGGCAGATGCGGGAAAGCAGAAGGCGGGAGCCGCAGGCAGATACAGGAAAGCAGTACGGGAGGGTGGCCGCACGATGCGATTTTCAATCTGGAAAGTGATTCCGGCGGGCCTTCTGTTGCTGTCTGTACCGGGCTTTGCGTCGGTTCACCCGAAGACTGGATCGTCGCGGCGGCACGTGCACGCCAGCATGCATGCCAGCATGAGCAGCGGGTCGGCGAGGCATCGGCGGGGATTCCACCTGGCGTCTCGGCATGAGACGAAGGTGCGTGTGGAGATGCCGGCCGAGCGCGCTACCGAGATTCAGACCGCGCTGATCAAGCAGGGCTACCTGACCGGCGAGCCTACCGGCACGTGGGACGCCCAGACGGTGTCCGCCATGCAGAAGATGCAGGGTGATAACGGCTGGCAGACCAAGATCACTCCTGACGCGCGCGCCCTGATCAAGCTGGGCCTGGGACCGACGCAGGCCAGTTCCGCGCCTGTGCCGGGTGTTGGCGCGACTGGTGTTGGCGCAGCTGCCGGATCTGAGGGTGGCAGCAATCCGTCGCAGGATATCGCGCCGTCGCAACCACAGTAGGCGGCCGGTAGGGATTCACAAGGCATGAGGCCCGCCTGGGCATCGGCTATGCTGGAACGATGAGAAGACATGGTTGGCCTTCCCTACTGGCTGTGGCCCTGGGTTTTCTAACGGCGCCGGCCGCGGCGCATGCGATCGAGATCAAGGTCTCCGCACAGGCGCTGGAGCGCACGCTCAATACCCAACTGTTCAATGGCGCGGATGGGCGCTATTACTTTCGCGGCACGGCGACCTCGCCATGCTACGCGTATGCGCAGGAGCCGAAGGTAAGTTTCAAGGACGAGCGCATCGTGATTCATGTGAAGACGCATGCGCGGCTGGGCGAGAAGGTGGGTGGGGCGTGCCTGGGGGTGGGGCTGAATACCGAGGCGGATGTGTCGGTGATCCCGGATGCGCAGGGCGAATCGATTGGCTTCCGGGACCCGAATCTCGATCATCTGAGCACGTCGCAGGGAGTTGAACTTTTTCCTGATTCCCTTCCTCAGCAAGAAGCTGCCGCAGCAGATGCGGATCAATGCGGCGGATCTGATTCGGCAGCTACTGGTGAAGTCGGCCGAGGCGACGGGCTATGATGTGAAGCTCGATAACCTCAAGGTGCACTCGATGCAGGTGGATGGGGATTCGCTGGTGGTGGACTTCGATGGGGATCTGTCGGTGCATTGAAGAGGCAGTAGAGCTGTAGACAGTAGAGTGAGAAGTGAGAGGACTTACCACTCACGTACCACTTGTCACTCATCACTGTCCTTAGCGCCAGCTGACGGCGAGGTGCCAGCGGTGGCCGCGGTCGGCGGACTTGCGGAGGACGGCTTCGTACTCGCGCAGCTCGCCGAGGACCTCGGGGCCTTCGCTGCCGAACTGGTGGGGGTCGGCTTCGAGGGCGGCGATGAGGGCGTCGAGGGTGTGCAGGCCGTCCTCGGGGCGATACCACTGCGGGGGAGGAAGACGCTTGAGCAGGTCGGGATTGCCGCCTCCCTCCTGGATGAGGAGAGCCATGGAGTTCTCGTCGGCGGAGAAGAATTCGAGCAGAGGCTTGACGCCGAGCTCGAGGGCGAGCTTCTCGATGGCGCTCTCGTAGCGGGCGAGCGACGCGGCCATTCACGTAGATGTTGTAGCCGGGGTCCTCGCCCTCGACCACGATGTACATCGAGGCTGCCATGGGGATGAGTGTAGCGCTGCGAGGGTTGTGGATTGAAGTTTCGCGAGGGGGAACCTTGGCGGGTTCGCGAGAGCAGTTAGCCGGGGAGGGTGGGGACGGCGGAGGTTTCGGAGGCCGCCTCGTCTGCCTGCGGCACCAGCAGATAGACGCCGGCGACGATCAGCAGGATGCAGGCCGATGAACCAGTGGGCGGTAAGCCGCGGACGCACCAGGACGATGCCTTCGAGGATGACCAGCAGGGGTATCCAGGTAAATTGCGAGGACCAGCGCGTGGCGCCGAGCTGGTTGAGGGTGAGCATGCTGAGCAGCGCAAGGATGCCGTCGCAGGCTACGGCGGGCAGCGCGAGCGATGGCCGGGCGTGCGCGGCGAAGTAGCTGGCGGCGAGGGCGATGGCGAAGAGGGTCGAGGCTCCGAGAAGCGCGGTGGGCATGCGGGACGCTGCGTGCGGCTGGTCGGGACTCTGGTCGGCACAGAAGAGCACGGCGCCGATGCCGGTGAGCATGGGGGCGAAGGCAAGGGCGAGGTCGGTGCGGAGGTCGCCGAGGGTGGGTTGGACGAGCACCAGGAGGAGCCCCGCGATCGCAGCGAGGCCGGGCCAGATGCGGCCGGCGATGCCTTCGGAGCTCTCGGTGCCGAGCGCGGAGGCGGCGATGGCGATGATGATGGGCGTGAGCGCCAGGGCGATGGTGAGGGCGCTGGCGTCGAGATTGCGGCCACGCAGGAAGAGCGTGATGGCGGGGCCGCCGGAGAACATGGCGCCGGCAAGGAGCCAGCGCAGGCGGGCGCGGCTGGAAGGCGCGGGATGGGCTGCCGCGGGTTTGGGCTGGAGAGCGAGGAGGGCGAGGGCGAGGAGCGTGGCCCAGGCGCAGCCAACGGTCTCGGAGGCGAGGGTCGAGTCGGCCTCGGGGCGAACGGCGGCGAGAGCCCAGCGGCTGGCTCCGATCAGAAGGAGCAGAAGGAAGGGCCACCAGCGTTGCGGCCTGGTGGGGCCGGGAGTGTGGCTGGGCGTGTTCAGTGCGGCCTCCTCTCCCTCGGTATAAGCCTAGACGCGCGAAGAGGTGCGGTGGACTGCGCATAAAATAGCGAAGCCGCGCTCAGGAGCGCGGCTTCGCGTAGGGTTATGCTAGCGCATCAGGCGTTGCTGCCGCCTGCGGGGGCTGCACCGTTTCCGGCGGGACGACGGCCGCGACGGCGGCGTCCGCGACGCGGCACCGGCGGGACGTGCTCCAGCGGCCGGAGCGGCGTCGCCGGGCTGCTGACCGGCGGCTACCTCGATCTCCTCGCCTCCTTCGTCGTCGCCCTCGAAGTCATCGTCGTCATCGAAGTCGTCTCCGCCTTCGACCACGATGGTCTCCTCGTGCTTGGGTGCGGGCGGCGCAGCGGAGCGCTCGGGACGGGGTGCGCGCTCGCCACGATCGCGATCGCGGTCGCGATCACGGCCACCGCGCTCGCCACGGTCGGAACGCTCAGAACGCTCGCCGCGCTCGGAACGCTCACCGCCGCCGGATTGCTCGGCTACCGGTGGGAGGCCGAGCTTCTCGCGCTGCTCGCGGAGAACCGCCTTGCGGGAGAGCTTGATGCGGTTGCCCTCGATGGAGAGAACCTTGACCAGGATCTGATCGCCCTCGCGAAGCTCGTCCTTCACTTCCTTGACGCGGTGCTCTGCGATCTCGGAGACGTGGAGGAGGCCGTCGGTGCCGGGGAAGATCTCGACGAAGGCGCCAAACTCGGCGAGCCGGACGACCTTGCCGAGGTAGGTCTTGCCTACTTCGGGGACAGCCGTGATGTCGGAGATCATCTGGATGGCCTTGGCGAGGCCTTCTGCGTCGGACGAAGCCACGTTGACGCGGCCCGTGTCGTCGACATCGATCTTGACGCCGGTGGCGTCGACGATGCCGCGGATGACCTTGCCGCCAGGTCCGATGAGGTCGCGGATCTTGTCGGTGGGGATCTGGATGGTGTGGATGCGGGGAGCGAAGGCGCTCTTCTCTTCGGCGGCCTTGGAGATGACGGCGTCCATGGTGTCGAGGAGGAAGAGGCGGCCGTGGCGCGCCTGCTCGAGGGCTTCGCGCATGATCTGCGCGGTGATGCCCATGATCTTGATGTCCATCTGCAGGGCGGTGATGCCGTTGCGCGTTCCGGCGACCTTGAAGTCCATGTCGCCGTAGTGGTCTTCGGCGCCTGCGATGTCGGTGAGGACGGCGTACTTGTCGCCTTCCTTGACCAGGCCCATGGCGACGCCGGCGACCGATCCCTTGAGGGGGATGCCGGCCTGCATGAGGGACAGGGAGGCGCCGCAGACGGTGGCCATCGAGGACGAACCGTTGGACTCGAGGATGTCGGAGACGACGCGGAGCGTGTACGGGGACTCGTCCTCGGCGGGGAGGACGGCCTCGATGGCGCGCCAGGCGAGGGCTCCGTGGCCGATCTCGCGACGGCCGACGCCGGTCATACGTCCAACCTCACCAACGGAGAACGGAGGAAAGTTATAGTGCAGCATGAAGCGGCGCTTCTGCTCGCCTTCGTAGCTCTCCATGCGCTGCGCGTCGTCGGTGGTGCCGAGGGTGGCCGAGACCAGGGCCTGGGTTTCGCCGCGGGTGAAGAGGGCGGAGCCGTGCACGCGGGGGAGAACGCCGGTCTCGATGGTGATCGTGCGGATCTCGTCGAAGGCGCGGTGGTCGGGACGGATGCGGTCGTTGAGCACCTGCTCGCGGAAGATGGTCTCGCGCAGGCCTTCGAAGTACTTGGAGAGCTTCTTGGCCGCGTCGGGATCGTCGGCGGGAAGCTCCTTCTTGAGCTCGTCCTTGATCTCCTTGACCTTGGCGTAGCTCTCGAACTTGGGGTTCTTCTTGGTGTCGAGCGCGTCCTTGAGACGGTCGCCGACCTTGGCCTTGAGGGCAGCGGCGTACTCGGTATCGTTCTCGAGCTCGGGGACGGTGCGCTTGGTCTTGCCGGCGCGGCTGACCAGGTCTTCGATGCCGGCGACGATCTTCTTGATCTCTTCGTGGGCGAACTCGATGGCGCCGACGACAACCTCTTCGGGGATCTCCTTGGCGCCGGACTCGACCATCACGATGCCGTCCTTGGTGCCGACGACCATGATGTTGAGCTTGGAGACGAGCCGCTCGGAGTAGGTGGGGTTGACGACAAACTGGCCGTCAATGTAGCCGATGCGCACCGCTCCGACAGGGCCGTGGAAGGGGATGTCCGAGAGCGCGAGGGCGCAGCTGGCGCCGTTGATGCCGAGCACGTCGGGATCGTTTTCCTTGTCGGCCGAGTAGACGAACGCGACCACCTGGGTCTCGTTGCGGAAGGCCTCGGGGAAGAGCGGGCGGATGGGGCGATCGATCTGGCGGGAGGTCAGGATCTCCTTCTCCGAGGGACGGCCTTCGCGCTTGATGAAGCCTCCGGGGATGCGTCCGCCGGCGTAGGTGAACTCGCGATACTCCACGGTGAGGGGGAAGAAGTCGATGCCCTCTTTGGGGTCGGGGGAGGCTACCGCCGTGGCGAGTACGGCGTTGTCGCCGCTGGTGGTGAAGGCGGCGCCGGAGGCCTGCTTGGCGATGCGTCCAGTTTCGAATTTAATATGCTTGCCACCGGCAAGCTCAACCGTTACGTCCTGCTTCATAAACGTTCCTCTTTTTCTCTCTGTCTTTAAGGTCGTGGACGTCGCAGCGCTGGCGTTGAGGCGCGCCTTAAGACGAAAGCCCCGCCGAAGATGCTTCGGTCAGGGGCTTCAATAATCTTGGGCGATCGATACAGGGGAGGGTTCACGCCGGCGCAGGGAGGCGCCGCGGTGTGCGTCGAGTCGAGCGGCGCGAACAGAAGTAACTACCGTTACTTCCATCCCGTCGATGGCTTTGCGCAGATTCAATCTTCAACCACTCCTGGTGGGGCCGCCGAGGCACAATGAGACCGCAGCAGCGCGGAATAGGCTACTTGCGGATACCCAGTTTGCCGATGACGTCACGGTAGCGGT
Source organism: uncultured Acidobacteriaceae bacterium (assembly GCA_963762375.1). Classification (GTDB taxonomy): domain Bacteria; phylum Acidobacteriota; class Terriglobia; order Terriglobales; family Acidobacteriaceae; genus Granulicella. The sequence continues at coordinate 23,403 of CAVXKP010000016.1, forward strand.
CCGAGTCCGTCTTCTTGAGGTAGTCCAGAAGGCGGCGGCGCTTGCTCACCAGCATCAACAGACCACGGCGCGAGCCATGATCCTTTTTGTGGGTTTTGAAGTGCTCGGTCAGCTCGCCAATACGCTCGCTGAGGATCGCAATCTGCACCTCAGGACTTCCGGTGTCCGAGTCGTGCGTGCGGAACTTGGTAATAATGTCTGATTTCTTCGCTGTTGCCAACACGGCGGGTCTTACTCCTGATTCTCTATGCTCTAGTCCACTTCTCGTAGTGTCCACTTAAAAGATACCATGCGGAGGGGCAAAAATCCCCTCCGCAGGTCGTGTTTTCTACCGGGTTTGCCTTGATTTACTTGGCGATGTTTGCTTTCAGGAAGGCGAGAGCTCGCTCATGGGCCAGCTTGGAGGCCGCAGGCACGAAACTGGCGCGCGCCTGGTTGGCAAACGCATGCCCGGCGCCCTCGTAGATGAAGATCTCGACGTCGGGATGGGCGGAGCGGACGGCGTCGACCTGGTCCTTGCCGATGTGGTCGTCGTCTGCGCCGAAGTGCAGCTGCACGGGGCAGGTGGGCTGCTCGGACGCAACCTTGCCGATGCCTCCGGCGTAGTAGCCGACCGCGGCCTTGAGGTCGATCTTCAGGGCCTTGGCGCGGGTGGAGCTCAGCCAGGTGAGCAGGCCGCCGTAGCAGAAGCCAATGACGCCGGTTCCCTTGCCCGTGCCGGCGACGTGCTCCGCGGCTGCGGCTACGTCCAGCAGCTGCGTGTCCGGGTTGAGCTTGCCGTAGAGATCGAAGGCCTTCTTCAGGTCGTCGCCCGTGTAGCCCAGCTCGAGGCCCTTTTCGAAGCGATCGAAGAGCGCCGGTGCGATGGCGACGAATCCATGCTTCGCATAGTCGTCGGCTACCGAGCGGATCGACGGATTGACACCGAAGATCTCCTGGATGACGACCAGCGCGCCCAGCGGCTCGCCCTCCGGCTTTGCTACATACGCGCTCAACTCGTGGCCATCGGCCGCCTTCAACTGTACCCATTCACTCATGCTTACGCTCCTCTGAAGACTCAGATGCTCGGCCGGGCTAAAACGGCGCAGGCGGAATGCCGCGATCGGTGCCGACGGCGACGGCTGAGTTTCCCAGTGAGGATGGACGTTGAGGCGGTGGCTTGAGACGCAGCCGGGCGAAGCTCGCGGGAGAATTTCCGGTTAATCCGTTGGCGGGCGAGAGCCGAGCAGGTGATCCATCAATTTTTGTGCGAGGTCGGCCGCGGAGACATGGTAGCGTCCCTGCGCGATGGCAGCCTTGAGGTCGGCGAGGCGCTCCATCCGGGTGGGAGTTGGGGGTGGGGTGGGGTCGGGGGCCGTCGAGGTGGGTGAGGGCGAGGCGAGGCAGCTCAGCTTGATCCGGTACAGGCGCGCCGGCACACGACGCGTCGACCTCCGGCTCCTGGCGGCGTTGAACGACTCGGATGATCTCCGCGCTTTGTTCAATGAGAAGATCCTCATGACGTATATCGGCAGGTCTGCGCGAAACATTAATGGTTCTTAAGAAGCTTTCTTCAGGATGATTGAGGAGCCTTCATTCGAAGGCCATTTCTGCAATTCAGCAGTCGCTGGGCGTGGCCGACATGCGTCTTGCGATCTTTGGCGTCCGCTGCAGGGATTGCATGCCTTTGAGGCTGGAGCGGAGCCGCAGCACGGCCGCGGAGTGGATCTGCGAGATGCGCGACTCGACGACGCCGAGCGTCAGGCCGATCTCCTTCATCGTCAGCTCCTCGTAGTAGTAGAGGGTCAGCACCATGCGCTCCTTCTCCGGAAGCTCCTCGATGGCGTCGATCAGCAGCTGGCGCATCTCTCCCTGCAGGCAGCGGAAGAGCGGATCATCTTCCGGTGAGCCGGCGATGTAGGCGAGCTGGTCTTCGCCGGAGTCGTCGTTGTGTTCCAGGTTGAGGCTGCCGATCTCGAGCCCCTTGAGCTGGCCGAGCAGGAGCTGGTACTCGTTGAGGCCAAGATGCAGCTCACGGGCGATCTCGGGCTCGGTGGGGGTGCGCCGCTGGGAGCGCGTCAGGGCCTGAATCGCCTCCTGCACGGCGCGGCCCTTGCGGCGAAGCTCGCGCGGGCTCCAATCCAGAACCCGCAGCGAGTCCAGAATGGCGCCGCGAATGCGAAACTGCGCGTAGCTCTTGAACTGCACCTGCTTCTTGTGATCGAACTTGTTGAAGGCATCGATGAGGCCGACCACGCCGGCCGAGATCAGGTCGTCGAGCTCCACGTGCTGGGGCAGCCGCTCATGAATGCGGTGGGCGATGTAGCGCACCGAAGGAAGGTGCTCGAGCAGAAGCCGATCACGCTCCGGACCCTCCAGGCGGTGGGCCGTGGGCCGCTTGGGCTGGACAGCGCGCTTGGCCGGTTGGGTCGCGATGGCGGGCTGCGCAGCCGATCGCCCAGAGCGCCGGGTGGTTGAAGGAGCGGGCATCGATGGTGTGGGTTTCGTTCCGGTTCATGGCTCTGGGTCCTCGCAGTCGTTACTTCGCCGGTCACTGGTTGTGTGCCGGCACAGAGGTATGGGCACGAGGGAAGCCAAACTTTGGTGTACTTTTCTGAGAGATCTCAAAGAATCGGAGAGTCTGGCGAACAAAAAAATGGCCCTCCATACGGAGGGCCATGCTGGAAAAATTCTTTGCGCGGCGGAGGGTCTTCAACCTCTGGAAGCGCGGCGCAGACGGATGTCTTCGGCGCGGATGCCGGGCGAATCTTCGGCCAGAATCGAGGCGCGCTCGAGGATGTGGGCGAGCTCGCGAACGTTGCCCGGCCAGTCATGCTGGTAGAGCTTGTCGAGCGCCGCAGCGGATAAGGTCTTGCGCGGCGAGGTTCTTCCCATCAGCTCCAGGAAGTGCTCGCTCAGCGCGGCGATGTCGGCGAGGCGATCGCGCAGCGGAGGAATGTCGATGGGAAAGACCGCGAGCCGATGATAGAGATCCAGGCGGAAGCTGCCTTCCTTGGCTCGCTTCTCGAGGTCCTGATGGGTGGCGGCGATGACCCGCACATCGACCCGCACGGTCTCGTTGTCGCCCACGCGCTGCAGCTCTCCATTCTCGAGGAAGCGCAGCATCTTGGCCTGCAGGCCGATGGGCATCTCGCCGATCTCGTCGAGGAAGAGGGTGCCTCCGTGCGCCGCTTCGATGCGGCCCGTGCGCGATTGGACCGCGCCGGTGAAGGCTCCGCGGGTGTGACCGAAGAGCTCGGCCTCGAGCAGCGCCTCGGGGATGGCAGCGCAGTTGAGCACGACGAAGGGCTTGGCAGAACGCGGACTCAGACGATGCACGGCCTGGGCCACCACCTCCTTGCCGGTTCCGGTCTCGCCCTCGATCAGCACGGTCGCGGTACGCGGCGCCACCAGACGCACGTTGCGCGCCAGCTCCAGCATGATGGCGCTGTCGCCAATGAGCCCGCTGATCGACATGGAGGAGGCGGCTGGCGCCGGAGGCCGTGCTGAGCCGGCGCGCCGGCTCGAGGCTCTCCTGCTTTGCCGTGGGCGCAGGGCGTGATGCAGAAGCGGGCGTGCTCGAGTCGAGCGCCGCGAGGCTCTCGGCGGCGCTGCGCTCCCAGCGACTCGCGGACAGCGTGCAGCAGCTCGTGGCGGCGGGGGCTGCGGCTGCCTCCGGCGATGGGGTCGCCATCGATCCGCAGCAGCTCCATCTCCGGGTACAGCGCGCCGATCTGCTCGGCGAGCTCCATGACCTCGAGGTCGGGGAGCCAGTGATCGAGCAACAGGGCTTCGGTGGGACGACCTTCCAGCTGCGCGATCGCCTCGGCACCGCCGCGGGCCTCGCGCACGTCCCAGCGCAGGCCGCTCAGGCTGTTGCGCAGCCGCTGCCGCAGCGATGCGTCCGCGCTGGCCAGAAGAACGGTTCTATCGAATGGAATGTTTGCCGATGCCATGATGCCTGTACTCCTTGCTGAAAGTCTCAGCCAGTGACGCAGTGCTCGGCTATGCGTCTACTGGTTGCTTCGATCTACTGATTTCCTGCTGCTTCGATGCCCAGCCAGCCGCTGCCGCATGCGGGCGATGACCTCGAACATGCGCCGGGTCTCTTCCAGTGCTCCGTCTGACGGCCTCCTCGAGCGATGCCGTCGTGGCCCAGCATTCTGCCGATCTCCAGCCGGCACTGCAGAGCCGTGAGCGGCTGGCAGAGATCGTGCAGCTCCGCGTGGCTCTGTTCCAGATCGATCTCGTTGCGCGAACGTCGTCATGGGATGCTCCTACGCTCTGCAGGCCAGCTCGGCGGACGGCCGCGTGGTCATCCGGGGCGGCCGGCGCTTCGATCCTGGGAAGGCTGCGCCGGTCGCGCAGCCGATAGCCCACACCGCGCACCGTTTCGATCGGCGAGGTCCACACCTCTTCGTCCGGCATGAGCGGCTGCAAGCTTCTTGCGCAGATAGGTGATGTAGACGTCGACGACGTTGGTTCCGGCCTCGGTGGTCGAGTGCCACACCTCGGCCAGCAGCTCGGCCCGCGAGCACGAGGCTCCGCGACGCAACATCAGGAACTCGAGCAGGGCAAACTCCTTCGCGGTGAGCTCGACGCGCGTGCCCTCGTAGGCGACCGTGCGCTCCATGCGGTTCAGATCGACGCCGCCGAAGCGGAGCATGGGGTCGGCAAAGCGGTCGCGGCGGCGCAGCAGGGCGCGGCAGCGCGCCATCAGTTCATGAAAGCTGAACGGCTTGAGCACGAAGTCGTCGGCTCCGAGGTCCAGGCAGCGGACACGTTCCTGCACCTTGCTGCGGCCGGTGAGCACCAGCACCAGGCGAGCCGGGAAAGTCCCTGCGCAGGATCTCGAGCACCTCGGTGCCATCGCGGCGCGGCAGGCCCAGGTCAAGGACGACGAGGTCCGGTGCCTGCTGCGCGGCCATCTCCAGCGCGGCGTCTCCGTCGCTGACGCGCTCCACCTCATGGCCTTCGAGCATGAGGCCTTTTTGCAGAAAGACTGCCAGGGCGGGATCGTCTTCCACTACCAGAACGCGCATCGCTTCTCTTCCTCTAGACCTTCCCGCGGCGTATGGAGAGCTGGATAAGACGTTCCGCATCCCTCACGCATCGCGTACTTCCACCTTCCTCTGCCGGACCGCGGGAAGACAACGAATACCTAGACCGATCTAATGATTTGTTCTCCCGATGCGGGATGGATCTTGGCCGTTCCATTTTGGGTTCTGGAGCAATCCTCCGCGGGGCGCCAGGGAGAGGCCCTGCCTGGAAGGGGTGTTTGCGGTGCCGGTCCATTCAAGATTCGGCCAGGACTGCCGATAACACCGGCGAAGCTGCGGAGGCGTCGGAATGACAGGATCGGCCGAGGAGACGCGGGAGTTTTTGCTGGAGAGCCACGAGAACCTCAATACATCTGGACCAGGAGATTGTGGAACTCGAGAAGACCCCGGCAGACGAGCAACGGATGGCGAGTATCTTCCGGACCATTCATACCCTGAAAGGAACGTCGGAGTTCTTCGGATTCGATGTGATTGGCTCGATCGCTCACATCCTGGAGAGCCTGCTGGGCCAGGTTCGGGACAAGACGCGGCCGCTGACACCGGCACTGGTGTCCCTGATGCTGGAGGCGCTGGATGCATTCAAACAACTGCTCGCGGCCATTGAGAAGAACGACACGGAAGGCGAGGATCGCTTCCAGGCGCTGCGGGAGCGGTTGAGCGCGGCGTTTCAGGAGGCCGCGCAGAATGCCGGGCAGGGGCCGAGGCGTGGTTCGGATACGGCCAGGGTGGAGACGCCAAGGAGGCGCGCAGAGGAGAGACCGGAGGGAGAGGATGTCCCGTCGTCCTCGCCAGCCCCGCAGGCCCCGCCAGCGCCGCACGCCCCGCCAGCCGAGGACGCGGAGAGAGTAATGGACCGATTCGACGGGACCCGGGCAACCGATCGGGCCCCAGGCTCTACGATTCGCGTGGACGTTGCGCTGCTGGATAGGATGTTGCGCCTGGTGGACGATCTGGCGTCCGTGCCCGATCAGAGGTTCGAAGCTGCCTTGCCGTCGCTCGCGCGTCCCGTCCCTGCGGAGAAGATCAGCCGGATCACCAGAGAGTTGCGGGAGTGCGTGATGCTCGCCCGGATGCAGCCCATCGGCGTGATCTGGAACAAATTTCCTCGCGCTGTGCGGGACTTTGCAACCGAGGCGGGAAAGATGATCGAAATCCGGATGGAGGGAGAGTTGGCGGAGCTCGACAGGACCATCATCGAGGCGATCCGGGACCCGCTCACCCACCTGGTTCGTAACGCTTGCGATCATGGGATCGAGTTACCGCAGGTCAGGGTCGCCAACGGGAAAAGTCCTCATGGAACCATCCTGCTGCGCGCCTTCGAGGAGGGAGGCTATATCCATATCGAAGTGTCGGACGATGGGGCCGGCATCGATCTCGAGAAAGTAAAGCACAAAGCGTTGCAGAGGGGGCTGCTGCAGCCAGAGCAAGCGGCCCGGATGCTCGACTCCGGAGGTGCAGCGGCTGATCTTTCTGCCCGGCCTCTCGACTGCGGACACCATCACCAGCGTCTCCGGCCGCGGGGTCGGCATGGACGTGGTGAAATCGAACATCGAAAGGATCCATGGGACCGTTGCCCTGGCAAGCCGTACCGGCATGGGCACCACCGTCACGATGACGATCCCCCCGCGCCCTTCGTCCTGCAGCGAATGGATGTGCGGCTAACCTTCGCGCAGGCTCCCGCCTGGTGTTGAAGATTGGAGGCCGCAGCTTGGCAACCTCCGCAGCTTGGCAACCTCCGCAACTTGGCGATCTCCTCGGCTTGCTAAGCTCCGCAGTTGAGCAAGCTGCGCGGCTTAGCAGCCTCCCAGGATAGGATCCAGAGCCTCCTGAACTTCGTCCACATGGAACGGCTTGACGATCATGAAGCTTGCGCCATTGGCCAGGGCGAAGTCCTCGAGCCTCCTGGACGCCTGCGATGTAATGAAACCGAATGGGGTGAGATCGCCCCGATCGCGCAACGTCTGCAGAAGCTCTATACCGGAGAATTTGGGCATCAGCCAGTCGGAGATGATGAGCCTCGGCCTCCCCGACTTCACCTTCTCCAGCGCAACGACGCCATTCTCCGCTTCGCCTACGATCAGATCCCGATAGCCGGCCTGCCGCACGGCGCGATGCATGAGGAGACGCATGGTTTTACTGTCATCGACAAGTAGCAGATCCATCGCAGAGGTTCCCTTTCGCTCTTCCTGGAGGCGCAGCGCCGCTGCGTGGTGCAGGGACGCATGGTTGTACAAGTAGGCACCGCCCTCAAAGCTCTATCGACCATCCTTGCGACTTAGTTGAGGGCATGGCTGCATTCGGCATTGTTCCGTGGCGCGGGTCGCGGAGCTGGACTGGAATCCAACACCCCCTCTGCCGATGGATGGATACCTGCCCTCGCACGACTTGAGGCAAACCACTCGCTCAAGCCATCCGATCGCCAGGATGTTGTCATTCGGCACGCGTTCACGGACGAGCTGGCTTTCGCCGATGAAGAGACAAGGCAGATATGGCTCTGGATAAAAATACCTTTGTTGGCATAGCCGTTGCGCTAGTGGGCATTGGTGTTGGCACGATGCTGGAGGGAGGCACGCTGGTCCAGCTGCTGCAGCCCACCGCGGCCTTGATCGTGCTCGGGGGCACGCTGGGCGCGGTGATGGTTCAGTTCCCTTTCCCGATCGTCGCCGAGGCCTTTGTGCAGCTGAAGAATATCTTCTGGCGCTCCGGGGCGCCGCCGGATCATCTGGTGCAGCACCTGCTGCGGTTCGCCTACAAGGCGCGGAGAGAGGGACTGCTCTCCCTCGATGCGGAGCTGGGCAAGATTGAAGACCCGTTTCTCAAGGAGAGTCTGATGCTGGCCATCGACGGTGTGAATGCAGCCGATCTGCGCACGATGATGGAGCTGCAGCTGGAGTATGAGGGCGAAAAGAACGAGCGCATCCCCAGGGTATTCGATGCGGCTGGAGGGTTCGCTCCCACCTTTGGAATTGTTGGAGCGGTGCTGGGGCTGATCCAGGTCATGCAGCGGCTGCAGAACATCAACGAGGTGGGCAGAGGCATCGCGGTGGCCTTTGTCGCGACCATCTACGGTGTCGGTTCGGCGAATCTCCTCTTCCTTCCGTGCGCCGGAAAGCTGAGGATCCGGATGCGGGAAAAGCAGGTGATCCAGGAGATGACGCTCGAGGCGGTCCTCGCAATTATTGAAGGGATCAATCCGCGGACGCTCGAGATGCGGCTGAACAGTTTCACCGTGACGCCGTCCAAAGCAGCGCTGGAGAGGGTGGGTGCGCCATGAGGCGGCGAAGACGGATGGACGAGCCGGTGAGTCATGACCGATGGATGGTCTCCTACGCGGATTTCATCACGGTGCTCTTTGCGTTCTTCGTGGTCCTGTTTGCTTCGGCACATCAGGAGAATCACTCCATCAAGAAGGTCTCCAACGCCATTCATTATGGCTTCGTGGACATGGAGCCATTTTCGGGCGCCGCGCGGCACGGCGCAATCGGATCTGATGGCTGATCGAGCGATCGCGACCCCTCCGATCGAGGACGCTGCTGGTCGAAAGAGCGATGAGACGGGAGCGTACGGGAATCGATATCGAAGCTCTGCGCCGGCAGTTGGAAGCGGCCATCGGGCAGGAGCTCAAGGATGGACAGGTGACCATGAGCGTCACACCGGAGGGGTTTGTCATCAGCCTCAAAGAGATGGGCTTTTTCGATAGCGGGCAGGCGGTCCTGCGACCGGGCGCGAGCCGGCAAGATCGAGCAGATCGCGAAGGTGCTGTCGCAACATGGGTTGAATCTGCGGGTGGAAGGACACTCGGACGATCAACCGATCCATACCGCCCAGTTCGACTCAAACTGGCAGCTTTCGACGGCGCGCGCCATGGCGGTCCTGATGCTGTTGATCAACAAATCGGGTCTCGATCCAGGCAAGATCTCGCTGGCCGGATATGGCCAGTATCGCCCCATCGCCGACAACGCGAGCCCGGATGGCCGAAAGATGAACCGGCGCGTCGACCTGGTGGTCGTAGCTGGAGTGACCTCGCGTCCGCCTCATTGAGTTCGACCGAGCCGGTGCGGTCGGGAAGCGGCTTGGCGCCGCTTCCTGCGCGGGTACACCGGAACTATAGGTCCACCTTGAATTGCCGATAGACAAGGGAGACAGGGATTCACTTCCCCGCGGCTGCGCTGCAGTTACGGCGAAGGGTGATTCGCAATGCAGGCTCAAGGCTGTGAGGGGCGCAGGGTATATGTTTTCGATTATTGGAATTGTCGTCGTCCTGGGCGCGATCCTGGCCGGCTTCCTGATGGAAAAGGGACCGCTGCTGGTCCTGATGCAACCGTCGGAGTTCATCATCATCGGCGGTGCGGCCCTGGGAACGCTGATCGCAGGAAACCAGCTGCATGTGCTCAAGAAGATTATCTCCAGCCTCATGGTGGTCATCGGAGGCTCAAAGTTTTCCAAGCAGCGTTATCTGGACACCCTCCGCATGATGTTTCATCTTTTCAACAAGGCCCGCAAGGAAGGGATGGTCGGCATTGAGGGCGACGTCGAGGAACCAGACAAAAGCCCCTTGTTCTCCAAGTATCCGGATTTCCTCAAGGACCATCACGCGCAGTGCTTTGTGTGCGACACGATGCGCATGGCGATCACCGGAGGAGCGACTCCGTTTGATGTCGACCGCATGATGGAGCTCGATCTGGAGGTGCACCATGCCGGCGCAACCGAGCCCTCGACGGCGCTGTCGACGATGGCCGATGCGCTGCCGGGCATCGGGATTGTGGCGGCCGTTCTGGGCATTGTGATTGCGATGAGCGCCCTGGGTGGACCTCCGGAGGAGATTGGCAAGAAGGTCGCCGCGGCGCTGGTGGGAACGTTTCTCGGCATCCTGATGTGTTATGGAGTGGTGGGCCCGGTGGCTGCGAGCATGTTGAAGCTGGTGGATGACGAGTCTGCCTTCTACCACGTGCTGCGGGTGGTGATGCTGTCGTTTATCAAGGGCATGTCGCCGATTCTTGCGATCGAGATGGCCAGGCGGGCGATTCCCGAGCATGTTCGCCCCAGTTTTCAGGAAGTGGAGAAGGCTTGCCGACGCAAGGACGAGCCTGCAGTGGTAGCAGCAGCGGCCTAGCGCACGGCAGTCCGGCAAGCTGTGAGGTCCGGCAGTTAGACAAGCGAAGCAGCACGGCAGGCTGGCAAGCTGTGAGGCCCGTCAGTCTGGCAAGCGAAGCGGCACGGCAGTCTGGCAAACGAAGCGGGCGTTGGAAGGATGGACATCGTGGCAGAGCCAGAGATCATCATCATCAATAAGAAGAACGGCCACGGAAAACATCACGGGGGCGCCTGGAAGGTCGCGTACGCAGACTTTGTGACGGGGATGATGGCGCTGTTCATCGTGCTGTGGCTGATGAATGCCAGCAAGCCGATCCAGACAGCAGTGGGTGGCTACTTCAAGGATCCGCGGGGGACCTCCAAGATGACGGCGGTTGGAAAGGGCCCCGATCCCGGAACAGCGCCTCCCAAGGCGCAGGATATGCAGAAGCTGAAGGAAGAGATTACCAAGGCGATCCAGAGCATCGATCCGAAGAACAAGTTGAAGAACCAGATTGAGATCACGATCACGCCGGAGGGGTTGCGTATCGAACTGATGGAGTCCGCAGCTGGCACGTTCTTTGAAACAGGCGATGCAGCACCTACGCCGGCACTGAAGGACCTGCTGCAGGTGCTATCGCCGGAACTGGGCAAGCTGCCCAACAAGATTTCGATCGAAGGCCACACCGACGCAACGCCCTACTCGGGGGACAAGGCGTACGACAACTGGGACCTCTCGTGCGGCCGAGCCAACGCGGCCAGGCGGATCATGCAGGGCGAGGGCCTGGGAGGACAGCAGATATCGCAGGTGCGTGGTTTCGCCGATCAGCATCTGCGTCTGCCGCAGCATCCGGACGACCCGTCCAATCGCAGAATCTCGCTGATCGTTCAGTATCTTGTGACAGGCAGCTCGGCGGTGCCGCTTCCCCAGGGACTCGCCTTGTCGAATACGGTGAAGTCCCCCAACTAGTGCCCTCGGAAGGGACCGCCGATTGAAGAGCCTTCAGGCGAAGAGGGGCGAGGCGAGGGGCCGCCCAGCGAGGCATTGGTTCTTGGCACCAGGCTCATGGGATGGTGATGATGTGGTTCCGTCAGGGAGGCGACCAGGTGAGCCACCGTGCTCTGCTGCGCAGTAGAGTCGCACAAGAACTCCAGGCCGCTGTGCTCCGCATCGGTGCGCACCACGCGCGCGGTCAGTGCAATGGTCTGGTTCTGACAGCGCACCGTGAGTGTGCCGCGCGAGCCAGGAGCGACGGCATGCAGGAGCTGAAGCCCTAAGCCCTTCACGCTGAGGTCCGTGCAACGGGCTGCCATCGTCTCATTCGCTATCGAGAACTGGGCGGGAAGGTCAACCGGGAATCGCGGGTGTCGATACTCAAATCGCTGCATAGAGTGGCCGTCCTCATTCAAAGACACGACGATCATACTCCCGGGCAACGATGAGAAATGGCTCAGAACTGTCTCAAGTTTGAGCATTTTTCAGCAACTGAGCCGCCGCTTGCGCTCATGCGTTCTACTTCCCGATTGCCGGCGACCGCGTTGCGATCGTTTGCACGTTGGAGGGGGATTCGTGAAGCGATCGTTATGAGTGTTCGATGAGCCTGGGTTGGCAGGCGAATTGCATTGTGCCCTCGATGTCTTGGATCGTGAAGACCGCTCGACTCATCGTTCTCATGCATCGACCTCATGCATCGACCGCACGCATTAACGAGGCAAGATCCGTGTCCGCAGCTGCATCGACCACACAACACGACCTGCACGAAGCGCTCGCGCTGCATCGGGCCGGCCGGCTCGACGAGGCAGCGCAGGGGTATCGGCAGATCCTGGTCTCGGAGCCTGGCCACGCGGACTGCCTGCACCTGCTCGGCATGATCGCGTATCAGAGCGGTGATCACGAGCAGGCGGTGAGTCTGATTCGTGCAGCCATTGCGATCCACGCAACAGCCTCGTCGTATTACTCCAATCTCGGTAATGTGCTGCGGACGCAGGAGAAGCTGGCGGAGGCGGAGGCATGCTTCCGGCAGTCGCTGGCTCTCCGCCCCGATCAGGCTGAGGTTCAACTGAACCTGGGAAACATGCTGAAGGCGCAGGGAGCGGTGGACGCTGCACTGACCTGCTATCGACGAGCTCGCTCTCTTAATCCGGAGTTAGCCGAAGCTTCGGTGGCTGAGTCGATGACGCTTCTTCTCCAAGGGGAGTTTGGAACAGGCTGGGAAGGTTTCGAAGCTCGCTGGAGGGCGAAGGACTATGACACGCGGCCACGAAGCTACCCTCACCCGCGCTGGAGCGGCGAGCGTCTCGCGGCGGGCCGCGTATTGATCTGGGGAGAACAGGGCGTGGGCGACGAGATCATGTTCGCCGGCCTGATCCGCGAGGTGGTCGCCGCAGGAAACCGGTGCGTGTTGGAGTGCGATCGTCGTCTGAGGCCGTTGTTTGCTCGATCCTTTCCCGAGGTCGAGGTGGTGTCCGGCTACGATCCCGATCTGCAGCGTGGACTGGAGATTGCTGCGCATCTGCCGAGCGGCAGCCTTCCGGGGTTGTACCGGAGGCGGCTCGAGGACTTCGCAACGACCGCAGCGCCTTACCTGGTTGCCGATGCGGCGAGGAGCAGGCAGCTTCGTGCCCGGTATGACGATGGCCGGCCGCTCGTCGGCGTCGCGTGGCACAGCAACAATCAGAAGTCCGGGAAGGGTCGATCGCTCGATCTCGCGCAACTCGCGCCGCTGTTCGCGCAGACCGGAGTGCGGTGGGTGAGCCTGCAGTATGGCGAGCCGATTGGGTTGCGGGAACAGGCGTTGACGGCGGAGGCTCCCCTCCTTATCGACGCCGCAGTAGATCAGTGGACGGATCTGGATGGCTTTGCGGCACAGGTCGCGGCGATGGATCTGGTAGTGACCATCGACAACTCCACGGCCCACATGGCCGCGGCATTGGGAGTGCCCACTTGGATATTGTTACCCTCCGCGCCGGATTGGCGCTGGATGCTGGCGCGCATGGACAGCCCCTGGTATCCGACCGCGCGGCTCTTCCGGCAGCCAGGGCCGGGGCAGTGGCAGGCTGTCCTCGAGCAGGTGCAGGTTATGCTTGCCGCACGCCTGGTTCATCCCTGGCTCTCGCCAACCCGTGCGTGAGGCGCAACCTGTCGAATGAAACAGCAGCGGGAATCCGCATGTCTGGATGCAAAGAGTGGACCTCGTGCGTCGAGGCGTATTCCTTGAAAATGTTCTGCGCTACCTAGAATTCGAAGATCGAGATGCCGATAGCTTGCTCGTAACAATCACCACCTGCTCCAAGTAGCGATTCTGAACCTTGACGGAAACGGAACTGGTTCGGTGCAGGCGGAATTCGATATAAGGAGCAACACTCAAATGATTAGCGTACTCAATAACGTATCTTCGGTGGTCGCCGAAAACGCCCTCTCGTCCACGCAGGCCAGCCTGCAGAGCACCCTTCAGCAACTCTCCACCGGCGTCAGAATCAACTCCGGATCAGAAGATCCCGCAGGTCTTTCCATCGCCAACGGCCTGGGCGCCAACATTGCAGCCCTCACCCAGTCCAGCCAGAACGCGTCCAACGGTGTTGGCCTGCTGCAGACCGCTGACGGCGCACTCTCGCAGGTCACCTCCCTGCTCAACCAGGCCGTGACGATCGCGACCGAAGCCTCCAACGGCGGCCTTACCACCGCCCAGAGCACGGCGGCGAACACCGAGTTCCAGTCCATCCTCTCCGAGATCACCCAGATCGGCACCGCCACCAACTTCAACGGCAAGGCAGTGTTCAGCAACAACACGACGGCGTCGGAGACATCGACGCAGGCGTCGCTGGCGACCACCACGCCCTTGACCTCCGGTCAGAGCGTGTCGATCACCGATGCGGCGACGGGCGGCACCTTCAAGTTCACCGCCGGAGCCAGCTCCAAGATCTCGGATCTGCAAACCGCCATCACCAATGCCGTTACGGCCGGAACGCTGAGCGCCGGAACGACCGCAAGCGTTGCCAGCGGCCAGCTGGTCATCGCAACCTCAACGGTTGGAGACTCCCTGCAGGTAACGACCAACGACACGGTGCTTGGCAACTTCGCCCCGACGTCGACCGCCAACAACACGGCGACCGTCTACACCAGCGACGGCACCAGCGGCGGGTCCACCTCGACCAACACCACCATCAACACGTTGTCTGCAGGCTCCCTGAGCTTGACCGGCAACCTTTCGACCGCTGCCAGTGCACAGTCCGCACTGACCGCCATCACCGCCGCCATCAGCACGGTTGCCGGCCAGCGCGGCAGCATCGGCGCATCGGTCAACCAGCTGACAGCGGACGTGGCCGTGCAGAACACCGAGGTCCAGAACCTTACCAGCGCTCAGAACAACGTTCAGAACGCCGATATCGGGACCACGGTTTCGAACATGACGCAGTACAACGTCCTCGAGCAGACGGGCATGGCCGCCCTCTCGCAGGCCAACTCGGCTCAGCAGAACGTGCTGAAGCTTCTGCAGTAACCTTCACCCACTTGAAGCGGCGGCGTCCGTTGGGCGCCGCCGCTTTTTGGGCGTCAGGCTGAACAAATACGGCGAACCTGCCGATACCTAGGATGAGCTCGGATTGCTTCGACGGAACGGTGGCGAAGGGGTCCGGTCAGCAAGAAAGGAAGATGCGACATGAGTTCAACCTCATCCTTGAGTTCCCTGCTCTCCTCTGCAAGTTCCGCGACTGGGATTAATATCAGCGACATTCTGGAGGCCGCCATGGGAGCCTCCAGTGCCGGCATCGACGTAAGCGCCGCCGTCAATTCGGCGGTAACCGCCGCCGAGGCGCCAGAGACCATCTGGCAGTCGCAGATCACTGCGCTCCAGAACCAGACCACGGCTCTCACCCAGATTCAGACCGATGCCACCAACCTTGACAAGGATGTCCAGGCGCTCAACAACCTGACCGGACCGCTCTCGGCGACCACCGTCACCTCTTCGAATGCGAGCGTGATCACCGCCACCGCAGCATCGGGGAGCGCGATGGGCAACACGGTGGTCGTGGTCAACAATCTTGCGAGCACGGCCTCCTATATCTCGACGGCGGCGAGCAGCAGCGCAGCTGTGCTGCCGGCAGAGAGCCTCACGATCACCAACGGCAGCGGCGCCACCTCAACGATTAGCACGGGCAGCGGCGTCAACACTCTCAGCGATCTCGAGACAGCCATCAATCAGGCAGGGCTCGGGGTCACGGCCAGCATCATCAATGATGCCTCCGGATCAAGAATCGCCATCACCAGCAATACGTCCGGGAGCGCAGGCAACTTCACCGTCACCTCCACCGGAACCAGTTTCGCGTTTGCCACCGGCGTCACCGGCGAGAATGCGTCCATCCAGGTCAACGGGATTACGGTGACGAGCCCCTCGAATACCGTGACGGGAGCCGTGCCGGGCATGACGCTCAACCTGCTCAGCGCCAGTCCCGGAACCGCGATAAGCCTGTCGGTCGCACCCAATACCTCCCAGGCAGCAGCGGCCATCAATCAGTTTGTGGCCGACTACAACCAGGCGATCGGAGATCTCAACACCCAATTTGCGGACTTGGGTTCCGGCCAGGGCGCGCTCGCCGATGATCCTACCGTGCGCAATCTGCAAAGCGAGTTACTCGCCGCCCTGGACTATACGGCGACATCGCCGTCCGGCTCTGCAACGGCCACCACCGTGCCGAGCCTTTCGTCGCTGGGAATTTCGGTAAACGCCGATGGAACCCTCAGCGTCAATAGCACCACACTTAATAACGTGTTGCAAAACAACTTCAACGATGTCCAGAACTTCTTTCAGGGCACGGCGATGAACGGATTTGCCAACTCCATGGACCAGCAGCTTACCAGTTTCATCAGTCCCGCCGACGGCGCATTTACGGTGGACCTGCAGAGCATCAACACTCAGAGCACAGGATTGCAGACTGACATCACCAACTTCCAGGCCAATGTGATTACACCGCTGCAGACGAAGCTGCAAAGCGAGTTCAGCCAGGCGGAGATCCTGCTGCAACAGCTGCCCAACGAGATGAAACAGATTGACGAGGAGCTGGGCCAGAACTCCTCCTCGGGAAGCTAACCGGAGACCGACATGCAATCGACAGAACTTTTCTACCGAAAGTGTGCTGCGGAAGGTGCGAGCGGCTTCGGCGTGCTGATCGCACTGTACGACACGCTCGCCGGGGATCTGCGGCGTGCCGCCGATGCGGAGCGCAGCAACGATCTCGAGCGGCGCTGTCGCGAGGTGAATCACGCACTACTGGTGATCGGCTACCTGGAAGACTGTATCGAGCGCGCCGGCGGAGGAGAGCTATCAGGGCAGCTGGTTGGCTTCTATTCATCGCTGAGACGCCGATTGATCGAGGCGCAGGTGAAGCGGTCGCCGGAGATGCTGGAGCAGCAGATGGAAAAGGTGCTGAGCATCCGGGAGACGTGGCAGGCGATGGAACAGCCCCGTCACGACGCACAGTACACCGTTCCCGTCCCGCTGACGAATGCCGATTACCATTCGCCGGCATCGGATCCATCGCAAACGTCGAGTTGGTCAGCATAGATTGCCGGCCAGACGGGCCCGCGCTCGCGCTGGATATCAGCGCAATTCTTTCCACAGACCGCTTTCCGGCAGGGGTGCAATCCGCGTCACTCCTTTCGGGCGCAGATCATTACCGGCCCGCGGTCCATGACAGCAAACTCTGGGTGGGAAACCGGACCCGTCCTTCACCATCCTCTGCGGCCATCCCGTCCAGGTGGGCATGCGTATTCGCCTTGGGATGCGTTTTATTTTGCGATGAGGATCGTGACCCAGAAATGTCCCTCGGACGATTCAAAGGTGAGCCTCTCCCCGGCTTTCACATCGAGGATCCGCGGGTCGTCGTCGCCGCCCTCGACCACGATGGGCATGGAGAGACGGGCTGCTGTCGACATACCACATTTCATGTTTCCACCGATTACGTTCGCGAGCTCGCCCAGCACGTCGCGCACGTCATCATTCACGATCGCGGGCGGATCCGTGGCCAGGATCAAGCCTGCGAAATGGCACGCCTGTTGACGGGTACACTCCAGCAACACAGCCCCATTCAAATCCCCGGTCAATTGCACGTAGGATGTCAATCGATCGCCAGCAGGGTGCCGCGGAATCTCGCTCGCGGACACGTCAAGCCCCAGCATCGTGACGAACACGGATCCCACGGTCCGCACCAGCATCTCTTTCCGCACTTCAGCTCTCATCGGTCTTCCTTTCATCGTGCGACATAGACGGTCAAGCTTCCTACAGACGTTCGTTCAAACCATTCATCCATGCCGAAGACCGACTCGGACCCGCCCAGGAGCAACCAGCCTCCCCGGTATAAGGTACTGTGGATCTCCCGCATGATGCTTCGCTTCGTTTCATTGTCGAAGTAGATCATCACGTTACGACAGAACACCAGATCGAATGGCCCAAGACTGGCCATGCTCTTGCGCAGATCGATGGTTTCGAATCGAGCCATCCGTCGCACCGTCTCGCTCAACTGCCAATCCAGGCCAGCAGGCCGAAAGTGCTTCACCAGAAGGGATGTGGGTAGACCACGGTTCACTTCAATCTGTTGAAACAAACCGGTCCGTGCTCGTTCGACCACCTTCGACGAGAAGTCAGTGCCCAGGATTTGAATGTTCCAGCTCGCGAGCTGTTCCTCAAGCAGCATCATCGCGAGACTGTACGCCTCCTGGCCGGTGGATGAGGCCGCCGACCAGAAGCGCAGATTCCTGCTGTCGCGACGATCTTCCTTCAGCCTTGGCAATAAGACCGTCCGGATCGCGTCATAATGGTTCGGCTCGCGGAAGAAGTAGGTTTCGTTGGTCGTCATGGCCTCTGCAACCTGGCGGCCGAGCTCGTTGTTTCCCCTGGCGTGGAGCAGTCCGCACAGCTCATTGGTTGACTTGAGGCCCAACTGCTTGACGATGGGCGAGAGGCGGCTCTGGAAAAGATAGTGCTTGTCCTCTTCGAGCACGATGCCCACCTGGGCGTACACATGCTGTTGCAGAAAACGGTAGTTCTCCGGAAGGATCGCCGGGTTCAGTGTTTGGGTATCCATGCAGCTCCTTCCTGATTCCTCGTACAGCGGCGAAGAATCTCGGGCACAACATCGTTTAATGGCAGAACGCGATCGGCGAGGCCGGCGTTCACCACCGCACCAGGCATACCCCAAACGACACTCGATGCTTCATCCTGCGCCAGAATGCTCGCCCCCCGTGCTCTCAAGATCTCCGCACCGCGTAGCCCATCCTGTCCCATGCCGGTCAGCATGACGGCCAGCACCGCGCCACCATATACCTCACCGGTGGAAGCAAAGAGGGCGTCAACGGCGGGGCGGCAGGAGTTTTGTCGCGGCGATTGATCCAGATACACGCTGACTGCGTCGCCATCCTTGGCCAGCTTCATATGAAAATCGCCAGGAGCGATCAACATCTTGCCCGGCTCAACCGCGCATCCCTGATACGCTTCGCGGACGGGCAGCTGGCACGTGGAGTTGAGCCGCTCAGCAAGCAAACGCGTAAAGAGAGGTGGCATATGCTGAACAATCAGGATGGGCAACGGAAAGCCGGCTGGTATGTTGGGCAAGATCTCTCCGAGCGCGGTCGGACCTCCCGTGGACACTCCGATCACGACCACCTTGGGGCGCGCGGTGTCACGCCGCAGCGAGTGTAGATTTGCCAGGCTCGAAGCTCCTACGGGAACGCGCCTGGCCTCCGGAGCGGCGGCCGCTCGCTCCTCCAATGGCTGGCGGAAGAACTGTTTGATCTTCGGAATCATCTCTTCGCGAAGGCGGATCATGGAGCGGTCGAGTGACCCCTCGTTCGACGCCTTGGCCACATAGTCATCCGCACCAAGGGTTAGGGCCTCCAGCGTCTTCGCTCCGCCGCGTTCGGTGAGCGTGCTGAACATGATGATGCGCACCTTGGGATATTCACGCCGAACCCGGCGCAACATCTCCAGGCCGTCCATATCGGGCATCTCGATATCCAGCGTGATCACATCCGGATTCAGCTGCGGAATCCGTTGCAGACCGATCGCTCCGTTCGAGGCAGTACCCACTACCTCCAGCATGCGAATCCTGCTCGAGTGCCTGCGCAACCAGGCGCCGAATGACCACTGAGTCGTCCACCACCATCACGCGCACTCGCTCTCCAGGCTGGAGTAAACGCTGATTCAATACAGCCATGTCTACACCATTACCTCGGAACGAATCCCAACGAGCTCAAGCTTCTCCCTGAGGATGTCTTTTGTGAACGGCTTCATGACATACTCATTCGCGCCGGCGTCCAGGGCCGTCACCATGCGATCCAATTCGGTCTCCGTGGTGACCATGATGATCTTCAGCAACGACAGATCTGGATTCTGACGTAATCGTTTGAGCAGCGCCAGGCCATCCATCTCGGGCATATTCCAGTCGGTCAGCACCAGGCTCACCGCTGTACCCTCGGCGTCGATGACGGCCAGGGCTTGCTTCCCATCAGCAGCCTCGCATACCTCGTATCCCAGCTCTACCAACAGCCTTCTGAGGATCGTTCGAATTGTTCTTGAATCATCTACAACGAGTGCTTTGGCCATCTCTGGTCCGCCTTCTTCCTTTAGCGTTGGGCCGGCAGCTTCTATAACACACTGCCGGCCCAAGCTCTAGATGATTGATTCGCTCAGAAAGTGAACTTCGATACGGAGGCCTGGAGCCGCGCTGCCATCTCACTCAACTCCAGGGAGGCCGTCTTGGTATCGTTGGCTCCCTGCGTCGTGTTCTTGGCCGCCATGGCGACACCGCTGATGTTCTTGGCGATATCGTTGACCCCTTGAGCTGCTTCGGTCACGCTGCGGCCGATCTCATTGGTGGTGACGGTCTGTTCTTCCACGGCCGAGGCGATGCTGTTGGAGATGTCATTGATCTGGTTGATGATGGTCCCGATCTCCTCGATCGCCGTGACGGCTCCCTTGGTGACTCCCTGGATCGCTTCAATCTTCTGACTGATCTCTTCGGTGGCCTTGGCAGTCTGCTTGGCGAGTTCCTTGACCTCGTTGGCCACCACGGCAAAGCCTTTGCCCGCTTCCCCGGCCCGCGCAGCCTCGATGGTTGCGTTGAGCGCCAGGAGGTTGGTCTGCTGCGCGATCGAGGTGATGACCTTGATCACGTTGCCGATCTCCTGACTGGATACGCCCAGCTTCTTCATGGTTTCGTTGGTTGAGTGAGCCACGACGACTGCATTCTTGGCCACGTGCGCGGAGTCGTTTGCGTTCTTTGCGATCTCGCGGATCGAAGCCTGCATCTCTTCGGTCGCCGCGGAGACCGAGGCGACATTCCGCGATACCTGCTCGCTGGCCGCGGACACGACGTTGGCCTGGACCGCGGTCTCTTCCGCGTTGCCGGCCATCTGCTGGCTGACCGCGGTGAGTTCCTCGGAGGAAGATGCCAGCGAGCTTGCTTCTTCGGCGGTAGCCTTCAATGGTGCAACCACCATGTCGAGCGTGTTGTTGACGCCCTCGATGATCTTGCGGATATTCTCCCGGGTGCTTGCTGGCGTCCGCGCGCGTCCCAAGCTTGCCCTCCTCGGCAGCCTTGACCAGAGCGTCGGTATCGGCGATCACTCCTTTCAGGTTCGCCCGAACCTGTTCGATAGTTTCGTTGATGAAGACCTTCTTGCCGGGGAACTTCTCCAAAGGTGCCTCGAAGTTTCCCTTGCCAAACTCGGCAACGCACGCCATCGCCTTCTTCTTCACCGTGATGTGCCCGGCGACCATGTCGTTGACTCCCTGGGCCACGACGCGGTAGGCGCCTTCAAACTTCTCCGCGGGAATCGTCACATCGATGTCTCCCTTGAAATGCTCCTCCGACATGTGTTTCATCTCGGAGATCAACGAGTCGATATTTGACTTCAACATCACCAGCCAGTCGTGAATCTGGTCCCTATCGGAGGCCTTCGCAATCGACGCCGTCAGGTCGCCGTTCGCGATCTTGGCAACGTAAGCGACGAGATCTGTCAACCACTCCTGCACGCCGTTCACGGCGTTCTTCATCTTCTCGTGATCGCCCTTGCAGGCAATCTCTACCTTCTCCCGCAAATCTCCGCCACGGATCATGGAGAGGATACGATTGCCTTCGCCGATCGGCAGCAGGATCGCGTCGAGCATCTCGTTGACCCCGGTTACGATATCCGCGTAAGCGCCGCTGAACTGATCGGACTTTCCGCGTTCGGAGAGTTCGCCGTCGCGGGAAGCTACGGTCAGCCTGGCGAGTTCCTTGACCAGAGCTTGGATGTTTTCCATCGCGGCAATCAGCGAGGGCATCAGTTCATCGTTCTCGGATCTGCGTCCTATTGCTTTGTATCCTGGGAGTGAGTGAAAGTCTCCCTTGGCGATCTCGCTGAGCGTATCTGCCACGTGCTTCACTCGGTCCTGAACGCTGTTCACAGAGGTCGCCACCGTCGCGAAAACACCTTGATAAATACCCTCAACCCGCTGTGTGTGGTCATTGACTGCCATCTTATGCAGCACCACATTCGCTTCCACAAGACCGCCAAGACCGTCGATGCACGCATTGAGATTGTTTTTGATCTCATTGAAATCGCCGAGATAGACATCAGTAATCTTCTCCGGGATGTCGCCCTTGGAGATACGATCCACATAGGTGGCAGCCACGTTCAGCGGTTTGATGACCGCATCCAGCGTGCGGTTGATGCCGTCGACGATCTTGCGGAAGTCGCCTTCATGCTTGGAGACGTCAGCGCGAGCGGCTAACTTGCCTTCCACCGCAGCGTCCACGAGGGCGTCGGTATCTGCAACCAGGCTGCGGAGGAAGCCAAGCAGGTGCTTGACGCTGAGTCCCAGCGCCCATGCTTCAAGGGTCGGATCGCTCATCAAGGCGTCAAAGTTGCTGGGTCGCAGGTCGCCTTTTCCAAGGACGGTTAGTTGTTCCTGCATCGCGGCGGTTGCGCGCTTCATCTCCGGGATGTGTTCGGTCTTGTCGCCCTCGGCACGGATGATCTCCGCGTTGAACCCCATGGACTCCATCGTGCTGAGCAGGTAGGCATCCACAATTGCCTGAAGGTCCAGATTGAAGATCTTAGCGACTGCATGCTTGGCCTGCGCGATTTTTTCTTCATCTTTGAAGGAGTTGCGCAGGAAGATGTCCGTCAACCGCTCATATTCGGCATAGGAGCCAACGTACCACTTCAATGGCAGGTCGATCTTGTCATGTACCGTCCCAACCTTGAGCCGCCGCTCGAAGTATTCAATGTCCCAATTGTCCGCTGCACCCTCGAATACCTCTGCGAAGTAGCCTGCCTGTGCGGCTTCAAGATGTTGACGAAGCGCTGCCAGCGACATGTGACGGAGTTGAGCAAATCCTTCGAAGTATTCACGCGTGGGAGCAAAGCTGAACTGCCAATCGTAGAACGCCTTCGCCACCTCCGGTGCAATCGACCGGGCCCACGGAGCCAGCTCGGCCAACAATGCCCGCTCTTCTTCGCCAAGCCTGAGAAACTCGCGACGCTGTGCCAAATTGTCGTCATCGATTCCGTACTTGCTGCAGAGTTCTGCGCGACCGTGCCCACGTTTCGGCGCGGCCGAACCGAAGGTTGACGTGCGATTTCCTGGATGAACCTCTGTCTCTGTCGGCCACTCGGCGACTCCAACACCGCTTCCTGCGCCGTGACCTGCGCCGTTGGACGAAATTCGGCGGGAAGATCCCTGCCGGCCATTGCTTGTTTGCGTTGCCATCTCTTTTGCTCCTCGCAATTACCTGGTGCTCTGTTATACCGCTGCCGTGCCTGATTCAGGCTTTTTGTGTCGGAAACATCCGCAAGCTTACCGAACTCTGCCATGATTTGCTTCGCTCTTGATTGCTCATCGTTAGCCATGCCCGCTCAGCGGCACTCGATGGACCTCCCGACGGCAAGATCCACCGTGCGCTCCTCGTCGAGGACGAGAAGCAAACGGTCTTTCAGCTTGTACACGCCGCGGATGAGGTCTCTTGCGGCGAGAGCGAGATTGTCCGGCGGCCGCTCGTAGGTCGAGGGGTCCATGTCCAGCACGTCTCCGATCTCGTCGACCAGCAGGCTGACCGCGCCGTCCGCGGTGCGGACCACCATGTTCATCGACCCCGGATGGTCCTGCCGGGCGCGCCGGCAGCAGGAGC
Source organism: uncultured Acidobacteriaceae bacterium (assembly GCA_963762375.1). Classification (GTDB taxonomy): domain Bacteria; phylum Acidobacteriota; class Terriglobia; order Terriglobales; family Acidobacteriaceae; genus Granulicella. Next base: position 46,682 of record CAVXKP010000016.1, read on the forward strand.
CGCCGCCGCATATCGATGGCGGTCACGATCTGGCCGCGCAGGTTGATCAGTCCCTCGATGACGTCCGGTGCCTGCGGTACCGAGGTCATCTGCTGAGCGCGCAATACCTCCTGCACGTGGAGGACATCCACACCGAAGAAGAGGTCCGCTACAAAGAAGGTGGAGAATTGACTGCTCGTATGCGAGATTGCGGGTTTTGCAGCTATATCCATCGCCATTGGTTTACCTTGCCTTTCCTGCACACACGAGCTGCTCCTCGACCGAAGCCAGCGGCGAAACCAGCCGCGCGACCGACGCAAGAACCAGCACCCCATCGAACTTCGCCTGGCAGTCCTGAAAGCCTGCCGTGCGGGCGGCGGAGGCACGGACCAGCGCTTCCGAGTCGACCAGCGCCAGAGACAGGAATTCTGGCCCACTCGGATCTGCCCGCGCAAGGCGGCGAGCAGAGCGGAGCTGCCGTCGGATCTGAAGATCAAGAGCCGCAACCACAACGTCGACCGGTTGCTGCTCCAATCTGCGGATGGCTTCGCCCAGAGTTCGCGGCTTCGACAACCGAGTATCCCGCCATATCGAGACCCCCTCGAATCATGCCTCGCGAGAACGTCGAAGCATCGAGGACTGAGGACCTTCTTGCAGTTTGTGCGCTCATCCGAGCCCGGAGACCAGCCCCCCGCCGCGCGAATGACTTCGTTGAGGTCAAGGAAATCGGTAACCTTCTTACCCACCACTGCCGACCCGAGGAGGCCTTTGCGATCCGATCTCTGCCGCACCGTCACCGCCTCTTCGGCTGACATCCAGAATCTGGTCAACCACCATGCCTACGCTGACAGTCGCCGTCATTGAAGACAACCACCTGCACCGGATCGGCAGAATGTTCCAGCGCAGGGAGAGCCAGGTTCAAGCACGCTCCGAAGCGATACCAGAGGAAGGATGCGGCCGCGGTATTGAACGACCTGGCCGCCGCCTGCGAATTCGATCGCAGACTGAGGAAACTCCTCGAGCCTGGCAACCAGCGAGAGCGGAACAGCCAGGCGATCGAAGGAGCCGGCCCGGAATAGGAGCAGCCGCTGTTGCTCAATCTCGGTCTGGGCCTTCTGTTTGTCCGCTGCGCGCGCAGGTTCTCGCACTTCACCGAACACACCGGAAGACTGCCCGATGCCAAGCACGTCGAGGATGAGGGCTACGCGGCCATCGCCCATGATCGTCGCTCCGGCATACAAGGTCAGACCCTTCAGCTGTTTGCCGAGCGGCTTGACCACGATCTCCTGGGTGTCGTTGATGCCGTCCACGACCAGGCCGAACTGCCGATCCTCCGCCTGCAGGACCACCATGCTGACCGCTTCGGCACGGTCAGCCGATTTCAGTCCGAGCACCTGGTTCAAATACGCGATGGGCAAGAGGCTTCCCGCGCCGTCCGATAGACCGGGGTGCCATGTACGTACTCGATATGTTTTCCGGAGGCGTCTCCCTCGATGCGGATGAGTTCGAGAAGACTCACCTGAGGAATGACGAACCGTTCGCCGCCGCTGGTAATCACCAACCCGGGAATGATCGCCAGCGTGAGCGGGATTCTGATCTTAAGCGTGGCACCCTCGCCTAGCCGGCTGAAGATATCGACCACGCCGCCAATCTTCTCGATGTGGGATTTCACCACATCCATGCCGACTCCACGGCCAGAGATATTCGTCACGGTTTCAGCGGTCGAGAAACCCGGCTCAAAGAGGAGGCCAAGCGCCTCCCGGTCACTCAACTTCTCCGCATGTTCGGCCCGCAGCAGCCCCTTCTCGATAGCCTTCTGCTTGACCCGCGCGATGTCAATGCCTGCCCCATCGTCGCCGACTTCGATGTTGACCTGGCCGCCTTCGTGATAGGCGCGAAGGGTCAAGGTTCCCTGCGGCTGGCTTGCCCGCACGCATCCGGACTTCAGGCGATTCGATGCCGTGATCGCAGGAGTTGCGCACCAGGTGCATGAGCGGATCTTTGATCGCTTCGAGGATCGTCCGGTCGAGCTCGGTCTCCGCTCCATCCATCTCAAGGTGGATCTGCTTGCCAAGACCCGTGGCAATGTCGCGCACCACGCGCGGCAGCTTGTTCCATACCACGCCAATGGGCTGCATGCGCGTCTTCATCACGCCTTCCTGCAACTCGGTGGTGATCAGGTTCAGCCGCTGGGAGGTTGCGTTGAGGGCCGGATCTTCTCCTTCGCTATTGAACTGGAGGATCTGGTTACGCGTCAGCACCAGTTCCCCCACCAGGTCCATCAATTTGTCCAGGAGTCCGACTCCAACCCGGATGTTCGAGTCCACCGCGGCGGAATGCCGGGTGACGTCTTCTTCTTTCCCGTCTTCGTTCCCTTCGCGGCTTCTTCCTCGATCTTCGGCGTTCCGGCGATGGTCGCCGAGGAGCACGGCAGAGCATTTGCTCGCTGGGCTCGTCCGCCATGGAATCCGCAGGAGCACGTCACCGACGGCTTGGGACGGAAGCGAGTGTGCTGCTCCTCGCGGGATGGCAATTGCGCCGCGATCCGCAAACGTTCAATCAGGGCTTCAAAATGAAGGGGGCCTTCCTTCCCGCTCTCTTCAATCGATGCCAGCACCTTTCGGGTCGCGTCCACGGTCTCGAGGATCAGGGACACGAGATCGGGAGTGAGTTCTCTCTCCCCATCACGTAGCTGACTCAGGATGCTCTCCGCCTGATGGGTGATCCCCTCGAGCGTTGTGAACGCCAGAAAGCCGCACGCACCCTTGATGGTGTGGATCGTGCGGAAGATGCTTCCTAGCAGGAGCGCATCCTGCGGATGCTTCTCCAGCTCAACGAGATCCTGATCAAGACGCGTGAGGTTTTCATCGCTCTCGACCAGGAACTCATGAATCGTCTCCAAGTCTTCCATGCAGGTGTTGTCCATGATCCCTTTCCAACCCATGCGCCGCGCCGCTCCATCTGCTGTTCTGAGACGGCACGGCATTCCCGTACAGCGACTGGGGCATTCTCAGCCCAATGACTGCTCTATCGGCAGATCGTTGGATAGCTTCAACCCGGCAGGCGCAGTTGCCCCTCGCGATGAGCCATCGGCTTCATTTGGGCCGCCGGCGTTCACATGGGATGGCTTTTCAAGCCGCTGCCGCACGCTGCGCATGTGGCGAATCGATACACCTGGCGACACGAATCTTCGCGCGGCCCAGGAACGCAGCAATGCGTAAAGAACAACAAACACGGCGCTCCGCTTCCTGTGCGTCCAACTCTTGCGTGGCACAAAGGTTGCGGGGTAGCGCTGACGGGACTAAACAAGTTCACAGGAAGAGCCGATAGATGGGTATGCCAGTGCGCAGTACAGATTCTGCGCCTCGCACGCTGCGAAGTCGGAAGGAGATAACTGCCAGGAGATGGATTTGCTCTTGGTGGATGACAGCAAGACGATGAGGATTCTGGTGCACCGCGCGATTCGGCAAGCAGGGTATCGAGGTCTTACCGTCTGTGAGGCGGAGAACGGGGCCGATGCTCTGGAGAAACTGAAATCCGTGAAGCCGCGCTTGATCCTGTCCGACTGGAACATGCCGGAGATGTCGGGTATCGACTTCCTGAGGACATTGCGGGCGGAAAAGAATCTGACCCCCTTCGGATTCATCACCTCAGAGGCTTCGCCCAAATTGAAGGACCTCGCGCTGAGTAATGGGGCGAGCTTCATCATCGTCAAACCGTTCAACGTGGATGATGTTCAGGCTGCGTTGGAACCTATCCTGGGGGAGGACTAGATTATGGCAGAACCATCCTCTTCCTCCATGTCCACATTGTTTTCCGATCTGATTGGACGCCATGTCAACTTCTCCGAACAGATGAGCCCCCCAGCGCAACTGGACAACAGATCTATTGCGCCTATCTGATCAAGCCGATGGACAGCTACCGGGTCATCAAGGCGGATCTATCGCTGCTGAGCTCCTTCGCGGGCGCGCTCATCGGATTGGCTCCGGAGAGCATCGAGGAACGCGTGGCAGAGGCAAAGCTGGATGAAACACTTCAGAGACGCTCTCCATGAGGTGATGAATATTGCATCGAGAATCGTCACCGTGGAACACCGTGGCTGTGTTCAAGGGAATGTACGGGGATCCTAGGGCAACTCCCGCCCGAGGCGCGCAATACCGTCCGGGATCCCTGCTATTCGAGCTACTTCACGGTGACGGTCGATGGCTACAAGGGTGGCGCATTCTCCTTGCTCGCCCCCTTCTAGTCGTCCGTCGGGGTCCGGTTGCGGCAAATCAATCAATACGGCGCCTTCGGCCACGAACCACTCATGACTCGCATCCATGGTGCCCTCGCCTGGAGGCGATCTGTCGTTTGGGTTAGTTTGGATTTGCGAAGTCAGGCCAGGTCATGGTGCGTGCGCGCGGCCCCCGGTGCACCCACCATCACCTGAAGCATTCCGTCCCTTTCAAGAGCTGTGCTCGCCGCCGTCCGCAATTTAGGCCTGGGCCACATTCGCAGGGAGAGCAGCCCGGTCGAACGATCTCTTCCGCGGACGGGCTCGGATTCTAGCTAGGGGGAGAGAGATAGCTGAGCAGCGTGTTGGGAAGAACCTTTGCCGTCGCCGCCAGCACCGCACTGTTATCGGTCTCCGCCTGGCTCAGGTTGGTTGCGGCCGTGGCCAAATTTACGCCCACCAGGTTCGTGGCCTGCGATGCCAGGCTGACAGTATCCTGCTGCAGAAACGTCTCCTGCGAGTTCAACTGGCTTTCGGCATTGCTATAAAACGCCTGCTGCTTGGCCCGACGAAGGCAATCGCCGAATTTAGAGAGCTGGTCGCACGTCTCAATGCCCGAGGTATTTCCGCTTTGCAACGCGGTGACCAGCGAGCTCAGAGAGCCCAACACGTTATTGGTCGAGTTGGAGAATATCTGGCTGCCCGGGAAGATTGACCGGAACACTCAGCGTGTCACCGACAGCAACCGAGGTCTGGTCCGTGTTGCCGTTGTAGGTGTAGCCTGTCGGCGACGGTAGCATCCGCAGTGTAGGGAGTCGACGTGCCGGTTCCTCCAAACAGGTAGGTGCCTGCGACCGACGTATTCGCCTGGGACACGACAGTCGACAAGACTCCCTGAACCTGCGTTGCGATCGCCTGCAGGTTCGACGTCGTGTTGGTGCCATTCGCACCCTCCGTGCCGAGCGACACGGCCTGGGTGAGCGCCGTGACGACGTTACTCAGCACGGAGCTTGCCGACTCCACCGAAGCCAGAACGGTGCTGACGTTCTTGGTATATTGGTCGACATTTCCGGTCTCGATGGTATTTTGCACCATGGCGGCGGAGGCGGCTGGGTTGTCCGACGGAACGCTCACGCTCAGGCCCGTGGCTACCTGTTGCAGCGCCGTGTTCAGCGTCGACTGGCTCTGTTGCATGTCAGCGAGAATATCCGGAGTAACGTTTGGATTAATTTGCATAGGAATTAGTAACTCTGCGAGGAGCCCATATCCATGGTGACGGTGTCGAGCTCTTGAATGGTGCTGACGATGCGCGCGCCGGCCTGATAGGCCGTCTGGAACCGAATCAGATTGGCCGTTTCGTCATCGATATTCACGCCGGATACAGAACTTTGCTGATCGGTCAGCTGGAGCAGGCTCTTACCGATCGCGGTGGATTGGGTGCTGGCATTCGAAGCTGCGTTCCCGACATCAAACACCAGGCTCGCGTAGGCGCTTGCCGGCGTCTGTCCCGACGTCGAGTTGAACTGACCCAGAGCCGCATCGTTGGTGGATACCTGCAAGGTGTCGCCCGCCGTCGTCGTCGAGATGACCGCCTGGCCGGCGGCGTTGAACGACAGACTTGTGCCGGCGCTCAACGTTCCCGCTGCGACTGCGGAGGCGATCGCCGCCTGCAGGTTGGCGATCGTCGACGACGCGCCGGCGGTGAACGAGAACGTCTGTCCCGTCGCTCCATCGGCGATCGACGTTACCGAGCCAGCTCGTCAATGCCGTGCCTGGTTGTCAGAGGAGCGGACGCAGTTCCCGCCGTGGAGCTCGCCGAGTTGGATGGCAGCGCACTGGTAAGCACCGCGGAGAGATTGGCGACATTGCTGTTGCTGCTGCTCGTGCCAACCGAATTGATGGCAAGCTGCGACGGATTGCTGATCGCCACACTCATGCCCGAGGCTGCATCACTGGAGTTTGCTGGGAACCGTGAAGAAGTTCTGACCCTGGTTGCCGTTCGAGTCCATGCCTTGCGCCTGGGCAGCATTGAAGCTGCTGGAAAACTGGCTGGCCAGCGAATTCAGCTGCGAGAGCATTCCAGGAATTACCTGGTCGCGCATCTGAATGGCTCCGCCCAGCTGGCCTCCCTGTATCGATGAGGTTATATTGTTGCCGTTCGAATCGAGTACCTGCTGGAATCCAGTTGCTGCCCGTCGTGGTTTGCAGCGTGAAGCTCTGATCCCCCATCACCAGCGGCGTTCCGTTGCCCGTTGTAATGGTATCTCCGCTGACTACTCTGGGTGACGGAGATACCCGTCAGACCCGCCAGTTGCTGCACGGACTCATTGAGCTGGTCTTCCGCCGAGCTATCGTTCTGTCCCGATGCCGTCAGCTGTCCGATCTGTCCATTCAGCTGCGCGATCTGCTGCGGTCAGTGTATTGATCTGCGCTACCGATGACGTGACCAGGCTGTCCGCCGACGATTGTGCGCTCGTCAAACCATTCGCCGTGGTATTGAAGGCCTGGGCAAGATCCTGGCCCGACGAGAGGACGCTTTGCTGCGTCGCTGTGTTGTCGGAGCTCGCCGACAGCGCCGCCAGGCTGCTGGAGAAGCTGGTCAGCGCGCTGGCAATATCCGTTCCGGTCGTCGTGAAGTAGGTCTGAATCTGTTGGAGACTTGCGGACTCCGTGTTGACGCTGCTCTGCTGACGAGGTCTGTTGTTGAATCTGCAGGTTGAGCAGCTCGTCCTGGACGCTCTGGATCCCGTCCAGCGTGACGCCACCGCCGGTGATGCTCACTCTCCGACATGTCTCAGCGGGTTTTCGCTGAGTTGCGCGCACCTCCTCGGTGTACCCGGGCGTATTGACGTTCGCGATGTTGTTGCTCGTGGCATCGAGCGCTCCCTGTGCTGCGTCCAGCGCCTGCACCCCGATGTTGAGCGTTGCATTCAATCCACCCATGGCGTTACATCTGGCAGGACCAGGTCTGATACTTCAGCCTGGGGCCGGAAGCCTCCTGAAAATGCCCTTTGAATGAATCCAAGAGTGATGCCATCAACGAGGCGGAGCTGACTGGCTATGCCGGAGCACTGCCGCATAGACACGATTCACCCCCTGCAGCTCAGCGCGAACCACGCTTACTTCTTTCGCCAGCTGCTCGATCGAGTCCGGGTTGCACGATCGCGGGAGAGGCGGCTGGATGGAGATCGCCGCCAACCCGGAACGGGCTTGGAAGCGCTCGAAGCCGGGCCGTCAAGACCTCCTGCTCGGCAATGCTCTCCTCGAGATCCGAGAGCGCGTTGCGGCCGATGGCCTGCATGGCTCGCTCCAGCTCATCTGATGAGAGAGCGCGCGGTCTCTAGATAGTCTCTGGCCTGCTGGTCTCGATCTGTGGAGCCCATATTCGCCATGCTTCGCACACTCCATCCAACGCTGCCTGGAACCTGCAGGCGGCCAGTGCCCTCAGCTACGAGCTCTCGCCGACCATCGCTGCAGCGACACTCGCCGGATCGACCTGGTACTCCCCATTGCTGATCGCCTGGCGGAGGGTATCGACTCTTCCCTGCCGAACCTCCGGCGAGCTGAGAGCTGTGCTCACAAGGGAAGCCAGCGAGGTCGTGTCCGACGTCAGCGTCGTCCGATCATCTTCTGAAACTCCCTGGGAGCTCGCGGACGACTGCGTGCTTGCCTTTGACCCCACCTGCTGCGAACTCAGATCGCTCGAGAGTTGGCTGGCTGCCGAGCTAAATGGATCAATTCTCATAACACCTCCTACACCGGTCGCTGTACCTATCGGCAGGTTCGCCGAACAACGTTTAGCGAGCGTCTACTTTTTTCTGGTGACGCCTTCTGTTCCTGAAGGGTCTGTGGATGCCGCAGATGCAGAAACCCCGGCTTTTTCCCGATCGGCCGCCGCATGCATGGCCTTGGCAATCATCTTTCCAATCCCAAGACCGCCCGAGGCCGCCATCGAAGTCGACAGCGATTGCACCCCAAGGCTCATCATCTGGTCGCCGCCGGCGTCCCGGTCCGTATCGCCGCCCGGAACACTCGCGAACGACTGCTGCGCCTCATTCAACCAGGTGCCCACAAGGATGGCCTCAAACTGCTGCGCGCTCTTGTCGATCCTGGCATCATCCGTCGGCTTCTTCGCGATGGCGCCCTTTTGCACCACGCGGGCCTCCTGCAGCTGCAGCGGGTCGGTCGTCGCTCCCAGCGAAGCCAAGTCCTGAACTCGTTCCCATCTACTGGACCTCCAATTCGGCCTGCATTCCGCCCTCAGCCTTGATGGCCTGCAGGATCGAAACGACATCATGGGCGGACGTTCCGATCGAGTGAAGTCCGTTGACCAGCTCGTCCACATTGGCGCCCTCTTCCAGCCGCATCGACTGGGCCGGACCATCGCTCACATTCACGGTCGTCTGCGGCACCAGGGCCGGAGGACATGCTCCCGGAAAGCTCCGCTCCGGTGGTTTGGACCGGCGTGTAGGACGTCACCACCTGGATGGAAAGATTGCCATGGATGACCGAGACCGGCGAGAGCTTGACATCTCCGCCCATCACGATCGTGCCCGTCCGTTCATTGATGATGATCTTGGCCGGCGTGTGCACGCTGATCACCAGGTTCTGCACTCGAGCAATCAGCATAGGCACCGACTGCTCAGAGGCGGCCGCCACGTTGATATCGACCCGACTGCTGTCGAGGGCAGAGGCCACCGGTCTTATGAAATTCGATATTCACAAGCACGCGCAATCTCCGTAGCGGTATTGAAATCGGGATTCCGCAGCAGCAGCGATACCGTCTTGAAGCCGCTGATATCGACCGCCGTGTCCCGTTCCACGATGCCCCCGCCTGGAATGGAGCCGACGTTGGTGGGATTGACCTGCTTGCCGTTGTTCCCGGTACCTGCAAAGTATCCGCCCATGATCAACGACCCCTGCGCCTCGGCATAGACCTTCCCGTCCGGGCCGTGCAGGGCACTCATCAACAGAACGCCTCCCTCAAGACTGTGGGCATCGCCCACCGAACCTACCGTGATATCCAGTCGCTCGCCAGGGCGCGCAAAGGGCGGAAGCGTCGCCGTAATGAATACGGCCGCTACATTCTTCACCACAGAGGTGCTGGGAGGAATGAGCACGCCCATCTTCTGCATGGCATTGGCCAGCGTCTGCACCGTGAAGATGGTCTGTTGCGAATCGCCGGTTCCGCGCAGCCCCACCACCAGGCCATACCCCACCAGCGGGTTGTCTCGGACTCCGGCAATCGGAAGTAATGTCCCGCACCAGCACCTGCCGATTGGGCCCGGCGGCGCGACCGCATGAGGGGAATGTCCACAAGATCAGCAGGCATATGCCTGCGAAGCGTAACCACGACTGCGAACTGGATGGAATCAGCATCATGGATCTCAAAACCCAATCAGCCATAGAATCGCCTTCGTGATGGGGTTGAGAGGGCGCGTGCTGTCCGCGATAATTCCCTTCCCCTTCATCTCAATCTCGAGATTGCTCAACTGCGTCGACGAGACGATGTCGCTGGGGCCGATATCTCCGGGACGCACCACGCCGCGGACCGTCACATCTTCGTGCTGGTTATTCATGAAGATTCTGCGCTGCGCTTCGACCACCAGGTTGCCGCTCGGCAGTACCTCGATCACCTGGCCTGTCAGGGTCGTCTGGAAGGTCGTATTGGATCCGGTCGCGCCGGCACCTTTGAGCGCAGTCGATGAATTTGCTGCGAAGAGAGGATTGAGGGCAGTCGTATTGACGCCCCCGGCCAATCCGGTAATTCCCGAAGTCGTTTGGAAGGTGCGCTGATAGCTTGAATTGCCGCTTTGCGCCGCGGTGGTCTGGACGGCGACCACGATCACGATGGTGTCGTTCACCTTGTGCGCCTTGTAATCGGTGGAAAGATCGCCCAGCGTGTTGCTCTGCGACCAGAGACTTCCAACCGTGGTTTCTGACACGGCATGGCCGTCCATCTGTTGCAGTCGAGCGATGTAGTCGGACCTTAGCTGCTGCGAGTCATTCTTGGTCTTCTTCGCCTTCTCCGACTGCGCCAGCGGCGTGATCCCGACGGCGAGAAACACCCCGATCAACAGGGAATGCAAGGCTCGCATCTGCATGGGTCTTCTCTTCATAACGTGCCCCTCAAAATTCCGTCGCTGCATACCTCAGCCATATAGGTTCTGCTCCCGGCCTCTGCCCGCCACGCGAATGATCTGCCCGGCAGAGCCATTCTCCAGACAGATCACAGCGAGTTGAATATGAACGTGGCCGCCATCCAGCAGCAGAACCGCCGGCGATCCGATATGGACGAGCGTTTTGCTCTTGACCGTCTCGACCGGCGAACGCCGCGAAGCCTGCTCACTCGAAACAAGGAAGGCTCGCTTCGGACGGATTGCCCTGACTCCGTCGCACCGTCACAACAAAGGGCAGGCACTCGTCGCTGACGACGCAATCCAGGCGCACCTGTGCCCGAATTCCGCCTGCCACGGACCAACGGACTCAACGCTGAGCGCCGGTGCATTTGTCTTCGCCACGACATCGCTCAGCAGCGTTACCTGTTCCGCAGATACCTTCAGGCCCGTGTCCCCGATGGCCGCCGCAATCTGCGTCGTCGTGATCGTCACCGCGACCGGAGGCCCTCGAAGGTACACTCAACGCCGCGAAGAATAGCGTGATACCGATCCGCCTGAAGTGATTCATCTCGCCCTCGCGTTACTGCGCCAGCTGGTTCAACTGCTGCAGCATCTCATCCGCTGCCTTCACGACCCGTGAGTTCGACTCATAGGAGCGTTGCGCGAGGATCATGTTCACGAACTCATCAACGATGCTCACATTCGACTGTTCCAGCATTCCCTGCTGAATGGTGCCCAGGCCCGACGAACCGCCCGGCGTCCCCACCACGGCTTCTCCCGACGCCGTGGTCGGCAGATAGATGTTGTTCCCAATGCTGTTCAGGCCACCGGGATTGGAGAAACTCGCCAACTGGATGACGCCCACCTGCGCCGCCTGGGTCTGTCCCGGCAAGGTAACGCTCACCGTGCCGTCGCTGCCCACCGTGATGTTGGTGGCATTGGGCGGAATCGCAATCGCCGGCTGCAAGGCATTGCCGTTCGCCGTGACGAGGTTGCCTTGCGCATCGGTCTGGAAGGAGCCGGCGCGCGTATAGCCAATCTGATTATTGGGCAGAAGGATCTGAAAGAAGCCGGCGCCCTGGATGGCAAAGTCCAGCGGGTTGCCCGTGCTGCTCAGGTCGCCCTGCGTCTGCGTAATCTCCGTGTTCCCGGGCAGCGTGCCAAGGCCGATCTGCAGCCCGGCCGCAACCGTCGTCTGCTGCGTCGCGGCGGCTCCCGGCATCACCACGTTCTGATACAGCAGGTCGGAGAATTGCACGCGGCGCGCCTGAAATCCGGTGGTGCTGGAGTTGGCCAGGTTGTTGGCGATGTTATCCAGGTTGATCTCCTGGGCCGTCATTCCCGTCGCCGCGGTATACAGTGCATGAAACATGAAGTAGCTCCTTTAGCCGATCTTGGGAAGATCCTGGGTTGCTGTTTTATCGATCTCGGAATTGAACATGGACAAGGCGCGTTGCATCATCTCATCGGATCGCTGCGCGGAGATGAGCTCCACCATGCCAGCGACCGGATTGACGTTTGAGCTTTCGAGCGCACCCTGCTGCACCGTGGAATCTGTCGCCGTGGCAGCGGTGTTGGGTGGTGCGGTGTAATACGTTCCACCTTCGCTAGTGAGTGCTGTGCCCGCCGGAAAGTCGACCAGCTTCAGCTTGCCCGTCACCGCTCCATTGGAGGAGATGGTCCCGTCCGCACTGATCGAAACCGGACCCGGCAACATGGTGATCGGCCCCTTTTCCCCCACCACCGTGTCCCCGGCCGCGGTGATCAGTTGCCCTTTGCTCGAAACCTGAAAGCGCCCCGTTGCGGGTATAGACCGTGCCCTTCGCGGTTTGGACCACAAAGAATCCCGACCCCTGGAGCGCCAGATCCAGATCGTTGCCTGTCTTCTGCAACGCCCCCTGGCTCATATCCAGCGTCGTCTCGCCCAGGACTCCGTAGTTATTGATGGCTCGATTCAACGACGAATTCGACGCATCGCCGCTGGCCGTCAGAACCGAGCTGAAGACGTTTCGCTCCGCCAGGTAGCCGGTCGTACTGGAGTTCGCCAGGTTGTTGGCGATCGTGTCCAACGCCTGCGTACGAGCGATCAATGCCGTGCTCAGGGCGTAGTATCCGCTGTCCATAGATGCCTCTCGGCATAGAACAGTGCATGAAGCGTGCCATCGCAGTAGGCAATCTTTGCCCAGAAGGAGCCGAAATCAGAGCAAAAGCGCCTGGATCGATGAGATATCCATGAGGACCGGCGCAATCGGACCTCATCATCTGACGGGTTCCGCATCTGTCTCTCATGCAAAACCAATCGATGTGCGTTGCCCACTGCTCCCAGGTCGCCGCCTCAGCACCTCTGTCCCTAGACAGCCCGCAGCAGCTGAGGACGATGGTCCTCGCTGGAGACGCATGCACCCGAAGATTGTCCCGCACATCGATGGGCTGCCCGGACAATCTCTCGCCACGAAGAGGAACCTCCGCGCCGCAGTTCACCGGAGAAGTAGCCGGCCACGCAGCGCGGCAGCGACCACTCCGTTGCCAGCTCAAGGCCTGTCACGAAACGATCCACCCGCGCGCCCTTCTTCCCGCTCCAACCCAGCACAGCCGGCAAGGACCCGATCGAGTGGCACAGGCCGACCAGGTAAGCCTGGTCTGGATCCATATCCATCGTCCGTTCCGCAATCTGCCTGGCGTGCCGTGCGATCTCTCTGGAATGGCTCCATAGCTCGGCGATAGCCTGTGAAGGCTCCCAGCGCGGAGCCACCTGTGCCGACATGGCGTCGATACAAGCCCGAACCCCCAAAGCGGCAATGCAGTCCACCACGCGGCTCGGCTGGTCTTCGGCGCTACTATATTCACGTCCCGCCCGGCGCAGCACCTGCAGCGTCGCTCCGAGATCGTTCAGAACCAGCTGCGATAGCGTTGTCAGATCGACACAAAACTCCTGCGCCTCAAGCTCCACCAGCAGCAGCGTCTCCTGCAGGACCGGAATCCCAACTCCCTGGCGCGAAATGTGACGCTGCACAGGTTGAATACGCAGCACCGAATCGCGGTTCACCTGGTCTGAAGAGCTGCTCGTCATGATCACTGGGTCGTTCTCCTGCACAGTGATCGGCAACTCCGCCAAAACATTTCATCCCATCGCTGGAATACCTTCTGCCGGTGCGAGAAAAGTGTCGCAATTTCGTGCGATCCCAAGGCGTCTGCCTCGAAACAGGACGTCGATCATCCGCCGTCTTCCGGAGAGCCGCATCCAGACATAGCCCTGACACCCCGACAGGCTTACCTCCCGTGCCGTGATCTCTAACGCAAGCCCTCCCACAACCTTCGCCATCTCCGCCGCCGTCAGCGAGTCCTCAAGGACAACCTCCTCACTCTCCCGCGCAGCCTGCAGGCGTTCCATCTGGTAGTGCAACTCCGTCGGCGTAATGAAGCAAGGCTCTGCCTTGCAGCCGGTCGCCTGCTCAAGCGAGTGCAGCAGGCTGTGCTCCACCCGGTAGACAAATCCCACCAACATCCGTTTCGCGCTCCTGGAATAGTGCAGAGGCACCGCCGAAAACGTTCGCAACAGCGTGAGCGGAAGACCCGCATCCACGGACTGGCTGATCCGGTCGCGGCCCAGTACGGGATAGCCCCATTGAATCGCCCTGGCCGAGGCCAGTTGCCACTCGTCCACCAGCCCCAGACGAACCAGCGTGACGTCCAGCTCCTCGCCACACCGCCGGCTCTCGGCCCGCACCGCCCGAAGCTCCTCTTCCGTGAGATAGCCCTTCGAGAGCATGGCACTGGCCAAGGACACTCTCGGCGTGTGCGGCATATCGATGCGTTCGCCCCGCGGTCAGCGCGGAGAATCGATACCGCGTCGCCTTCACGAAACAATCGACGCTGCAATACCACGTCTCGCCCATGCGGATGCCGACCCGGCTCTGCGGAACGCTGCGCATGAAGAGCCGGTTCTGGCAGTCTGCCAGATCCACACGCCCAGTGCAGGTTCTTCCAGCCACGGCTAAGACTTGAGACGATTGATTTCACTGACGATTTCATCTGATCCTCATCCTTCAAAGGGTTAACGTACAAAGTGCGAGGCGATCGGTTCCGGAATCTCCGTAACCCTCAGCCCATAGTTTCCGTCGACGATGACGGCTTCTCCACGCGCGATGACCTTGCCATCCAGCAGCAGCTCGACGGGGTCGTCGACATCGCGATCCAGCTCAATCACCGATCCACTCGCAAGGTCCAGAACGTCCCGAAGGGGCAGCTGACACTGGCCGAATCGCAGCGACACATTGAGCTCAACATCCATCACGAGCTGCAAATTGGTCGGATCAATCGCTCCTTTCTTCGCCTTGGCCGATGGCTTGCCCGCATTCGAAGAGGACAGCGACGTCAGCAGCGCGTCGTTGAAGTACAACAGCACAGGCGAGTCCACTTCGTCCCCGCCCGAAGCAGCCAGAGAAACAAACAGCATCTCCTCCAACCGGACATCCTCCACGCGGTCCACCTGGAAGGTCACCCCACCGAACTGCGCAGCCAGGGCCGCACGCAGCCCCTCCATTGCCGCAACGATGACCTCCGCCAGCGCTTCCCCCTGCTGTTCGTTGAAAGCCGCGGCATCTTGCTGTAACAGCTGGGAGCCGAGCCCGGCAGCCTGCGCCTGGTCCAACGCCACAAAGCACTCACCCTGCAATCCTCCCGCGGCGCGCAGGCGATAGTGGACCGCCGCCTCCGGGCGTTTTGCAGCGGCTGCTTCGTCCATGCATTTGAGCGCCCATGGGCTTCCGAGTTTGTGCGTTAACGATTCTCCGAGAGATTCGGCAAGGGCATCGGCAAAGGGGCGTGCTGTCCGGCGTTGACTCTGATCGTCCATCGATTTACTCCATTCCCAACTCTGTAAGCCGTGTGCGGCGTCCAACCTGCGCCGCCTTCTTTGAACCATTCCTGACCGGAGTCGCCTCAAAGATATCCAGCCCTCCGACGGTCAGCATGCCCGGAGTGCGGACCGGTGTCCGCAGCTTCAAAAGACATCCCGGCTGCAGCGCCGACAAGGTCCCGCACGGCGACCTTCATCCGCGGTAAACCCGCCGCAATCTCGACGTCGCAGTCCAGAACCCGCTCGCGAATCCCGCGAACCGGAAAGTACCGCAGGCCGCCCTTATGCTGGGTCTGCTCCAGCTTGATCTGCTTCAACAGCGCATTGAGAAACGAGGTTGGAAAGACCAGCTGGAACGATCCACTTCTCCCCGCAATCTCGATCTGAAAGCGAACCAGCGTGACCTTCTCGTTGGGCGGACAGTATTGATGCAGCAGTAAAGACTTGATGCGAGGATTCGACACCAGCAGCAGGTTCGAGATATGCCACGCCTGCTCCGCCTGCCGCGCGATCAGGGCCGTCACGTCGTGCATGATCTCTTCTTCGATCTCCGAAAGCTCGCGCGGTTCGTTCTCGGAGGTACCCGTCCCTCCCAGCAGAACCTCGATCATGGGAAGCACGAGATCGACATCGCACTCCACGATCACCGCGCCCGGCATCGTGCTGAACGAAAACGGCACAATGTAACTCAGCGGAGGAATGGCGGCGATATGCTCCTTAAGCGGAAGTTGATCGAGCGTCTCCAGCTTCACGTCCACCGTCGTCCCCAGGTATACATCCAGGGCGCTGGCGAGCTGGCGCGCGAACGTCTCGTGGATCGCCGTCAGGGAGCGCGCATTTTCATTGGACAGCCTCCCGGCCGACCGAAAGTTGCAGGCGTGAATCGTCCGCGGTTTGTCCGGAGATCTCTTCGCAGCATTCTTTTGCAGTGTCTTCATCCAGCCTCATGTTCCTCTCTGATTAAGCGCGTTCATGGGATGCTTCTCTTGACGCGATTCGCCAGGACGGGACGCTCACGCAGATGGGCGAGCGACACTCTGAGCTTCTTCATCGACGCCTGGCGAATCTGGGAGATGCGGGACAGCGCGACGCCCACCACCTCGGAGATCTCCTTCATCGTCAGCTCTTCGCGATAGTACAGAGAGAGAATCAGCTGCTCCCGTTCGCTGAGCTTCGAGATCGCTTCGGCGAGATGCGCCTTCAACTCTCCCTGCAGGCAAAGATCGAATGGATCAGGATCATCGAGGTCGGGCGCCGATTCGATGATATCCAGCACGTCCCCGCTGTCATTCGAGACCATGGTCTGCTGCCCCACCAGGTGAAGGCCGTCGATCTGCGCCATGATTCTGCGCAGATGGTCGACCTCCAGCTGCATCTCCTCCGCAATCTCGGACTCGGCCGGATGCCGGCCCAGCTTGCCCTCCAGCCGCGCGGTCACGTCGACGACCTCGCGCCCCCGGCGGCGGATGGAGCGCGAACCCCAGTCCGACTCGCGCAGGCTGTCCATGATCGCGCCGCGAATCCTGAACTTCGCAAAGCCGCTGAAGTTGGGATTCTTCGTGCTGTCATAGTTGCGGCTGGCCTCGAGCAGTCCAATCACGCCCGCATTGACCAGGTCTTCCAACTCCACATGCTGCGGAAGCCGCTCGCGAATCCTGGAGGCGATGTAATACACCTGCGAAAGCTCCTGCATCACAAGAGTATTGCGGTCGTCCACATCCACTGCGCTTGTCATGTACGCCACTTCTGCTGGGATCATGTATTCACCTGCCTGTACCTATCAACGTCATAATTTCGGAATTCTTTATCGAACCGATCCCAGAGATTGCACCTGCGTCATCGGCAGGAATCTCCGACGGGGAGATCACCACAATCTTGGGAATAAACGGTTCCAGCAGCCGCTTCAGATAAAACCGTCCCGGAGACGAGCAAAGCAGCACCGGAGGCGCCATGGCGACCTGGTCGCCAAGCATCGTGCGAAGTCCAGCCGTCACCCTGCTGGCCACCGAAAGCTGCATCGCTCCTCCGGCCATCAGCTGCGGCTGTTGCGACGTTGTGCGAGCACACTCTTCTTCGATCGACCGGTCCAGCGTGACCACCTTCAGTTGGCCGTGCTCATCGAGCAGCGGCCGAATCAGCGCCCGCCCCAGCGAGTGCCGCGCCGCCTCGACCAGGGCAATTGGACTCTTGTTGACCGATGCGGCTTCCACCAGCGCTTCAAGAATCGTTCCCAGGTCGCGTATCGACACCTGCTCCCGCAGCAGCTGCTGCAATACCTTCTGAATCTCGCCGAGGCTCATCAGCTTCGGCATCAACTCCTCCACCAGCTTCGGGTGGGAGTCCGCGAGACGATCGACCAGCCGCTTGGTCTCATGCCGCGACAGCAGGTCCTGCGCATTCTGCTTGATGACCTCGGACAGATGCGCCGCCAGCACCGAAGTGTGATCCACCACCGCATATCCCGCCGCGATGGCCTGTGCCTGCAAGATCCGGCGTGATCCACTTGGCCGGCGAATCGAAGGCCGGCTCGCGCGTCTCCTGGCCTTGAAGATCGCCCGGCTTGGGATTCGAGTTCACCGCCAGCAACCGGTCGCGCCGCATCTCCCAGCGCGCAATCTCCACGCCGCGAAGATAGATCACGTACTCCTTGTCCTTGAGCGAAAGATTGTCGGTGATGTGAATCGACGGCACCAGGAATCCAAGTTGCTGCGCCAGATTCTTGCGCAGGGACTTCACCCGTGCCAGCAGCTGGCCTCCCTGCTTGGCGTCCACCAGCGGCACCAGGCCGATGCCGACCTCCAGCATCAGGTCATCCAGCTTCATCACCGCATCCATCGGATCGCACCACCGGGGCTCCCGCGCCAGCTCTTCGCCAGGGCTGCCTTCGATCCCGGCAGCGGCTCCGTCTCGGTAGCGGGCTTCATCTTCCACGCGGCAAACATCGTGACCCCGCCCAGCGCCAGGAACGATATCTTCGGCATCCCCGGAATCAACGCCAGTCCCAGCAGGACGCCGCTCACAATCCACAGCGGTCGCGAGGTCTTGAACATCTGCTTGCCGATATCTTCGCCGAGCGAGAGATCCGAGCCGGCGCGCGTCACCACGATGCCGCCCGCCACCGACACCAGCAGCGACGGGATGATCGAGACCAGGCCGTTCCCTACCGTGAGAATGGTGTACGTCTTGAGCGCCTCCTGAAACGGAATGCCCTGTTGGAAGACGCCGATCAGAAAGCCCGCGACAATGTTAATCGTCAGCACCAGAATCGTAGCCAGCGAATCGCGCTGACTGAACCGCGCGGCGCCATCCATCGATCCGCAGAACTCTGCCTCGCGCGCCACCTGTTCGCGCCGCGTACGCGCCTGGTCCGCCGTGATGAGCCCGGTATTGAGATCCGAGTCGATCGCCATCTGCTTGCCCGGCATGGCGTCGAGCGTAAAGCGCGCCGTCACCTCGGCCGTGCGAACCGCACCATGACTGACCACCAGATATTGAATCGCGATCAGCGCCAGAAAGATCACGAACCCGACAATGTAATTTCCGCCCACCACAAACTGCCCGAACGCCTCGATCACCTGCCCCGCAGCGGTCGAGCCCTCGTTGCCGTGCAGCAGAATTCGCCGCGTGGCTGCCAGATCCAGCGACAACCGCATCAGCGTCAAGAGCAGGATGAGGCTGGGGAACACCGAGAACTGTACCGGCCGCAGAATCTGAATCGCCGTCAGCAGCACCAGCACCGAGACCATGATGCTGAAGGTGAGCAACAGGTCGAGAACGAAGCTCGGCAGCGGCACCAGCATCACGAACACCAATGCCACGGCGCCGGTAGGAATGAACCACTCGGAGGAGGATCGCAGCTTTTGCAGTAGCCCAGGCTTCTTATTCACTGCGGTTTCACCTCTCCCGATCCGTTCGCCGAAGCTCTTCGTTGGGCGTCACGGCGTCTCACGTCTTCCTGCGCCTTGTAGACCAGGACGAGGATCTCCGCTACCGCGTGATACAGCGCGGACGGAATGACATCCCCCACCTCGACGCCCTTGTACAGCGCCTGCGCCAGCGGCCGATTTTCCATCACGGGGATGCCGCGATCCTGCGCGATCTCCCGGATCTTCAGCGCCAGCAGATCGAGCCC
Organism: uncultured Acidobacteriaceae bacterium; assembly: GCA_963762375.1. GTDB lineage: Bacteria > Acidobacteriota > Terriglobia > Terriglobales > Acidobacteriaceae > Granulicella. The sequence continues at coordinate 65,986 of CAVXKP010000016.1, forward strand.
CTTGGCCACCACCAGCGGCGCCGCCATGTTCAGCTCATACTTCAGCGCGACGGCATAGTGGGTTGGATTCGTGATGACCACCGTCGCCGTCTCCGTGGCCTTGATCATCTGCTTGCGCCGCATCTGCCGCTGCAACTTCCGGATCCTCGCCTTGTTCGCAGGATTGCCTTCGGAGTCCTTCATCTCCTCGCGAATCTCCTGCTTGCTCATCTTCATGTCGCCTTCGCTCTTGCGCCACAGGAGCAGATAGTCCACCGCCGCCCAGACAAGAAGGACCAGGCCCGACTTCCAGCAGACCTCAAAAATCAACTCGCCGACGATGCGGGCAAACGCGCGCGCGTCCACATACGAGCTCGCGACGATCTCCAGCCAATGGCTCTGGATACAGGCATAGCCCACCCATGCAATCGCGGCGAACGGCAGCAGCGACTTGAGCACACTGCTCACCGAGGTCAGAGAAAATATCTGCCCGAAGCGTGTTGCCGGACTGAGGCGCTCGAACTTCAGCGACAGCGCCTCCGGTGCAAAGATGAACCCGCCCTGCGCCAGACCGACTCCCAATGCGACCACCAGCGCAGCCAGCTGAAACGGATAGATCCACCGCATCGCTTCGATACTTGTCCAGAACAGCAGCGGCCCATTCGGTTCCATCGGGTCGGTGATGGCGGAGTTGAGCGTGCATCGGAAGAAGTCGGTCCACTGCGCCACCCCATTCCGCGCAACCATCGCCATCACCCCCGCGACCGCGAACATCGACAGCGCCCCGGTCAGTTCGCGCGAGCGCGTGACCTGACCCTTCTCCCGTGCCTTCAGCCGGTGCCGCGGCGTCGCTTGTTCTGTTTTGCTGGAGTCAGCCATGGTTTGTCATCGCGCCAGGTGGAGAATGTGGATGCCGTTCTCGAACGTGTTCTGAAAGAGCTTGTGAAAGAGGTCAGGCCAGTACTTGAGCGTGGCGATCAGGATGAGCAGTCCGAGAATGGTCTTCACCGCCGGCCCAAGCAGCATGAGCGGCAACTGGGCAGACGCCTTGCCGAGCAGACCGAGCAGAATATCGGTAACCAGCGTCGCCGCGAGTACCGGCGCAGCGATCTGAACACCGAGACCGAACACGCGCCCGCAGGTATTCACCACGGCCAGGGTAAAGAGACCGCTCAGATGCCCCGCACTCGGCGGCACATACAGAAAGCTGTCCCCAATCGCCCGCAGCAGCCAATAATGCACATCCATGCGCAGGAAGATCAGCATGACGATCGACTGGTAGAACACCGCGACAACGGTGGTATCGACCTGCGTCTGAGGATCGAGCAGGTTCACCAGCGAATATCCCATCTGCATCCCGACAATCTGTCCAGCCAGCTGCGTCGCATCAAAGACAAGATTGGTCGCGATGCCCCATGCCCGCCCCAATCAGAAACTCGCGAAAGACCACAATCGGCCACTCCACCAGCGCGTACGGTCCGATGTTCTGCCCCACGGTCGGAAACAAAAGCAAGCGTCAGCGCCACGACCAGGCCGGCCTTGACGCGAGGAGGGATCACGCTGCTGCCAAAGAACGGAGCAAAGAGCATCAGGCCCGAGAGCCGCACAGCGATCGTCAGGAAGCCGCTGATCATGGCGGGGAGAGGGATCGCAGTCATTGCAGAAACCTCGTGAAGTCCGACAGCAAGATGAGCGTGTACTGCGAGAGATTGCGCCACATCCACGGCATCATGAAGAACAGCGCGGCCCCGGTCACCAGCAAGCGCGATACCGTTGAGACCGTGCTGTCCTGCAGCGAGGTCAGCACTTGAACAATGTTGACGAGCAAGCTGATGGCGATGGCGACCAGCAGGATCGGCCCCACCAGGATGAGCACCTCCTGCAGCATCATTCGTCCGAGCAGAACTGCCTGATCTACGTCCATAGCGTCAGCCGAAGCTCCTCATCAGCGAACCGATCAACAGGTGCCACCCATCCACCATCAGGAAGAGCAACAGTTTCAGCGGCGTCGAGATCACCACGGGAGGCAGCTGCAACATGCCCACCGAGGTCGTAATCGAAGCCACCACCATGTCCACCACCAGGAACGGAAGAAACAACACCGTCCCAATCTCGAAGCCGGCTTTGAGCTCGGACAGGATATAGGCAGGCAGCAGCACGCGCATCGAGAGGTCATCCACCGACGCAGGGCGCGGCTCCTTCGCCAGCCCGACAAACAGGGCCACGTCCTTCTCGCGAACATAATGCCCCATGAACTTGTGCATCGGAATCTCCGCACGCGCCAGCGCCTCGATCGGCGTGATCTGCCCAGCCTCCATCGGAACCGCGGCCTCCTGGTAGATCTGCGACGCAACCGGCTGCATGAGGAAGAACGTCAGAATGACCGACAGACCAATGAGGGTCTGATTGGACGGCGTCGTTTGCAGCCCCAGCGCCTGCCGCAGGAAATGAAACACAATCAGCAGCCGTGCAAACGGCGTCATGCAGATCAGGATGGAGGGGATCAGCGTGAGCACCGTCAGCATGACCACGATCGACCACGGCACGGATCGTCCCAACGTTGCCGGAATCTGCAGCGCTCCTCCCATATCCACAGGGTTCAGCCCGGCGGAGGCTCCGCGGCCGCTCGCGGCTGCTCCATCCGCTCTCGTGGTTAGGTCTCTCATCGGAGGCGCCGGCATCGCAATCGGCTCGATCTGCTGAACCTCCGCCTGAGCGGGCGCCGCCGCCAGCCGCGCGTCCCGCGCCATGCATCGGAGTAGCGGCGATCAGCAGGCTTCCAGCGAGCCATATCAGGAACGGCAACACGCGGCGGCTCATAGGGCCCCTTCCACGTCCGCAAGCTTCTGTTTGACACGCCTCTTGGCCGCGTCTCCCGGCCCCAACTGCGCCAGCAACGACATCCCCGCCACCCCACCACCAATCAGGAACTCTCGTCCCTCCACGGCCACGATCGCCACGAACCGCTTCTCACCGAGCGAGATCGTCTCCGAGACGCGCAGCCGCTTGGTCGTCGAAATCTTGTACTTCGCATGCAGCGACGCCCATGCCCGTCTCAGCGTGTCGGCGCAAATCGCCTGCCAGCGCAGCCATTTCACTTGCTGCGGCGTCGATGCGGGCGCTATCGTCGATCCCCGATCTGCCTCCGCCTGCGCACATCCGCTGAGGGTCGCTTGAAATGAATCTGCCACCGGCGCCGGCTCGGATCCGCTGGAACTCAAGCGCTTTCGCGGCCTCGGCGTCACGGTCTGCGTCTTGGGATTCGCGACGCTCATGCCTGATCCGTAATCCGCACGGCGAGACGGTCGCCAATGACTTCAAACTCTGTCCACCCGATCAGCAGATGGTTCACGCGCAGAGGAACGTCGCTGGTCTGGTGGCACGCGGTCTCCACAATCGAGCCCTCGGTCAGGCAGAGAAGGTCTCCAATCGTGAACTGCACCACCGGCAAGTCGACGCTGAGGGTGCAGGGCAACCACGGCATGCGGTCGAGACGGTCCGTCTCGTTGCCCGCTGCCTCAACCGGCGCCGTCTCAATCGGCTGTAACTCCGGATTCTGTGCGAATGTACTCATCGAGCCCTCGCGTGCCCTCTTCACCTTCCGGTCGTCCATCCCGCGTTCAGACATCGAGTGCGGGTTGACGGAGGTATGGAGAGCAACACCCTGAAGGAAGCAATCAGAGGGCCGGAATCAGGCCCAGGATGCTACGCCGCAAGGACCAGAGCCACCATGAGATAAACACCTGTGTCTACAGCAACTTGACTCCAACGACACCGGATCCCGCAGGATCGCTCACCGATGAGAAGACCGTGAGAGATACGCGCAGAGGAGAGCCTCCCGCCAAGGCAATCCCTGCCCGTGGCGGAAGACTCTCATCAAAAGCTAATGACGCTGCCTAAAGAGGTCACCGGCTACGACACCATCTGGATGGTCGACTGATCCACCTGGTCCAGCGTGGTCAGCACCTTGGCATTCGCGTCGTAGCTCTGTTGCGCCACGATCATATTCGCGAACTCCGTCGAGAGGTTCACATTCGAGCCCTCCACAGCGCCCCCGGTGATCGAGCCGTTGCCTCCCACTCCCGCCTGGCCCACGACGGCCGCGCCCGAGCCGCTGGTCGCCTGCTCGTTACCGTCTCCCGTCTGCGTCAGCCCCTGCGGATTGGCGAAGTTCGCCACCGCCACCTGCCCAAGCGCAAGGGTTTGGCCATTGCTGTACTGGCCTTGCACGACTCCATCCGAGAGCACGGTGTAGCCGGTCAGCGAGCCGGCGGCAAAGCCATCCTGGGTGGGCGTACTGTTCGGCGCGCTGGCGGTGTCCTGCTGCGTGATGGTCGGATTTCCTGAAGCATCGTTCAGGTTCCAGGTAAGGCTCATATTGGCCGCCCCATCCGCCAGGCCCGTAATCTTGATCGCCGGCACGGTGCCCGTGGGCGAGGTCAATTGCCCCGACGAGTTGAACGTCAGATTGCCGCTCGCCAGGGTGGTGGTTGCTGCGGATGAACCCGTAGCCGAGCCCGGCAGCGTCACGCTGTAGCTCCACGCATTGGTCCCCGTGTTGGTGTACTGGACGTTGAGCGCCTGCGGCGTGCCCAGCGAGTCGTAGATGGTGAGTGGTGTGCTGAACGTCGTCCCCACCGTCGATGCAGAGTCGAGATTCGCATCCACCTGGAAGCTCGATGTGGCGGAAGCAGGCACCGTTCCATTCGAACTCACAGAGATCGGCGCCAGCGCGCCAGTTGTGGAAACAACCCCGTTCACCGCCGGGAATCCCATCACCAGGTCACCGCCCGAGGTCGTGAGCTGTCCGGAGGAATTGACCGAGAAGTCTCCATTCCGCGTATAGCTGGTCTCCCCGTTCTTGCTCACCACGAAGTAGCCATTTCCCTGCAACGCCATGTTCGACGCAGCAGCGCCGGAGGAATTGACCGCACCGTTGCTCAAGTCCGACGTCGTACCCACGACCTGCACGCCCGATCCGATCTGGATGGGGTCGCCGTTTCCGGACGTCCCCTGCATCTGCGCAAAGATATCGCCGAAGCTGAGCGTCTGGCTCTTGAAGCCGTCGGTGTTGAGGTTCGCCAGGTTATTGCCTATCACATCCAGATCGGAAGAACTGGCTTGCAGGCCGGAAAGTGGAACGGAAAAGGATGCCATCTATCTACCTCCTGAAACGGTGAAGTTTAAAGTTGGGGTGCGGCGGATACGTTGCCGTACAAGTTCATGATCGAAGCCGCATTGGTTGCGCTGGTGCTGGTCGCCTGCATCTGGTTGAGCGCGGCGGCAGTCGCCGCACTGGAGTTCGGCGCCCCGCTGCTCGACGTCAACATTGGCTGTTGCCGCGCCCAACGGGTCAGCCGATGCACTTGCCGAGCCGGAAGCCGTGCTGCTCGCCGGCGTCATGCTCGACAGCGTTTGATTGATCGAGATCAGCTGATCCAGCTGGTTGAGCGACACCAACTGTCCGACCATCGCCGTCGGATCGACCGGAGACGTTGGATCCTGGTTCTGCAACTCCGTGACCAGCAGGTTCAGGAACGTGTCCTGAAGGCTGGTGGAGGAATCGCCCGCTGGCGCCGTGGAGCCGCTGCCCGACGTACCTGCCGAACCCGTCGCCGCATGGGCATTCGCGGACGTCGTCGGTGCTGTGATCGAAGGCGTAAATCCTTGAATATTCATCGATCGTTCCTCTCTTCAACTACTGCTTCTTTGCTAAACCGTAATGTCCAACCCATGTCCACTCCCTGCGCTGCTCAGCGCGACAACGCCTGCAACCCTCTCGCCTGCCGAGGCCGGGACGATAGGCTTGCCCTGGCTCGACCGCCCAAACGCCTGCTGCTCCCTCTGCGATCCCTCGCCTTGGCCGCCGGAGAGCGGAGCTCCCTGGTTGTTGATCTCAATCGAAGCATGCAGGCCGTACTCTTCTCCGAGCTTCGCCTGCACACTCGACAGGTGCGTTGAGATTGCTTGACTCAAGTCGTTATGATCGAGCGAAATCTGCGTCACCATCTGTTGCGCCGACACCGAGGTCCGAATCGAGATGTCCCCAAACTCCGCCGAATGCATGCCGACATGCATCTCCGTCTCGCCCATCGTCTGAATCACCCTCGCCGAGTTAATGCCCGACGACGCCACCGCCTCCTCGCCCGCCACGTGCGCCGAGGCAGCGGTGTCCTGCGCCTTCCCGGTTCGTGCCCCATCCGGCGTCGCAGCGGCAGCATGCTGGGTAGTCGCTGCCCCGTGAGCGACCGCAGGAGTCAACAACGTCTGCATCGAGCCCTGGGCCGCGCCATTCTCGATGGCTCTCGGAGCCGCCACGGCTGCACCCGCCTTGACCGCACCGCCTGCTGCAGTCTGGCTCTCGCCTGCAGCATGCAGCGAACTGTCTGCCACTCCCGCTCCCGCGCTCCTGGCGTCGCTCGCTCCGGCGCCAGCCTTAGCGCCACCTGAGTCAATGGCCGCAGCGCCCTTCTGCACAGCATTGGCCGCCGGCAGACCAGCCGCCGTAGAACTCGTCTGCCCCGACGGTCCTGCAATCCCCGCCGTCGCATAGAGATTGAGCCCCGCCTCGAAGGCCTCCGCTGGTGCCTGCGGTAAAACCCCTTGGTCCAGGCCTGTCGTCCCGCCCGCAACGTTTGCCGCACTCGCGGGCCCGTCGTTTGCCGCACCCAGTGGCGCTGTTGTCTTCCCATTGGTTCCCGCGGAGTTTTCAGCCGTCGCACTCTTTGCGGCATTGCCCGGAGCGCCACTGCCCTGGCCGTGCGCTGTCTCCTCCCAGCGAACCATCGTCACCACCGGAACCCTGCTTTGCTCCGCGACCGTAACAGCCACCGCCTGTGCGCCCACATCCTTGATGTCTGCCTGCGCCTTCGGCCGATCTTGTTTTGCCGGCACACGTGCCGAAGCGTTATTCGCCGCCGGCCGCGCCGCGCCATCCAATGCCGAACCCTCAGGGGCTGCATCACCGGTCGCATCGGCCACCGCGCTTTGGCGAAGATAGCCATCGCTTGAAGACTCGACTGCCGCTGCAACCTGCGTGCCTGTCTGAGCCGTTCCGCTCGGCGCCGCCGTTCCATTCAGCGTCCCGGTTGCCGGCGAAGCGTTTGCCTCCGTCAGATCAACCGCCCCTTGCAAGCGCTCTCCTCCCGATTCAGCGGAGTTGCCGCTCTCAGGATCCACCGCACCTTTCGACGCCGTATCGGTCGCGTCTGCCGGGTGATCGTCCGCCCGCTCACCCGCCTGAGATGTCGCAGCGTGGCTGGTCGATCGCGGTTCCGCGCGCCCCTCCGTGGAGGCACTCGCCAGGGCCATCTGAAAGCTGCTTCCCGACGCGGTGGTCTGCGACGGGGTTGGCGCGGCCGCACTCGAACTCAACGTAGCTGACGGAATTCTCACGCCATCCATAGTGCAAGCCAATCGCCATTCCCGCGCCCACCCACCCTCGCCCCCCACCGCAAAAGGACGCCTCATTCTAAAGAACTTCTCTATCGGCACTTCCGATCAATTTTTCCAGGGCTCCCTGCCGCACGGCAATCGTTACCGGGTCACTCGGCAACGCCTGCCTACCCGCCCTCAGGAAATCCCGCAGCACGATCCCCATGCGCCGCAGACCTTCCCCACAGCATCGCCCCGGCGATCGCTGCGCTCTGCAATATTAAGTACGTTGCTTTCCGATGGCGCCGATTCCCCCATCAAGCGATACGATGGCGCCTGGCCATGAAGATATCGTCGAGTCGCTTCTGCTCTTCGCGAAGCCGCTCCCGCTCGTAGACGTCCTTCTGCTTCTGCCGCATGTCCGTCAACATCTCGCGCTCGCGATGAGCCGCTCTGGTATACCTTCATCTGCTGCTCGCGCGCTTGTTCGAGCACCTGCAACTGCCCCAGCATCAACTTCAACTGCTGTTCGGCCGCTTGCTCCTCCCACAACAGGGAGTGCAGATGTCCGCCCGAAATCGTCTGCTGCAGCGCCCTCTCCCGCGCCTGGTGCGCCCCGCCAATCGCCACTCCCAGCCGTTCGATCTGCTGCAGCGTGCGCGCCACTTCAAGCTGAATCGACTGCAGCGCGCGCTCCTCGCGCGTCTCCATGCTCTCCCGAACTCGAAGCACCGCTGCAAGCGAGAACTGAAACGCCATCGATCCCCCTCCGATCTCAACCCTGACCACCGCAGCGACAAACCAAGGAAGCAGGGTTCAACTCACCCCGGCAGCGCCATCAACTGCCGCACAATCTCCGCATGGCTGCTCAGGGCGTCCGGCTCCTGCTGCAGAAACCCATTCAGCGCCGGCAGATTCTCCACCGCTCCGTCCAGGATCGGATCGGAGCCCTTCTGATACGCTCCAATGCGAATCAGGTCTTCCGATCGCGCATACGCGGCCATCGATCGCCGCAGTGCGCTGGCCTTGGCAAGATGCTCCGCAGACACCACTCTCGGCATCAGCCGGCTCAGGCTGTCGAGGATCGAGATCGGAGGATAGTGATTCCGCATGGCAAGGTTTCGATCCAGCACCACGTGTCCATCCAGCAGCGAGCGCACCGTATCCACCACCGGATCCTGCTGGTCGTCTCCTTCCATCAGCACCGTATAGAAGGCGGTGATGCTGCCCTGCCCAAAGTTCCCTGCCCGCTCCACCAGGCAGGCCAGCATATTCAGCACCGACGGCGTATAGCCCTTCGCCGTCGGAGGTTCGCCCGCCGCCAGTCCAATCTCCCGCTGCGCCATCGCAAAGCGCGTGAGCGAATCGGTCACCAGCAAAACATTCTTGCCCAGGCTGGCAAAGTACTCCGCCACCGCCGTCGCCGCCAGCGCCGCGCGGATCCGCAGCAAGGGCGACTGGTCAGACGTCGACACCATCACCACGGCGCGCTTCAACCCCTCTTCGCCCAGCACCTCCAGAAACTCACCCACCTCGCGGCCCCGCTCGCCCACCAGCGCCAGCACCGTCATATCCGCTGCCGTGCCTCGCGCCATCATGCCGATCAGCGTGCTCTTGCCCACGCCGCTGCCGCCAAAGATCCCGATCCGCTGGCCTCGTCCGCAGGTCAGAAATCCATCGATCGCGCGCACGCCGCAACCCAGCGGCTCGCGAATCGGCACTCGATCCAGCGGCAGCGGCGCCGACCCATCGATGGTCACCGACTTGGTGGCCCGGTACTCGCCCTTGCCGTCCAGTGGATTGCCGTCCGGATCGATGACCCGCCCCAGCAATCCCGGCCCCACCCGAACCGACGGGCGCGCTCCCCACGCCACAATCGAATCGCCCAGCCGCACTCCCTGCGGGTGGTCGACGGCCATCGACAACACCGTCGATCCGCGGAAGCCGATAATCTCTCCCGCATACTTTCGCCCGTCCTCCGTCTCGATCTCGCACGACTCGCCCACAAACCCGAACGGCCCCTCCGACTCCATCAGGTTGCCCACCACCTGGTTCAGCCGGCCCTTCCAACGCAGCGTCGAGCCCGTCTCCAGATGGTGCAGATACGGCGCCAGCAGTGTGCGGTTCATGCCTTCACCGGCCTCAGGGCCATCAGGTCGAAGAACCCCTGCTCGACCTCCTTCAGTTGCGTATCCAAACCAAAGTTCGCCACCCCCAATTCGGTCTCGACCATGCAGTCATGATCGCTGAGCGCTGCATCCCCGACCACCTGCACACGCTCGTCCTTGCTCTGCGCTGCAAAGTATTCCTTCCATCGCGACGACTTCACCCGCCCCCACGCGTATCGTCACACTAGATCCTTCCCGCATCTTTTCCACCGCCATCCGCACCAGCGTCGCCACCAGCATCGGATCCACCTGCGCCTCGCGGTGCAGAATCTTCGCGGCAATCGCCAGGGCGAGCTGCACCACCTCGGCTTCGGCACGCGCGAAATACTGGTCCCGCTGCGCCCCGAACTCGGAGACCGCCGCCGCCACCGGCGCGCGCTCCGCCTGCAGCCGCTGCTCGAATTCACTGCGCAGCCTCTGCTCGGCCTGCTCCACCGCTGTCGGCGCGTTCCTGCTGCAGGCGCTTGGCAAACTCCTCCTGCAAACGTTCCATCTCCACACGGCGCCGGCTTGCCTCTTCTTCCGAGCGTTCTGCCTGCGATCGGCCAGCGCCATCCGTTGGAACCTGCGGCCGGCCATATCGTGATATACCAGCGTCCTCACCGGCGGAGCAGGGACGCGGTTCAATTCCACGCAATTAGAGGACATACTCGTCTTCTCCTTCACTCTTCAGAACGAGCTTGCCTTCGGACTCCAGCTTGCGCGCGATCGCGATAATCTCCGCCTGCGCCTTGGCCACATCCTTGCTGCGCACCGGCCCCATCGCCTCCGCATCTTCCTTCATCATCTCCACCGCACGCGTAGACATCGTGCGATAGAAATGGCTGCGCAGATCCTCACTCGCTCCCTTGAGCGCGGTCATCAACACCTTCTTGTCGATCGCATTCATCAACTCGCGCAGCTCCTGCTCCGGCACCTCGAGAAAGTCATCGAAGGTGAACATCAGGTCGCGGATATTGGTCACCAGCTGGGGCTCATCCTTCTCGATGTTGTCGAGGATCTCGCGCGCAATCATCGGGTCGAGACGATTCATCAGCTCCGCTACATCCCGAAAGCCGAAATCGGTACGCTTGGTCTGGTCCCCCACCGACCGCAGCCGCCGATTCAGCACCGTCGAGACCTTGGTCGCCACATCCGGAGAAAACTGTCCCATATTCGCCAGCCGCTTCACGCAGTCTGCGCGGATTCCCGGCTCCAGCTTCATCAACAACGCCGAAGCCTGCTTGGGTTCGAGGTGGCCCAGGATCAGCGCCTTGGTCTGCGAGTGCTCTCCCACCAGAAATCTTGCCAGTTGCTGCGGATCGGCCCGCTTCAGCGAGTCCATCCGCATCGAGTTCACCTCGTCGGAGCGCATCAACCGCTGCAACATGACCTTCGCGCCGCTCTCGCCAAACGCCTTGATCAGCAGACGACTCGCCACATCGTGCCCGCCCACCGCCAGAAAATCCTGCGCCACCATGAGCTGCTGAAACTCCTCCAGCACCTCCAGCGCAATATCAAAGGGAACCGACGTCAGTCTCGCGACCTCTTCGGTCACCCGCTGCAGATCCTCCTCCGGCAGATTCTGGAGAATCGTGGCAGCCGCCTCATCTCCCAGCACCGACAGCAGGATCGCCGCCTTGCGCGTTCCGCTCAACGGAGCCGTCTCCAGAATACTCATGAGGCCTCCTCCCGCAACCACGCCTGCACCGCGCGACGTCGTGTCCGCCGGCTTTTGCTTGATCATCTCGATCGTCTGATCTTTCAACTGACCCGCTCGATGGGTCGATCTCCGTGGTCTGCGTAACGCCCAACGCAAGCTGCTCCGGGGTCACCGGCAGATCCAAAGCCGGCTGCGCTGCTATCTGCACCGGAGCCCCCGGAGCCAGCGCCTGCTTCTGAATCGGCCGCAGCACAAAGAGATAGGCCAGCAGGAAGAGCGCCAGCAGAGACATCGGCCGCAGCAGCGACGAGTAATCCGACACCGCCTTCTGCACCCGTTCCGCCAGGCCCGGCGCCGGAAGACGTCCGCCGCGTCCTCATCGGAAGCAAACGACATATCCTGCACGCTGATCGTATCGCCGCGCTTGGCATCAAAGCCGATCACCGCCTGCGCAAGCTGCTGAATCTGATTCAACGTCGCCTGCGATCGTGCATGCCGCGCGAAGGTCACCTTCCCTTTATCGACGTTCTTCACCACCGCATCATCCACCAGGATCGCCGCGCTGATCCGCTGCAACTGCCCGGCCGGCACCACCCGGTGAAGCACCACGCGATTCACACCGTAGCGCGCGTTCTCGGTCGTCGAACGCTGCGTCGCACTCTGCGGCGCCGTCGACCGCTGCCGATTGCGCACGCTTGGGCGAAGGCACATTGCTCGCCACTCCCGGAACGCCTCCCGTCACCGCTCCGCCGCCCGCCTGGTCCTCCGACTTCTGATCGCTGAGCAGCGCACTGACCGCCGGATCATACTTCTCCTGGCTCTCTTCGCTCGACCCCTGGTCGTAGTCGACGTTCACGCTGGCGCGAATATTTCCCGCCCCCACAATCGGCTCCAGCGTGCTCATCAGCCGCTGCGTCAGGCTCGTCTCCAGGCCTTCCCCGCTCATCGGCCCATCGTGCGCCACATTGAGCGACTTGTCCGAATCCGCATCGATAATCGCAACGTCCTCCGGCTTCAATCCATCCACCGCACCCGACACCAGTCGCGCAATCGCCTGCACCGCCTCCTTCGAGATGCTGTTGCCCTTGAGCTTCAGAATCACCGAGCCCTTGGCCGCGCGCTGCTGGTCTTCATAGATCGAATCGGTCGGCATGACCAGGTGACACGCGCGCGCTCTTGACGTCACTGAGCGTCTCGATCGTGCGCTCCAGTTCGCCCTCCAGCGCGCGCTGATAGGTCACCTTCTCATCAAACTCCGTCTGTCCCCACGACATCTTGTCGAACAGCTCGAATCCCATCCGCCCGCTGTGCGGCGTTCCCTGCGACGCCGTCTGCATCCGCGCCACATCCAGCTTGTCGGCGGGCACGCTGATCGTCTTTCCATCCGCGCTGGTCTGATGCGGAATGCTCTGCGCATCCAGTTGCGCGGAGAGCGTCTGCACGTCCGCAGCCTCCAGCCCCGCGTACAGCGGCTTATAGTCGGGGCTGCCCAGCAGCCCGGCAAACAGCGAAACCAGCAGCACGCTGGCCGCTGCGCCCGCCGCCAGCAGCATCTTCTGCCGCTTGTTCCGGCTCGTCCAGAACTGTTGCGCCTGCTTCGTTATGTCGTTAAAGCCTGCCATCGCGCCTCAACCTAAACTGCATCTAGAACTGCATCTTCTCGATATCCTGGTATGCGCTCACGATCTTGTTGCGAACCTGCATCATCAGCTGAAAGCGACGCATCCGCCTTCTCGACCGCAATCATCACGCTCGTCATGTCGCCGCTGCCGCCCTGCAGCAGGTTGCTGATCTGCGCGCCCGCGGTGTTGTTCAGCGAATCGACGCCCGACACCGCGTTCTGCAGCACGTCGCCAAAGTTCAGCCCCCGCCGTCCTCGCCGCTGTCCAGCGCCGGCGCTGCGCGGCATGCTCACATTCGGAATTCCACTCAAACTTACATTGCTCATCGTTGCGCTCCGTCACGTGCTCTCACGTCCCTACGTGGTCTTGAGGATGTCGATCGATTCCTGGATCATCTGCTTCGCCGCGCTCACCGCCGACGCATTCAACTGATAGGCTCGCACCGCTCCCATCAAGTCCACCATCTCGCTGGCCGGATTGATGGCCGGATACGCCACGTAGCCCGCCGCATTGGCATCCGGACTGCCCGGCTCATAGCGCATCACCGCCGGCGTCGGGTCATCGACTACCTGCGACAGCTGCACCGATCCTCCCGCCGGCTGCGCAGACCGGCCCATGGATGCAAACATCGTTCGGAACGGAGATGCGTTCTTGGTCGTGAAGACGACTTCCTTCCGCACATACGGCCCGCCCGCTTCGGTATGCGTTGTCTCGGCGTTGGCCATGTTGGCCGACGTCACCTCGGCCCGAAGTCTCTCCGCCGACAGCGCGGAACCGCTAATGTTCATCATGTCAAACAGGCTCATGCTAGTTCCCTTCCTTGATGGCGGTCAAGACCATCTGCATCTGCGACTTCACCAACTGCACGCCAAGTTGAAACTGCAGCTGCGTCTGCGCCAGCAGCATGCTCTCGCGATCGACGCTGACATTGTTTCCGTCCGGACGTTCCGGCAGCCCCTGGGTCTCGAACGATGCCGGCTCCAACTACCGCGCCACTCCCCGCTCCGCCCTCGTCCATCACCCGCCGCATCGCCGCTGAGAAGTTCAGGTCCTTGGTGTGATACCCAGGCGTATCAATATTCGCCATGTTGGACGCAATCATCTGTTGCCGGTCCGTCAGGACCTTCAGATACCCTTGCAACATCTCGACTGAAGAAAAGGCAGACATATCAGGCAATCCTCCTTGGCGGCAGACCATACTCGCGAATCCGGTTGCGCAGCGTCCGCAGGCTGATGCCCAGCATCTCGGCGGCGTGCGTCCGGTTTCCATCGGTCAGCGCCAGCGTGTTTTCCACGTGCATCCGTTCCAGCTGGCGGATCGGCGTCCCCGCCAGCACCGCCGGAGACTGCACCGGCTGAAACGTCGGGGACATATGGGACGACCGCGCCGCGATCTGGAACTCCCTGTCGAAACACCCGGCGTCGATATCCCGCGTCTCGCTCAGCGTAACCACCCGGCGCATGAAGTTCGCCAGCTCCCGAACGTTTCCCGGCCACGAGTGCGTCTGCAGCCGGTCCAGAAACTCCGGGCGCAGCTGCGGAACCTGTGACTGCGACTGCGCCGCATGCTTCTCCGCAAAGTACAGCGCCAGCGCCGGAATATCTTCCTTGCGATCGCGCAGCGGCGGCAGCGACAGCGGAATCACATTGAGCCGATAGAAGAGATCGCTGCGAAACTGTCCCCGCTCCACCATCGCAGCCAGCGAGACATTGGTCGTCGCAATCACCCGGATATCCACGTGCACCGATCGCGCCTCTCCCAGCCGTTCAAACTCGCGCTCCTGCAGCGCGCGCAATAGCTTCGGCTGCAGATGCAGCGGCATCTCCCCAATCTCGTCGAGCAGAATCGTGCCCCCATCGGCCAACTCGAACTTACCCGACTTCGCGCCACGGCGCCGGTAAAGGCGCCTCGTCCATGACCAAACAACTCGCTCTCGAGCAGCGACTCGGGAACCGCCGCGCAGTTCACCGCAACAAACGGCTTCGCACTGCGATCGCTCGAGTTATGAATGAACCGCGCCAGCAGTTCTTTCCCCGTTCCACTCTCCGCTTCGACCAGCACATCCGCGCTCGGTACTCGCTGCCGCGCGCGCCCGCTGCAACGCCCGCTGCAGCAGCGGCGACCGCCCAATGATGCCGCTCGCCGGAGCATCATCCTCCACCGGCAGCCTGCCTGGCCACATGCATCACCTTCGCGGCCGTGGCCTGCAGTTGGTCAAACGAGATCGGCTTGGTCAGGTAGTCCAGGGCTCCATCGCGCATCGCACTCACCGCATCCGGCACCGAGCCATACGCCGTCAGCAAGATCACCGCCGTCCCCGGAGACAGCTGGCGCGTCGCCCGCATCACCTCCATGCCCGTTCCATCCGGCATGCGTATGTCGGTGACGACCAGGTCGAACTCCTTGCCCTCCAGATGGCTGATCGCCTCGCGCACCGAAGCCGCCGTCTCGACCCTCCAGCCGTGGCGCAGAAAGTTGGCGCGCAGCGCCGTCCGGATGCCCGGCTCGTCGTCCACCACCATTACCGAAGACACACGATCGCTTGTCATAACGTTGGAAACTCCAATTGAAACGTACTGCCGCAACTCAACCTGGCTGCGTCACCCGAATCTCTCCACCGTGGAACGTCATCAGCCGCTTGCACACTGCCAGCCCCAGCCCCGGCGTGTCCCCTTGCGCGCTGAATCCGGCCTCAAACACGCGCTCCACCTGTTGCGCGTCCATGCCGCAACCCGTATCGCTCACATCGACCAGCGCACGGACGCATTCCCTCGCGCGCTACAGCCATGCGTCGCGACCGTCACCTTCCCTCCGGCCGGCGTATGCCGTATGGCATTGCAGATCAGGTTCAGACAGAATCTGCCGCATCTGGTTCTCGTTGCCCTGGATCCTCAAACCCTCTTCGCCCTGGTACGCCAGCGCAACACCCGCCTGTTCGGCGATGGGCCGCACAAACTCCACGCCACTGCGCACGCAGGCGGACAGATCCACCGGAAGCAGATGCGAGCCTGCCGCCGCCCTGCAGGCTCAGCACATTGTTCACCGTCGCCGACAGCAGCCGAATTCCCGCACGCAGATGCGACACCCACAGCCCCGTCTGCTCCCGATCCTCGGCCAGCAACCCGGCAAACAGCTCCATGCTCGCTAATGGATTTCTAATCTCATGCGCCAGGATCGCCGAAACCTCGGCCAGCGCCAGCGCATTGCGGGCTGCCTCACGCTCCTGCTCGGCCTCCTTGTTCGCCGTAATATCGCGCAGGATCCAAATGCTTTGCAGCGCGCTTCTTGCCCACGCTGGCAATCGACCGCAGCGATCACACCGGAGAGCTTTCGCTTGCTGATCGCCAGCCACCGCTTCTTCCCTTCGCAGCGAAGACACACCTCATGCTCAAGTGCGTCCTCCCGACTCCCGGCAGCTCAGCCCCCAGCGCCAGCGCCTCGAGATGGATCCCGCTGATCGCCGCAATATCGCGCAGCGTCCGCACCTGCGCGCTGCCCAGCTCCAGCAGTCTCCGTCCCTCAGGATTGATCGTCACAATCATCTCCGTCGTATCCAGTACCAGCACGCCGCAGGGCATCGAATCGATCATCTGCTGCAGCGCCCCGCGCATGGCTTCGTTCTCTGCGAGGCTTCGCGTGAGTGCCGCATTCCGCTCCGCCAGCTCCGTACCCAGGTGCCCCACCTCCTGCTGCAGATCCCGGTACGACCTCTCCAGCAGCGACGACGCAGAGATGAACTCTGAGAACGCGTCCGCCAGCAGCTTCGGGCTGTGCAGTGCTTTCAGCGGGGAATCGTTTATGGGAACAACATGAGAACCGGGCAACATTTGCCTATTTCAAATGCACGACGCGTGCCAAACTCGAGCCACGCATCGCGATTAAGTTGCGAATCGCTAAAGAACAATGTGTTCTGCCCGGATCTCTTGCCCGCAACCTGCGAGAATCGTCGCGCGTTCGATCACGTTGCGCAGCTCACGAACATTTCCTGGCCAGTGATGCTGCTGCAGCACCTCGAGCGCCTCGGAGCTCAACACCTTCCCCGCAGAGAATCGTCGCGATGAATGCCGCCACCAGCTCCTCCAGGTCCTCCATCCGATCGCGCAACGGCGGCAGCTGAATCGGAAACACCGCGAGCCGGTAATATAGATCGTCGCGAAACAGCTGCTTCTCCATCTGCTGCTTGAGCTTCACGTTGGTCGCCGCCACCACCCGCACATCCACCTTCAGATTGTCATTGCCGCCCAGCCGCTGCACCTCGCCCTGCTCCAGAAACCGCAGCAGCTTGCTCTGCAGCGACAGCGGCATGTCCCCAATCTCATCTAGGAACAGCGTCCCTCCGTGCGCCGCATGGATGCGCCCGATCCGCGACTGCACCGCGCCCGTAAACGCTCCCTTGGTATAGCCAAACAGCTCCGCCTCCAGCAGCGACTCCGGAATCGCCGAGCAGTTCACCACCACAAACGGCTGCTTGCGCCGCGGACTGATCTGATGAATCTCCTGTGCGATGAGATCCTTGCCCGTGCCGCTCTCGCCCGTGATCAGCACCGTCGTATCCCGCGCTGCCACCATGCGGGTCAGCTCATACGCCCGCTGCATCGGCTCCGAGTCCCCAATCATCCCGCGCAGCGTACTCTTCTCCTTCGCCAGGCCGCGCGGCGTCTCGCTGTCCGCCGCCCTCCACCGATCGTTTCCGCCAGTTCCATCCACGTTCACCAGCTCCATCAGCCACTTCGACACCGGCGTGGACGCTCCATCCCCCACCACCATCTGGCCCGTCCGCGAGTTCATCGTGATGACCTGTGTCTTCGGAAAGCGCCGCTGGATCATGCCGTGAAACTCATCCGGATCCAGGTCCGGCAGCATCGGATCCAGCAGCAGAACGCCCTCCCCGTCCCCGTGGCGATAGAGAACCTCCAGCGCCCCCGCTCCGCTGCCTGCCTCGATCACATGCCAGCGCGGGTGGACAAGCTTCTCCTGCAGACTCTCGCGCAGCCTGACGTTGGAACTGACGACGAAGACATTCGTTGCAACTCGATCTTCCTGGCGTGCGAACGGTGTAACCGGCATTCCCATGGACCTGTACCTGCTCATAAGACGTTAGAAAATCGTGAGATCCTGAAGCCCGCAATTCGTGAGAGACCACAGCACAACGCGCTGCCAGATGCAGCCAGCCGCTAGGCGTCGCGAAACTCGTAACCAAACCCGCGGACCGTGTGCGTCAGCTTGCGCTCCCCCGGCCCATCCACCTTGTCGCGCACATACTTCATATAGACATCGACAATGTTGGAAGAAGGTTGATGCGGCATATTCCAAACCTTCTCGAAGAGTGTCGCCCTCGATACGGGGTGCCCCACATGCCGCAACATATATTCCAGGATCGAAAACTCGCGCGGCGTCAGGTCGATCCTCCGCCCGTTGCGCTCCACCCGCCGCTCCTCCCGGTACAGCCGCAGATCCCCCACCTCGGACACATTCGGGATCAACCCCGTATGCCGGCGCAGCAGCGCCTGCACCCTCGCCAGCAGCTCGGCAAAGGAAAACGGCTTGGTCAGGAAGTCATCGGTCCCGCTCTGAAACGCCTGCACCTTATCCTCCACCCGGCCGCGCGCCGTCAATACCAGCATCGGCAGCCGCGGCTTCTCCGGCTCTCACCCTCCGGATCAGGCTGATCCCGTCCAGCCTGGGCAGATCGAGATCCAGAATCACCAGGTCATGCCGCGCATCCTCCTCAATCGCCCGCAGCGCCGACTCCCCGTCCTGCAGCACTTCCACCGCGAACGCCTCTGCCTGCAGCTCCTGGCTGAGAAAGTTTCCCAGCGACGCATCCTCATCCACAATCAGGATGTTGCGTCCGCCCGAACGCCTCGCCATCCCCGCCGCGACCACCGGACCTGCCGTCTCTTCCTTCGCCAACCCTATCGAATATTCCATCGCCCTGCCTCAGCTTCCGAACCTGCTCTACGCCCTTGAACGTCTCGGTGAGGTCGTTTTCTCTCACCGTTCTCATCAAACTCCCCGCTCTCAACCGCGGTGTACTATTACCATCCACTACCGCACCGCGCCGCACAACGAATACTCACGCAGCTCTCATCCTTTCCTCTCCCGATACAGGACAACTCTCCGCAATCCCGTTTTGGCCTCCCTCGTGGCAAACCGGGTACCTCGAAAGTTTTGGCCCCAATTCGCCTTTTATTCGCTAAAATGGAGCGCATGGCTATTACGCGTCGGCAAAAAGAGGTTCTCGACTTTCTCTCCACCTTTACCTCCCGCAACGGCTACTCCCCCTCTTACGAGGAGATCGCCGCCGGCCTCGGCCTCAGTTCGCTCGCCACCGTCCATAAGCATGTGACCAATCTCCAGACCAAGGGCCTGCTGCAGCGAGCCCACAATCGCAGCCGCTCCATCGACGTCATCCCCCAGCGCGCTCCCCGCAAGATCATGGATCGCCTCCCCCTGCTCGGCCGCATCGCCGCCGGCAAGCCCGTCGAAGCCATCGAAACCGCCGAAACCATCTCGCTGGGCGATATCATCGGCAGCCGCGAGGTCTACGCCCTCGAAGTCCAGGGCGACTCCATGCGCGACGAGCACATCGTCTCCGGAGACTACGTGCTGGTCGAACGCACCCGCACCGCCCGCGAGGGAGAGATCGTCGTTGCCCTGGTCGACGGCACCGACGCCACCCTCAAGCGCTTCTATCGCGAGGGCAATCTCATCCGCCTGCAACCCTCCAACAGCGAGATGAAGCCCATCTACGCCCCCGCCGCCAGCGTCAGCATCCAGGGCAAGGTCCTCGGGATGCTCAGAAAGTACGCCTGACCGTCTCCCCCATCTTCCCGTCGAAGAACCTGGTTCAACCACCCGTTTAATCACAGGCCTGCCAAACGTGCCCACTGCGCGTGGAGCGGCAACTTCGTTGCTGCGGAGGCCTTCGGCTGGGCACTTCCGTTGGTCGCGAGCGAAATCTCGTTGCCGATCAACGAAAGGCCCACGCGAAGCCGTCAAAAGACGTGCGAACGCCCGCCCCGCGCGTAGCGGGCACATCCGGCAGGCCTGTGATTAAACGGGTTCGTATGGAACCGCGCGGCCCGCTCCTGCGTAACTCCACTCCGAAGAGCAAAATCTGTCCGGCTTCGGAGGCCCCTTGAACTCGAAATCGAAATCCCGCAAGCGGCTTTGGATCATCCTTGCGGTCGTCGTCTGCGTGCTCGTCGGTGGCGGCTTCGTCGCCGCCAAGAGCCTCGGCGGAGCTCCGCCCATCGATCCCTCCCAGCTCGGTACCGCCGAGCTCGGCGACATCGCCCGCTCGGTCGTCGCCACCGGCAAGGTCCAGCCCATCACCGAAGTCGAGGTCAAATCCAAGGCCAGCGGCATCGTCACCAAGCTCAATACCGACATCAACCACACCGTGCGCAAGCGGCGACGTCCTCGCCCAGCTCGACCAGGAAGAGATCCTCGACCAGGTCGCCGCGCAGAAGGCCCAGCTCGCCGGAGCCGTCTCCACCGCCCACTCCGCCGCCGCCGCCGTCGCCTTCGACAAGGTCGCCGCCGAAGCCCCCGACCTCCCCATGTTCGAGCACTCCTACAAGCGCGCCCTGGAGATGGCACAGGACGGCCTGGTCTCCCAGCAGGCGCTCGACGATGCCCACCAGAAGTATCTCGCCGCCCTCAACGTCCGCGACAAGGCCGTCGCCCAGATCGCCGTCGACAACGCCAAGCTCCACCAGAGCGAAGCCCTCGTCCAGCAGGCCGAGGCCTCCCTCAAGCAGCTCGAAGAGCAACTCTCCTACACCACCGTCACCTCGCCCATCGACGGCGTCGTCCTCTCCCGCGACGTGCAGGTCGGCGACGCCGTCAGCTCCATCCTCGTCCTCGGGTCGACCGCTACGCTGGTCATGACCCTCGGCGACACCCACCAGGTCTACGTCAAGGGCAAGGTCGACGAGTCCGACATCGCCAAGGTCTACCTCGGCCAGGCCGCGCGCATCAAGGTGCAAAGCTTCCCCGGCCGCACCTTCGCCGGCCGCGTCACCAAGATCGCTCCCCTCGGCGTCGAGAAGGACAACGTCACCACCTTCGAGGTGCAGATCTCCATCGACAACCCCGGCGGCGAGCTCAAGGCCAACATGACCGCCAACGCCGAGATCGTCCTCGAGGAACACAAGAACGCCCTCACCATCCCCGAACAAGCCGTCCTCTACGATAAGGATCGCAACGCCAGCGTCTGGGTCCCCGATCCTCACGGCAAGGACGGCCACCGCGTCCTCGCCATCAAGACCGGCATCTCCAACGGCAGCCGCATCGAAGTGCTTTCGGGCCTCAAGGCCGGGGATAAAGTCGTCCTTCAACAGACTTCATAACCAGGCAGCCCTTCAACAAACTTCGTACACTCATTCAGAAAGGCACACACCATGAAACTTCGACTCCTCGCAGCTGCGCTTCTCTTGACGGTGTCGACTGCAGCCTTCGCCGCAGACAACCGCTTCGAACGCACGCTCAACGTCAGCGGCCAGGCCGACCTCTACGTCTCCACCGGCTCCGGAGACATCACCCTCCACGCCGGCAGCGACAGCCAGATCCACATCGTCGGCCACGTGCACGCCGGCTGGGCCATGTTCGGCGACGTCCAGAGTCGCATCTCCGCGCATCATCGAAAACCCGCCCATCACCCAGAGCGGCAACGCCATCCGTGTCGGCGAGTCCAACGATCACGACCTCTTCAACAACATCAGCATCGACTACGACATCACCGCGCCCGCCTCCGTCGCCCTCAACCTGCACAGCGGCTCCGGCGACATCACCATCGACCACCTCGGCCGCTATCTCTCCGCCACCAGCGGCTCCGGCGACATTCGCGCCCACGGCATCAACGGTCCCGCCGAGCTCGGCACCGGCTCCGGCGACATCGACCTCGAGGAAACCGGCTCCGGCGACATCAAGACCAAGACCGGCTCCGGCGATATCAAGATCCACGGCCTCAACGGCGGCCTCATGGCACGCAGCGGCTCCGGCGAAATCCAGGCCGACGGCCATCTCACCGGCGCCGCCAATCTCTCCTCCGGCTCCGGCGGCATCCGCCTGCACCTCACCCCCGACGCCCACTTCAACCTCGAAGCCTCCACCGGCTCCGGCGACATCCGCGTCAACTTCCCCGGCGCTCCCCAGCAGGGCGACAACACCCGCCATCACCTGACCGCGCCCATCAACGGCGGCGGCCCTCCCCTCGAAGTTCGCACCGGCTCCGGCGACGTCGAGATCGACAGCCACTAACTCCTGCCGGCTACAAATCCAGCAAGCGGGGCGGATACACTAACACCATGGTTTGTGCTCCGCCCCGCTTGCTGGTCTTCGATCTCGACGGCACGCTCATCGACTCCTCGCTCGACCTCTGCAACTCCGTCAACGCCGCGCTCCTCCACGTCGGCAAGCCCTCCCTGCCCAACGCCCTCATCGCCAGCTACATCGGCGACGGCGCCGCCATGCTCGTCCGCCGCGCCCTCGGCGACCCCGGCGATCTCGACGCCCTCCACCCCCACGAAAGACGACGACCTCTTCCGCCGCACCTTCGACTTCTTCCTCACCTACTACCGCGCCCACAAGCTCGACAACACCCGCTGCTACGCCGGCGTCCTCGACGCCCTCGCGCAGCATCCGCACCCGCCACCCGCACCTGCCCATGGCCGTGCTCACCAACAAGCCCGTAAACCCCTCCCGCGACATCTGCCGCGCCCTCGACCTCGAGCCCTTCTTCTTCCAGAACTACGGCGGCAACTCCTTCGCCACCAAGAAGCCCGACCCCGCCGGCCTGCTCACCCTCATCGCCGAAGCCTCGACCCTCACCGCCTCCACCATCACGCCCGAAGACACCGTCATGATCGGCGACTCCGACGTCGACTGCCTCACCGCGCAGCGTTGCGGCACCCAGTTCATCGGCTGCACCTTCGGCCTGGCCCCCGCCGCCCTCGCCGCCGCCCAACCCGAACGCACCGTCGACCACCCCTCCGAGTGGCCCGCCGCCCTCGGCCTCTCCTAACCACTAGCCACTACTTCACTTCTTCCAAGCCCCCAGCAACCGTCGCAACACCACCAACTCCCCCACGTGATACGCATCATGATCGGCCACCAGCAGCGCCTCGCGCAGCAGCGACTGCCCATCCCCCCACGCAAACGGCGCCACCAGCTCCGCATCCTCGGCATCGTTCAGCAGCTTCTCAAACGCCTTCCGGTCCGCGCGAATCTGCGCGATCGAGTGCTCCCACGCATCCTCACTCGGCGGCTCCGCGGACTTCGGCCAATACTCCTCCGGCCACTTCTTCTCCTCGTAGCTGCCATCGGTATTGCGGCTGAACTCCAGGATGTCCCGCTGCGCCAGCCGTATATGCTCCAGGATCTGCCATCCCGAATACGGCAGGCCCTCCGGCACCACGCCGCGCAGCTTCGCCGGAAAGCCCTTCACCGCCTCGTCAAAGGTCGCATGCGCCTGCCCGCCATCCAGCAGCGCCTTCAACTGTTTGCGTAACGCCTTGCCAACTTCCGCCTCTGCCGCAGCATGCTTTGTCATGCCGTATCAGATGCGCGCTTATTCCCCGGCGTCACTTTTTTCCAGCGGCCACAACCACGCCGCACCGCGCACGCCACTCGAGTCGCCATGCACATTGCGCAGGATCGGCGTCTCCACGCCGCCGCCAAAGCCATAGTCGCGCAGCCGCAGCGCCAGCTCGCCGTCGTACAGCCGGTGCAGGTTCGAAAGCCCTCCGCCCAGCACAATCGCATCCGGATCGAGCACATTCACCACCGTCGAAAGCCCCCGCGCCATGCGGTCGATCAGCCGCTCCAGCGCCTCCTCGGCCTCCTGGTCGCCTGCCTCCGCCGCCTGCACAATCTCGCTCCCGCGCAGATTCCGGCTGCTCGTCCGCGCAAAATCCCACTCCAGCCCCGTCCCCGAAATCCATGTCTCCAGGCATCCATGGCGTCCGCAGTAACACAGCGGCCCCGGCAACTCGCTCCCCGTCGCCCACGGCAGCGGCGTATGCCCCCACTCCCCTCCCAACCCGTTCGGCCCGTTATGGATGTGGCCAGCGATCGCCAGCCCGCCTCCGCAGCCCGTCCCGAAGATCACGCCGAACACCACCTCGTAACCCTTCGCCGCGCCATCGGTCGCCTCGCTGATCGCAAAGCAGTTCGCATCATTCGCGCAGCGCACCTCACGGCCCAGCGCTGCCGCCAGATCCTTCTGCAGCGGCTTGCCATTCAGCCACGTGGAGTTTGCATTCTTCACCAGGCCCGTCGCCCCCACAATCGTTCCCGGAATCCCCACGCCGACCGTCCCCGTCTGCCCGGTCGCCGTCTCCAGCTCCTTCACCAGCCCCACAATCGCGGCGATCGTTCCGGCGTAATCTCCCTTGGGCGTCGCCGTGCGAATCCGTTGTAACTCTCCGCCTCGCGCATCCAGAGCAATCGCCTCAATCTTCGTTCCGCCCACGTCCACGCCAATCCGCATTGCTTGCTGTCCACTCCCTGATCCTGCTAGCTTGTTCGGGTCGCTAAGCTCCCGGTATATACGTTAACCCTAACGCGAGAACGATACCAACGCCTAAACCAACATTTGTCCCAGTACCGCCTTCGGCCGCTGTTCATGCTGCAACTCCGGCAGCAGGTCCACCAGCGAGATATACAGGAAGCTCCCCGCACTCACCGGCAGCAGCCACGCCACCTGCTGCGATCCGTGGCTCTCCCAGCGCCGCCACCACCGCCCATCCCAGCAGGCTCGACCCTCCCGCACCGATCGCCAGCAGCGCCGCCCGTCCGCGCGCAATCCCCATATGAATCAGCAGCGCAAAGTCTCCCAGGCGATGCGGCATCTCGTGCAACCCCACCGCCAGCGCCGTCACCCAGCCCACCCGCGCGTCGATCGCAAACGCCGCGGCAATGCCCGTTCCATCCACCAGGCTATGCATAAAGCTGCCCAGCAGCAGCGTTGCCGGCCGCGACGCATGATGGTGATGATGATGCCCCCGCTCATGCGCCTCCTCCGCGTCCGCCGCCGGCTCCGCACTCACGCCCGAGAGCACATGAAACAGCCGCTCAAAGCTATACAGCCCAAGCATCGTCAGCACCAGCACCACCCACACCGCCGTTCGATTGCCCAGCGCCTCAATCGCCTCCGGCAGCAGATGCACCGTCCCCGTCGCCAGCAGCACGCCCACCGCCACGCTGATCACATACGGCAGCGCCCGCCGCAGCCACGCCTCCGATCGATGCAGCGACACCACCGCGATCGCCGCGAACACCTGCACCCCCACCACCGCAATCAGCGACGCCACAACCCGTGTATGCACAAAGCCTCCCCCACCATCCTACCGTCTGCGCCACGCCAGCAACCCCAACCCGACAACCCACCTCAGCCCAGCAACATTCCCTCAGCCAAGTCCCCCAGCCACCCACGCAGCGTTCCCCCACATCCGCTCCCGTCCCTCGTAGCGCCTGCAGAACTCCGCAATCGTACTCGTCGCGCTCTCATCGATCTGCGAGTCATAACACCACGCCATCCGCCTGCGTCTCACCACCGCGTCCTCCACCGCATCGCCATGCAGCGCCTCCGTCGCAAACACCGGCTGCAGCTTGCTCTGCACCGTCAACGTCAGCTCCACGACGGCAGCCTCGATCGCCGCCTCTGCCTCGTCCCCCGCCGCATACGGCAGCTCCTCGTAAAACGCCACCGGCAATCCAGCCAACGCCACCGGCAATCCAGCCGAACCCTGCGCGCTCAACGCCACATCCCGCGCCGTCACGTAATCCACATGCCTGCTCAGCCCCAGGGGAAGCACCAGCGCTCCCGGCTTGCTCATCTCCAGCGCCCTGCGGATCTTCGCGACAATCTTCTCCGAAGCCTCCGCCGCCCGCCCAAACACCTCATCCGCCCTGCAGTGCAGCCGCAGCGGAGCATCCTTCAGATTCAAATCCGTGAGCGTCAGCTTGCTCGCGCCATACAGCTTGCGCCACGCCTCGTCTTCGCGCTTGCGCACCGCCGTCACAAACGACACGCGATCGTTCGCATGCACCGAGCCCACATCCGAGTACGGCGCAAACTCGCTGCGCGTAAAGCAGCTCACCACCTCCACGGCGTGGCCCCGTTCGAGCCACGCCTCCACCGCCAGCCCCAGCGCGAAGGCCGCATCGCCGCGATGCGGAGAAACCACAGTAATCTTCACGGCCAAGGCTCCCGCTTCCTTCCTCTGTCTCTGGCTTGCGTTGCGTTACTTCAAGTTGCTGAGCGTCGGCTGCACCGTCACATGCAATGCCATCCAGACCCGCCTGGTAGGCCACAATCCGCTTCAGCGGTCGTAGGGAATCTCCGTCGGCGGCAGAACTCGTCCGTTCACCACCAGCGTCGGCGCCAGGCTCACATTGGCCTTCGCCGCCAACGCAATCGAGGCTTCCACGTCCGCCTTGGTGTCCGGCGTTAACGCACACGCTGCAACGCTCTTCACATCCGCTCCCGCCGCCTGAATCGCTGCATCCAGCGCCGCCTGCAGCGTCGCCGCCGTCAGCCCCTTCTGCTTGGCATACACCGCCTGGGCATACGTGAAGTACGCAGCATCGCCCTTGGCCTTGCGCACGCACACGCCATCCTCTGCCGCACGCAAGGCATAGGGGCTCCCATCGGCGGGAAAGTTCTCGATCACCACCCGCGCCTGCGGAATATCCTTCACCAGGTTGTCGACAACATCCTGAGCCTCCTTGCCCCGCCCATTCAACAGGTCCGACGAACTCCACCAGCAGCAGCTCCTTGCTGGCCGCGCCCTCTGCCGGCCCATTCGCCTCCTGCTGCAACAGCTCGCGACGCTGCATCAAACGGCTTCGGTCCAAAATCAATCACGCCGCCCGCAATCGCGTGCTTGCCATCCGGCGTGATGAAAAATTCGTTGGTGCTCTTCTTGTCCGGATGCGCCTTGTCCGCTGCAAAGACCACCACGCGCGCCACGCCCGGAGCCGGCGTCTTCTGGATCGCCGCCACGCTCCAGATACGGTCATCGTCATAGCCCCACATCGCCTTCAGAAACGCATTCACCTCCGCCGTCGTCGGCGAATCCGCGGTGAAGTTCTTCAGATTCACCGGAGGAAACGGGTCAACCGGCGCCGTCGCACTCGGCGTCGGTGCCTGGGTTGCCGGAACCTGTTCCGCCTCGGCCGTTGCCGGCGACGTCACCGGAGGTGCCGGTGTCTGCGCCCACGCTACCGCTCCCACACTCGCCATCGCCGCGATCATCATCCACTGCCTCATGCTGCGAGCCTCGTTCATCTTCCAACCCTTCTTCACTGTGTCTGTCTCTCCTCAAGTCAAATCCGGCCTGTCGGCCGTCACACTAAACTTCACGCCTGGCCGCAATCGGGAATCTTCTTCCCATGCCAAACGACTTCCTCGAAACCTTCAACACCGGTGCTGCCTGCTGCCGCTTGTACTCGCTCAACTCCACCAGCCGGATCACCTTCCGCACCAGCTCCAGCTCCACCCCCTGCGACCGCACAATCTCCTCCGCAGAGCTGTACTCCTCAATGTACGCCCGCACGATCGGATCCAGCACCTCATACGGCGGCAGCGAGTCCGTATCCTTCTGCCCCGGCCGCAGCTCCGCCGACGGCGGCTTGGTCAGCGTGTCTTCGGGAATAACTTCACGCTCCCGATTCACCCACCGGCTCAGCGCATACACCTCCGTCTTGTACACGTCGCCGATCACCGCCAGCGCCCCCACCATATCTCCATACAGCGTGCAGTACCCGCACGCCATCTCGCTCTTGTTGCCCGTCGTCAGCACCAGCGCTCCCGTCTTGTTCGACAGCGCCATCAACAGGCTCCCGCGAATCCTCGGCTGCAGATTCTCCTCCGCCAGCCCAAAGCTCGTCCCCTGGAAAAACGGCTCCAGCGACCGCGTGAACTCGTCATACACCCCGCGAATCGGTATCGTCGCAAACGCAATCCCCAGATTCTGCGCCAGCTTCTCCGCATCCGTCACCGACCCCGTCGACGAAAACTCGCTCGGCATCCCAACGCCCTGCACATTCTCCGCGCCCAGGGCCTCCACCGCAATCGCCGCCACCAGCGCCGAGTCAATCCCTCCGCTCAGCCCCACAATCGCCTTCCGGAATCCGCACTTCCGCAGATAATCCCTCGTCCCCAGCACCAGCGCGTGCCAGGTCTTCTCCGTTCGATCCCCGCACCCCGCGACGTCCTCATCCCCCAGCGTCTCCGCCCCGTTTCCATCCTCGGCCGCCACCCCAGCCGGCGCCTCCGTCTCGATCACCAGCAGGTCTTCGCCGAAGCACTTCGCCTGCGCAAACACCTCTCCGTCCGGCCCCACCGCGAACGACCCTCCGTCGAAGATCAGGCTGTCGTTCGCTCCCACCTGGTTCACCATCACCACCGTCGCACGATGCCGCCTGGCCAGCGCGCCAATCATCCGCTGCCGCACCTCCAGCTTCCCATGCCAGAACGGCGACGCCGAGATATTCAAAATCAGCCGATGCCCGCTCAGCGGCTGCGGCAGCACGGCCCACTGCCGCATCAACTCCTCCACAGGATCCATGGGGTACATCTGCCGCGGCCAGAACATCTTGTCATTCCACGCATCCTCGCAGATCGTCGTCGCAATCGCCTGCCCCTTCACCACCGTCAGCGACTGCTTCCGGGCCGGCTCAAAGTACCGCTGCTCATCGAACACGTCATAGAACGGCAGCAACATCTTCTGCTGCACGAACTTCATCTCGCCGTCTTCGAGCAGCGCCGCCACGTTGCGCACATGCTTGCCCGACCCAGCCTCGCACCGCATCGGCGAACCGCACAGCACCGCCGGCCTTCCCGCCCCGCGCGTCAGCTCCGCCACCGCCGCCAGCGTCTGCTCCGCGCGCTCCACAAACGCCTCTTTTTCCAGTAAATCCGCCGGAGGATACCCACACGTCGCCAGCTCCGGAAACATCACCAGCGCCACACCCTCGGCCGCCGCCCGTTCCACGAACTCCGCGATCTTCTTCAGGTTCCCCGAGAAGTCTCCAACCGTTGGATTAATTTGGGCCAGCGCGATCCGCACCCCTACAGTCTATCGCGAAGCCAGCAGTCCCCACCCAGGCCCGCCCCGCCCTCTCTACGCTCTACACGCTATCCCCTGCACGCTGCTCCTAAGACCCCGTCCCCGCCAGCACCACGCCCACCGTGCGTGCCAGGATGCGCAGATCCAGCAGCAGGTTCCAGTTCTCCACGTACGCCGTGTCCAGCGAGATATAGCTGTCGAACGACGGATCCTGCCGAGCCTCCACCTGCCACAGCCCCGTAATCCCCGGCAGCACATCCAGCCGGCGCAGGTGCGACAGGTCGTACTTCTCCACCTCGGCGGCCAGCGGCGGCCGCGGCCCCACCAGGCTCATATCGCCCAGCAGCACGTTGATGAACTGCGGCAGCTCATCCAGCGAATACTTCCTCAACCGCGCGCCCACCTTGGTGATCCGCGGATCGTTGCTCATCTTGAACAGAATCCCGTCGCGCTCATTCTGGTGCGCGAGATCCTCCCGCAGCTTGTCCGCATCCGCCACCATCGTGCGAAACTTCAGGCAGGTAAACGTCCGTCCCTTGCGCCCAATCCGCGCCGCGCGATAGAAGATCGGCCCCGGCGAATCCAGGCGGATCAGCAGCGCAATCACCAGCATGAACGGAGCCAGCACCGCCAGCGCCATCCCCGACAGCAGCACATCCAGCACCCGCTTGATCAGGAACGCGCCCCGCGGAAACTCGCGCTGATGCAGAGGAATCGTCGGAAACTGCCCGATAAACTCCACCGGCGCATTCCACGCCAGCCCGTCATACAGATCCGGGACCACCCGCACCTCGATGCCATTCACCCGCGCCTCGTCCACCACCGCGATCACCGTCTGCTTGTCCGCGGGAGTCGAAAAATAAATCTCGTCCACAAACAACGACCGCGCCAGCGCCACGCAGTTATGAATGTTGCCGATAATCTGCGAGTTCGCCCCTTCCTCCGCATCCTCTTCCAGCGAAACGAACCCCATGAACCGGAAGCCCATATGCGGCAGCGCCTGCAGATGATTGCGCAGCGCATGCGCCACCCGGCC
Source organism: uncultured Acidobacteriaceae bacterium (assembly GCA_963762375.1). Lineage (GTDB taxonomy): Bacteria > Acidobacteriota > Terriglobia > Terriglobales > Acidobacteriaceae > Granulicella. The sequence continues at coordinate 95,890 of CAVXKP010000016.1, forward strand.
GTGCCCTACGATCAGCACATTGCGCGTCTCCCGCCCCTGCAGGAACCGCCGCTGCATCATCTTGCGCTCAATGGCTCTCCGCGCCATCAGGAAACCCAGCGTGATCACGATCGTCAGCGCCACCACCACGCGCGACACCGTATATTGCTTCATCACGTACAGCGTTCCGCACAGCATCAACCCGGCCGTCAGCGTCGTCTGCAGCGTCAGCCGCTGCTCGTTCAACCCGCTGCGCACGTCCGGGGACCGGTACAGACCGAAGAGCCGTGCAAACACCACCAGATAGACGCTGAACACAACCAGGTACGCGATCGAAACCAGCGGCGCCGTCGCTTCCAGGTGCCGCAACACCACATCGGCGGTCGGCTGCGCCACCCTCGGATCCAGCCGGATCCGGAACGCAATAAACCCCGCCAGCAGCGCGCTCATGAAGTCCAGCAGCGCCCAGACGGTGATGGTGAACGACGGCCGCGAAAACAGCCGTCCCCGCTCCTGCATCCTGGCGAGATGCCGCCGTTGGCTCGTGATGGTCGCCTGCTTCAGATAATCAAGGGTCGCCATAGTCCTGGTATCGGTCCCGGGCCGTTCGTTGAGCCATGCTTCACATGGCGAGTGGGGGTGTCCCTACAAGTCTAGCGCGTGCGGCACTTCGTTTATCGTCAACTCTGAGGCTTGCAGTTACTCTAACGGATCGCCTCATGTGGAAATAGGTACTTAAGTCGCTACACCGGCAGTACCAACTCGTCCATCGAGAAGAATTCATGCAAAATTGGATCTTCGCTCGCGCGCATCTCCTCGGTCGTACCAAAGAAGCGCACCTTGCCTTCATGCAAAAACACCAGTCGATCCGCCAGTTTTGCAGCGAATCGCATGTCGTGCGTGACAACAATGCTCGTAAGATGCATCTGCATTTTGAGACGTTGGATGAGATTACCAAGTAGATGCCCCATTAATGGATCCACCATCGTCGTCGGCTCGTCATACAGCACCGCCGACGGTTGCGACGCCAGCGCCCGCGCAATCGCCACCGACCGCTTCATCCCCGTCGACAGCTCCGACGGCAGCTGGTTCTCCATCCCCGCCACCCCCACCATCTCCAGCAGCCCCTTCACCACCTGCAGAATCTGGTCCTCCTCCATATGCCCGCGCTCCCGCAACGGAAACGCCACATTCTCCCCCACCGTGATCGAATCGAACAGCGCCCCGTTCTGAAACACCATCGTGACCTTGCGCCGAACCTCCTGCATCTCGCGCTCGTCCAACTGCCCCAGGTCCTGCCCCGCCACCAGCACCGTCCCGCTGTCCGGCTTCAGAAATCCCATCAAAATCTGCAGCGACACCGACTTGCCCACACCGCTTCGCCCCAGGATGCACAGCGTCTCGCCCGGCTTCACATAGAAGCTCACATCCTTCAGCACCACCAGGTCCCCGAACGATTTGTTCACATGCTCAAACGAGATATACGGCGCCACTTCTTCCGCCGTCATCGCGACACCCTCCAGCGCCCCGCCCGCCCGCAGCGCCGACTCCTCGGCCGCCGACACCGGCTCCTCCGCCAGAACTTCAGCCTCTTCCCGATTGGCCGCCGCCGCCTCTTCAATAAACTCCTGCACCGTCGGCGCCACGTCCGCCGACACATCGTCGATCAACGGCTTCTCGATCTGCTCGGCCGTCAGCTCCGCCGCGGTCTGGTCCGTCGTCCCGGCCGAGCCCTCGGCTGCGGAATCAGGGACCGCCGACGACTCCGTCTTGGAGGCAGCAATCGCGGAAGACTCGTCGGGCGAGGGAGGAAATTGGGGATCGTCACGCATAGCTATTCCTCCTATGATGCATGTTTTCCGTTAAATCACCTGTTCGAAACCAGCCGCCGCACCTCGGCCGATGCCCCTACACCCCGCCCGCCCGCGCCCACGCCTCAGCCTCCGCCAGATCCTCCGGCGTATTTACATTCGCAAACCACCGCTTCAGCGTCCCCGCATCCGGAGCACCCTCCTCACTCCCGCCATACAGCTCATACTCGTCATACATCCACGAAGCACAGCCGTCAGCCTCCGCCGAACGATTCAACAGCACCTCCAGCCGCCGTTCCCCGCCATCCAGCAACCTCGTCAGCGCCCCCAGCCTCTCCCGCTTCAGCAGGCAGAACGCCGGCTGCTTCCCCCCCATCCCCAGAAAGCTCACCGTCATCTCCGCCCGCATCGCCTCTGCGCACCATCGCCTCAGCAGCTCCTCGGGAACCAGCGGTACATCCACCGGAAGGAACATCGCCCACGGCTGCGTCGCCGCCCCCAACCCCGCCTCGATCCCCGCCGCCGGCCCCACGCCGACCCGCGTCTCCCGCACAACGGGCGCTAGACCAGCGAGATCCTCCCGATTTCCGGCGATGGTAACCACTTCACAGAATCCCCGCAGCTTTTCCACAGCGATTTCCACCATCGGACGACCGCAAAACCGCAGCAGCGCCTTATCCTCCCCCATCCGCAGGCTCTTCCCGCCGGCCAGCACAAAGCCGTGCACCGGCAGCTGGGCACCGGACCGCCGCTGCTCGCCCATCAGCTCCTCCGCCCCCACCTTCTCCAGGAACCGCACAATCGACTCGATCCCCCGATGAAAGTTCGCCAGGTGAAACTTCTCGTTGGGCGCATGAAGATTATCGTCCGGCAGCCCGAACCCCATCAGCACCGTCGGAATCCCCAGCTCGCGCACAAAGTCCCCCACAATCGGAATCGACCCGCCCCCGCGCACGAACACCGTCTCCTTCCCGAAGACCTCGGCCATCGCCTCGGTCGCCGCGTGCACATACCGGTTGTCCGTGCTCACCACAATCGGCTCGCCCGAGTGAATCATGGTCACCTTCACCTGGATCCCCTTCGGGCAGATCGCCTCCACGAACTGCTTGTACTTCGCAAACGTCGCCTCCGGCTTCATCCCCGGCACCAGCCGGAAGCTGATCTTCGCCGTCGCCTTCGCCGGAATCACCGTCTTCGCCCCCACCCCGGTAAACCCTCCCGGCATCCCATGCACATCCATCGTCGGCCGCGACCACGTCCTCTCCAGCACGCTGTACTTCGCCTCGCCCGTCAGCTCCGTCGACCCCACCTCGTGCTTCCGATACGCCTCCTCATCGAACGGCAGCGACTTCCACGCCGCCAACTCCGCCGCTGTCGGCTCCTCGATCCCGTCATAGAACCCAGGAATCGCAATCCGCCCCTCCTCATCCTTTAACTGCGCGATGATCTGCGCCAGCGCCACAAACGGATTCGGCGCCGCCCCGCCATACATCCCCGAGTGCAGATCGGTCGCCGCCCCCCTCGCCTCGAGCTCGGTATAGATCATCCCGCGCAGCCCTACGCACAGCGTCGGAAGCTCCGGAGCAAACATCTCGGTGTCGGAAACCAGCGCCGCATCGGCCTTCAACTGCTCGCCATGCTCGCGCACAAACGCGGCAATCCCCTCGCCGCCCACCTCTTCTTCACCCTCCACAATCACCCGCACATTCACCGGCAGCTCTCGCCCTCGGCCTTCAGCACCGACTCCAGCGCCTTCACATGCATCCACATCTGCCCCTTGTCGTCCACCGCTCCCCGCGCATAGATGTTCCCATCCCTCTCCGTCGGCTCAAACGGAGGCGTCTTCCACTCCTCCAGCGGCTCCGCCGGCTGCACATCGTAATGCCCATACAGCAGCACCGTAGGCTTCGCCTTCCCATCGCGAGGGCTCCGCATGCAGCCAGTCCGCATACACCAGCGGATGCCCCGTATGCGTCGCCGAGTTCGTCTCGATCAGCCGCACATGCTCCATCCCCGCCGCCCGCAGCCCGTCCGCCACAAACTCCGCCGCCCGGCGCACATCCCCCGCATGCTCCGGCGCGGTCGACACCGACGGGATCCGCAGCAGCTCCTTCAACTCCTCCACAAACCGCTCACCCTGCTCCCGCGCATACGCAACCGCCGCTTCGCTGCCTGCCACCTTGCTCCCCGTCACTTCGCTCCCAATACGTCACTCATCGCTCGTCCTCTTCCTGTCGCCCAGCCGCTCGGGCCTCGTTACCACCACACAACGCGGGCTTTCCCAGCATAATCTTCGCCCGCCATTGCATCCACCCCACCCCTCGGGGCATCCATACCCTGAGGAACAGATGACAAAGCTTTCATGCACAGAACCCACACGGACGTTCGCGCGTCTATAAAGCACTAGACAACTCACTATAGACAGTTACACGATCTCTCTTAGACAGTTCGACAGTCTCGTCATCACACCACGCAGCGTCCGAAACTCGGCTGCTGTACGGATCACCAAGGCACGGAATCGCCCAAGGGGAAGAATGCACCATCTTTTATCGTTGAACCACCGGCTAACCCTCTCTCTGGCCATCTTCGCTCTGGGAACCACCCTGCACGCGCAGCAGACCTCCGTCGCTGGGGTACAGCCCGGGCCCCAGCCGGCAGCCGCCCCCACCCAGACCGCCGCGGTAACCCCGCCCTCGATCTCACCGTCGCCAGCAGCTCGGCCGCCGATCAGCCGGCCCCGCCGGCCGCCATCGATGCCCCCCTGCCGCAGTCTCAACGCCGCAGGCCCAGGCTCCCTCCGCCGACCAGGCACCCGCGCAGACCCATCGCATCCTCGGCATCCTTCCCAACTTCCGCGCCGTCAGCGCCGACGTCAAGCTGCCGCCCCAGACCGTCAAGCAGAAATACGTCACCGCCGCCGAAGACTCCTTCGACTACTCCGCCATCTTCGTCCCCCTGGCCATCGCCGGCTACGACCTCGAGAGCAACCCCGACCCCGAGTTCGGCACCGGCGGCGTCGCCTACGGCCGCTACCTCTGGCACGCGGCCGTCGACCAGACCAGCGAAAACTTCTTCGTCGAAGCCATCGTCCCCTCCCTCACCCATGAGGATAACCGCTACTACACCCTCGGCCACGGCGGCTTCTTCAAGCGCACCGGCTACGCTCTCACCCGCGTCGTCGTCACCCGTTCCGACGCCGGCAACGAAGTCTTCAACGCCAGCGAGGTCTTCGGCGCCGGAGCCTCCGCCGGCCTCTCCAGCCTCTACTACCCTGTCCGCGAACGCTCCTTCAGCAACACCGCCGACCAGTGGGGCCTCAACGTCGGCATCGACGCCCTCTCCTTCGTCGTCAAAGAGTTCTGGCCCGACGTGAACCACGCCCTCTTCCACGGCGCATCCCCGTCCCAGCAGGTCGCGCACTAATTCACTTCGCCTGCCTCATCCGGGCCCAGCTCGTCTGGGCCCGGCTCGTCTGGGCCCGGCTCGTCTGGGCCCGGCTCGTCTGGGCCCGGCTCCTAGCCAGCCGCATGCCCGTGGGTAGACCAACTCACCCCGCGGGCATGCGGCCCATTGGGTGTGAATCCCCGCTAGCTGCGGCGTTTCGGCATGTACCGCGCGACCAGCGCTTCGATGCTCGGTGAGGGAAGAAACGACACCACCATAAAGAGCGCCATCACAGCCAGGATGGCAAGCGCGACCGGCACCAGGATAAACCACACAACCAACGGATGATTCTGCAAGATTTCCATACGACCAAACTCCTTGTTAAAGGGTACACCCGTCACCCGGCCCCGTTGGTCAGATCGGCCACAGGCCGGCCCGATCGCAGCCCGGCCCGGCCGCAGCCATCCGACTCCTCAACCGCCCCATTTACAATCCACTCACCCAATCCACGCGCACTTCGATTAACATAGAGTGCACATGCGTCTGCGCAACCGCCATCTCGCCTGCCTGCTCCTCCTGCTCTCGTCGCTGAGCGCAGCGGATGCCCGCGGCCTGCGCTCCACCGACCTCACCCTCGGCGGCCGCTACATCAGCACCCTGCTCTCCCAGAGCACCGTTGCCCTCATCGCCGAGCCGCTCGCCGAACACACCGCCCCGCCCAGGACCGAAGCCTTCGTGCTCGCTCCAGCCTCCCGTGCGCTGCACGCCGCCGCCTGGACCATGCGTCCTCCCGCGCTGCACGCCGCCACCTTGCACACCCTCACCTCCAGCCTTCGCTAAACGACGCTTCCTCCCAGCGTCCTGAGGCCAGCTTCCCGCTGCCCCTCCTCCCAGCTTCCGCGCCCACGCGCCACCCCCAAAGGAACCCACCGTGTTCAACGCCACCCTCGCCAAAGTCTTCGGCACCTCCAACGAACGCGCCGTCAAGCGCATGCTCCCCGTGCTCGCGCAGATCAACGCCTTCGAGGACTCCCTCAAGCCGCTCACCGACGAGCAGCTCTCCGCCAAGACCATCGAATTCCGCGCCCGCATCGCCGCCGCAGTCGAAGGCATCGCCGACGACGAAGCCCGTATCGCCGCCGAAAAAGCCGCCCTCGACGAGCTCCTCCCCGAAGCCTTCGCCGTCGTTCGCGAGGCCGGCCGCCGCGTCGTCGGCATGCGCCACTTCGACGTCCAGATGATCGGCGGCATGGCCCTCCACCAGGGCAAGATCGCCGAGATGAAGACGGGCGAAGGCAAGACCCTCGTCGCCACCCTCCCTTGCTACCTCAACGCCCTCGCCGGCCACGGCGTCCACGTCGTCACCGTCAACGACTATCTCGCCAAGCGCGACGCCGAATGGATGGGCAAGATCTACGGCTTCCTCGGCCTCTCCGTCGGCGTCATCGTCCACGACCTCTCCGACCAGCAGCGCCGCGATGCCTACGCCTCCGACATCACCTACGGCACCAACAACGAGTTCGGCTTCGACTACCTCCGCGACAACATGAAGTTCGAGATCGCCGATCAGGTCCAGCGCGGCCACTTCTACTGCATCGTCGACGAAGTCGATTCCATCCTCATCGACGAAGCCCGCACCCCCCTCATCATCTCCGGCCCCACCGACAAAACCACCGACAAGTACGCCATCGCCGACAAGATCATCCCCCAGCTCGAAGAGGGCGAGCTCATCGAAACCCTCGAGACCAAGACCTGGTCCGGCGACTACGTCGTCGACGAAAAAGCCCGCGCCATCACCGTCACCGACGAAGGCTTCGAGAAGGTCGAACGTCTCCTCGGCATCGGCAACATCGCCGACCCCGAAAACTGGGACATGAAGCACCACATCGAAGTCGCCATCAAGGCCCACACCCTCTACAAGCGCGACGTCGAGTACGTCGTCAAGGACGGCGAAGTCATCATCGTCGACGAGTTCACCGGCCGCCTCATGCCCGGCCGCCGCTGGTCCGATGGCCTCCATCAGGCCGTCGAAGCCAAGGAAGGCGTCCAGATCCGCAAAGAGGATCAGACCCTCGCCACCATCACCTTCCAGAACTACTTCCGCCTCTACAAAAAGCTCTCCGGCATGACCGGCACCGCCGAGACCGAGGCCTCCGAGTTCGACTCCATCTACAAGCTCGACATCCTCGTCATCCCCACCAACCGCATCATGCAGCGCATCGAAAACCCCGACGTCGTCTATCGCACCGCAAAGGAAAAATACTTCGCCGTCGCCGACGAGATCGAGCGCCTCCACGCCGCCAAGCAGCCCGTCCTGGTCGGCACCACCAGCATCGAAAAGTCCGAGCTGCTCTCCGAGATCCTCAAGCGCAAGAACGTTCGCCACGTCGTCCTCAACGCCAAGTTCCACGAGAAGGAAGCCGAAATCGTCGCCCAGGCCGGCCGTCTCGGCATGGTCACCATCTCCACCAACATGGCCGGCCGCGGTACCGACATCCTGCTCGGCGGCAACTCCGAGTTCATGGCCAAGCAGGACCTCGTCAAGCGCAAGGCCGCCCGCGCCGTCTCCGCCGCCGAAGGCGCCATCGCCCCCGTCGCCGCCGCCGGCTTCGTCCGCTTCTACTACCAGTCGCAGGAGTTCGAAGTCTCGCAGGCGGACTGGGACTCCGCCATCGCCGCCCACGCGGCCGCCACCAAATCCGAGCACGACGCCGTCATCGAAGCCGGCGGCCTGCACATCCTCGGCACCGAACGCCACGAGAGCCGCCGCGTCGACAACCAGCTCCGCGGCCGCGCCGGCCGTCAGGGCGACCCCGGCTCCTCCCGCTTCTTCCTCTCCCTCGAAGACGACCTCATGCGCATCTTCGCCCGCGAGTGGGTCTCCACCCTCCTCCAGTCCCTCGGCATGGAAGAAGGCGTTCCCATCGAATCCCGCATGATCTCCAAGCGCATCGAAGGCGCTCAGAAGGCCGTCGAGAGCCAGAACTTCGAGTCCCGCAAGCACGTCCTCGAGTACGACGACGTCATGAACAAGCAGCGCGAGGCCGTCTACTCCCTCCGCCGCCAGCTCATGGAAGGCGTCGCCCAGAAGCAGCTCATCACCGAAGACTACGTCTCCACCATCCTCTCCGGCATCCTCGACGAGTTCGCCCCCGAGAAGGTCCACCCCGAGCAGTGGAACACCGAGCAGATCTTCGCCCAGGTCTACGACGTCTTCGGCGCCAAACTCGAAAGCGAGATCGATCGTCACCCAGCTCAATCGCCACGAGCTCGGCGACACCATCTTCAACAAGCTCAACGAGCGCTACGACATCAAGGAAAAGATCCTCGGCGAAGTCCAGCTCCGCTACCACGAGCGCGTCGTCATGCTCTCCGTCCTCGACGCCCTCTGGAAAGAACACCTCCTCAACATGGATCACCTCAAGGAAGGCATCGGCCTCCGCGGCTACGGCCAGAAGGATCCCCTCGTCGAGTACAAGCAGGAGTCCTTCGAGCTCTTCGAAGCCATGATGATGCGCTTCCAGGAAGACACCGCCCGCAACCTCTTCCGCATGCAGATCCTCGCTCCCGACGGCACCCCCATCGAGAGCCTCGAGCAGCTCGCCCAGCTCCACCTCAACATGCCCGCGCCCCCGCCGCCACCGCCGCAGCGCCTCCCCATCCAGGCCGCCACCAATCCGGGTGCCCCAGGTCACGCTTCTGAGACCAGGCATGGACAGCCGCAGCAACCCGCCCCTCCCCCCACCGTCCCCACCCGCGCTCCCTCCACCACCATCGACGCTCTCGAGCGCGAGTTCCAGCGCAACAAGCAGCGCGACCTCGCCGCCGCCCGCCAGGCCGGTGGCTCCACCGCCGCCGCCACCGCCACCCAGCGCCGCACCGGCGCCGAGATCGGCCGCAACGACCCCTGCTTCTGCGGCTCCGGCAAGAAATACAAGAAGTGCCACGGCGCCAACGCCTGAACGCCTACAGCGCCAACGCCTGAACACCCACAGCGCCAGCGCCTGAACGCCTACAGCGCCAACGCCTGACCCCTTCCTCCTCTGGACATCCCGCCCCGTCTTGGCTATCTTCTAGTCCTGACCACGCATCCAACTGCGAATCCCCCTGAAAAAAGGGGGGATGTCGTTGTTCTGCGCCTCGAGGAGTTTGAGTGCCAACGTTTCCAACCCGCACCGACGGTGAAACCGCCACGGTACTCCGCCAGATGGAGCAGTTCTTCGAGGCCACCACCGATGCCATCGTCTTCCTCGACCGCGACTACAACTTCACCTTCCTCAATCGCCGTGCGCAGGAGATCATCTCCATGGGCCTCGACCTCACCGGCAAGAACCTCTTCGAAACCTTCCCCGCCGCCCTCTACCCCGGCTCTCCCTACGTAGAAAACTACCGCCGCAGCATGGACGACGGCCTCCCCGGCGAGTTCGAAGCCTTCTACCCCGAGCCCCTCAACGTCTGGCTCCGCGTCCAGAGCTATCCCACCGACGACGGCATCATCATCTTCTTCCGCGACTTCACCGCCGAGAAGCTCGACCGCGACACCCTCCACCGCAAGACCGAAGAAGCCCAGCGTCAGCACGCCGAACTCGAAACCATCTACCGCACCGCCCCCATCGGCCTCGCCCTCTTCGACCTCGAAGACTATCACTACCTCCGCCTCAACGATCGCCAGGCCGCCTTCTTCGGCCTTCCCCCCGAACAGATCGTCGGCCGCACCGTCACCGAGATGGCCCCCATCCCCGGCCTCCGCGAGCTCTTCGACCAGGTCCGCGACGGCAAGCCCGTCATCAACTATCCCCTCGAAGGCACCCTCGTCACCGATCCCGACGAGTACCGCTACTGGACCGTCAGCTACTTCCCCGTCCACGCTCCCGACGGCACCATCCAGGCCATCAGCGCCGCCTCCCTCGAGATCACCCAGCAGCGCAAGTCCGAGCTCGCCCTCATCCAGAGCGAGAAGCTCGCCGTCGTCGGCCGCCTCGCCAGCTCCATCGCCCACGAGATCAACAACCCCCTCGAGTCCGTCACCAACCTCATCTATCTCGCCAAGATCGCCGACTCGCTCGACGAAGCCCGCACCTACCTCAACACCGCTGAGGTCGAGCTCCGCCGCGCCTCTGCCATCACCAGCCAGACCCTCCGCTTCCATCGCCAGGCCAGCAGCCCCCAGCAGATCAGCGCCAACGACCTCCTCGACACCGTCTTCTCCATCTACCAGGGCCGCATCGCCAACGCCCACGTTCAGGTCGATCGCCGCAGCCGCTGCCATCGCAAGGTCCACTGCTTCGATGGCGAAATCCGCCAGGTCCTCTCCAACCTCGTCAGCAACGCGCTCGATGCCATGTCCGGCGGCGGCTGCCTCTACGTGCGCGTGCGCGAATCCACCAACTGGCGCAGCGGCGAGCCCGGCGTCACCATCACCATCGCCGACGACGCCTCCGGCATGAGCCCCGAAGTCCAGGCCAAGATCTACAACCCCTTCTTCACCACCAAGGGCGTCACCGGCACCGGCCTCGGCCTCTGGGTCAGCAAGGAGATCGTCCACCGCCACCGCGGCTCCCTCTCCGTCCGCAGCAGCCAGTCTCCCGCCCATCACGGCACCGTCTTCACCCTCTTCCTCCCCTTCGACGCCGTCATCCGCTAGCCCCTACGCTAGCCTCTACGCCCGCCGCCACGCCCTCACCAGCGGCCCCTCCGCCCCGCTCACCGGGTCCGACTCCGGAAACACCACGCGCTTCATCCGCTCCAGCGTCGCCGCGTCCGGAGCCTCTCTGCAGATGTCCCACGTCTCTCCCTGCGGATACGCCCCGATCACCAGGAAGTCCTCGCTCGCCTCCAGCTTGCAATGTCCCGTGCCGGTCGGCAGCACCGCCACGTCGCCCATCTTCACCACCACCTCGTGGCCGCCTTCCCCACCCAGCATCAGCCTCCCCCATCCGCCCGCAAACCCCAGCACCTCGTGCGCGGTCGAGTGGTAGTGATGAAAGTCGTACACCCCATTCCTCCACTGCGGCGGCCAGCCGTTGCGCGCAAACGTCGCCTCCATCGCCGACGCCATATCCCCGCCCTTCGCAAACACCCCGCGATACAGCAGCACCGGTAGCTCCTGGTTATTCGGCATCCACCCGTTCCGCGCGAGCCGCAGCATCTCCGGCGCGCCGCCCTCCGCGGCCGCCTCCTTCGCGATCAGCGAACTCCCCACCGCAACGCCCATAGCTGCCACAAATCTGCGACGATCCATCTCCCCTCCCGCGCGGTCGTTACCGCTCCTCCTCATTGGAAGCATTTCGCCGCTTCCAGGACTCACCCTCCCGCCCAACGCCTCGGTAGAAATCGCCCCTCCTCGTTCGACGTATCCATAGACCAGTTCATGCCGCTCTCCACCGATCGGCATATGCTAACTGGAATCGACCACGAAGGAGATCAGCATGCGCTTCATGATGATCGTGATCCCCAAAGGATACGAAACGGCAGCTCCCAACGCAGTTCCCAGCGCCGAGGGCGTAGCGAAGATGATGGAGTTCAACAAGAGCCTGCAGAAGGCCGGCGTGCTGCTCGCGCTCGACGGCCTCCTTCCGCCCTCCACCGGGGCCCGCGTCTCCTTCGCCGACGGCAAAGCCACCGTCACCGACGGCCCCTTCCCCGAGGCGAAAGAGGTCATCGGCGGCTACTGGATCCTCCAGGTCCGCTCCCGCGAAGAGGCCATCGAGTGGGCCAGACGAGCGCCCATGTCCAACCACGAGATCATCGAAGTGCGCCAGATCTTCGAGATGCACGACTTCCCCCAGGACCAGCAGCAATCCTCCGAAGGCTTCGAGCCTCCCACCCCGGCGGCTGCAACCGCATGAGCGACCTGCACAAGACCATCGAGGCCGTCTGGAAGATCGAGTCCACCCGCCTCATCGCCGGCATCGCCCGCGTCACCCGCGACATCGGCATCGCCGAGGAGCTCGCCCAGGACGCTCTCGTCGCCGCGCTCGAACGCTGGCCCGGCGAAGGCATCCCGGATAAGCCCGCCGCCTGGCTCATGACCGCCGCCAAGCGCCGCGCCATCGACCATCTGCGCCGCGGCCGCATGCTCGAGCAGAAGCACGGAGAGATCACCCGCGAGCTCGAATACCAACAGCAACAGCTCGGTGCCGCCATGGATCATGCCCTCGATCAGGTCATCGACGACGATGTCCTCCGCCTCATCTTCACCGCCTGCCATCCCGTCCTCCCCATCGAAGGCCGCGTCGCGCTCACCTTGCGCCTCATCGGCGGCCTCACCACCGACGAGATCGCCCGCGCCTTTCTCGTCCCCGAAAAAACCCTCGGCCAGCGCATCGTTCGCGCCAAGAAAACCCTCGCCGAAGCCCACGTCCCCTTCGATCTCCCGCGCACCGACGAGCTGCGCAGCCGGCTCGAGTCCGTCCTCTCCGTCATCTACCTCATCTTCAACGAAGGCTATACCGCCACCTCCGGCGATCAGTGGATGCGCGAAGAACTGTGCAACGAAGCCCTGCGCCTCTCCCGCATCCTCGCCGAGCTGCTTCCCGCCGAACCGGAGGTCCACAGCCTGCAGGCGCTCATGGAGCTGCAGGCATCCCGCACCGCCGCCCGTCGCGGCCCGGCCGGAGAAGCCATCCTCCTGCCCGATCAGGATCGTTCCCTGTGGGACCACGCGCAGATCCACCGCGGACTCGCCGCCCTCGAGCGCGCACAGCAACTCGGCGGAGGCGCCCACAGCTACGCCCTGCAAGCAGCCATCGTCGCCTGCCACGCCCGCGCCCCCACCGTCGCCGAGACCGACTGGGAGCGGATCGTGCTGCTCTACGACGCCCTTCTGCAGATCCGCCCCTCGCCCATCGTCGCGCTCAACCGCGCCGTGGCCGTCGGCATGGCCCACGGCCCGGCCGCCGGCCTCCACGCCCTCGATCTCCTCGCCGCTGAGCCCGCCCTGGCCAGCTATCACCTGCTCCCCAGCGTCCGCGGCGATCTCCTGCTCAAGCTCGGACGCCCTGCCGAAGCTCGCCAGGAGCTGCAGCGCGCCCTCGCCCTCACCGGCAACCTGCGCGAGCAGGAGCTGCTGTCCAAAAAAATAAAACAGGCCACCCTGCTCGATTGATTCAAAAATCCAGCACTCTTTGTAGAATTCCGCTCAAGCCATTCGTCGCCATCATGAAGGAAGCCAATCGCACCACCCCTACCGCATCACCCCAAGGAGACACCATGCCGCAATATCTGCTCGCCAACTACCTCCCCGACAACTTCGACCCCTCCACCATGACCGCAGAGACGGTGCGCGCGATCAGTGATCTCAACGACGAGCTCGAAGCTGCCGGCGCCCGGCTCATGGCCTGCGGCCTCAGCCCGGCCAGCCAGGCCAAGTCCCTGCGCGGCCAGCCCAACGGCCAACCCCTCGTCACCGACGGCCCCTATCTCGAAGCCAAGGAGCACATCGGCGGCTTCTGGATCCTCGAAGCCGCGAATATGGACGAAGCCCTCGCCTGGGCCCGCAAGGCGGCCTTCGACCCCCACTCCCGCGGCGAGGTCCGCGAGATCCCCTACAGCAGCCTGGCCGGCGGAACCCCTCACCCATCGCGCGTCAAGCCCTAATCACCCGCACCCGCGAACCGGCCGCCTCCGCAACAGCATCTCCCTCATCGCTGGAACCATCTGCCAGCGGTCAGCCCAGCTCACGCTCAAGAGAGGAAACCATGCGCCAAACAAAGCCTCACCCCATCGCAGTCCATAGCGTCGCTCTGCTCGTCGTGCTCGCCGCAGCCACCCACGCACGGTCACAGGATCCCGCAACCACCTACCCCAAGATGGCCCCCGTCGACCAGTACCTCATGCCCGATCGCGACGCCGAAATCGCCCTCGCCCGCACCGCCGCGCCCGAGTCCATCTCCCGCGACGCCGAAGTGATGGTGCTCGGACGCCGCGGCTTCGAGACCGCCGTCCAAGGCAAGAATGGCTTCGTCTGCATCGTCGGGCGCGGCTGGACCTCCGCTGCCGACCCTGACTTTTGGAATCCGAAGGTGCGGGTTCCCATGTGTGTCAATGCGCCCGCCGCGCACTCCTACCTCCTCCGCATCACCCAGGAGACCGCGTGGGGACTGGCAGGACAGACGCCAGCTCAGCTGACCCGGTCCATCGCCGCCGCCCTCGCCAAAGGAGATCTGCCGCCCATGCAACCCGGCGCCATGTGCTACATGATGGGCAAGCAAGGCTATGGTGGCGACACCCTCCCCCACTGGCCCGCCCACCTCATGTTCTTCTACTCCGACACCGACCCCGCCACCTGGGGAGCGAACCTCCCCGGCTCCCCCATCATCGCCGTCTCCGACCCCACCGAGCACCTCACCCAGTTCGTCATTCCCGTGCAGCACTGGTCCGACGGCACCGACGCCCCCGCAGCCTCCTCCGAGCATCACCACCACTAGCGTCGAATCACCCACCTCAACCGCGCCGTCACGGTCGTCAACCACTGATCCGCCTAGTATCCTTCTCCTATGGATCTCGAACTCACCGTCTCCCAGGCCAAAGCTCTCCTCGCCACCGACCACCCACCCCTGCTCCTCGACGTTCGCGAGCCCTGGGAGTATCAGACCGCGCACATCGAAGGCAGCACCCTCATGCCCATGAACGAGATCCCCGGCCGCGCCCACCAGGAGCTCGACGAAGAAGCCCCCATCCTCGTCCTCTGTCACCACGGCGCCCGCTCCCTCTCCGTCGCCGCGTGGCTCCGCCAGCAAGGCTTCGAGCAGGCCCAGTCCATCTCCGGCGGCATCGACGCCTGGTCCGCCCTCATCGATCCCACGATCCCCCGCTACTAGCGCCGATCCCCCATGCCCAACGCCCCCGAGCCCCGCTCCCTCGAGCCCCGCTCCCCCGAGCAGGATCCCCGCGTCTACTTCGCCGCCGAACGCACCTTCCTCGCCTGGATCCGCACCGGCCTCGGCCTCATGGGCGTGGGCTTCGCCGTCAGCCGCTTCGGCCTCTTTCTCCGCGAGTTCAATGCCACCAACCACGCCCCCACGCAAACCTCCACCGCCCACTCCGTCATCACCGGCGTAGCCCTGGTCGCGCTCGGCGTCCTGATCAACATCACCGCCGTCATCAATCACCTGGTCGTCGTCAAACAGCTCTCCACCGGAACCTGGCAGCCCGGCCACGCCAGCCGCACCGCCGTAGCCCTCGCCATCGTTCTCGCCCTCCTCGGCATCGGCATGGCCATCTACCTCATCCGCTTCCGGTGACCCATCCGCTTCCGGTGACTGATCCGCTTCCTCCGGTGATCCCTCAACCTATCCGGTCGGCAGCCCCGATCTCATTCCCGCCACGCGAAGCCTCCCGCGGGACGCGCAGACCGACACGCAGCAGGGCCAGCAGTGCCGGCATCCCCATCGAAAACACCGCCACCAACTGCAGCGCCGCCATCCGGTTCGCCGCAACATACCGCACCGCGAAGAACGCATACACCACCACCGGCAGCGCCTCAAACCAGCGCGTCACGCCCGGCTCTGTCCGGCTTCGCCACACCCACCCCGCCAGCCAGTACACCACGAACGTCGTCGCCAGCCATCCCAGGTAGTTATGCCGCGGCACGCCAAAGTACGCGCCCCCCTTCTCCCACACCCAGTTCCCCGCCGCCGCCATCCCCGGATCCATCACCACATCCCACGCCGTCATCACCATCGCTGCCACCGCAGCCAGCGCCGTCATCCCGCCCACCCGCTGCGTGTCGATCCCCTCCAGCAGCGCCCGCCCCACCATCCACGACGGATAGATCATCATGAACCACGCCAGCGGAATCAGCACCGGCACATCCCCGAGCTTCGGCCCCAGCAGGCTCCCATAGTGATACGCACCGAACACCAGCCCCGTCCGCACCCCCATCTCTTCCATCGCATACGACACCACCGCCGAGATCGCGAAGAACGCAGCCGTCCTCCTCCCCCTTCCACCGCGCAGCAGTGCGCCAGCGCGAACAGCACAAACACCACCGTGAATCCCACGCTCCCCAACCCCGGCAGATTCACCCAATGACCCACCGCCTCGGTCAAGATCAGGTACATCGTCCCCACAAAAAACACCCACGCCGCCCCACGCATCCCTCGCTCCATCCACCCCTCCCCATCTCAACCTATAGACTATCGCCCGCGATCTCCCCGGCGATACCGTCCGCCCATCCGTGAACGAACAATCTTATAGCCGCCGCGCGAAGCCATTCGCTGGACGCGCAATCCCCACTTACTCGACCTTGCCCGCCCGCGGATGCGTCTCGTCGTACACCCTCTGCACCTGCCCCACCGTCAACTGCGTATACCGCTGCGTGGTCGACAGCCGCTCATGCCCCAGCATCTCCTGGATCGCCCGCAGATCCGCTCCCTCCTCCAGCATGTGCGTCCCAAACGCATGCCGCAGCGTATGCGGATGCACATCCGCCGCCAGCCCCCGGCTCAGCGCAATCGACTTCACAATCCTCCCCACGCTCCGCGTCGTCAGCCGCGCCGCCCGCTTCGCCCCCACGCCCACCCGCACCCGGATCAGCAGCGGCCCATCGTGCACCAGCTTCCCCAGCCCCGCGGCCTCCAGCTTCGCCTGCCGCTGCGGCAGGTAAGCCCGCACCGCCTCCGCCGCCGCATCGCCCAGCGGCACCAGCCGCTCCTTCTTCCCTTTACCAAACACGCGAATCGCATCGTCCCGCCAGTGGATCGCCTCCATATCCAACCCCACCAGCTCCGAGTTCCGAATCCCGCACCCATACAGCAGCTCAAAGATCACCCGCTCCCGCTCCGGCCAGCTGGCAACCTCCTCACCAGCCTCAGAACCGGGTGCCCCCTGTCTCTCTTCTGAGACATGGGTTTCCACCGCTCTCCCCTTCGGCGACATCGAATCCAGCACCCGGTTCACCTCTTCCATACTCGGCACCCTTGGCAGATGCTTGGGCAGCTTCGGCGTCCGCACCAGCAGCGCTGGATTACTCTCCACCAGCCCCGCCTTGGCCGCCCACTTGAACCAGCTCCGAACCGCCGCCAGCGCCCGCGCCACGCTGGCCTTCGTCAACCCCTTATCCAGCAGCGTCCCCATATACGCCCGTATGTGCGGATGCTCGACCGCGGCCATCCCCGCCCCCTCCCCCAGCGTCTCCGTCAGGAACGCCGCAAACCCCCGCACCTCCCGCGCATAAGCCCGCAGCGTGTGCTCGCTCGCACCCCGCTCATCCCGCAGCATCGCCAGGAACCGCTCGCTCCATCCCGCGAAACTTTCATCTCGACCGGACCGCGCCGCCGTGGAGAGACCAGCAGCTCCCTCGCCACCACCCTCCGCGCTCACGCCTCCACCCCGGCTCGCCGCGTCGCCCTCGGATGATGCATCCGATGCACCGTCTTCAGCCGATCGATCGCCAGATGCGTATACACCTGCGTCGTCGCAATATCCGCATGCCCCAGCAGCGTCTGCACCGTCCTCAGATCCGCGCCGTGCTCCACCATATGCGTCGCCATGCTATGCCTCAGCTTATGCGGACTGGCATGCACATTCACCGCCCGCACCATCTGCCAGACCGCCTGCGTCGTCAGCGGCCTTCCCCGCACGCTAAGAAATAACGCCCGCTGCACATGAGCACCCGCCGTCCGCGCAGGACCGCCCAGCAGCTCCCGCCGCCCCCGCGCCACATACACCTCCAGCGCCTCCACCGCGCTGCGCCCGATCGGCACAATCCTCTCCTTATCGCCCTTCCCCCTTACCTGCACGCTGGCCGTCTCCAGCCGCAGATCCTCCTCCCGCAGCGCGACAATCTCCCCCACCCTCAGCCCGCCCGCATACAGCAGCTCCAACATCGCATGATCCCGCAGCGCCGCCCCACTCGCCGCCGGAGACCGCGCAGCCGCTCCCGTCCGCTCGAGCATCTCCCCCACCTCGCCCTCCGCCAGCGACTTCGGCAGCACCTTCCAGCTCGACGGCGACTCGATATTCACGGTCGGATCCCGGCTCACCCGCTTCTCCATCAGCAGCCACTTGTAGAACCCGCGCACGCAGCTCAGCTTCCGCGCAATCGACCGGCTCTGCACCCCATGCTCGCGCAGATGCTGCATGAACCCGCTCACGTCCTCCTGGGCCGCGGTGAGCACATGTTCGATTCCCGCCCTCCAGAAACTCCGCAAACATCTCCAGATCGCGCAGGTACGCCTCACAGCTCAGAGGCCGCAATCCCCGTTCCACCCGCAAGTGCGTCACATACTCGCGCAGCAGCGTTCCGCAATTCCCAATAGTCGCCGATGCCATCATCCCTAGATTCTCGCGCCCCCACCCCGCAACCGCCAGCCCCCGTACCTCCCTCGCTACCCGCCCGCGCTCCCCTCACCCAACATCTGTCATCCTGAGCAACGTCTGGCGCGCCCTTGCGCCAGGCGAAGCCGAAGGACCCGCCACGCCGCCTGCAGCCGCACACCGCTGGCGCCGTCCCACCTGCCGCCGACGCGAAACTTGGCCCTTGGCTCTCTTGGCGCCCTTGGCGTCAAGGCCTTTGCCTTTCCGCCCCGGAACCCCACAGCTATACTGATAGATAGCCATGTTTGAAACCCTCTCCGAAAAACTCCAGCGCTCCTTCAAGACCCTCCGCGGCCAGGGCACCCTCACCGACGAGAACATCAACGAAGCCCTGCGCGAGATCCGCGTCGCCCTCCTCGAATCCGACGTCAACCTCGACGTCGCCCGCGACCTCATCGAAAAGATCCGCGCCAAGGCCCTCGGCTCGCAGGTCGCCACCGCCCTCTCGCCCGCCGAACAGATCGTCAAGATCGTCCGCGACGAGCTCATCGCCACCCTCGGCACCGACACCGCCCGCTTCAAATTCGCCTCGCAGCCTCCCACCGTCATCCTCATGGCCGGCCTCCAAGGCTCCGGCAAAACCACCTCCTCCGGCAAACTCGCCCAGTGGCTCAAGAAGGGCGGCCACCGCCCTATGCTGGTCTCGGTCGACGTCTACCGCCCCGCCGCCCGCCAACAACTCGAAGTCGTCGCCGACAGTCCATCAGCGCCCAGCTCTACGAAGGCCAACTGACAACTGAGAACGGAGAACTGACAACGGGCACCTCCGACGTCCTCCGCCTCGCCAAGGAAGCCCGCCGCGAAGCCATCAACTCGGCCTGCGACATCCTGATCGTCGACACCGCCGGCCGCCTCGGCATCGACGAGTCCCTCATGGACGAGATGGCCCAACTCAAAAAGCTGCTCTCCCCCACCGAGATCCTCTTCGTCGCCGACGCCATGACCGGCCAGGACGCCGTCAACTCCGCCAAGGCCTTCAACGACAAACTCCAGATCACCGGCGCCATCCTCACCAAGATGGACGGCGACAGCCGCGGTGGCGCCGCCCTCAGTATCCGTCAAATCACCGGCCAGCCCATCAAGTTCCTGGGCACCGGCGAAAAGCCCGACGCCTTCGAAGCCTTCCACCCCGACCGCATCGTCAGCCGCATCTTAGGAATGGGTGATATTGCGACCCTCCTGGAGCGCGCCGAAGAAAAGCTCGACAAGTCCAAGGCCACGGACTTCGCCCGCAAGGCCCTCTCCGGCGACGGCTTCTCGCTCGAAGACTTCCGCGAGCAGCTTCGCCAAATCAAGAAACTCGGCTCGATGCAATCGATCATGAAGATGCTCCCCTCGGTCGGCCCCTTCGCCCAGATGCAGCAAGCCGCCGGCAGTGTCGACGAGAAGCAATTCAGCCGCGTAGAGACCATCATCGACTCGATGACCGTGAAGGAGCGCCGCAACGCCGCCATCATCAACGGCAGCCGCCGCAAGCGCATCGCCGCTGGGCTCCGGCACGACGGTCCAGGAGGTCAACAACCTCCTCCGCCAGCACCAGCAAATGAGCAAGATGTTCAAGACGATGGGCTCGCGGCGGAGGCAAAATGCAACAACGCCTCATGAGCCAAATGTCCGGCGGCCAAAGATTCGGACGGTAGGAATGTCAGTAGACCGTAGTCCTGGGGAGTATACGACTCGCCAGACATTTTCTCAAGCCGCGCCAGATCAGGCTATCTGACTTGTTTCGGCTGGCACGACCTAGCGATCAGCAGCTACCGGCATAAGTCAGGCTCCTTTCCCTCCAGCTGATATGCCTGCACATGGTTCAAGCGTACCATAGATTGGCGACGATTTCTCAAGGGCCGAATACCACTCGAGAACCTCAAAGACTTTCAAGTTCTAAACCATAGTACGCATATAACTCGCGGAACTGCCTTCGCGTCGGGCCAATGACGTGCTGGATGAGCTCCCGTCAAATACAGGTTCGAGGATGCCGCGCCTGAAGCCCTTTCGAGAGGCTTTGCGAATCTCAGCTCGAGCGGTATGCGGCTACAGAATTTACTCCCAACGCGATGGATGCATATCCATCTGCAGACAGCGAGCTAAACGGACTCAATCTCCGATCGGAACATCCAGATGGCCTTCGTCTGAGCGCCAAGTCATGCCATATCTGGTTTCAAGGATGAAGGCTACCTTAGAAGTATTCCGGAATCGACGGCTATAGATTCTAGTGCGATACACGCACCTCAATGACTGTTCGAAAATAGAACAGAACGGATACAGCCCTCAAGCGAGTGCGCTAGATATTGTTATACCAAGGAGCTTCCATCTACCCGATAGCATCGCATCTCGCCGATCTTGCTCTCGCCAGCCGTAGAAAGACTCGAGGATCTTGACATGTAGGTCCATTGAAGTTCAGGCAAATCCCTGCGCTTCTCAGAGCAAGATGACTTCAACAAAGGATCGCCGCAGATTGCCGCAACATCTCCGGCTGCTTCCTGCCTATATCGAATGGGCGCCTGCCGACCTAAAACCAAATCGCTGAGAGAATGCGTCGGGCAATGGACCTCCTGTACGAACATCATTCAAGATGCCATTGAGTGGCGGGCGATGACACCAATCAAGGGCGACTGGCCCACATCTGGGTGCCCCATCGCTAAGCCTCGATCCTCGCTAAGCTAAACATCGTGCGCTAGCGCGACCGCTCCGCCCATCTCCACCCCATCCCTAAACCCTGTCATCCTGAGCGAAGCGCAGCGTAGCCGAAGGACCCCGACACCTTCCACCTAGCCCATACCCTCCACCCCTTTTCCCCACCAGGCCCACCCCCAAAGCCCCGCCCAAAACTCCCCGCACCCCCCACGCCCCAACCCATCGCGGTCCTTCGACTTCGCTCAGGATGACAGCGATCACATCGCACGCACCAATCCGCTGCTAGCATCCACCCATGCCAGCCGGACACACCTACATCATGGGCAGCACCTCGGGCACGCTCTACATCGGCGTCACGAGCACCTTCGACACGCGCATCCAGCAACACAAGAACGGAACCTTCGAAGGCTTCTCCAAAACCTACGGCTGCACCCGCCTGCTCTACTCCGAAGCGTTCGTCGACATCCGCACCGCCATCGCCCGCGAGAAGCAGCTCAAAGGCTGGCGCCGCCAAAAGAAACTCGACCTGATCCGCACCACCAACCCAGAGTTCAAAGACCTCGCCGAACAACTAGGCTGGCACCTCATCACCAAGCATGAAAGCACCAAACCCTGACACCCCTTTGCCCGCACGGGTGGTAACGCCGGAGCGCAGCCGCAGCCCTGAGCGAAGCCGAAGGGGACCAACCTGCCTTCCCCACCCCCGCCCACCCGCCCAACCGACAGCCATGCGAAGCCTCTCGCCGTCCGCGCAGGACGTTGTCAACCCCCCTCAACCTCCCAAAACCCACAAACCCCGCATCAACACTGGCGATTTATATTTCCAAAACCTGGCATACTTCCCCCCACCCACCGCCTACAATAGAGATAGCCCCCAAACCCCACAGCACCCCCAACTCCAGGCCCCCTCCAGGCCGCTAACCCCTTTAGAAGGGATACTTTACCCGCAACCAACCTGTTTGCCACACTTGCCGGCACTTTTTCCCCAAAGAACAGGGGTACTTTGCCCCCTAACCCACCTGCTTGCATGGACTTACACCCTGTTTTTACCCCAACCAGGGGATACTTTGCCATCTAACCCAAGCAGTTTCACCCACTTACACCCCATTTTCACTCCCAGAGGGGGGGAGGGGGTACCCACCCCCAGCCTTCGCCTTTAGCTAGAAGCTAAAAGCTAGAAGCTAAAAGCTGCACTTCGAAGCGGTATGATTCCCGAACCATGCCCCTCAACCTCTCCACCACGTTCACCGACAACATCTACGTCCTCCACTGCGACGGAGCCATCGTCCTCGGCACCGAAGCCACCTCCCTCGAAGCCCTGCTCGACCGCTGCTCCCACGCGACCTCCAAAATCATCCTCAACCTCGCCCAGGTCCATCGCCTCGACAGCATGGGCCTCGGCCTCATCGTCCGCCACATGGCCGCCCTCCGCAAGCGCGGCGGCGACCTCCGCCACCGCCGCCCTCCTCAAGCTCTTCGGCTTCTCCCCCACCCCCTGACGCCTCCCCACCCACCCTCCTCACACACCTTCGGTTTTTGCAATAATTGAGCTGATATGTCCAAGCAACAATTCCAGACCGAAGTTAGCCAGCTCCTGCAGCTGATCGTCCATTCGCTCTACTCTCACCCCGAGATCTTCCTCCGCGAGCTCATCTCCAACTCCTCCGACGCGCTCGACAAGCTCCGCCACCTCACCCTCACCGACGACAACTTCAAAGCCCTCGTCGGCAATGGCATCGACGCTCCCCGCATCGACCTCACCCTCGACGAAGACAAGAAGACCCTCACCATCGCCGACACCGGCATCGGCATGAACGAGGAAGACCTCATCTCCCACCTCGGCACCATCGCCCGCTCCGGCACCAAAAACTTCCTCGCCCAGCTCTCCGGCGACGCCAAGAAAGACTCCAACCTCATCGGCCAGTTCGGCGTCGGCTTCTACTCCGTCTTCATGGTCGCCGACAAGGTCGAGGTCTTCTCCCGCAAGGCTGGCGAAGACAAAACATATAAGTGGACCTCCGACGGCAAGACCGGCTTCGACATCGAGGAGGCCACCGGCGACGACGCCCGCACCTCCGCCGGCACCACCGTCCTCATCCACTTCAACGAAGAGGGCGCGCCCTACGCCAACTCCTGGCGTCTGCAGGAGATCGTCAAGAAGTACTCCAACCACATCGCCTTCCCCATCTTCCTCACCTACGACAAGAGCGAGTGGAACGCCGAGAAGAAGGAGTCCACCAAGTCCCGCGTCACCGAGCAGGTCAACGCCGCCTCCGCCATGTGGCAGCGTCCCAAGTCCGAGCTCACCGACGACGACTACAAGGAGTTCTACAAGTCCATCACCGGCGACTGGGAAGACCCGCTCTTCTGGTTCCACACCCACGCCGAAGGCACCCTCGAGTACACCACCCTCTTCTACATCCCCGCCAAGGCCCCCTCGATCTCTACCAGGCCGACTACAAGGGCGGCATCAAGCTCTACGTCAAGCGCGTCTTCATCATGGACGACTCCAAGGACCTGCTCCCGCAGTACCTCCGCTTCGTCCGCGGCATCATCGACTCCGAAGACCTCCCGCTCAACGTCTCCCGCGAGATCCTCCAGCAGAATAAAGTCCTCACCAGCCATCAAGACCGCCAGCGTCAAGAAGATCCTCTCCGAGCTGAAGACCATCGCCGCCAGCGACACCGAAGCCGACAAGGCCAAGTACGCCGAGTTCATCGCCGCAGTACAACCGTCCCCTCAAGGAGGGCCTCTACGGCGACTTCGCCAACCGCGAAACCCTCCTCGACCTCGTCCGCTTCAAGTCCACCAAGGTCGAAGGCCTCACCTCCCTCGCCGACGTCAAAGCCCGCATGCAGCCTGAGCAGAAGGCCCTCTACTACATCACCGGCGGCTCCGAGAGCATGCTCCGCAACTCGCCCCTGCTCGAGATCTACAAGAAGAAGGACATCGAAGTCCTCCTCCTCGACGACGACATCGACGAGATCGTCTTCTCCACCGTCGACAAGTACGGCGACATCGACCTCAAGTCCGTCAACAAGTCCACCCCGGCGACGACCTCAAGGACGACTCCGCCCCGAGCAAGGCCGAAAAGGCCGAAGACCTCAAGCCCCTGCTCGAGAAAATCAAGGCCACCCTCGGCGACGCCGTCAAGGAAGTCCGCGCCTCGCTCCGCCTCGCCGACAGCCCCTCCGTCATCGTCTCGGACGAGGACGAACCCAGCGCCCGCATGCGCCAGATGATGCGCGCCATGGGCCAGAAGGAGATTGCCCGAGCCCACCCCCACCCTCGAGATCAACCCCGACCACGAGATCATCCAGAAGCTCCTCGCCCACCCCGACGACGCCACGCGTAGCCGACGCCGCCTGGCTCCTCTTCGACCAGGCCCTCCTCCTCGAAGGCGTCCCCCTCAAAGACCCCGCCACCTTCGTCCAGCGCCTCAACCGCGTGCTGAATCAATCCATCTAACCCACGCAACACCGCAGACACCAACGCCTCCCGCAAGGGAGGCGTCTCTGTTTGAAGCACAACGCCGCTCACCCCACCACCAGCCGCAGCTGTTTCAGCAAAGCCTCCCGACCCTCCAGCGTCACCCGCACCCCGCGCACTCTGCGCGACGGCACAATCCACCCCAGCTTCGCAAACCCTCGATACATCCCCACCCCCAAACTTCCCGCCAGATGCGGCCGCCGCTCCGTCCAGTCCGGACACTGTCGCGCCACCTTCGCATCCCCCTCGCCAGCCGACCGCGCCACCGCAATCCCCCGCTCGTCAAACCAATCTCGCCCGCGCTCCGTCACCGCAAACGCCCGTCCCTCGGCTCGGACCAGCAAACCCTCCCGCTGCAGCGCGTCCGTGATCGCCACCCCCAGCCATCCCGCCAGATGCGAGTAGCACGTCCGTGCATGCTCCAGACTCCCCAGCTCCGGCACACCGCCCTTTGCACGCGCCGCCGACGACAACACCAGCAGCGACTCCACCGCGTACCCGACCTCCTCATTCGCCAGTTCGTAATACCGGTGCCGCCCACGCCGATCCGCCGTCACGAATCCCGCCTCACTCAGCCGCGCCAGATGCTCGCTCGCCGTCTGCGGACTCACATGCGCCGCCATCGCCAGCTCTCCCGCAGGCACCGCGCGCCCGCCCATCAGCGCCAGCAGCATCGCCGCCCGCGCCGGCTCTGCCAACCATCTTCGCCGCGTTCGCCAGTGCATCGCTCATCCGTAAAGTATGAGCCTTCTTTTTCGCCAACACTTCGGCCCATCCCGAAATGTCTTCCATCCGTCGTAGCGTCCAATCGATCCAAGAGGTTCTTCATGTACACCCTGTTCCTGCGCTACACCCTCGACCCCAACAAGCTCGCCGACTGGCGCGCCTACGCCCAGGCCGAGTTCGCCCCCATCACCGCAAGCGGCGGCCGCATCACCGGCTACTACGCTCCCACCGACTTCGCCGGCGCCACCAGCGAAGCCTTCGCCACCATCGACGTCGGTACCCTCGCCGACTACGAAATCTATCGCGCCAGGCTCGCCGCACACCCCGCCCACCAGGAAAACGTCCGCCGCATCGAAGCCTCCGGCGCCATCCACTCCACCTATCGCGCCATCCTTCAGAAGGTCCAGCCCCAATGACCCTTCCCCATCCCACAACCATCGATCCCCGGCTACGACTACGCCACTTCCCGCAGTGCCCTGTCGCCGCTCTCCGACGCCGAGCTCTCGCAGCTCGAACAAGCCGCCGGCTGGACCGCCGGCGATGCCGCCCTCCTTGCCCGTCACGCCCACCTCTTCCGCGCCCACGCCGAATCCATGGTCGACTCCTGGCGAGCCCTCATCGGCTCCCAACCACCTCTCGCCCACGCCTTCGTCCGCCCCGACGGCACGCCCGACGACGCCTACAAAGCCAGCATCAAGCGCCGCTTCGTCCAATGGGTCATCGACGTCGCCGTTCGTCCCCACGATCGCGACTGGCTCAACTACCAGCACGAGATCGGCCTGCGCCACACCCCCGCCAGGAAGAACCAGACCGACGCCGCCCACACACCGTCCCACGTGCCCTTCCGCTACCTCCTCGCCTTCCTTCCCGCAGTCCTCCCCATCCGCAGCTTCTTCAGCGACGACATCCACCATGAAGAAGACCTCACCAAACTCCAGGCCGCCTGGACCCGCGCCGTCCTCCTCCACCTCACCCTCTGGTCCCGCGCCTACATCGCCGACGATCTCTGGTGACCAGCTCCCACTCTGCCCCGCACCCTACCCCCGCTTGTACTCCAGCTTCGGATACCAGTCCGTCCCGCGCCCCTCCGGCGCCAGGTCCAGCATCAACCACAGCGGATCCATATCCGGAGCTCCGCGCGGATCCTCTCCCGGATCCGCCATCGCCCCACCCAGCTCCCCGCTGTAAAAGTGGTAGATCTTCCCATCCCGCCGCGTGAACACGCTGAACCCCGGCACGTCCGCATCCTCGGCATTCACATACGTGCGCGTATACGCCCCCGAACCATCGGAGACGAAGCGAAGATTTCCCAGCCCCCGCTGCCGCTTGTACTCCACCAGCCGCTCCATCGCCGACCGCGCCGTCACCGCCATCGCCACTCGCTCCCGCAGATTCACCGCCGTCCCATTCCACGACGTCAGAAACGAGGTGCAGCTCGGGCAAGGCCCCGGCCGCTGCGGCCCGAACATCATGCTGTACACCATCAGCGTATCTTTATCCCCGAACAGCCCCGACAGATGCACCGGCCCCGTCTCCGAGTCGAACTCAAAGTCGCGCGGAACTTCGCCCCCCAACGGCAGCGCCCGCCGCTGCGCAGCCACCCGCTCCAGGTGCCGGCGTACGTCAATCTCTTCCGCCAGCAACGCATTGCGAGCCGCGCGATACGCCGCACTCTCGTTAGGAAAATGAGCCGTGTTCGTAGCCGCCAGTTGCCCAGCCGGCTTCAACGTCTTGGAATCAGCCATACATCCTCCCGCAACGGCTCTCAACGACCAGGGACGTTGCCCTTACCGAGAACTGACAACTGAGAACTCACAACTGACAACCTCTACTCCGTCCGGTTGTACATCAGCACCTGGTTATACTGCTTCCCGTCCCTGCCCGTCACCGTCAACCGCACAATCACCGTACTTCTGTCCTTCTCCAGCGACAGCTTGCCCACCATCGTCGTCCCATCCCCCAGCACCCAGTGCTCGTTGCCATCCTTGTCCATCCCGAAGCTGGCCCCCGGATTCCCCGTCAGTGGCAGCAGTTGCCCGTTCTCCGGTCCGCTCCACGAGCTCTTCACCGTCTGCCCCGCGTCGTCCACCGTCACAAAGTCCACGCTCAGCAGCGCCGGCTTGTCGCTGTTCACCGTGAACACATCCGACTTCATCCTTGGCCCGCCCCCAAAGTCCGAGCGCAGTTGATCCAGCTCCCACGTGCTCGGCACCGGAAGCTTTAGCCGCCCCTTCATCAGCGCCGGCGACATCGTCGACCCACACCACAGAGCCCCGCACACCACCGCCGCCGACACAACCCGCCACCCACTCTTCATCCTCGTACCCTCATTTCTTAACTGTTCCCGAAGCCCGAGTATCATAACACCCGCAGCCACTCGACCCGCGCGTCCCATATCCCACCTCTCGACCCCATCGCGCAACCCGAACCGGGGCTGAGGCTACCTCCAAATTCACCGCCGCCCGCTCAGGACTTCACCCGAAACGTCTTCGACACCACCCCGCATGACGCCGCCTCCCCATCGCCAACCTGCCGCTAAACCTTAGGATGCAACTCTTCCCCGCTAAGACTTCTTCACCTTGAACGTCTTCGCCACCACCCCGCTCGGCTGCTTGTTCCCATCGAACGCCATCGCCTGGATCTTCGTCTTGGTCGCCTTGCCGGCAGCCATCACCACAATCGGCCCCGCATACCGCGTCGACGACGTCGTCGGCTTCTTCCCATCCGTCGTATAAAACATCACCGCCGCCCCATCGCTATCCGCCAGCGTCACCTGCACGCTCCCCTGGAACGTCCCCCCTCCCGGCGTCATCACCGGCTTCGGCGTCACGGGCAACGCCGCCACTACCGGCCCCGCATCACTCCCACTCGCCGTGTTCATCGCATCCGCCGCCGACGCCGCCACGTTCGCATTCATCTCCGCCTGCATCTGCGCATTCGCCGACAGCGCCGCCTCCAGCCCCACATTCGTCGGCTGCCCACTCATAATCGCCGAGAAGTCCATCGGATCGGTCGCCGCATCCACCATGATCCCCGTCGACGGATCCACCATCTGTCCCCGGCGCCACCCCCGCCAACATCCCCATCACCAACACCGCAGCCGCAACGAACGTACGCATCACAAGCCTCCGTGCACCTGGAGCAATTTTCCTGTCGCTGCGAGTCGGATAGATCATCACAGTGCCGTTTTTCTTGGGGAAAAACATCGTTTGTAGCTACGCCTCGCTCTACACCTGCAGGAAAACTGCTCTACCCCCACGAACCCCTATCCGCGCAAATCCACTTGCCCTTTTGAAAATTTTTCCTCAAAGCACCCCATCCCACAACCGCAACTCCTTCTCCTGCGGCCTTGCCTCCACGCGGCTCACGGCGTCAAAGATCATCGTCTCCCTCGCCTCACTGGAGTACTCCGGCCACGCCGGCAGCCCCGCCGCTCCCGGCGCCTCGCCCTGGATAAACTTCACCCACGCCGCGTGCACCTGCTTCGCCAGCGCCGCCTCCGCCGCTGCATTCGGAATCTCCGCATTCGGCTTATCCCACACCAGCCCCAAATCTTCCGTATGCGCCGCGAACCCCTTCATCCTCCCACTCCCCGGCGTAAAATCCAGCCGATACATCCAGGCCTTCCCTCCACCCCGCACCTGCGCATCCGCCACCCGCACACTCGGCACCCAATACTCCTCCGCCGTCAGCGCCCGAATCCTCCGCCGCTCCTCGCTCATCTCCGGATACACCCCCGCATACCCCGCAAACACCTGCTCGAACCTCTCCAGCGGCACATTCCCCAGCTCCGCCGCCGTCACCTCCTCCGGATGCGTCCCCACAAACAGCGCACTCTCATCCCGATTCGTCCCGATCAGCAGCCGCGTAGCGCCCACCTTTCCACCCCCTCCACTCATCCCTCCATCCGCAATCGTCAGCACCGGCATCCGCGGAATCAGCCTCCCATCCACCTCCATCCGCAGCGGAAAGTGTTGCGGCCAGCCCGCCACAAACCGCACCTGCGCCGCAATCAGCTCCTCCACCGGAGCCGTCTTCAGCGCCTCCACCCGCGACGTTCCCCACACCTCGCCAAACCCTCGCGCCACCGCACTGCGCACTCGCCTCCGGCCACACCCTCTCCGCTCCCCCGCTCTCCGAGATCATCCCCTGGAACAGCCCCCTCGCCGCCGGCACGCCCATCAGCACATCCGTCAGCTTCGCCCCAGCCGACTCGCCCCCCACCGTCACCCTCCCCGGATCCCCTCCGAACGCCGCAATGTTCTCCCGCACCCACTCCAGCGCGCAGATCAGGTCCCGCACCGCATTGTTCCCCGACCCCGCATACTCCTCGCCCAGCAGCGGCCCCATCTCCAGGAACCCCAGCACCCCCAGCCGGTACGCCACCGTCACCACGATCACGCCCGCCTTCGCAAACTCCGTCCCATCGAAGATCGGCGCAAACGACTCGCCCCCCGTAAACCCTCCCCCATGGATCCACACAAACACCGGCAGCGCCATCGCCCCCGGCGGCGTCCACACATTCAGATACAAGCAGTCCTCGCTCTTCGGCACGCCCTGGTCCTGGTCCTGCATCGCCGCCGGAGCAAACTTCGTCGCATCCCGCTCGTCCCACGCCTTCACCTTCACCGGAGCCCTGAACCGCAGCCTCCCCACCGGAGGCTCCGCGAACGGCACGCCCCGAAACACCCTCACCCCATCAATCACCTGCCCCCGCAGCGTCCCCAGCGGCGTCTTCACCACGCCCGCATTCACCATCTCCGCACTCTGCGCCCACACCCCGCGCCCCCGCACCGCCAGCAGCGCCGCTACCGCCGCACTCCCCGCCACAAACTCCCGCCTGTTCATTCCGAGCCCGCTCATCCCTGTCGTTCCTCCCTGGTTCTTCGCCTGTCCGATCATCGAGCCATTCTAGCCGCCCCGCCCCCGCGTCACATCGTCCCCCTCCAGCCCGCGTCTAAACTAAACAAGATGCCGCACTCCACCGACCTCCAAGCCCACCTCCAAGCCAGGCTCGACAACATCACCGCCCAGACCCGCGCCCTCGTCCAGCCCGCCCGCCTCGCCATCACCGACCAAGCCGTGCAGGACCTCTTCTCCACCGGCATCGAAGACCGCATCCTCCCCATCGGAGCCACCGCTCCCACCTTCGATCTCCCCAACGCCGCGGCCACCACCCTCACCAACGCCGCCGCCGCCAACACCCGCCTGGTCCACTCCTCCGACCTCCTCGCCATCGGCCCGCTCATCGTCGTCTTCTTCCGCGGCCGCTGGTGCCCCTACTGCATGACCCAGCTCGAGGCCTGGCAGGCCGCCTTCCCCGCCGTCCGCGAGCGCGGAGCCCTGCTGGTCGCCATCTCGCCCCAACTCCCCCGCCAGAACGACTTCACCGTCCAGCACCACAACCTCACCTTCCCCCTGCTCTCGGACGCCGGCGCCACCCTCGCCGACGCCTTCCGCGTCGCCTACACCGTCCCCGAGCCCATGCAGCAGCACTACCGCTCCATCATGATCAACATCCCCTTCATCAACGGCGATCAAGGCCCCAACACCTGGCGCCTGCCCATCCCCGCGACCTTCGTCATCAAACCTACCCGAAACGCCGCAGGCGCCCCCTCGGGCAAGATCACCTTCGCCGAAGCCCACGCCGACCACCGCGTCCGCCCCGACCCCAAAGACATCCTCGCCACCCTCTAACCCCCACCGTTACCCCTGCACCTGCCGTTGCTTTCGCAATTGCCGTTGCACTTGCACCTGCAGTTGCTCTTGCCCTTCCTTCTGTCATTCCCTCCGGGAATCTGCTTCTGTTTGCATTTGCTTCTGCATTTGCTCTTGCTCTTGCTTTTGCTCTTGCTCTTGCTTTTGCGGTTGCGGTTGCTTTTGCGGTTGAGGTTGAGGTTGCGGTTGAGGTTGAGGTTGCGGTTGCGGTTGAGGTTGCCAGTTTTATGCCGTCATCCTGAGCGAAGCGAAGGACCCCTGTAGTTGCCCTTGCTGTTGCCCTTGCCGTTGCTTTTGCTTTTGCTTTTGCTTTTGCTTTTGCTTTTGCTTTTGCTTTTGCCAGTTTTACGCCGTCATCCTGCCCCTGAGCTTGCCGAAGGGGCAAGGCCCACCGCCGCCCCTTGTTTCACCCCGGCGAAACATCTCGACCCCAGCCCCCTTACGTCAACGCCGTTGTGTTACACCGAAACCCCAACCCAGCCCCCTTACATCAACACCGTTGCGTTACGCATTCTTCGCCCTCATCCCGAGGTGAAGCCGAAGGCCCCGCATGAGCCGTTGCTCCCGCCCTTCCCCCCGCCACCCCTCATGCCCCCATGTATCCACGCGCCCCACCCCGCATCCCGTGGCGAAACTTGGCTCCCTTTGCGCCCTTTGCGTCAAAGCCCTTGCCGCTGCTCGTCCCCCCCAAAAATAAATCCCTCAAAAACAACCCAAAAACAGCATGTCAAGCCCCCACCACCCCCCAAACCTCACAAACCCCCTATCCCTATTGCCGATTTCTCTCCCGCCGCCCTGGCAGAGTCCCCCCACCCCAAGGACTACACTTGAACTAGGGCTATCAACGAGGGCACACCCCCACCCAAAGCACGTAACCCCTTTGAAAGGGATACTTTTGCCCATAAGCCATCTCAATACAACAGCTTACACTCGAAAATCGTCCCACGACAGACGCCTACTTTGCCACTTAACCTGTTTTCCAACAATGGTTTACAGCAATTCATCGCAAAATGGGGGGGGGAGGGGGGTACCCCACCCGCTAGACGCCGACCACGACCCGCTGCTCCTCTTCCACGGCCACCGGCCTCAGCCCTTTTTCGAGCTCCACAATCACATCCAGCGCGCTGTAATGGCTTTGCCCCGCAGGCAGAAACTGCGCGATCGTCGTGATATCGTCTCCCGCCGTGACAATGCCCTGCTCCACGCGGTTGCCATTGAGCACCTGCGGGAACCCGATATTGGCCAGCAGCCCGTTGCAGATGCACTTCCGCCCAACCGTGTCCTCCGCCTGCCCGCCCTTCGACACGTACAGGCTCACCGGCTCCGAGGCGCAGCGGTAGCCAATCTCTCCCGCGGGCGTCCGATAGGCCTCGCGCAGGAAGCCCAGGTTACAGATCCTCGGCCGCTCCTCATACACCTCGGGCTCGGAGACCGTTCCCTCCAACCGGGCCACCTTGAACGGGAACCCCGTCGGCGACGCCAGCGGGTCGGTAAATACGCTCGCCCTCCCCGCCACGACTTTTTCCAAGAGCTCCTGCTTGTACTTCTCCAGCAATCCCGATTCATCCGAGAAAGCGAACGCCGTGCCCACCTGCACGCCCGCCGCCCCCAGCGCCAGCGCCTCCCTCAACTTATCCGGGTGCCCATACCCGCCAGCCAGCCAGAAAGGAACCCCTAATTCATTGAGCTTTTCGATATCAATCGCATCCCGATCCCCGTAGATCGGCTCGCCCATCTCATTGAGCTGCAGTTTGCCGCGCGGCGGAGCATTGTGTCCGCCCGCAGTCCGCGTCTCGATCACCAGTCCATCCACGCGCCCGTTCGCCTTCTTCACCATCGTGGTCGCCAGCGTGTTCGACGAGACGATCGCCAGGAACTTTGGCCGATGCAAGGGTCCAACCAAACCCTCGGTAAACTCCGCCGGATCGAAGCGCATCATCGTATCATCGCCCTCGATCGCTCCTGTCACGTGCAGCGGATATTCGGCAGCCTGGTGCTCGGCATACAGATCCAGCACGCCGGGAATCTTTAGCGGAATCCCAGCGCCCATGATCACGTACTCCACGCCCGCGAGCATCGCGCCGTACATACACGGCAGAATCGCCGCCTGGATCTTCTCCAGGTAGTTGATGCCCACAGGATGTGCATGACCTTCGCGGGCCAGAAACACCTCCACGAAGTTGGCGACGATCGACAGCTCCGCCAACTCCCGAGACATGTCCTTGGCCAGCAGAGGAACCGCCAGATACGGCGTCCGTTCCGCCTTGCCGTCGGCGATGAAGTACCGTTCCCGAATCCGCTCCGCCATCGCCGGAAACGGAAACGCCTCCAGCCCCCGCCGCATATGCCCACCCGGATCGCCATCCTGCAGCCGCCGCGCCAGCACCTGGTCCAGCGCCGTTCCCGACACCACGCCCAGCTGCCCGGCCCTTGACACCGCCTGTGCCAACTGCCAGTTCGATACCCCAACCCCCATGCCGCCCTGAATGATCGCGAAAGAATCTCTCATTCTTCGATTCTTTCACTCAGGATTGCGAGCAAGGGTAACAGTTTTGTAACGCCCGATTATCGATTTCAAATCGGGAATATCCCCTAACCGTTGATCGCCCGTTCGAGATCCGCAAGGATGTCCGTGACATCTTCGATCCCCACGGAGATGCGCATCAGCCCATCGGTTATGCCAAGTTTTGCGCGCCCTTCCGCTCCAACCGCTGCATGCGTCATCGTCGCCGGGTGACAGATCAAGGTCTCCACACCACCCAGCGACTCGGCCAGATAGCAGAGCTTGAGCCGCGTTGCAAACTCATTTGCTGCATCGAGCGAACCCAGATCGAAGGAGATCATCGATCCGAATCCGCGCTGCTGCCGCTTCGCCAGCTCGTGCTGCGGATGCGTCTCCAGCCCCGGATAGAAGACCTTGTCGGCGCCGAGCTTTCTCGCCAGGTACTCCGCAACCACCCGTCCATTCGCGTCATGTTGCTCCATCCGTACCGCGAGCGTCTTCACACCGCGCAACAGCAGGTAGCTATCAAATGGGGACAGAATGCCGCCAGTACACTTCTGGACGAACCGGAAGGTCTCTGCGTGCTCCGGCTTCGTCCCGACCAGCACTCCGCCCAAACCATCCGAGTGTCCGTTCAGAAACTTGGTCGTCGAGTGCATCACAATGTCGGCACCCAGCTCAATCGGGCGCTGCAGATACGGAGAGAGAAACGTATTGTCGACGCTCAGTTCCACGCCCTTCGCATGGCACGCGTTGGCCACCGCGCGAATATCCGTCACCGCCATCATCGGGTTGGTCGGCGTCTCAATGTGGACGAGCTTGGTCTCCGGCCGAATTGCCGCTGCGACAGCCGCAACATCCGTCGAGTCGACATAGGTAAAGCTAAGCCCATAGTGCACCAGCACCTTATCGAACAGCCGCGCCGTTCCGCCGTACACATTGTCCGAGCACACCACATGATCGCCCGACTTCATCATCGTGCACAGCGCCGTGATCGCGGCCATTCCTGAACCGAAGCAGTGCGCCGAACTTCCTCCCTCGAGCGAGCACAGATTCTCCTCGAGCGCGTCGCGCGTCGGATTGGTCAGTCGCGCATACTCGTGTCCCTTGTTCTTGCCAATCGCCTCCTGCTTGTACGTGGAGGTGAGATAGATGGGGACATTGACGGCGCCGGTGAGCGGATCAGCTGGTTGACCATCATGGATGGCGCGAGTGGCAAAGCCTTGCTTCGTTTCAGACATTCCTCTATGGTAGCGAACCGCGAGAAAAACGGCAGCCGCTGCCATGCGGCTGCCCTCTCCATCCAGCATTTCCTTTTCTATGCCTGCGGCTTGGGCGTAAACAGGATGAAGTTCGCCGACTGCTTCGGCCAATCTGCCAACAGCCGCTCGCCAAGCCGGCTGTGCGCAAGGCTCACCTGCTCCTCGATCAGAGCATGCAGCGCTTTCTGTTGTTCATCGGTCGTCTCCGCGTAGGTCTGGGCATCGAGGAAGTCATTGTGATAACGCACTTCGGAGATCATGGTCTGCTCCGCGTCATACACCCAGGCCAATCCGCCGGTCATCCCCGCACCGAAGTTGATGCCAACCGGTCCGAGAATGGCGACAAGGCCGCCCGTCATGTACTCGCAGGCATGATCGCCAACGCCTTCAATCACGGCCGTAACACCGGAGTTCCGCACCGCAAAGCGCTCACCGGCGCGTCCGGCTGCAAACAACCTCCCTGAGATCGCACCATACAGCGCAACGTTTCCGAGCAGAACATGCTCATCGCTGTGCTCAGCGGCGCTACCCACGGCACGCAGGATAAGATCTGCACCCGACAGCCCCTTGCCGACGAAGTCATTCGCCTGACCGGTGAGAATCAGCTTCATTCCCTTGCCCGCGAATGCTCCAAACGACTGGCCGGCGGTTCCCTCCAGATCGTACGTCACATCGACCTCGTCCAGCTCTCCCTTGGCGCGCCGCAGCGACAGCTCACCGGAGAGCCGCGCGCCCACCGAACGATGCTCATTGCAGATGCTGCTGTGCACCGAGAAGGCCTCGCCGTTGGCAGCCGCAGCCAGCGCCGGCTCGGTCCAGGGTTCATCCAGCGGATGATCCTCGCCAGGCCGTTGATTGCGCGAGCCCATCCAGCGCGTCGGCCCATTCCCGGCGTCCGACAGGATTGGCGTCAGGTCAAGGTTGCCGTCGAAGCGGACCTGCTCGAGCAGATCCACGCGGCCGATCGCAGCCTCCAGGCTCGGCAGACCGAACTTCGCCAGCAGCCGGCGCAGGTCCGCCGAAAGCTGGCGGAAGAACATCACCACATGCTCCGGCTTACCGCGGAACTTGGCGCGCAGCTCCGGCTTTTGCGTTGCGATGCCCGTAGGACAGGTGTTGAGATGACACTGCCGCGCCATATCGCATCCCAGCGCGACCAGGACTGCTGTACCGAACGCATACTCATCTGCGCCCAGCAACGCTGCGACCAGCACATCGCGCGCCGTCGCAATGCCGCCGTCCGTGCGCAGGCGAACGCGCTCGCGCATGCCCGTGCTGCGTAACTGCTGTTGCGCTTCCGAGAGTCCCAGCTCCCACGGATTCCCTGTGTACTTGATGCTTGAGAGCGCTGCAGCACCCGTCCCGCCGGTGTTCCCCGCGATGACGATGAAGTCCGCATAGGCCTTTGCGACGCCCGCTGCGACCGTGCCCACACCGCAGCCAGAGACCAGCTTTACGCCCACCGCGGCCCGAGGATTCACGCGCTTCAGGTCATAGATCAGCTGCGCCAGGTCCTCGATTGAATAGATGTCATGGTGCGGCGGAGGCGAGATGAGTGATACACCGGGCTGCGCGTGACGCAGCTTCGCAATCAGTCCGGAGACCTTGTGCCCAGGAAGCTGTCCACCCTCGCCTGGTTTGGCACCCTGCGCGACCTTGATCTCAATCTCCTCAGCATGCGCCAGATACTCTGCCGTCACGCCAAAACGTCCAGAGGCGATCTGCTTGATCTTGTTATTGAAGGAGCTATGTACCGCCGGAGCGGAGACACGTTCTACCACCGCGGCGACGCTCCCCTGGCTGCTGGACCGGGCTGCAAATGCGCCTCCGTCACCGAGTTCAGCAAGCGAATGGGTTGCTACCGGACGATAGACGTCCGGATCCTCACCACCTTCGCCCGTATTCGAACGCGCTCCGAGCGAGTTCATCGCCTGCGTGATCGTCTGGTGGGCCTCGGGACTAATCGATCCAAGCGACATCGCGCTCGACACAAACCGCTTGCACAGACTATCGGCAAGTTCGACGTCCTCCAGCGCCAGTTCAGGGCCGGCAGGTCGCACTTCGAGCAAATCGCGTAAGGTGACGGCTTCTCCTGCATCGATATTGCGACTGAAAATGGCGAATGCCGCGGCCGGATCAGAGCTCGGCGCAATACCGCGAGCACTGCCCACTACCGTTTGCAAAGCTTTCACGGTTGGCGGCTGCCACATGTGAGGTTCTGCAGTGTCCGCCTTGCGAAAGCGCACCCAGCCAAAATCCGGGAGATCTGCGTTTTCGGATCCGCCCTCCGCCTTAGGCTGCCACGTCAATCGCAGGCGGCGGTCCAGTTCCGCGAAACCAATGCCTGACAGCGGAGCCGGTGTGTTGGGGAAACAGCGATCCACCACGCTCGAGTGCAGGCCCAGCAGATCGAACAGATGTGCTCCCCGATAGCTGTCCACCACCGAGATGCCCATCTTCGACATCACCTTCGCCAGGCCAGCGTCCAGCGCCTTGAGCATCATCTTTTCGCCGTCGACATCCTCCGGCTGCAGTGACCTCGCGGTCTCGAGAGCCAGCCATGGGCAGACTGCACCTGCACCATAGCCGATCAACACCGCAGCATGATGGATGTCTCGACAGTCGCCGGCTTCAACCGCGATTCCGCACAGGGTGCGCAAACCTGCCGCAACAAGTCCCTGATGCACGGCTCCGGTAGCCATCGCCATGGGAATCGGCAACGCGCTCGCGCTCGCACCGCGATCGGTTAGCAGGAGCAGCCGCACCCCGGTCCGCACCATCTCCACAGCACGGCTGCAAAGATCATCAATGGCTTGCTCCAGCGTCAGGTCCGGAGAATACAGGCAGGAGAGCTCGTTCAGCCGCAACACCTCACAGTGCGGATACACTCCTGCCCGCAAGGCCGCGACCTGGCCGAGGGAGAGAAAGGGCGATCGCAGGGAGATTCCAGGAAGCGGCTCGTTCTTCTCGAGAATATGCGCCCACGGACCCAGTCGTGTATCCATGGAAACGACAATCGCCTCGCGCAGTGGATCGATTGCAGGATTCGTCACCTGCGCGAAACGCTGCCGGAAAAAGGAGTACATCGGACGAGGACTACGCGCCAGGAACGCCAGCGGCGTGTCGTCGCCCATGGACCAGACTGGATCTTTGCCACCCGCAGCCATCGGCTGCAGGATCATCTTCACATCTTCCTTGGTGTAGCCAAACCCACGCTGTTGCGCCGCCAGCTCAATACCTTCCGCAGATTCAGCGATCGGTAACAGCGGGGTTGCTTCGACCAGCGAGGCATAGGTCGCCTTCGCGTCAAAGGCGTCCAGCATCTCCTCGTTGTGATAGATCTTGTGCTCTTCGGTATCAACGCCCAACATCTGCCCCGGCCCCAATCGACCGCTCTCGATCACCGTGCCTGGGTCGAGATCCACCAAACCTGCCTCACTCCCCGCCACCACCAGACCATCACTCGTAATGGCATACCGACAAGGGCGCAGACCGTTCCGATCCAGTGCCGCACCAACGACAACGCCGTCGCTGTAGGCGATTGCAGCCGGGCCATCCCATGGCTCAGTACAACCTGCATGGTATTGCAGAAAGGGGCTCGGCCGGCTGACCATCGCTGGAGGCAAGAGCATGCGTACCGCTTCGGAGATCGTTCGACCATTTTGGCTGATCAACTCGACGGTCTCATCCAGACTCGTCGAATCGGTACCATCCTTCGTCAGCACCGGCTTGCACTCTACGGGCAGCGTCGAGTCCCTGGCCGCCATCCTCGAGCGGTTGCCCCACACCGTGTTGATCTCGCCGTTGTGCCCGAGTTTGCGGCCAGGCTGCGCACGATGCCATGCCGGCAGGGTGTTCGTCGCATAGCGCTGATGAAAGACGGCAAAGTGAGTCGTATACATGCTGGATGCGAGATCGGGATAAAACTCAGGCAGCAACCGGCCCAAACACATGGCCTTGTAGACCACGGTGGTACTGGATAGCGAACAGATGTAGCCAGTCACTTCTTCCAACTCGACGGCACGTTCGAACTGCTTGCGCGCGAGATACAGACGACGTTCCATAGGATCGGAATCGCCAGGCGCATCGTCACCAACAAGAACCTGCCGAATCCGTGGCATCGTACCCAATGCGATCGCGCCAAGAATCTCAGGCCGCGTCGGAACGTCGCGCCATGTAAGCACGCGCAACTGCTGGGATAGGAGGCACTGCTCGAGCACACCCTCCGCTCGCACCTCTGCATGGGGCCAGAAGACCATGCCGACACCGAGCTTCTGCTCAACGTCCAGCTGAACACCTGTTTCTGCCAGGAGGAGGTTGCGCGGCACTGCGGTCATCAACCCGATCCCGTCGCTGCTTGCCCCATCGGCCGCTACCGCACCGCGGTGCTCAAGCCGCGAAAGTGCCGTCAGCGCATATTGAAGAATTTGGTGATTGGACTTTCCCAAGGCTGACGCGACAAACCCAACACCGCAGGAATCGTGGTCAAAACGAGAATCAATTAGAGAAGCAGGCGCTTCACGCCGCGGCTTCGCCATCGACGGCAGCAAGCTCTGCTGAGCGGAGTTCCGATCTCCGCTCTCCCGGATTTCCACTTCAGAGACACCCATAGCTCAATATACTTCCATTCCCGCACAGACATTGGACATAGATAGCAAAATCGCCTGCGGCGACCTGTACACTACCTGCGTGGCGCCGGATGATCTCCTTGCGCCGCCTTGACAACGTGCGTGTGTATATTTATACATGATTTATGGATTTTTATGCGAAAGGCGTGACGCTGCGGGCGTCACGTTTTTTCGTGTTTCCAGGAGGCAGCGGATTCACTGCAATGCGTTCCCTCGATTGATTGGACTGTATGAAAAGTCAGCGGCATAGCGCGATTCGAGAGCTTTTGGTGAAAGCAACCGTCACCAACCAGGATGAGTTGCGTCGCAAATTAGCGGGTCGCGGCATTCATGTCACCCAAGCGACTCTCTCGCGTGACATCCGCGAGTTGAAGCTACTCAAAGGCCCCACAGGCTACGCGTTACCGGTGCTTGCGGACGGCGAGGATGATCTGCCCGAAATCGCAGGTGTGTTGCAGGACTTTGGAATTGAAGTACGGCAGGCGCAGAATCTGCTCATTGTTCTCACGACGATGGGAGGCGCGCAGCCAGTCGCAGCCAGCATCGACTCCGAAGATTGGGAGGAAGTAGTGGGTACGATTGCCGGCGACAACACCGTTCTTATCATCTGCCCCGACAGTCCTCGAGCCGAGCTACTGAAAGGTCGAATCGAGGCTTACATTGCCTAATCCAGACAAAACATCGTTACGCACGGCTGTAGCCGGAGTTAGCGGTTACGCCGGAGCCGAACTCGCCCATCTGCTGCTACGCCATCCACGGCTGACCAATACGCCGCCGGTATTTCTTGGGCGCCTCGGTAAGGCAGAGTCGCATCCGGTCGCCTTAACTCACCTTCATCCACAACTCTCAGGGCTTCCATCCGCGGACGAATCGTTGGTGATGCCTTTTGACTGGGAGCAATTGAAGCGCGAGTCAATCGATATTCTGTTCCTTGCGACGCCCCACGAACAATCCCGCGCATGGGTGCCTGAGGCTATCGATCATGGCATACGCGTCATCGATCTCAGTGGAGCATGGCGCCTCCACTCCGAG
Source organism: uncultured Acidobacteriaceae bacterium (assembly GCA_963762375.1). Classification (GTDB taxonomy): domain Bacteria; phylum Acidobacteriota; class Terriglobia; order Terriglobales; family Acidobacteriaceae; genus Granulicella. The sequence goes on from CAVXKP010000016.1 coordinate 136,376, forward strand.
ACTCACCGTGCCATTTACAAACTCGAAGACGCTGATCCGATCATTGCGAGCCGGCTGCAGGCTGAGGCAGTCTATGGATCTCCAGAGCTTCACGGAGCGAGCATTAAGCAGGCACGGCTTGTGGCGAATCCCGGCTGCTATTCCACATCCATCATCCTTGCCTTGGCTCCCCTGGTGCGAGCAAACCTTATCGATCTCGACTACGGGATCATTTGCGATTCCAAGTCTGGAGTGAGCGGCGCGGGGAAGGCGCTGGTTCCAACGAACCTCTTCATGTATGCAGCGGACAACTTGTCCGCCTACGCTGTCTTCGGCCATCGTCATACCGGTGAACTACTGGAGCAACTCAACCTCAAGGAAGATCAGATTCAGTTCACGCCGCATTTGCTGCCGATTCCTCGGGGAATTTTGTCGACCATCTATGTACGATTGAACGAGCAACTGGATCAGAACAGGATCCAATCAATCTTCGATGAGTTCTATTCCAGCGCTCCACTTGTTCGTGTGCGCCGCTCACCGCAACTCCCACAGATTCAATACGTCGTGCGCACCAGCTTTTGCGATCTCGGTTTTCAACTGTCACCTGATGGCCGGAGGCTAGTCCTTATCTCATGTCTTGACAATCTATTGAAGGGAGCAGCCTCGCAAGCGGTGCAAAATATGAATCTAATGGTTGGATGGCACGAGGCGGAGGGTCTTCTATGAAGTTTGTAGTGAAGCTCGGAGGGGCAGCACTGGAGAATCCAGAGTTGCTGCACCGCTGTGCGCGGGCTATCGCTGAGCTGGCAAAGGACGGCCACAAGGTTGCGCTGGTTCACGGAGGAGGCGTCCAATTAACCCGGGTGCTCGCGCAGATGGGGAAGAAGAGTGAATTTGTTGCCGGCCTCCGCGTCACGGACGCCGAAACGCGCGATGCGGCTCTCATGGTACTCGGTGGCCGGGTGAACAAGTCTCTCGTAGCAGCTCTCGACCAATGCGGCCAGGCCGCGATGGGACTAACGGGAGGGGATGGCCATGTTTTTCGGGCGCGCAAGAAGAAAACGACACCAGACTTAGGATACGTCGGAGAGATTGCCGCAACCGACCCCAAATGGCTCGATGCGATCTGGACGATGGGAGCAATCCCCGTTATCTCCTCCATCGCTCTTGGTTTCGATGGCGAGTATTACAACATCAATGCCGATGAGATGGCGTCTGCCTGCGCCGTCGCGACAGCGGCCGATGCACTTGTTTTCCTGACCGATGTACCGGGCGTCAAAGGGGCAGATGGTACCGTCATGCGCTGGCTTTCTCTGAATCAAATTCCAGCCCTCGAAGAGCAGGCAGTCGTCTCCGGAGGGATGCTGCCCAAACTGAACGCCTGCAAGGATGCCCTGCTGCACGGAGTCAAGCGCGTCCGCATCCTTCCAGCTGAGTCCGCATCCGTTCTTCCAGATCTGCTCAGTTCACGCGTCAACGATGGTACGGAGGTGATGGTGGCATGAACCCCAATGAAAAAAGCAGCCTGAAGGATCTCCAAGCCGCGGAGGCCAAGCTCCTTGTTCAGACGTACGAGCGCAATCCGTTGCTCTTTGTGTCGGGCGAAGGCGTGTATCTGCGGGATGAAGACGGCAACGAATACCTGGATCTCCTCAGCGGCATCGGTGTCTGCGCGCTGGGGTATAACCATCCGGTAATTACGGCCGCCATCGCGGACCAAAGTCGTAGACTTCTCCACACGTCCAATCTCTTTTTTCATCAAGGCACTGCCGAGCTGGCGATGCGCCTTACAGAAATCACCGGCATGGATCGTGTGTTTCTCTGCAACAGCGGCACCGAAGCCTGGGAAGCGGCGCTTAAGCTTGCTCGTGCGCATGCCGGGCTCCTAAGATCCGAGGGCAAAACGCTCGGGACCAAGTTTCTTGCTCTCGAGCACAGCTTTCATGGTCGTACCATGGGCTCGGTTGCGACCACACACAAACTGAAGTATCGGGAGCCATTCGCTCCGGTGATGCCCGATGTTGAGTTCGTCCCCTTCAATGATGTAGCGGCACTGAAGGCTGCATTTTCAAAGGACGTCTGCGCGATCGCATTGGAGGCGATCCAGGGCGAAGGAGGAATCAATCCGATCTCGCGGGAGTTCCTTGCGGAGGCGAGAGCTCTGTGTGACGCTACGGGAGCGTTGCTGCTGCTCGACGAGATTCAGAGCGGCATGGGGCGAACCGGCAAGTGGTGCGCGTATCAGCACTATGGCATCCAACCTGATGTGACAACACTCGCCAAGCCGCTGGCCGGAGGAATTCCGATAGGTGCGATGGTCTGCACCGAAGAGGCAGCTCGCGCATTCACTCCGGGGATGCACGGCACTACGTTTGGCGGCAATCCTTTAGCCTGCGCGGTCGCTGTTGCTGTGATCGATGAGATAAGGCGGTCAAAGCTTCTCGAACACACCGCATCCATTGGTGATTACTTCCTTTTGCGACTTCGCGAACTGCAAGCGAAGCATCCATCCATCCTCGACGTACGCGGACTCGGCCTCATGATTGGAGTCGAACTCAATTCCGCGATCCTTGCAAAAGAGATTCTTACAGGCATGATGGACAGAAGAATTCTACTCAACCGAACGCACGAGACGGTACTGCGTTTCTTACCGCCGTTCCTGCTCACACGCGATCATGTTGACAAGGCAATTGGCGCGCTGGACGAACTGCTTGCGATCCACACCGCTCCCAAAGTACTGCACAGCAATTTGCAAGCTGGAGAACCTATTCATGGATAGCAGAACTCTCGACCCAAGAGATGGCAAGACCATCGTAATGAACCCTCCCAAAGGCGCGCGTCCGGCGGCCACTCTCGGAATTCAATCCGATACTGCGTTCAATGAGACCGCCAAGAACCTGGTTGGTCGCGACCTGTGCTCGATCGCAGATCTTTCGGTCGCAGAGATGGCCGCGATCATGGAGTTGTCCCACGCCGTGAAGGCTCAGCCGGAAGACTTTCGTCATGCCCTCGATGCTCGACAGATGGTGCTGATCTTTGAGAAGGACTCATTGCGTACGCGTCTTACTTTTGAAACCGCGATGAATACCTCCGGAGGAAATGCTCTATTCGTCGATCAGACCAATTCGCCGCTGGGAGAGCGCGAGTCAATCCCCGACGTAGCGCGCAACCTGGAGCGCTGGATGCATGTCATCGTACTGCGCACCTATGCGCATGACACCATCACGGAGATGGCAGCCAACGCGAAAGTTCCTGTTATTAATGCGCTCTCCGATCTTGAGCATCCGTGCCAGGCGATCGCTGATTTCATGACCCTGGAGGAGCGCTTCGGCTCACTCGAAGGCCTAAGATTTACCTATGTCGGAGACGGCAATAACGTCTGCCATTCGCTTATGCTTACGGCCGCTTTGCTCGGAGTTCACTGCACAGTAGCAACACCCAAGGGTTTCGAACCCAAGCTTGAAATCGTTCATAAGGCCATTGAGATCGCTGAGAACACGGGCGGTTCCCTGACCCTTACCCACGATCCGTTCAAGGCTGCAATTGACGCCGACGCGATCTACACCGATGTTTGCACGAGTATGGGGCAGGAACATGAAGCAGCGCGCCGTGCACCTATCTTCAAACCCTTTCAGGTAAATGACGAACTAATGTCAGGAGCGCAGGAGTCAGCCGTATTCATGCATTGTCTCCCCGCGCACCGCGGAGCGGAAGTCACGGACGCTGTCCTTGACGGGCCTCAGTCTGTGGTCTTCGATCAGGCCGAGAATCGTATGCATGCGCAAAAGGCAATCACTCTCATGTTGCTCGGCGGGGCTAAGAGGATTCCCAGCAACCGCAACCGTGTGGGCCTGCAGGCCCGCACAAAGCGATAACCCTTCAGGAAAGATGTTCCTATGTCCGTAATTCTGGAAACACTACCACTCGGTGAAAAGGTGGGAATCGCCTTTTCCGGCGGCCTTGACACGAGCGCCGCACTTCATTGGATGAAGCAGAAGGGGGCAGCCCCGTACGCCTATACCGCGAATCTCGGCCAGCCGGATGAGAGCGACTATGAGGAGATCCCGCGCAAGGCACTTCAGTATGGTGCTGAAAAGGCTCGTCTCATCGACTGCCGCGGAGCGCTCGTTCGCGAAGGCCTGGCCGCTCTTCAGGCTGGAGCCTTCCACATTACGACAGCCGGTGTCACCTATTTCAACACGACGCCCATCGGCCGCGCGGTCACTGGCACCATGCTTGTATCCGCGATGAAAGAGGATGACGTCAATATCTGGGGTGACGGCTCAACATTTAAGGGCAACGATATCGAACGCTTCTATCGCTATGGCCTGCTGGTGAACCCCGATCTCAAAGTCTACAAGCCTTGGCTGGACGCCGCCTTCATCGACGAGCTCGGTGGCCGGGCCGAGATGTCGGCCTTCATGCAGAAGTCCGGCTTCGGCTATAAGATGTCCTCAGAGAAGGCCTACTCGACTGACTCCAACATCCTCGGCGCAACCCACGAAGCCAAAGATCTGGAGCTGCTCAAGAGCAGCATGAAAATCGTCGTACCGATCATGGGTGCAGCTTTCTGGCGCGATGATGTCGAGATCCATCGCGAAGAGGTCACCATCCGATTCGAAGAAGGTTTCCCCGTCGCTCTGAACGGCACGGCCTATGCAGATCCTGTAGCCCTGATGCTCGAAGCCAATAATATTGGTGGGCGCCACGGCCTGGGCATGAGTGACCAAATCGAAAATCGCATTATCGAGGCTAAGAGCCGCGGCATCTATGAGTCGCCAGGTCTTGCTCTTCTGTTTATCGCGTACGAGCGCCTTATCACCGGCATTCATAATGAAGACACGATCGAGCAGTATCGAGAGAGTGGTCGCAGGCTTGGGCGCCTTCTGTATCAAGGCCGCTGGTTCGACCCCCAGGCAATCATGCTGCGTGAGGCCGCACAACGCTGGGTTTCCAAGCCCGTCACGGGCGAGGTCACGCTTGAGCTGCGTCGTGGCAATGACTATTCCATCCTGAACACAGACTCGCCCAACCTTACCTTCTCGCCTGAACGCCTCAGTATGGAGAAGACAGAGTCTGCATTTTCGCCGCGAGACCGCATCGGCCAACTCACGATGCGCAATCTCGACATTACCGACACCCGGGCAAAACTTGTGACCTACGCCAAGAGCGGTCTGCTTACCCTAGGAAAGGTCGCTGAGATGCCGCAACTGAGTAGTGGGAGCAACAAGGATTAGCTACAACGCATGGCGCCCTGGCGTGGCTTTATGCAACACGAAGACGGTACGGTTGCATTCGTCCTGTTCTGTTGTGATTCTCATACGCCAACGCAAACTTTTCCTGGTTACAGCCCGTTGAGGTAGTTTTTATGTCCAATGAACCCGCAAAAATGTGGTCTGGCCGCTTTCGTGAGCCGCTTGACCGCACGTTCGAACAGTGGCAACGGTCGTTTCCATTCGACTGGCGGCTACTTCCACAGGAGGTGGCTGCCAGCTCGGCCCATGCCCGTATGATCGCAGCTGCCGGCATCCTGACACCCTTGGAACTAGAGACGACCTTGCGCGGACTCACGGCGGTGGGCTCGCGCGCGGAAGCGTGGTCACACCGCATCTCGGTCTCATCTCCAGAGCCTGATTACTGTACGAGTAGTCAACAGATCGGCGCAGCAATCGTCGCTTCTTCACCCCAGGCCGAAGATATTCATCATTTCGTCGAGCTAGAACTGACAAAAGAGATCGGCACGCTGGCCCTCAAACTGCACACCGGCCGCAGTCGAAATGAGCAGATCGCGACGGACATGCGCCTATTTGTGCGTGACAGTATCGATTCAACGCTTCATGGCTTAGAGCAGTGGATCTTAGCATTGATCTCGCTGGCCGAGTCTTCCGGTCTGGCCGTCATGCCGAGCTATACCCATCTTCAACGCGCTGAACCTGTGCTGGTTGCTCACTGGCTGCTTGCTTACGTCAGCATGGCAGAGCGGGATCATGCACGTCTCGTCGATGCTCGTGCCCGTATGAACTTCTGCCCTCTGGGTTCAGGTGCGGTCGCGGGAGCCACCCTCGCACTGGATCGCAGCATTGCTGCGTCGGCGCTCCAATTTGATGCGCCCACGCCCAATAGTATCGACGCGACAAGCGATCGCGACTTCGCAATTGAGTTCACGCAGGCGCTTTGCACCGTCGGGTTGCACATCTCCCGTTTCGCCGAAGAGATTACGCTCTACTCGACTGCAGAATTTGGATTTATTGAGCTTCCAGAACGTTTCTCCACTGGATCCAGCGCCATGCCTCAAAAGAAAAATCCCGACCTGACCGAACTGCTTCGCGGCAAGTGCGCGCGCCTTACAGGAGCAGCGATTACCCTCACGACCCTTCTCAAGGGACTGCCTCTCGCCTACAACAAGGATCTTCAGGAAGGCCAGGAGCCGGTCTTCGACGCAGCCGATACCATTGCGGGCATTTTCAGCGTGCTCCCGTCCTTTACGGCCTCTCTCAAATTCCGTCTGGACACCATGAAACTCGCCGCACAGTCTGGATATCTCAATGCGATGGCTGCCGCAACGTATCTTACGCACAAGGGCATCCCCTTCCGTAAAGCCCATGAGATTATCGGCAATGCCGTTCGCTTCGCACTCGAGAAGGGATTGGAGCTCAATGCACTTTCCATGAGCGACCTTCAAGTGTTCAGCCCGGAATTTGGCCCAGACTTCCATGCATCCATCGCCTTGCATGCCACCGTCGACTGCCACGACGTCGTGGGGGGAACCGCGACTACCCGCGTTCAGCAAGCTCTTGAAGCTGCGCGCCAACGGGCGACCCTTCGCGCTCAAGCACACAATTTATCCGTCGCGGAGGCCGTTCATGCCTGATATCCGCATACACAAGGCGCATCTTCAGGACGCTCGCAATATCTTTGATCTCGTCAATTCGCTTTCGGGCGACGGCACGCTGTTGCAGCGAAGCTATGCTGAGATCTGCGAAAATATTCGCGATTTCACGGTTGCCGAAACCGCCGAAGGCGAATTTCTGGGTTGCGGCGCGCTGCACCTCTATGGACCGCATCTGGCTGAGGTGCGATCCATCGTCATGCGGCCCGAGGCCAAGGGCCAGGGAGCTGGGGGATTGCTGCTCAAGGCACTCGTCGAAGAGGCCGAACAGCATGCTGTCCTTTCCGTCTGCCTGTTTACAAGAATCCCCGACTTCTTCGAACACTTTGGCTTCCGAGTTGCCGAGCGTGACGCCATGCCCGACAAGATCTACAAGGATTGCCAGACCTGCCCACGGCTCTATGCCTGTGATGAAGTAGCGATGGTTCGAGGGCCTCTGCCCAAGGTCGCAATGCTTGGTCCCAGCAAGATTCAGCGTCCAGAGCTGGTCACTCTTCAGCTGAGTTCGACAGGCACGGGACGATAAGATCGCCTACCAGGCATTCCAATATCCAGCTCGTTCGACAAGGGCGATCTCGCGCCCAAATAATTTGTGGAGCTGGTGCTCGGTAAGCAATTCTTCCTTGCTTGCATCGGCCAGGATGCGGCCATCGTTCATCATCACAATGCGATCAATCTCGGGCAGAATATCTGCAATGTGATGGGTAATCAGCACAATCGCTGTCCCTCGATGCGCCAGTCTCCGCAGCATTTCGCGCAAGTCCTGTTGAGCGGAGAGGTCGAGAGCGTTCGAAGGCTCATCCAGTAACAGCATCTGCACGCTTCCCTCCTCGCCCTCAGATGAAGTTCCAGCCATCGCACGCCCAATCATAATGCGTCGCTGCTGACCTGCGGACATCTCCCCCACAAGAGTTGTTCTCAAATTCTCGGCATTTACCAGCGCTAAGATCTCATCAGCACGTTCGCGCATCTTGCTCGTAACGATCAGATTCGGCCACAACGTGGAGCTCGAAAAGAATCCGGTAAGTATCGCATCAAGTCCTGTGATGGACAGCGTTTGTCTACCCGGCAATTCTGCTGCAACCACGCCCATGCGACGCTTGAGCTGCGTGAGATCCCAGCGCTCACGCCCCATAATGCGCACACGCGTTTCCGGGCGCACTAACGGGTACAGCTCACACGTAATCGTCTTCAAGAGCGTAGACTTCCCGCAGCCATTCGGTCCAAGTATTGCCAGGTGTTCGCCGCGATCGATTCGGAGGCTCAGATCCTGCAGAATGACGTTATTCCCTCGTGCGACATACACATGCTCTAGCTCAACAATTGGATCCATTCGCCCCTTGCTCCATCTCGCATTCCGCCCCAAAGCTGCCCCGCCGACGGAACGCCTCTACTTGTCATCTTCTTCGACATGGTTCCACTTTGAGATCACGCGGGTCTCACGCTCAAATCCGAGCACACTCACACTCCCCGTCCCCAGCGCAAAGAGCTCTCCCCCACCGGCGGCCAAGCCAATCCATCGCGCCGCCAGAATTCTCAAGATGTGCGCGTGAGCGAAGAGAGCAACGGCTCCGCCCGGAGAAGCGGCTTCCAAGGCCTTCTCGATGACAGCATCCGCGCGCTCCCCCACATGCTCCAATGTCTCGCCGCCGACGATGGGGCTGGACCATACGCTCCATTGCGGTCCGCGTAGTTCGCGCATTTGCTGAGTGGTCTTCCCCTCGCTGTCCCCGTAGTTCCACTCCTGAAGATCTGAATTGATACTAGCGACGTCTCCATAGCCAGCGATCTCACAGGTCTCACGAGCTCTCTGCCGGGGACTGACGAACACGGCTGCAAACTTCTTACCGGACATCGCCGTGCGCAACCAGCGGGCCCGTTCCCGTCCCCGATCGGTCAGTGGAATATCCGTCCAGCTCGTATGTCGCCCATCCAGACTCCATTCCGTCTCCCCATGGCGAACCAACCAAAGCTCCGTGTTTGCGTCAGACATCTCCACCCTCCCTTACCTTATCCTACAAGGATGGACTTCCAGCTTGTCTCCGAATACAAGCCCCAGGGTGATCAGCCGCGCGCAATCGCAGATCTCGTCGCCGGCATCGAAGCCGGCGAAAAGGACCAGGTGCTGCTCGGCGTCACCGGCTCCGGCAAGACCTTTACGATGGCGAAGATCATCGCCGAACTCAACCGTCCGGCGCTCGTGCTCGCGCACAACAAGACATTGGCGGCGCAACTCTATCATGAGTTTAAGCAATTCTTCCCGAATAATGCCGTCGAGTACTTCGTCTCCTACTACGATTACTACCAGCCTGAGGCGTATATTCCTGCCGGCGACCTCTATATCGAAAAAGAGTCCACCATCAATGACGAACTCGACAAGCTGCGGCTCTCTGCCACGCGTAGCCTTTTCGAGCGCCGTGATGCCATCATCGTCAGTTCTGTCTCCTGCATCTATGGCCTGGGCTCACCCGAAGCCTATTACGGCATGCTGCTCCTGCTTGAAAGAGGACAGAAGATCAAACGCGAGGACATCACCCGCCGTCTGGTCGAAATCCTCTATGAGCGGAATGATGTTGACTTCCGCCGCGGCACCTTCCGTGTGCGTGGAGATGTCATTGAGATCTATCCGACCTATGATGAAAATGCGTTCCGCATCGAGCTTTTCGGCGACGAGATCGATTCGCTCTCGCAGATCGATCCGCTCTTTGGGACAGTCAAGCAGAAGTACTCTCGGCTGCCAATCTACCCCAAGAGCCATTACGTCGTTCTTCCCGAACGCAAGACGACAGCGATCAATGGCATCCTCGCGGAGCTGACTGACTGGGAGGCGCAGCTTGAAAAGGAAGGCCGCCTGGTCGAATCCCAGCGCATTCACCAGCGCACCCGGTTCGACCTTGAGATGATCAAGTCCGTTGGCTTCTGTCACGGGATTGAGAACTACTCTCGCCACTTCTCCGGCCGGCTGCCGGGCGAACCTCCTCCCACGTTGCTTGACTACTTTCCGCGGGATTTTCTTGTTTTCATCGATGAATCTCATGTCACCGTGCCCCAACTTCATGGAATGTGGCATGGCGACCGCTCACGCAAGCAGAACCTTGTCGATTATGGGTTCCGCCTGCCATCGGCGATGGATAACCGCCCACTTCGTTTCGAGGAATTCGAAACTCGCGTCGGCCAGACCGTCTATGTATCGGCGACACCTGGGCCATTCGAATTGACCAAGTCTGCCGGGGTGGTCGTCGAGCAGATCATTCGCCCCACGGGTCTTGTCGACCCAGAAGTTGAAATTCGTCCCATCAAAGGGCAAATCGATAACCTGTTGGCGGAGATTCGAGAGCGCGCGGCGAAAAACCAGCGTGTCCTTGTCACCACCCTCACCAAACGTATGGCTGAAGATCTCGCAAACTACTACACCGAGGTAGGTGTCCGGTGCCGTTACATGCATTCTGAGATCGAAACGCTGGAACGTATCCGCCTGCTCCGCGACCTGCGAAAAGGAGAATATGACGTCCTTATTGGGATCAATCTCTTGCGTGAGGGCCTTGACCTTCCGGAGGTCTCCCTCGTTGCGATTCTCGACGCAGATAAGGAAGGTTTCCTACGCTCGCAGGGCTCACTGATTCAGACCATCGGCCGTGCCGCGCGCCACCTGGAAGGTCGCGCAATTCTCTACGCCGACAAGATGACCGACTCCATGCGCCGGGCCATCGATGAGACCGATCGCCGGCGCGAAAAACAGGTCGCCTACAACGAAGAGCACGGCATCACGCCGCAAACCGTCATTCGGGGCTTAGACGACTCGCTCGCGACTGTTCTCAAGGCCGATTATGCGGACCTGACCGAGGAAGATGCCGCGCTTCCAGAATTCAACACCCAAGCCGAACTGGACAGCTACATCGCGAACCTTGAAAGCGATATGAGGGAGGCGGCCAAGAAGTTTGAGTTTGAAAAAGCTGCTAAGCTTCGCGATATCGTCAAGGACCTCCGCACGAAGGAGTTTCTGTTCAGTTAGCGGCAACCTGAACTGCCGGACCAGGGACGGGCCCACGATCCTGGGATCCCGTCCTGAGCTCAGCACGCACAGAGACGCTCAAGTGCCTTGGGTTGAAGGACGGTCAGGGTCACACCGTGGGTAGAGATGATCTTCTCCTTGCGAAAGCGGCCAAGGGTCCTGGTTACCGTCTCCCGCGTCGTGGCGGTCATCGACGCGACTTCTTCATGCGTCAGCGACATGGTAATCAGCGAGTTGGATCGGCTTTTCGCATCGTCTGCCCAATCCAGAATCAAGCGAGCGACCCGGCCTGCGGGAGATGCGGGAAGCGCGATGAGCCGAGCTTCATCAAAGGCCGCGCGATAGTCCTGTGCCAGGGCATTGGCCGCACCGAGGCTGGCGTCGCCAAAGTTCTGCAACATGGTTGTCAGGTGCCTGAGATGAAGGACACGAACGCGGCAGGGCTCCAGGGCCTCAGCCGTTACCTCATACTCCCCGTTGGTCAGGACGGCGCTCATGCCTAACACGTGTCCGGCGTCGGCGATCCGCAAGATCATGGTCCGGCCATCTCTCGACGTCGCGGACACCTTGACCCGGCCGGAACACACCACGTATACGGCCTTGCCGAGATCGCCTTCACGAAAGAGGCTCGAGCCACGCGAGTAGTTGGTCTCCAGCGAGTTGGCCTCCAGAAAGGCGCGAGACTCAGTTCCCAGGTTGCAAAATGGGTGTTTTCCGGCGTGAGGGCAGTTTTGGCACTTGGACATTGGGTGATCCTCCATGTGTGATGTCTGTCCCTACCCAAAGCAATCCCTCCGCCAAACGCTATGCCTTGTGATTTCAAACACATACCTTCAGAACGGTGGGCCCGTCCCGTAGGCAATTGGGTTTTGTGGCTCATCCATTGCGCCATATCACCCAACTAGCCAACCGGGCGGATGCGCTATACGATCGATTTAACTTAATTCGTTCTCGAATCCTTCGTTTGCTCAAATCGTTCGCTTGCTCTGTCCATGCCTGAAGCACTCTCCATTGTCATCATTGACGACAATCCCGGCAGCTTGGAACTGCTCTCGGTGGCGCTGGCCCACTCGGATGCTGCCGTCTACACGTCCTCCAGCCCGGTGGAGGGGTTGGAGCTCGTCCGAAAGTACCGGCCGCGGCTGGTGATCACCGATCTCGTGATGCCGGACATGAGCGGATTGGAGGTGCTGCACCAGGTGGTGCGTTTTGACTCGTCCATTGACGTCATTCTGATGACGGCGCACTACACGCCGGAGACGGCTGTTGCCGCGATACGCGAGGGGGCGGCAGATTATCTGCAAAAACCGGTGAAGATCGCACTGCTTCGGGAGCGCGTTGCCTCGCTGATCGAGTCTGCCAACCTCAGAATGAAGGTTCATTCCTCCTCCGCGGACGGAGCCCAGGACCTGGAATTCGAGGGCCTGCAGGCGAAGAGCGTCCCGATGTGGAATCTCTTTGCGATGATCCAGCGGGTAGCTCCGCACTATCGTTCGGTACTCATTCACGGACCGACGGGGGCCGGGAAGGATCTTGTGGCGACAGCGCTGCATCGCCGCAGCCGGGTATCGGGACGGTTTGTCGTACTGAACTGCTCGGCCGTGGTGGAGACGCTGTTTGAAAGCGAGCTGTTTGGCCATGTTCGGGGGGCGTTCACGGGGGCCGACCGGGACAAAACCGGTCTCTTTGAGCTCGCCAATGGAGGAACGCTGTTTCTGGATGAGATTGGCGATATGCCTTTGTCCACGCAGGCGAAGCTGTTGCGCTCGATCCAGAACCAGGAGATTCTGCCCGTCGGCTCGCTCACCTCCCGCAAGGTGAATGTTCGGATCGTGGCAGCCACGCATCGCGATCTGCGCACGGCCATTGCTGGCGGAACCTTTCGTGAAGATCTCTTTTACCGGCTGTCGATGGTGGAACTTACGGTGCCTCCACTCAAGGACCGCCCGGAGGACATTCCGCTCCTGGCACGACACTTTGCGCGCAAGTTCAGCTCCGAATTCTCAAAGCAGATTGAGGGCCTTACGCCACGGGCATTGGTTGTTCTGCAGCGCTACAACTGGCCGGGAAACGTGCGGGAGCTGGAGCACATCATTGGGCGTGCCTGCATGCTGGCTGACGAACGGATGCTGGATGTCAACAGCCTGCCTGAGAATCTCATCCATGCTGAAGCAAAAGCCGATGACAGAGGAGAGACCCCGTCCATCCTCGATGAGCAGGAGCGGCAGCTGATTACGCAGGCGCTGCGTGCTTCGGGGGGAAATCAGTCGGAGGCAGCGCGCAGGCTGGGCATCGGCCGGGACGCCCTTCGCTACAAGATAAAGCGCTACGACCTCTCGTAGCCCTCAATCTCCTGCCGGCATGGCTACGTGGCAAGCTCCAGAAGGCCGGTTACACATGCACGCAATCGCGCCGGACTGATTGGTTTGACCAGGCAGTGGGTAAATCCTGCTTGGTTTGTCTGTTCGGGCATGACGTCTGGAAGAGCTGCGGCGAGGGCCACGATGGGGATCTTTGCGAGGGCCGGAATCTTCCGCAACGCGGTGGCGGCGGCATAGCCATCCATCTTGGGCATCTGCAGATCAAGGATGATGAGGTGCGGATCAAAGCCGGGAGCTTTCTGGAGTACCTGTTCGCCATCCTCGGCCTCCAATACCTCGAAGCCGCAGCGTTCGAGAATCGTCCGCAGGAGTTCCCGGCTACCGATCGCATCGTCAGCGATCAGTACTCTGACCGCCGAGGGTCGCTCAGCGCCCGTCGCACGATCTAGGGAAATTCTTGGCACACCTAGAGCTTAGGGTTGGCCAGTGTCCAAACTTGTGATTTAAATCACGTCTGGTTGTGCGGCAACGTGAAATGGAACTGGCTTCCCTTTCCGGGCTCACTTTCCACCCAGATCTTTCCTCCCTGCATCTCGACCAGTTGTTTACAGATGGTGAGTCCCAGGCCAGTGCCTTCCCGTACGCCCACAGGGGTGAAGCCGACTTGATAGAACTTGTCGAAGATGCGCGTGCATTCTTCCGGGGCGATGCCCAAACCGGTGTCTGCGACGGTAATGCGAACGAAGTCGTCTTCGATGGCCGCAGTGACCGCGACGTGACCTCCGGGCTCGGTAAATTTCGCTCCATTGCTGACGAGGTTGTTGAGGATCTGTCGCAATCTCATGGGATCCGCCCGGACACTGTAATCCAGCTCATCGCCCATGCGAAGGGACACAGATCGTGACTCCGCATAGGGATGGATCGAGTTGATGGATTCCGCGACAATCTTCAGCAAACCGACGGTCTCGGTGCGCAGATGGAGACCTCCTGCCTCGATGCGGCTTAGATCCAAGACATCGTTGATCAAGCCAAGCAAGTGTTCCGAATCAACGTAAATATGGTGCAAAAACCGCTTTTGCTTGTAGTTCAGCGGCCCTTCCCCTTCTTCCCCGAGAAGCTCTGCAAAGCCAATGATGGTATGCAGAGGGGTGCGAAGCTCATGGCTGATGCTGGCCATGAACTCGCTTTTCAAGCGATTGAGGCGTTCTGATTCCTTATGTCTCGCCTCCAGCTCCGTCATGTAACTCTCTTGAAGGTTTCTAACCCGCTGCTCCATCTGCTTTCGATCGGTTACGTCGCGAATGACCGCGGTGACATGAATGCCACTGTCTGTTTTCATCGGACTCAGGCTGATTTCGACCGGAAATTCTGTTCCGTTCTTCCGCCGGGCGAAGAGCTCCAGGCCCAGACCCATGGGGCGGGTGAGGCTTGCGTCCGCGAAGGCTTTCCGATGGGCGGGGTGGGCTGCACGATTGGCTTCGGGTACCAGCTTGTCGACCGAATGCCCCAGGAGTTCCTCGCGGGTGTAGCCAAACATGGTCTCGGCGGTGCGGTTGGCGATGACGATGACGCCGGTGGGATCCACTTGCAGGATGGCATCCGGAGCATTCTCGATCAAGGCTCGAAATCTTCGCTCGGCGAGCATCTCTGCGCGGGAGTTGGCCTCCTGCTCGGTGAGCAGATTCAGGCGAAGATTGGTCGCTTCCAGGGCTCCGGCGGCTTCCTTTCGCTCGGTAAGGTCACGAACGATCTTGGCGATGCCGACGATCGTGCCGCTGCCGTCCACGATGGGCGAGAGGCTGACCGACACGAATAACTTCTTTCCATTCTTATGCTTGCGAGATACATCGCAATGGTCGACACGATCGCCACGGCGGAGGGTTTCGAGGAAGAGCTCAATCTGTTCTTCCTCGCCGGGCCAGGCAAGCATGGCGATGGGGTGGCCGATGGCTTCGTGCAATTCGTAGCCAAATATCCTGGTCGCAGCGGCGTTCCAGCTGGTGATGATGCCGGAGAGGGTCATGCTGAGGATCGCATCGTCGGACGATTCGACGATGGCGGCCAGCCAGCGTTCGGCAGGGGCGCGGCTGCGCGTGTCGTGCAGAATGTTTGCTGGATCGTTGACGCCACTACTCATCGAGGAACACCGCGTCGGTTGGGAGTTGAAGCCCATTCTAATCCTTGATTGATTTTCATGGGGGACGAGGCGGTGGTTTCAGGTAAGCCTCTGCCTCGTTTCGCGTTGCAAATCGATAGCGCGAGCTTGGTTTCAAGACACACACGCCACCTATCTGGCAGATAGGTGGCGTGTGTGTGGGTGAAATGGCGCAGCGAGGGTTTGGGCACCCGGGGTAGAGACCCAGGTCTCAGAGGCGAGACCTGGGGCACCCATTTTGTTGCTAGGCGGTGCGGCGGTTGGTGGAGGTGGCCAGAAGGTCTTCGATGCGGACCGGGAGGGTGCGCGCGCGGAAGCCGGTGGCGTGGTAGACGGCGTTGGTGATGGCGGGGGCAACACCGGCGAGACCGATCTCGCCGAGGCCGCGGGCGCCGTAGGAGCCCATGAGGGGGTCGGGGATGCCGAGGAAGTGGACATCGATGTGGGGAGTGTCGGCGATGGTGGGGACGATGTAGTCGGCGAAGTTGGAGTTGATGGGAGCGCCGTTGCGGGGGTCGTAGACGGTGTCCTCGAAGAGGGTCATGCCGACGCCCATGACGGCGGCGCCGGCGCACTGGTTGGTGGCGGCGGCGCGGTTGATGATGCGGCCGCCATCGATGACGGTGACGATGCGGCTGACGCGGAGATGGGCGATGCCGGGATCCCATTGGACTTCGGCGAACTGGACGCCGAAGGAGTGCATGGAGTACTTCTCGGCGTTGGGGTTGCCGGTGGACTTGCCTTCACCGCGGGCGCTGGCGAGGTTGGCGGAGCGGAGGATGTCGCCGAAGGGAGTTCCGGAGGAGGCCGGTTGGGAGATGGCGTGCAGGCGGCCGTCGGTGAGGGTGAGAGTGCTGGCGTCCTGTCCCTTGAAGGGAGAGTTGGGCGTGTGGACGGCGATGGCGATGAGGTTCTTCACGGCGGCGTCGACGCCATCGATGATGGAGGGCATGACGCTGGCGGTGGCGGTGGAGCCACCGGACATGGGGCCGGCGGGGAGCGAGCTATCGCCGAGGATGACTTCGACCTTGTCGACGGGGATGCCGGTCTTGTCGGAGACGACCTGGGCGATGACGGTGTAGGTGCCGGTACCGATGTCCTGGGTGGCGGAGCTGACGCGGGCGGTGCCGTCGGGGAGCAGGAGCACGGAGCACTGCGAGGGGCCGCGGCCGGCACCCCAGGAGGCGCAGGCTACGCCGTAGCCGAGGATCACGTCGCCGTCACGCATGGAGCCGACCTGCGGGGTGCGTTTGGACCAGCCGAAGCGTTCCGCGCCGACTTGCAGGCACTCTTTGAGGTGGCGCGAGGAGAAGGGCTTGCCGCTCTCTTCGTCGGTGAGGGTGTCGAGGCCGAGGCGGAGCTGGACGGGGTCCATGTTGAGCTTGATGGCGAGCTCGTCCATGGCGGACTCGATGGCGAAGAGGCCGGGGACGGCGCCGGGGCCGCGCATGGGGCTGGGGGTGCCGATGTTGCGGCGAACCAGGCCGGAGCTGACGCGGAGGTTGGCGGTGCTGTAGAGGAAGGGCGTGGCCTCGCCGCAGTTCTCGCGGATGTCGTCGAACTGGGAGGTGTGATTGAGGTAGTCCTGGGAGAGGGAGAGGAGCTTGCCGTCGGGGGTAGCGCCGAGGCGGACGTGCTGCTGGGTGCGGGGGCGGTGGCCGACGTCGGAGAACATCATCTTGCGGGAGACGACGAACTTGACGGGGCGCTTGGTCTCGCGGGCGGCGATGGCGCAGAGCGCGGAGTGGGGCCAGGGGAAGAGCTTGCCGCCGAAGCCGGAGCCGATGAAGCGGGAGATGATCTCGATGTTCTCGGGAGGGACGCCGAGGATCTCAGACATGACGCTGTGGTGGTTGACGACGCCCTGGGTGCTTTCGTAGAGGGTGACGCGGGGGCCGCGCCAGACGGCGGTGGTAGCGTGCATCTCCATGGGGTTGTGGGTTTCGACGGGGGTGCGGTAGACGGCGTCGATCTTGACGGGGGCGGAGGCGAAGGCGGCGTCGGAGTCGCCGCGCTGGCTCTGGATGTGCGGGCCGCCGGGGGCGCCGATGGCGGGCATGGGGTCAGAGAGATCGGTGCTGACGTTGGGCTTGGCGGCGTCGTACTGGACGCGGACGGCGGCGGCGCCGGCGTTGGCCTGGGCAAAGGTTTCAGCGACGACGACGGCGACGTACTGGCCCCAGTAGCTAACGGTGTTGTCGGAGAGGGGCGGGCGGCTTTCGCTGGCGCGGCCGCTGCCGGGGCCGTTGCGATAGATGCCGTTGATGTTCTCGTGGGTGAGGACGAGGAGGACGCCGGGAAGTTTTTCAGCGGCAGCGGCATCGATGGAGCGGATGGTGCCGTTGGCGATGGTGGAACAGACGGGGACGGCGTAGGCCATGTGCTTGAAGTTGTAGTCGCCGGCATAGCGGGCGGTGCCGGTGGTCTTGAACTTGCCGTCGATACGGGGGACGGCGGAGCCGATGACGGAGGAGGGGTTGGGTGACGGAGTCGGTGATCTGGGCCGAGGTGGTGCCGGCCTGGGCGGAGTCGATGAAGGCGATGAATTCGCTGAAGTGCATGAGTATCTCCGGTGCGTTCCCTCAGGGGCTGAAGCCCCTTCGAAACGTTGGCTTACTGCGTGGCTTCTTGATGCAGCCGACCTGATCCTGGAAGGCTGGGTGAGAGAGGGCTGGAGAGCATGGGATGACTTAGCAGCTTCGGGGTCCTTCGACTGCGGGGAACGCAAACGGCGCGTTCCCCTTCGCTCAGGATGACCGTCGTATTAGTTGGGAAGATGCTCATCACGCTTTCAGATCCTCTCGGCATTCTGATTGCTTAGGCGGACTTGGTGGCCAGGGTGAGGGCGCGGACGATGCAGCGCTGGGCTAGGTCGACTTTGAAGCCATTTTCGGATTGGGGGTGCGCGTCGCGGAGGGCTTCCTGGGCGGCGTGGCGGAAGGTGGCGAGATCGACGGTGCGGCCTTCGAGGGCGTGTTCGGCTTCGAGGGAGCGCCAGGGCCTGGTGCCGACTCCGCCAAGGGCTACGCGGGCGAAGGTGATGCGCTTGCCTTCGGTGCCGAGCACCACGGCGGCCGAGGAGAGAGCGAACTCGTAGGCGGCGCGATCGCGAAGCTTGAGGTAGACGCTGCGCACGCCGGGACGCGGCGGAGGCAGGGTGACGCCGGTGATGAGGTCGCCGGGCTGGAGGACGGTTTCGATGTGCGGCGTGCTGCCGGGCAGGACGTAGAAGTTCAGGATCGGGATGTCGCGATGGCCCGAGGGGCCCTGGATGTGAACCGTGGCCTCGAGGGCGGTGAGGGCGACGTTCTGATCGGAGGGGTTGGTGGCGATGCAGTCCTTGCTGGTGCCGAGGATGGCGAGCGAGCGATTGACACCGTCGATGGCGGAACAGCCGCTGCCGGGCTCGCGCTTGTTGCAGGCGTGGGCGGTGTCGCGGAAGTACATGCAGCGCGTGCGCTGGAGGAGGTTGCCACCGGTGCTGGCCATGTTGCGCAACTGCGGCGAGGCTCCGGAGAGGATGGCCTGGGAGAGCACGGCGTAGTCGCGAAGGACGGTGGGGTGGTGGGCGACGTCGGAGTTGCGCGAGAGGGCGCCGAGGAGGAGGCCGCCGTTGGATGTGGGCTTGATGGCGGAGAGGTCGAGGGAGTTGATGTCGATGAGGGCGGAGGGGCGCTCGACGTCGAGCTTCATCATGTCGATGAGGTTCGTGCCGCCGGCGAGGATGCGGGCCTGCGACTGAACGGCTTGATCGACCGAGGTGGCGCGAGAGTACTGGAACTGCTGCATAGTATGACTCCGTATGTTGAAGGGGAGTTGAGAGCTAGGCTTGTTTGCGAACCTGCTGCACGGCGGCGATGATGTTGGGGTAGGCGCCGCAGCGGCAGATGTTGCCGTACATGGCGTTCTTGACGTCCTCGTCGGAGGGGCCGACGGGCTCTTTGAGCACGGCGACGGCGGACATGATCTGGCCGGAGGTGCAGTAGCCACACTGATAGCCGTCGTGCTCGACGAAGGCGGCCTGCATGGGGTGAAGGTTGTCGGGCTGGCCGATGCCTTCGATGGTGGTGATCTCGTCGTCGGCATGCATGACGGCGAAGGAGAGGCAGGAGTTCACGCGGCGGCCGTTGACGTGGACGGTGCAGGCACCGCACTGGCCGTGGTCGCAGCCCTTCTTGGTGCCGGGGAGGTCGAGATTTTCGCGCAGGGTGTCGAGCAGGGTGGTGCGGGGATCGAGGCGAAGGTTGTGGACCTTGCCGTTGACCTTGAGGGCGATGGGGATGTTGCCGGCGGTGGCGGGGTCGGGGGCGACCTCCTGCGCGGCGGCGGGCGCTGCGGCAGCCGCGGAGGCGATGACGGGAGCGGTGGTTGCGGCGATGCCGGCGGCACCGAGATGAGAGAGGAAGGAACGGCGGCTGACGCGGCCTAAGAGTGACCGGTCCTTTGGGTTGGCTGATTCCTTGGCGGAGTCGGCGGCGGGGGTTTCAATCTCCTGATCGTCCAACTCAATAATTTCCTTTGCCATGTATTGCGGCTCCAATCTACGTGGTTTAGATGTTGGGCTCGGGGTTTCGGTTGAGCCGTTTTGGTTTAGCCGTTTTAACAGCGCCTTGGGGTTGGACGCAGAGGGGGGTGTGGAAGTCGCAGAGGGGGTTTGGGTTGGGGTGATGGGGTTACTTGGGGTGGGCGTTGAGCTGGTCGATGACGTGTTTTAGTGCGTCGAGCTTCTGGCCGGCCTCGGCGAGTTTGCCGGCGGCGGTGAGGCGCTGGTAGTCGGCGAAGTCCTGGCTGGCTTCGGCGATGAGGGAGTTGATGGTGGCGGCGGGCTGGTTGGGCTGCGGGGAGGTGGGCGATGGGGCGGCGGGCTGCGGGGCTTCGGAGGCGGTGAGCGAGGAGAGCTCGCCACCGAAGAGCGAGGCGAGTGCGGACTGGAAGGTGGGGCCGTAGGCGAGCTTGTCCTGGAGGGCGAGGACGACCAGGCGGAGCTCGGGCATGGGGCTTTGCTGGGCCTGGAGATAGATGGGCTCGGCGTAGAGGAGGGCCTTGCCGGTGGGGATGACCAGCAGGCTGCCGCGCAGGACGTGCGAGCCCTGCTGGTTCCAGAGGGTGAGCTGGCCGGAGAGCTGGGCGTTCTGGTCGATGCGGGCTTCGATCTGTTGAGGACCGTCGACGAGGCGGGTCTTGGGGAAGTCGTAGACGACGGCGGTGCCGTAGTCGGAGCCGTCGCAGCGGCCGGCGATCCAGCCGATGAGGTTGTTGCGGTTGGCGGGGGTGAAGGGGAGGATCTCGACGAACTCTTCCCGGTCGCCACTGACTCCGGAGGCGACGCTGGGGAGCTTCATGAGGACGAAGTTGGGCTTCATGGGCATGACCGCCTGGTTGCCGTCGGCGTCGGTGCCGTTTTCGGTGGCGACGGTCCAGAGGTCTTCGCGGTTGAAGAAGACCTCGGGGTTGGTCATGTGATAGAGGCCGTAGACCTGCGATTGCAGGGTGAAGATGTCCTCGGGGTAGCGGACGTGGCGGCGGAGGTCGGCGGGCATGAGGGAGGCATCTCTAAAGAGGCTGGGGAAGATGGCGCGGTAGGTGGCGAGGATGGGGTCGGCGGCGTCGAAGACGTAGAAGGTGACGGAGCCGTTGTAGGCGTCGATGACGGCTTTGACGCTGTTGCGGATGTAGTTGACGGAGTTGTCGCCGAGGTTGTAGTGGGTGGAGTAGGGGTAGGTGTCGGAGGTGGTGTAGGCGTCGATGATCCAGGAGAGGCGGCCGGTGTCGCCGACGACGAGGTAGGGATCGCTGTCGAAGGTGAGGAAGGGGGCGAGGGCGGCGACGCGGTCACGGATGTTGCGGCGCATGAGCAGGCGGCTGTCCGGGGTGACGTCGTCCGAGAAGGGGAGCTTGCCGAGGTCGCCGCGGTCGATGGAGATGAGGATGCGGCGGAGGAAGCCGCCGATCCGGATGCCGCCGGTGCCCTGGTAGGAGGTGAAGTTGTTGCCCTGGCCTTGCGGGTAGTCGAACTCCTGCTGGTGGGTTTTGACGTAGACGTCGGTGTTGGTGAGCTCGCCGAAGTAGATCTCGGGGCGGGTGACGTTGAGGTTAGGGCTGGTGCTCTGGACGGGCATGTTGCTGAGCAGGAAGAGGGGCAGGCCTTCGGAGGTGAAGCCGTTGACGGGGTTCATGGTGACGCCGTAGCCGTGGGTGTAGGTGAGGCGCTCGTTGATCCAGTTGCGGCTGCTGACGGGGAGCTTGTCGATGTTGAGCTCGCGGGCGGCGAGCATGACTTCGCGGGTGGTGCCGTTGACGGAGTAGCGGTCGATGTCGATGTCGGGAAAGTCGTAGTAGGTGCGGATCTCCTGGACCTGGCGGAGGGTGTCCTGGAGGGCGTGCCAGTCCCAGAGGCGGATGTTCTGGAGGGTGAGCTGGTTGTTGGCGGGGTCGGCGGCGTCGATGGTGGTTTCGGCGGGAAACTCCTGCTGATGGAAGCGGTCGAGGCCGAAGGCGTGGCGGGTGCCTTCGATGTTGTGGGCGATGTAGGGCTCTTCGCGGACGAGCTCGTTGGGCTTGACGATGAAGTTGCCGACGTACCAGCCGATGAGGCCGAGGATGACGTAGCAGACGGCGGCGGGAAGGATGGAGGCGGCGAGCTGGCGGCCGCGGGGGATGCGGATGGCGTTGAGGGCGGCGATGATCGCTCCGGCGACCAGCGCGAGCGAGACGAGGAGGAGGCCGGGGATGGTGATGTGGGCGTCGGTGTAGTTGAGGCCGTCGAAGATGGTGTGGTGCTCGAGGAGGAGCTCGAAGCGGCTGACGTAGACCATGCTGGCGACGACGAGGAGGAGGAAGGCGAGGGCGATGGAGAGGCCGCGCCAGGGGGAAGAGCCGATGACGCCGGTGTGACGCCGGTCGAGGGCGCGGGTGCTGCTGGTGATGACGAAGTAGACGGCGGCGGCGGCGCAGATGGCGAGGGCGAGGGTAAGGAGCCAGTCGTTGAGGAGGTTCCAGGCGGGGAGGGTGAAGAGATAGAAGGTGAGGGGCTTGGCGAAGATGGGGTCGGTGAGGTGAGGGACGGCGCTGGAGGCGGCCGCGTGGGGGGCGTACCAGAAGAGGGCGAGGGTGGGCCAGTCGGACAGGATGGAGGCGCCGGAGATGAGGGCGATGAGGATGGCGACGACGAGGGACAAGACGCGGAGGACGGGCTCGACCGAGAGGTTGAAGGTCTGGCCGTTGAGGACGAGGGCGTGGGCGCTGGGGAGGTCGGCGCGGTGGGCGCGGAGGAGCGTGGTGAAGGCGGTATAGAGGACGAGGAAGGTGAGGACAGCGATGGCGAGGAAGACGCCGGCCTGCAGGGAGACGATCTTCCAGAAGACGGCGCCGTAGCCGAGGGAGCGGAACCACTGGAGGTCGACCCAGGAGGAGAGGATGGTGGTGCCGCTGAAGAAGAGGACGAGGAGGATGAGGGCGGCGAGGATGAGAAGGCGGCGTCCCCAGGCGGGGGATTTTGGTTTCGAGTCAATCAGGTAGGCCACGTTCCCTCCGGGGACGAGTACGGTTCGGTAAGAGAAAGGCAGAGCTGCTAGCTTCTAGCTTCTAGCTTCTAGCGAAAACAACGGCAAACATCGGAGTCAGACGGCGAGCAACGATCCGTTGGCGGCAAAGGCGGTCAGGGCGGGGCTTGGACTTCAAGGTGCCTGGACTGAATTCACGGCTTGCGAACCAGCGATGCATGAACATCGAGATTGTACCGTCCTGGGGAGGGCGGCTGTGGAATGTTGTGGTTGGGGGAAACGGCATCTTACGGGAAGACGACTATAGTAGGTCGCAGGTGAATCGGGCCGGGAAATCAGGCCGCGGAAGCGTTGCGGCGGAAAGTTTAAGGACGCATGGAATTTCACATCTCACGATCGATCCGGGAGCGGCTGGACTTGCAGGATGTTCTGTTCAGCTTCACGGGGAATGTTGTCTTTGCGAATGTTGCGGCGGCGCGGAAGCTGGCCCAGGATCTGAAGGAGCTGCAGGCGTCCGAGACGGGCGCGAAGCCGGAGGCAGCCGGGCAGGTGAATGCGGGCGCGCTGTTTGCGATGGGCATGATCGATGAGCTGAGCCATGCGCTGGTGGCGCGGTATCGCAAGGAGCAGGATCCGGCGGTGATGGCCGCGGCGGTGCAGTGGCTGGGAGCGCAGGTGACGCCGGAGGAGGGTGAGCGGCTGCTGCTGCGATTCGTCGAGCAGTTCCCTACCGTCGAGGTGTATCGCGGAAAGGTGACGGCGGAGGAGTGGCTGAAGGAGAACGACGGAGGGGCGGCCGAATCGCGAGATTGCGTTTGAAGAGATGCTGCTGCTGTGGATTGCGAATAGCAATCCGGCGTTTGTGCCGTTCAAGCGATTGTTCGATGACCTGCTGCTGAAGGAGCAGACGGCGTACAAGGGCGCGACCAAGGGGCTGCCGGAGTTTTTTGCGACGCGGCCGAAGATCGATGCGAGCTTGGGGACGCTGCTGGATGCGCTGCGGGCGCCGATGCTGGCTTCGCCGGATTCGCTGACGGGGCAACTGGATTTCATCAGCGCGAAGTGGGCGCCGTACCTGGGGGATGACCTGAAGCGGGTGCTGCTGGCGATCGACGTGCTGCGCGAGGAAGAGCTGGCGATCTGGATGCGGTTTCATCCGCCGGGGCCGGACTGGCATCGGCATGGGGAGCCGCGCGGGGGCGAGGGGTTTGTCGGCGATGAGTATATCGGGTTCGATTCCGAGTATGTGATGGGCGAGGATGGGGTGCGGCGGCGGAGGTATCCGGCGGGCTACCAGGCTCCGCTGAGTGAGTATGAGGCGTTCAGCGCGGACCAGGCGTGGATGCCGACGGTGGTGCTGATGGCGAAGAGCACGTATGTGTGGCTGGAGCAGCTGTCGAAGAAGTATCTGCGGCACATTCATCGGCTGGACCAGATTCCGGATGAAGAGCTGCGGCTGCTGGCGGATCGAGGGATCACGGGGCTGTGGCTGATCGGGTTGTGGGAGCGGAGCCGGGCGTCGAAGACGATCAAGCGGCTGCGGGGAAATCGCGAGGCGGTGGCGTCGGCGTATTCGTTGAAGGATTATGTCGATTGCCGAGGACCTGGGCGGCGAGCAGGCGTATGAGAATTTGAAGTATCGCGCGGCCATGGCGGGGCTGCGGCTGGCGAGCGATATGGTGCCGAATCATATGGGGATCGATTCGGATTGGGTGATCGAGCATCCGGATTGGTTTCTGTACCGGTGGGAGAGTCCGTTCCCGGCGTACAGCTTTGAGGGGCCGGATCTTTCGACCGATAGCCGCGTGGAGATCAAGATCGAGGACCACTATTACGATCAGACGGATGCGGCGGTGGTGTTTCGGCTGCGGCATTATCGCGATGGGGCGACGCGGTATGTGTACCACGGCAACGATGGGACGACGTTTGCGTGGAACGATACGGCGCAACTGGATTACTCGAAGGCAGTATGTGCGCGAGCATGTGATCCAGGTGATCTTGAATGTGGCGCGGAGGTTTCCGATCATCCGATTCGATGCGGCGATGGTGCTGGCGAAGCGGCATGTGCAGCGGCTGTGGTTTCCGCTGCCGGGTGCGGGTGGATCGATTCCGTCGCGGGCGGAGAATGCGATGTCGCAGGAGGCGTTCGATGCGCTGATGCCGCATGAGTTCTGGCGCGAGGTGGTGGACCGCGTGGCGGCGGAGGTTCCGGGAACGCTGCTGCTGGCCGAGGCGTTCTGGCTGCTGGAGGGGTACTTCGTGCGCACGCTGGGGATGCATCGCGTGTACAACAGCGCGTTTATGAACATGCTGCGCGATGAGGAGAATGCGAAGTATCGCTCGTATTTGAAGAAGACGGTGGAGTTCGATCCGGATATTTTGAAGCGGTATGTGAACTTCATGAGCAACCCGGATGAGCGGACGGCGATTGATCAGTTTGGGTGGGGGGATAAGTATTTTGGCGTGTCGGTGCTGCTGGCGACGCTGCCGGGGCTGCCGATGTTTGGGCATGGGCAGATTGAGGGCTATACCGAGCGGTATGGGATGGACTTCAAGCAGGCTCGGCTGGATGAGAAGGCCGAATGAGGGGATGATTGCGCGGCATCAGCAGTTGATTGCGCCGCTGCTGAAGAATCGGCGGCTGTTCGCGGAGAGTGCGGACTTTGTGATGTACGACTTCTGGACCGATTACGGCGACGTGGATGAGAACGTGTTTGCGTACTCGAATATGTGCGGGGACCAGAGGGGGCTGATTCTTTACAACAACCGCTATGGGTCGACGCATGGAACGATCAAGATGTCGGTGGGATTTCTGGAGAAGCAGAGCGGGGCGCTGCGGCAGAAGAGCTTGTACGAGGGGCTGCGGCTGCCGTGGGAGGAGGACGCGATCCTGGCGTATCGCGATACGGCGCAGGGGCTGGAGTATCTGCGGCGGGCGAGGGATTTTCGCGATCATGGGCTGACGGTGGATCTGCGCGGGTATCAGCATATGGTGCTGCTGGAGTGGCGGGAGCTGCGGCCGTCGGAGGCGTATCCGTGGGACCGGCTGTGCGATGCGCTGCATGGGTCGGGTGTGTATAGCGTGGACGAGGCGCTGTCGCAGTTGAGGCTGCAGCCGCTGGTGGACATCCTGCACCGTGCGATCAGCGAGGCGACGATCCAGATGTTCGCGAAGGCGGCGTATGCGTCGTTGACGAGGGAGCTGGAGGTGGAGGCGAAGGCTGGGAAGCGGGCGAAGCGGGTGACGAAGAAGGAGCCGGCGGAGGCCGTGGTCGAGACGGGCGCGGTTGATGGAGACACCGAGGGATTGGCTTCGGAGGAGGGCTTTGGGGAGTTTGTGGAGAGCGTGCATCGGTTCGCGGAGACGGCGCTGTACCTGGCGCAGTTGGGAGGAACGTCGATGGACGCGGCGGCGGATGGGCCGGCGTGGATTTCGGCGGAGACAAAGACGGAGGCCGCCGCGGGCGGCGTCTGCGGCAATGACCGCGGGATCGATTCGGTTGCCATGGATGGTGCTGAAGTATCCGGAGGCGTTGCAGGCGGCGGCGCGGTGGGTGCTGCCGAGCCATGATGTGCATGTGCCGGCGGCGCAGACGTGGGCTCCGGTGATGGCGTGGATTGCGCTGCGCGAGATTCCGACGCCGGCGGCGGCGCTGGCGCTCTATGACGGGCTGCGGCTGCGGCATGCGCTGGCGGAGGTGTTCTCTGCGGTGGGCGTGCATGGCGAACAGGCGTGGAGAGCGGCGGCGCAGGTGCGGGCGCTGCTGCTGATGAATCAGTATGGGTCGTGCTCGGCGGCGGTGCGGTCGGCGGAGTTCTGGAGGGATCCGGATGTGCGCTGGCTTACGGGAATTCATGGAGGGGATGAGGAGCCGGAGTACTTTACGCAGGAGGGATTCGAGGCGTTTGTGTGCTGGCTGCAGCTTGCCGGCGCTGATTGCGATTGGCGAAGGATTCGGGGTGCAGAAAGGCCGCGCATGACGTGACGGCGGTGGCGGCGAACCTGGCGTATGCGGCGAAGGTTGCGGGCTACGATGTGCATCGTTTTCTGGAGGTTCTGCGGACGGGAGACTTGAAGAAGCGGCGGGAACCGGAGATTGCGGAGGTGAGTATGCGCGGGGAGTAGAGCGGCGCGATGTTTTGAGACTGCGATTTTTGAGTTCCGGCGGGCACATCCGATTAGCATGCAACGATGACGATCCTCAGGGAAGTTCGCGCCTGACGGCTGCTGGCTGGATGGGTTGTGCTTACTGCGTTGAGCGCGGCTGGGATGCCCGCATGCGATGGCCGCTACCGTTGAACCCGGGGTGTCGCATGAGCTGGCGGTGGCGCGGGCGGGGTGGGTTTCGGAGCTGCACTATGAGCTTTCGTTCGCGATCAAGGAGCATGCGTCGGCGATTGCGGGCACGGAGACGGTGACGTTCGAGAGCAGGTCGGCGGGTGAGCTGCCGATGGATTATCGCGATGGGGTGATTCAGTCGGCGAAGGTGAACGGGCGGGCGATCGCGACGGCTGAGGTGAATGGGCACCTGCTGCTGCCGGTGGTGGCGGGGCATAACGTGGCGACGATTGCGTTTGTGAGCAATGCCGCGCCGGCGGGTAAGGCGATTACCCGGTATGAAGATAAGGACGATGGCAGCGAGTATTTCTACACGCTGTTTGTTCCGATGGATGCGAGCATGGCGTTTCCCTGCTTCGATCAGCCGGATCTGAAGGCGCGGTTTGCGCTGGAGCTGGAGCATCCGGCGGGGTGGACGGCGATTGGGAATACGGCGGCGGTGACGGTCGACGCGACGAAGACACGGTTCAGCGAGACGCGGCCGATCAGCACGTACCTGTTTGCGTTTGCGGCGGGGCCGTTTGCTGCGATTCCTGCGAGGACTGCGGGTGAGCCGACGATCTATGTGCGGAAGTCGCAGCTGAAGCGGGCGGAGCAGGAGGCTCCGCAGGTGCAGGAGATTGTGGGGCGCGGGGTGGGGTATTTTTCAAGCTACTTTGCGCAGCCGTATCCGTTTCCGAAGTATGACCTGGTGCTGATTCCGGGATTTCCGTTTGGCGGGATGGAGCATGCGGGCGAGACGTTTCTGAATGAGGATGGCGTGTTGTTTCGGACGACGCCGACGGCGAGCGATTACTTTCATCGCAACATCCTGGTGCTGCATGAGACGTGTCACCAGTGGTTTGGCGATCTGGTGACGATGCGGTGGTTCGACGATCTGTGGCTGAAGGAGGGGTTTGCGCAGTACATGGCGTACAAGGCGCTGGCGGAGCTGGAGCCGCAGACGAATCCGTGGAAGCATTTCTATGACGACATCAAGCCGCTGGCGTATGGGATCGATGAGACGGAGGGGACGACGCCGATCTTTCAGCAGATTGCGAATTTGAAGGATGCGAAGTCGGCGTACGGGGCGATTGTGTATGAGAAGGCTCCGGCGGTGTTGAAGCAGTTGAACTTCTTTCTGGGGGATGAGGCGTTTCGGGATGGGCTGCGGATGTATCTGAAGCAGCATGCGTATGCGAATGCGGAGTGGGCGGATTTGATTCAGGCGTTCGAGACGGCGAGCGAACAGCTGGGACATCGGCAGGATGTGCAGGGGTGGGCGGCGGCTTGGATTCTGCGGAGGGGGATGCCGCAGGTGTCGGTGTCGTGGGCGTGTAGCGGGAGGACGGATTTCGGAGTTTGATGCTGCATCAGAAGGATGTGCTGAGGGAGGGGTATGTGTGGCCGATGAGCTTGCAGGTGGTCGTGGCGGGCGGCGAGATGCGAAGCCGGTGGTGATGCGGGTGGATTGGGATGAGGCGAGCCATCGCGGTGCAGGAGGCGATGGGGCAGGCATGTCCGGCGTATGTGTTTGCGAACTATGGCGATGAGGGCTATGGGAGGTTTCTGCTGGATCCGGTGAGCGAGGCGGCGATGCGGCCGGTGGTGCCGGATGGGGATGCGCTGCTGCATTCGATGCTGTGGGGAGCGCTGTGGGAGAATGTGCGGCTGGCGCAGACGGCTCCGCGCGGGTTTGTGGAGCTGGCGCTGGCGAATCTGCCGAAGGATGAGCAGGGGGATGAGGCGCTGGTGAGGGTACAGGGCGCGCGGCTGGCGACGGCGCTGCACTCGTATATGCCGGCGGCGATGCGGGAGGAGCTGGCGCCGCGGGTGGAGGAGGAGCTGGCGAAGGAGATGGTGGAGAATCCGAAGCTGGATTTGCGGATTGTGAACTTCCGGGCGTTTACCGTCGATTGCGGAGACGCCGAAGGGATTGGCGAAGGTGAAGGAGTTGCTGGCGGGGAAGCTGACGATTCCGGGGATGCCGTTGAAGCCGCTGGATCGATGGAACCTGGTGGGGCATTTGATTGCGATGAAGGATGCGGATGCGGAAGCGCTGTATGCGGCGGAGAAGAAGCGCGACCAGAGCGGCGAGGGGCAGAAGTATGCGTATGCGGTGGCGGCGGGGAGGCCATTCGGCCGAGGTGAAGGCGAAGTATTTTGCGGAGTACCTGCAGACGGCGGGGCGGGGGCGATGCAGGAGGATTGGATTACGCAGAGCCTGGGGCCGTTCAATGCGTGGAACCAGGGGGAGCTGACGGCGCCATATTTGAAGCGGGCGCTGGATGAGTTGCCGGAGGTGAAGCTGCATCGGAAGATCTTCTTCCTGGGGGCGTGGCTGGGAGCGTTTATTGACGGGCAGAACACGATCGAGAACAGCCCGGCGGCGCAGGCGGTGGTGCGGGCGTGGCTGGCGGGCGGGGGGATCGATCCGGACTTGCGGCTGAAGGTGCTGGAGTACTCGGATGCGCTGGACCGGACGGTGAAGATTCGGCAGCGGTTTTATCCGTGAGCTGCAGTAGCAGTGACGGGAGCAATCACTGCGGGCTGACAACCAGAGAGGCAAAAGAAAGCTGGGCGAGAGCGAGGCGGTTCGTGACAAAATGGTAGGCAGATTATGATGCCTGACGAGATTCTCGCTATTCCCTCCCCTGCCGCTGACGTTCCTTCTGAGACAACCAACGATGCCGATGCGAGCGACCGAATCGTTCGGCGAGTTGCTGGCGGAGTTTGAGCACACGCATACGCATAAGAGCCGAGGGCGATGCGAAGCAGCTTGAGGGGACGGTGGTGTCGCTGGATGCGGAGGGTGTGTATCTGGATATCGGGTATAAGACGGAGGGTGTGCTGCCGCGTGCGAGCGTTTCGCAGAATGATGCCGAGGGCGTGGAGCCGGGGAAGAAGTTTGCGGTTTCGGTGAAGGGGCGGAATGTCTGAGGGGTACTATGAGCTGTCGCTGATGCGGGTGGCGCAGGCGACGGATTGGGCGTCGCTGCAGGAGGCGTTTGCGGCAGAAGACGGCGGTGGTGGGGACGGTGACGGGCGTGGTGAAGGGCGGGCTCACGGTGGATGTGGGCGTGCGGGCGTTTCTGCCGGCGTCGCGCAGTGGGGCGCGTGAGGCGGGCGAGATGGAGAAGCTGGTGGGGCAGCAGATTACGTGCCGCATTACGAAGCTGGATACGGTGGAAGAGGATGTGGTGGTGGACCGGCGAGGGGTGCTGGAGGAGGAGGCGTTTGCGTTGCAGCAGACGCGCTTGTCCGGGATGCGCGAGGGCGAGGTGGTGAGCGGGACGGTGCGGAGCTTTGCGGCGTATGGCGCGTTCGTGGATCTGGGGGGCGTGGACGGGCTGCTGCATATCAGCGATATGGCGTGGAGCCGGGTGAAGGCCGCGGAAGATGTGTTGAGCGTGGGGCAGCAGATTGAGGTGAAGATTCTGAGCGTGGATGCGGAGACGAAACGGATCTCGCTGGGGCTGAAGCAGCTGCAGCCGGAGCCGTGGGATGGGGCTGCGGAGACGTACCAGGTGGGGCAGCGGATTACGGGGACGGTGACGCGGCTGATGGACTTTGGGGCGTTCGTGGAGTTGGAGCCGGGGATCGAGGGGATGATCCATGTGTCGGAGATGTCGTGGGTGAAGAAGGTGCGGAAGCCGAGCGACATGCTGAAGGAGGGCGACACGGTGGAGGCGGTGATCCTGGGGGTGAGTGCGGCGGAGAAGCGGATTTCGCTGGGGCTGAAGCAGGCGCTGGGGGATCCGTGGAGCGAGGTGGCGAAGAAGTTTCGCGGTGGGGTCGGCGGTGGAGGGACCGGTGACGCGGCTGACGAAGTTTGGGGCGTTTGTGGAGCTGGCGGAGGGCGTGGAGGGGCTGGTCCACGTGAGCGAGATCTCGGCGGAGCGGCGGATCAATCATCCGCAGGATGTGCTGCGGGTGGGCGAGCGGGTGAAGGCGCAGGTGCTGGGGGTCGATGCGGAGAAGCGGCAGATTCGGCTGAGCATGAAGCAGTTGGTGCCGACGGGGCTGGGCGAGTACCTGGAGGAGCACAGCGTGGGCGATACGGTTTCGGGGCGCGTGGTGGAGCAGAGCGGCGGAGTCGGTGGTGGTGGAGCTGGGCGAAGGGATTCGCGCGACGTGCGCGGTGGAGGCGAGTGCGGCGGTGGAGGAGAGCGCGGGGGGTGGCGGCGTGGATCTGTCGCAGCTGGGCTCGATGCTGAGCGCGCGGTGGAAGGGTGGGGCGGATACGGCGAAGAAGAAGTCGGAGCCGCTGGCGGTGGGGCAGATTCGGAGCTTCACGATTGTGAAGCTGGACCGTGAGGCGCAGACGATTGAGTTGAAGCTGGCTTAGGGCTGCAGAGGCGTTGGGTTTGCGGTGGCGGCGGGAGGGGGCTGGCGGGTTAGCAGGTTCTCCACAGATGGTGAT
Organism: uncultured Acidobacteriaceae bacterium; assembly: GCA_963762375.1. GTDB lineage: Bacteria > Acidobacteriota > Terriglobia > Terriglobales > Acidobacteriaceae > Granulicella. The sequence goes on from CAVXKP010000016.1 coordinate 167,975, forward strand.
CCGGGTCACGAGATTCACACGGCTTTAAGCTGCGTTCATATTCGCGCTGTATCTGTTGAGGTGTTCCAAACACCATCTGGATTGAGGCGCCGAATGATTCGTCAGGTTTCCGCTATTTCATTGATCGCACTTCTGGTGCTGACTGGCTGCACTGGTTACACTCCTGCCGCGCCGACTGTGATTCCACCGACAGTGCTCACTCCCGTAACCAGCTCCCAGGTCATCAAGCATGTGGTCGTGATCTTCGACGAAAACGTCTCGTTTGACCACTATTTCGGGACGTATCCGAATGCGGCGAATCTTTCGACGGATGCGGTGAAGTTCACGCCGGCGACGGGAACTCCGACCAATATCTGCGAATTACGTGACGAGCCCGGACCTGTTGACGGCGAATCCCAACCTCAACATCGGCAACGGCGCGGGCGCGACGAACCCGTTCCGGCTGGATCGCAGCCAGGCGGCGACCGAAGATCAGGACCACAACTACGATCCGGAGCAACTGGCCTTCGACGGCGGCAAGATGGACTGTTTCCTTTCTCGGTGGGTTCGCCGTGACAGCTCGGAGGGCGCGGCATCGCACGCTGGCGGACTGGCCGCGCACGGGCGCACCGGCGATCGCCAACACGACCGGCCTGACGATGGGCTACTACGACGGCAACACGGTCACCGCGCTGTGGAACTATGCGCAGCACTATGCGCTGAACGACCACTCGTTCGGCACCACGTTTGGGCTTCGACGCCAGGGCGCGATCAACCTGATCTCCGGCCAGACCAACGGCGTGGTCGAACACCGTCGGCGCGGCCGTCCGCGGTGGTTGCCGACGGCCGGCGGCTACACCGATATCGGCGATGCCGATCCCAGCGGCGACATCTGCTCCAGCACGAGCGAGAACATCACCATGGCGAACGGCGGCAAGAACATCGGCGATCTGTTGAACGCCGCTGGCGTCACCTGGGGCTGGTTCCAGGGCGGGTTCAATCTGACCATCACGAATCCTAACGGCACCACCGGCTGCGGCCGCACCACCAAGTCGGCGATCACTGGCGAGACGGAAGTCGATTACATTCAGCATCACAATCCGTTCCAGTACTATCCCAGCACCGAGAACCTGACGCATAACCGGCCCACGTCGGTGGCTGCGATCGGCACGACCGATGCGGCGCAACCACCAGTACGACACCACCGACTTCTACGGCGGCGCTGGCCGCCGGCAATATGCCCGCGGTCAGCTTCCTGAAGGCGCCCGGGTACCAGGACGGGCATGCCGGTTACTCCGATCCGATCGATGAGCAGACGTTCATCGTCAACATGGTGAACGCCATCGAGCGTCGCCCGACTGGTCCAGCACGGCGATCATCATCGCCTATGACGACTCCGACGGCTGGTACGACCATCTGACGGACATCGTCAATGGATCTGACCTCGACCTCGGATGCCAGCCATCTGCAGCAGCGTGAGCGGCGGAGCGACGCTGCCCGGACCCAACTCCAACGGAGCTCCGGTGCAGGGACGCTGCGGACACGGACCTCGTCTGCCGCTGCTGGTGATCTCTCCGTGGGCGAAGAAGAACTACATCGACAACACGCCCACCGATCAGACCTCGATCATTCGTTTCATCGAAGACACCTTCCTCTCGAGCCAGCGGATCGGCACGGGCTCCTACGACTCAGAGGCCGGGACGCTCGACAATATGTTCAACTTCACCAACAACGTGGCGCCGAATCCTAACGTCGTGTTGTTGAATCCATCGACCGGCGTTGTGACCACCGGCAATTAGGCCAATTCACAGCGCGTTCACAAAGCAGCTTTCCCTCGAAGCACGCACCCATGGCGGGTGCGTGCTTTTTTGTTCAGCGCATTCCTCGACGCACTTCCGGAGACCTGATCGCTTAACCCGTTCACGACGCAACTTTCTTCAACAGGTCTCCGCCCTTGGGCTGGCCTGGAGTTCACGCTACGCTCTAGGCGCACAGATGATGCAGCATGGAATGGGGTCCATGAGTACTGGGTCCGCGCAGGATGCACCGAACCCACTGCCCCTGATGCTGCACTCGCTGCAGCTCACACCGTTCGTCGATGAGCTGCCGCTGCCACAACGCGTGACGCCGGGGAGCCATCGGTTGCGCGTGGTGATGCGCGAGATTCATACCAAGGTGCATCGCGATGTTCCGCCGAACCTGGAGAAGCCGAACCTGGCGCCGGAAGAGGCCCGCGATTACGCCGCCCTTCGCCGCTGGGCGCACCGCTTCTACCCGGGAACCGAGCCCTCGGCCACCGACTTTGGCTACACCGCTGCGGGTGAGCCGGATCCGGCCGCCGCCGGGGCCTGACTGGAAGCCTGATCCGCGCTGACCGAAGCGGACCGCTCGGCCCGTCCGATTTCGGTGTGGACCGATTCACTGTGCCAGCCGTGCTGGATCGCCGGGCCGAGGAGTATCCCGACCGCACGATGATGGCGATCGCCGGAGTCGACGTGACCTTCGAACAGATGCGGCAGCGCTCCTGCGCAGCAGCGAAGTTGTTGGCCGACTTGGGCGTTGGGCGCGGTGACTGTGTCGCGCTGTTCAGTGGCGCCTGCCCGGAATGGGTCTACTTCTGGCTGGGCGCGGCACGCATCGGCGCGGTGAGCGCGGCGGTCAACGCCGCGAACAAAGGTGACTTCTTGCTGCACAGCCTGCTGCTGTCGCGGGCCAAGGTGATTTTCACCGACGCCGAGCGACAACCCCGCGTCGCTGAGGTTGCCGGCCAATTGGATACCGCGACTGATGTTCTGGTGCAAGGCGATTCGCTCACCGAGGCACTAATGCGTCCGGCTGCCGTACCCGACGGCGCCGTGGCTCCCGAGGACGTGGGTTGCCTGTTTTTCACGTCGGGCACCACCGGGCCGTCGAAAGCGGTTGCCACCACCTGGCATTACCTGTTCTCGGTGGCCGCGACCGTCGCCTCGGCCTGGCAATTCGGCGCGGGCGAAGTGCTGTGGACCGCGATGCCGCTGTTCCATCTCAGCGCGGCGCCAAGCGTGCTGGCCCCGATGCTGGTCGGCGGAACAACCGCGCTCGCCGGCGCATTTCACCCGGGCAAGGTATGGGACGACGTGCGTGCCCGCGGTGCCATCGGTTTCGCCGGCGCCGGCGCGATGGTATCGATGTTGCAGAATCTGCCCGCGGATCCGCGCGATGCCCAGCTGCCGCTGCGCTTCATCTCCGCCGCGCCCATCGCAGCCAACGCCTACCACGAGATCGAAAGGCGTTACGGCTGCAAGGTCGTCACGATGTACGGGATGACGGAGGCCTTTCCGATCGCCGTCAAAGGCGTGGCGGACGACACCGTTCCCGGAACGTCGGGCCGGCCGAGCCCGAATTTCGATGTGCGCATTGTCGATGCCGAGGGCAACCCGGTGCCGCCGGGAGCCGTTGGCGAGATCGCCTGCCGTCCCAGATTCCCGCACGCGATGAGTGAGGGCTATGTGAGGCAGGGAGTGGGTCAGAGTTCACGGGTGGAGCCACACCAGGAGTGGTTTCGCACTGGCGATTTAGGAAAGCTCGACAGCGACGACAACTTGACTTACGTCGACCGGATCAAGGACGCCCTGCGCAGGCGCGGCGAGAACGTGTCGTCGGTGGAAGTGGAGACGGTGGTCATGCGCCATCCGGCGGTGCTGGAGGCCGCGGCGGTAGGTGTGCCGAGTCAGCTGGGCGAGGACGACATCCTTCTGATCGTCACGCTGCGTCCCGGAGCTGCGTTGGATTACCCGGAGCTACTCGATTTCTGCGCCGCCCGCATGCCGTACTTTTGCGTGCCCCGGTTCGTCGAGATCGTCGACGAACTGCCCAAGAATGTGATCGGACGGACCCGCAAAGACCTCTTGCGCACTCGCGGCCTGAGTGCGGCCGCGTGGGATCGCGAAAGACACGGATACATCGTTAGCCGCTAAGTTACGTCAATGTTACGTAGAAGTCGTTAAGTTAAGTTATTGTTACATCAAATTCGCTCGTCCCCCTATCCGCCGCCCTTCCTCCAGAGAGGCTGAAGAGCACAAATGACCGAAATGAGCTATCAGGAACAGCAGATGCTTGCTGCCGCAACGGGCCGAGCCGCCATCCTGAATCTGAACGCCCGGCACAACCGCGCCTACTCCGACGGCGACCGCGATGCGTGGATCGCCACCTTCCGCCACTCCGGGGCCACCTACATCCGCGACCACGACGTGTTCACCGATCTCCGGATGGCATTCGACGGCGGCGATAACCAGCGCATGGTCTGCGTCGACCACGAGATCCAGATCGACGGCGTGCATGCCCTGCAGCGCTGCGTCGCCGTGCTGTACGCCTCGATGTTCGGAGACGTCGCGCTGCGTGCCACCGGGACCTTCCGGGACGAGCTGATCTACGAGCGCGGCGGCTGGTACTACACGTCCCGTGAACTCGCGTGGGACTCGGTGCCCAGCCGGCACCCGCTCGTCATGTAAGCGGTAGCGATACGTGGAGCAGGACCTGAGCTACCCGCTGGCTTTCGGTACCTATGAAGATGCGCTGCGGATGGTCGGCGCAGCAAGCGCACCGCGGACCGCGGCGGCGGCCGTCAGCGGCGCGCGCATCCAGTTGTTCGCCGCGATGGTCCACGACGGCAATCGCTCGTATTGGGATGCCGAATATGCGCGGCAGCGATGGGGTGGCCTGCTAGCCGCCGCCGGCGCTGTTGATGGGCTGGCTGATACCTCCGCCATGGCAGCCGCCTCAACTGGGCAGCACCAGGCCGGCCGGCCTGGTATTGCGCATACCGCTGCCGGGCACCACATTCATCAACGCGGCCAACGATGTTGAGTTCCTCGAACCCATCGTCGAGGGCGACCTACTCACCGTTGTCGAGGAACTGGTGTCGGTGTCGCCGGAGAAGACAACCCGGCTGGGCGTCGGCCACTTCGTGCAGACGCTAGAGACATTTCGCCGCCAGGACGGCACGGTGGTTGCCCGGAACCGAAACACGTTGTTCCGCTTCACCCCTGCGGCAGCATCATGACCGACGAAGATCTGGACTGGAACGAAATCGACGTTCCCGGTCGAGCTGCCAGAAGTGGTCGACGAGATCACCTACCAACGGGTCGTGGAGAACGCCGGAGCAACCTGGGACTATTTCCCCGGCCATTTCGACCCTGTCTATGCCCAAAGCCAGGGCAACCCAACGATTTACGTCAACACCATGCACCTCGCCGGATTGGCCGACCGCGTCGCCACCGATTGGGCCGGGCCGGGCAGTCGCGTGGTGCGCCGCTCGCTACGACTGGCTGGCTCCGTCTATGCCAGGCGACACCATGATCGGCCGGGGCGGGCGGTGGCCAAGCGATGCGACACCTCTGCCGAACCGCCGCGCTATCTTGTCGACATTCAGATCGAAGTGACCAACCAGCACGGCCAGGTGTGCTGCCCGGTCGAGCTCACCTGCAGCTGACCGGTTAATCGGTCTTCTGCCAGGTCTGGCAGCTGTGCGTCAAAAACGCCGTGTCACCGGGCAGGACTTCACTGTCTGCGGGCCAGTGCTGATGTCGTTGGTGATGACGTCGGTTGAATTGCGACTGCTGAGCCTCACCCAATAGCAATCGGATTCTCCGCCGGGCCTGGGACCGGCCGAGCGATACGTTCCGGGCAGGATATCGACCCCCACGCGATACGTGCCATCGGTTTCCATGATCGTCTTGGGGACGGACGGTGGCGGCGGACCGGCGACCGTCACCGTTTTCGTGACCTCCAGTGTGGACGTCACCGTCAAGGCCGCTCCGTGGTTGGACCCACCGCACGCTGTGAGAACGATTGCCGCTCCAGCCACGACGGCTTTCTTCGACTGCATTCAAGGAGCGTATCTATCTGTGCACGAGGGCACCGGCGTTCAGAGCGGTGGCAGCTTCCCGGCGCACACCACCGACTGCAACTCGACATATTCGTCGAGCCCCTCGGGCCCGAACTCGCGTCCGATGCCCGATTGCTTGAAGCCGCCGAACGGGCTGCTGATGTCGAGCATGTACATGTTGATGCCGTAGGTTCCGGTGCGCACATTCGCGGCGATCTCGAGGCCGTGGGCCGTGTCGGCGGTCCAGACCGAGCCTGCCAGCCCGTATTCGCTGTCGTTGGCGATCCGGACTGCGTCGTCCTCGTCGGTATAGCGCAAGACGGTCAAGACCGGGCCGAAGATCTCCTCCCGCGCGATGCGCATGTCATTGGTGGCGTCGGTGAACAGCGTCGGACGTAGGTACCAACCGCGCTCGGCAGGACTGTCCTCGCCACCGAGCACGAGGCGGGCGCCTTCCTGGCGGCCGGACCCGATGAAGTCCTGGACCCGACGTTGTTGCCGTTGGGCGACAAGGGGTCCGATGTCGGTTGCCTCGTCGGCGGGATCTCCGACGCGCAAGCCCGACATCATCTCGGCCAGCGCGTCGACGAACTCATCGTGGCGGCTTTCGCTGACCAGGATGCGGGTCTGCGCGACACACGCCTGGCCGTTGTTCATCAGGCTGGCCATCTTCAACCCGGCCACGGTCTTGCCGATGTCGGCGTCGTCCAGAACGATTGCCGCCGACTTGCCACCAAGCTCCAGGCTCACCCGCTTGAGCTGTTCTCCGCACAGGGCGGCGATCCGGCGCCCGGCCGCACTGGATCCGGTGAAGGCGATCTTGTCCACCCCGGGATGGCGCACCAGAGCCTCGCCGACGTCGGGGCCGCCGGGCAACACCGACACGACTCCTTCGGGCAAACCGACCTGCTCGATCATCTCCGCCAACCACAAAGCGTCCAGAGGTGTTTCGGGAGCAGGCTTGATGATGACCGGGCAACCGGCGATGAGCGCGGGAATCAGCTTGGGCATGATCAGGTTCTGCGGCACGTTCCACGGCACGATGGCGGCGACCACGCCCACCGGGGCCCGACGCAGGTGTGCTTGGCCGAGCACGCCCTGGCGACGTTCCACCCACGGAAACTCGCCAGCGGCGGCCAGCGTCAGATGCATCATCGAGGCCGCGCCGGCCGCCTGGCCCAGCCTGCTGAAACTGCGCGGAGAACCCATCTCCGCGGTGATCAGATCGGCCATCTCATCGATGTGGCCGGCGTAGATGGTGGCCAGCTCCTCGATCTTGCTCATCCGCTCGCGCGGGTCCATCCGCGGCCACGGGCCGCTGTCGAAAGCCTGCCGCGCGGCGGCAACGGCCGCGTCGACGTCCTCGGGACCGGCTACCTGCGCGTGGCCGATGGGTTCTTCGGTGTGCGGGGAAACGACCGCGAGCTGTTGCGGGTTGGCGGGCTTGCGCCAGTGTCCTCCGACGAACAGTTCGTCATAGGAACGGTGGCCGGGATTTTCCGTCATCGGGCAGACACCTCTGGGGGCGGTAACTTTGCTATTGCTGCTAACATAGCAAAAAAGGACGATTGGAGCACTGGCGCCTGCTCGCGCCAACAGATAGGGCCTGACATGAATTGGCGCGCTTACCCTTTCCAGCTGGTGCCCGGCGATGACCAACTGGAGTTTCCCGCCGCCGAAGGCGAACACCCAGACCAGGAATCCGACACCTGGTTCATCGCCGGGCAACTCGACGCGGCCGCGACCGGCCGCTCCTTTGCCTTCCTGACGATCTTCAACAAGAACCAGCCCGGTGGAACCGTTGTCGCCGATTTCTACACTTTGGCGCTGTTCGACCTGGACTCCGGCGACTACGGCACCTACACCGACTACGACATGCCGCCGGCCAACATGAAGCCGGGTGCGCAGCGCAAGCTGACCATGGCCACCGGATACCTGGACCTCCGTTACCAAAGCAGCGCCGGCACCGCGTCGTGGGTCGCGAGCCGCGACGCCGACGGGGAACTGCTGCCCTACACCTCGGCGGTGAACCTTGTCGGTGAGGACCATTCCGGCCGGCCCATGCGACTGGAATTGGCCGTATCACCAACGCGTGCACCGGTACCCGTCGGCGCGTCGGCCTACAACGGCAAGATTGCCTGCTTCGGCCAGTCCGACACGTACTCCTACTTTCAGACCGGCATGGCGATGACCGGAACGCTGCGGTGGGGCGAGACGGTCGAGGAGGTCAGCGGTAGCGCCGGGCACATCGACCGGCAGTGGTTCCCGAAATACGCCGGGGGCGGTGGAAGCGGGGGAGACCCGCGTGCCCGCTCGCACGAATGGCGCACCCTGCATTTCGACAACGGCGTCGACATGAGCATCTGGCGTCAGTTCGACCGCACGAACGGCAATGCGCTACAACCCTTTACCGGTGTGACAGTCAGCTATCCCGACTCGGACGTACTGCCAGAATGCGCTGAGGACGTCGACGTCACGGTCAGCAGGTATGTGAAGTGGCCGAACTCCGTCCGCCCACTGGTGCGTCCGCCCGCCGCCGCCCGGTACATGCCTGATCATCACCGGATCACCTGCGACACATTGCAACTGGACGTTGTCGGCGAGCCGCTGGTCCCGGCGCCGGCACACGGTCTGCCGATCGAATACATGGAAGGCCCATACCGCTACCGCGGGACGCTGCGGGGCGAACCGGTGACCGCCTTCGCGTTCAATGAGCGTTCGCTCGCGCTGTATCGGGACTGGGAACTGATCGAGGTGCTGGCCACAACCGTGGCAAACGTCGAATCGGCCGATCCGGACCTGCGGACCGCGGTGGATCAGCTGGCGCCCATGGTGGCTGCGGGCCGGCGTGCCGAGGCACGCGAAATGCTGGCAAAGGTGCGGTCCGGCCAAAATGGCCCGCTTGCAACGCTTCTCGATGACCTCAGCGGCGTGTTGTCGCAGGACGAGGCAGAGCCTGCTCCCAGGTAATGTGGCGATGCTGAAGGCCCGGCTCGTTGCGCCCGAACACCAGTCGGTCGCGGGCGCCGGATTCGAGGTTGGCTTGCAGGCCCGCGACTAGGTGGTAGTCCTCGTCGCGCACGGTGGCATGGGCGTAGTCGAAGACGGCCTGCGCGCCGGCGGCAACGGACTCGTCGGAGACGTCCAGCGGCGTCGAGTTCTGGTGAACGGTAATCGATCGGCCCGGTCGGTCTCCGGGGTAGATCCGAAAAAGTTCACCGTTGGCGATGGTCACCGACAGCACGATGTTGGGGAACAGCGCGTAGATCACCACCATGTTGTGGAACGGATCCCACTGCTCCTCGGGGATGTTGTCCAGATCGAGGATTGTGTTGAGCGGAAAGATCAACCGGTGGTGGCGTCCGAACGCATCGAACACCGTGCAGTTGCTGCGGGCGATGGTCGCGAACGTTTGCCGATGCACGGTGGCGAAGTGGTAGTTCTCCGCGAACGTGTCGACGGCCAGTTTCCAATTGATCGGGCAGTCGAGCACCTTTTCGCCCAGCGGGGACCACCGCCCGATGCCCCACGAGTCAAGCTCGTCGGCCAGCGGTCCCAGGTGTGCGGCGACGTCCAGGGTGGCGCCGGGATCCAGTGCCACCCAGAGGAACCCGGCGAACTCGGTGGCGGGCAGCTCGGTCAGGCCGTCGGACTTGGGGGCCACGTCCGGGAAGCCCTCGCGGCCGGGCACCGAAACCAATCGTCCGGTGTTGTCGTAGGTCCACGAGTGGTACGGGCAGGTGAATCGTTTCGCGGTGCCGCACCCCGTCGCCACCTGCGACTGGCGGTGCAGGCAGACGTTGTCGAACGCCTTGACCGATCCGCCGGTCGTTCTGGTCAACAGGATCGATCGGCCCATCACCGTTTTGGTGCAGAACGAACCGGGCTCGCGAAGTTCGGACAGGTAGCCGACCAATTGCGGGCTGGCCATCAGCATGGCCCTGTCACGATCGTGGCGCTCAACCGACGTGTATTCGCGCGCATCGACAGCATGCTGCCCGGGCGCGAGGTCCGTGGTGTTGTCGCGGGCCAGCTTCAACGCTCGCCGGGTCAGGTCGATCAGCTGATCGTGGTCCATCGGGTCCCCCTGCGGTCGATTGCTGTCCCTCTGTGACCCTAACTTTATTAATTTAATAGTGACAGCGGTCCGCTGCGCCGAGCGTGACGTGAGGGCGCAAATGCGGCCCAAAACTCGCCGTGAGTTCACGCTCGGCGGGCTTGACCCGCCGGCTACAGCAAATGTGATGCACATGTGACTAATGAGACTGGTGTGTCAGATGGTGTTGCTGTCGTACCCTGTGCCAGTGCCAGTCGCGCGGCGTGATGTGCTGAAATTCGCGGCCGCGACCCCCGGTCTATTAGGTCTGGGTGTCGCGGCGGCGTCATTGCGTGCCGCGCCGGTATCGGCGGCCTCGCTGGGCACCTTGTTGGATTACGCGGCCGGAGTCATCCCGGCCCATGAAATCAAAGCTGCCGGCGCCATAGGGGCGATCCGCTACGTCTCCGATCGGCGGCCCGGGGGCAACTGGATGCTGGGCAAGCCGATGCAGATCACCGAGGCGCGTGACTTGACCAGCAACGGGCTCAAAATCGTGTCGAATTATCAGTTTGGCAAGGGCAGCAGCTCTGACTGGCTGGGCGGTGCGGGCGCGGGATTGCAGCACGCCAAGCGCGGGGCGGAGTTGCATACCGCGGCGGGCGGTCCTGCCGAGGCTCCGATTTACGCGTCGATCGACGACGACCCCTCCTACGAGCAGTACAAAAACCAGGTCGCTCCGTATCTGCGGTCCTGGGAGTCGGTGATCGGACATCAGCGCACGGGCGTTTACGCCAACTCGAAGACGATCGACTGGGCGTTGCACGACGGCCTCGGCTCCTATTTCTGGCAGCACAACTGGGGCTCGCCCAAGGGATACACCCACCCGGCCGCTCATCTGCATCAAGTGGAGATCGACAAGCGCAGCGTCGGCGGAGTGGGCGTGGACATCAACGAAATCCTCCGGCCCCAATTCGGGCAGTGGGACTGACGCGCCCATTCCAGCAAACACTTGTTCGCTCGTATTGCCGCGCGGCCGGCGGTCGTCTCCATCCGATAGCCCCGCGAACCGCTGCGTCTCGCGACCGGCGGAGTACGAAATTTTTACATAACGATTTGATAACAAAACTGCTTTGATCAGCGCAGTTGTAGCTACTCGACCGTAACCACCTACATGCAGGACGTTTGTTCGCGAGGCCTATGGCGGCGATTAGGCCAGGTGTTATCCACGACACGGTTACCCACGCGTAGAACTCACCAGTAACCACTCACCAGCCAAAAAGGGCATCGATCCTTATGACACTCTTAGTACAGCCGATGCAGTGCGCCGCGCCGCTCGACCCACGCGGCGGCCCGCCGACAACACACCGGTCAGGCGATTTTTCGGCTGCGATTCAACGCGGAATCGACCCCGAACAACCTGGGGCTGCTACGCGGCGATCCAGACGGGCGAACGAACCGATACGAAAAGACGCATACAGGAGATACGAAACGTGACGATCCACGAGCACGACCGGGTATCCGCGGACCGCGACGGGACTGGCCCGCACAGCACCCATGCGCTGGTCGACCGTCTGACGGCGGGCGAGCCCTATGCGGTGGCGTTCGGTGGCCAGGGCAGCGCCTGGCTGGAGACCCTGGAAGAGCTGGTGTCGTCGGCTGGGATCGAGTCCGAGTTGGCTGCGCTGGCCGGCGAGGTGGAGCTGCTGCTGGAACCGGTGGCAAAAGAGCTCGTCGTGGTGCGCCCGATCGGCTTCGAGCCGCTGCAGTGGGTACGTGCGCTGGCCGCCGAAGATCCGGTTCCGTCGGACAAGCATCTGACGTCTGCCGCCGTGTCGATACCCGGCGTGCTGCTCACTCAGATCGCTGCTGGGCGTGCCCTGGCGCGCCAGGGCATGGACTGGGTCGGCACGCCGCCGGTGGCCGTCGCGGGGCATTCGCAGGGCGTGCTCGCCGTCGAGGCGTTCAAGGCCTTGCAAGAAGGGGCCGCGCGGGACGTCGAACTGCTGGCCCTGGCCCAGCTGATCGGTGCGGCGGGGACCCTGGTGGCGCGCCGGCGCGGTATCTCGGTGCTCGGTGACCGCCCGCCGATGGTGTCGGTGACCAACGCCGACCCCAAGCGCATCCGTCGGCTGCTCGACGAGTTCGCCCAGGATGTCCGCACTGTGCTGCCGCCCGTCCTGTCCATTCGCAATGGCCGGCGTTCGGTGGTCATCACCGGCACTCCCGAGCAGTTGTCCCGGTTCGAGCTGTACTGCCGGCAAATCTCCGAGAAGGAAGAGGCCGACCGCAAGAACAAGGTCCGCGGCGGCGACGTCTTCGCCCCGGTTTTCGATCCGGTGCGGGTGGAGGTCGGCTTCCACACGCCGCGGCTGGGCGACGGTATAGATATCGTCGGCGGCTGGGCCGAGAAGGTGGGCCTCGACGTCGCGCTGGCCCGGCAACTGACCGAGGCAATCCTGGTGAACGGCGTCGACTGGGTGGAGGAAATCACCAATGTCGAGCGCGCTGGAGCTCGGTGGATTCTGGACCTCGGACCCGGTGACATCCTGACCCGGCTGACGGCGCCGGTAATCCGCGGCCTCGGTGTGGGCATCGTGCCCGCCGCGACCCGCGGCGGTCAGCGCAACCTGTTCACTGTCGGAGCCACCCCGGAGGTCGCCCGAGCCTGGTCGAGCTACGCCCCGACCGTGGTCCGCCTGCCCGACGGCCGGGTCAAGCTGTCCACCAAGTTCACCCGGCTGACCGGGCGCTCGCCGATCCTGCTGGCGGGCATGACCCCCACCACCGTCGACGCCAAGATCGTCGCCGCGGCCGCCAACGCCGGGCACTGGGCCGAACTGGCCGGCGGTGGGCAGGTCACCGAGGAGATCTTCGCCGACCGTGTTCAGCAGCTGTCCGGGCTGCTCGACGAGGGCCGCACCTACCAGTTCAACTCGCTGTTCCTGGACCCCTACCTGTGGAAGCTGCAGGTCGGCGGCAAACGGCTGGTGCAGAAGGCGCGCCAATCCGGCGCGGCGATCGACGGCCTGGTGGTCAGTGCCGGCATCCCCGACCTCGAGGATGCGGTCGAACTGATCGACGAACTCAACGACGTCGGCATCAGCCACGTGGTGTTCAAGCCGGGAACCATCGAGCAGATCCGCTCGGTGATCCGCATCGCCACCGAGGTGCCCACCAAGCCGGTGATCATGCACGTCGAAGGCGGGCGCGCCGGCGGCCACCACTCGTGGGAGGACCTGGACGACCTGCTGCTGGCCACGTACTCCGAACTGCGGTCGCGGCCCAACATCACGGTGTGCGTCGGTGGCGGCATCGGCACCCCGGAGCGCGCGGCCGACTATCTGTCCGGGCGTTGGGCGCAGGCGTACGGCTTCCCGTCGATGCCGATCGACGGCATCCTGGTCGGCACCGCGGCGATGGCCACGCTGGAGTCCACCACGTCGCCGTCGGTCAAGAGGATGCTGGTCGAGACGACCGGTACCGAGCAGTGGATCAGTGCCGGGAAGGCCCAGGGCGGTATGGCTTCGAGCCGTAGCCAGCTGGGTGCCGACATTCATGAGATCGACAACGCGGCGTCGCGCTGCGGCCGGCTGCTCGACGAGGTCGCCGGCGATGCCGACGCGGTCGCCGAGCGCCGCGACGAGATCATCGCCGCGATGGCCAACACCGCCAAGCCCTACTTCGGCGATGTCGGCGACATGACCTACCTGCAATGGCTGCAGCGCTACGTTGAACTGACGATCGGCGAGGGCAACTCGACGGCCGACACGGCATCACCGGGCAGCCCATGGCTGGCCGACACTTGGCGTGACCGCTTTGAAGAGATGCTGAAGCGCGCCGAAGCCCGTTTGCACCCACAGGATTTCGGCCCGATCGAGACCTTATTTTCCGGTTCCACCGAGGCTGCTGCCGTGCTGGAGACCCCCCAGGCGGCGATCGACCTGCTGCTGGCGCACTACCCGGACGCCGAGACCGTTCAACTGCATCCGGCCGATGTGCCCTTCTTCGTCACGCTGTGCAAGACGTTGGGCAAGCCGGTGAACTTCGTGCCGGTGATCGACAAGGACGTGCGGCGCTGGTGGCGCAGCGACTCGCTGTGGCAGGCGCACGACGCGCGCTATGACGCCGATCAGGTGTGCATCATTCCCGGTACCGCGGCGGTCGCCGGCATCACCCGGATGGACGAGCCGGTCGGAGAGCTGCTGGACCGCTTCGAACAGGCCGCGATAAATGAAGTGCTGGCCGCCGGCGCCGAGCCCCGCGCGGTCACCTCGCGCCGGCGCGGTCGCCCCGATGTGACCGGACCGCTCGCGGTCGTGCTCGACGCGCCAGACGTGGTCTGGGCGGGCCGCACCGCGACCAACCCCGTACACCGCATCGCCGACTCGCTGGACTGGCAGGTGCACGACGGACCCGAAAGTCGGCGCGCCACACATTCTTCCACGGGAGCCCGGCTGCAGGTGAGCGCCGACGACCGCGTGGTGCTCAGCGTCCCGGTGTCGGGCACCTGGGTCGAGATTCCATTCACCCTGCCCGCCAACACCGTTGACGGTGGCGCTCCGGTGGTTTCGGCCGAGGATGCCGCCACCGCGATGCGCTCGGTGCTGGCGATCGCCGCCGGTGTCGACGGACCCGAACACTTGCCGCCGGTTCACGACGGGTCGGCGACCGTGACCGTGGACTGGGACCCCGAGCGGGTCGCCGACCACACCGGGGTCACGGCTACCTTTGGCGAGCCGTTGGCGCCCGGCCTCACCACCGTGCCCGACGCGCTGGTCGGTCCGTGCTGGCCCGCGGTTTTCGCCGCGATCGGCTCGGCGGTCACCGAGGCCGGCGTCCCGGTTATCGAAGGCCTGCTGAGCCTGGTGCACCTCGATCACGCTGCCCGGGTGGTCGGCAAGCTGCCCACCGCCCCGGCCCAATTGCGGATCACCGCAACGGCTTCGGACGCCATCGACACCGACATGGGCCGGGTTGTGCCGGTATCGGTGATGGTCAGCGATCCCGACGGCGCCGCGATAGCGCACTTCGACGAGCGGTTCGCGATCCTTGGTCGCACCGGTGCGGCGGAGCTCACCGATCCCGCTCGCGCCGGTGGCGCCGTCTCGGAGAACGCGACCGACACCCCGCGTCGTCGTCGCCGCGACGTCACGATCAGCGCGCCGGTCGACATGCGCCCGTTCGCCGAGGTGTCCGGTGACCACAACCCCATTCACACCGACCGTGCCGCGGCGCTGCTGGCCGGTCTGGAATCACCCATCGTGCACGGAATGTGGCTGTCGGCCGCAGCGCAGCACACCGTCATGGCGACCGACGGTCAGGCCCGGCCGCCGGCCCGGCTGGTCGGCTGGACGGCACGGTTCCTGGGCATGGTGCGCCCCGGCGACGAGGTGGATATCCGCGTCGAGCGCGTCGGAATCGACCGGGGGCAGAGGTTTTGGAGGTAGCCGCCACGCATCGGTTCCGACCTGGTGATGTCGGCGACCGCGCGGCTGGCGTTCACCCTTGACCGTCTACGCCTTCCCGGGCCAGGGCATCCAGCACAAGGGCATGGGCATGGACGTGCGGGCTCGGTCGAAGGCGGCCCGCAAGGTGTGGGACACGCGCCGACAAATTCACCCGCGACACGCTGGGCTTCTCGGTGCTGCACGTGGTCCGCGACAACCCGACCAGCATCATCGCCAGCGGTGTGCACTACCACCACCCCGAAGGCGTGCTGTTCCTGACGCAGTTCACCCAGGTGGCGATGGCGACGGTGGCCGCCGCACAGGTCGCCGAGATGCGCGAGCAGGGCGCCTTCGTCGAGGGTGCGATCGCCTGCGGCCACTCGGTCGGCGAGTACACCGCGCTGGCCTGCGTCACCGGCATCTTCGAACTCGAGGCGCTGCTGGAGGTGGTGTTCCACCGCGGCTAGCAAGATGCACGACATCGTGCCGCGCGACGAGATGGGTCGCTCCAACTACCGGTTGGCGGCGATCCGGCCCTCGCAGATCGACCTGCCCGACGACGACGTCACCGGCGTTCGTCGCCGGGATCGCCGAACGCACCGGGGAATTCCTGGAGATCGTCAACTTCAACCTGCGCGGCTCGCAGTACGCGATCGCCGGCACGGTGCGTGGTCTGGAGGAACTCGAGGCGGAGGTGGAGCGTCGCCGCGAGATCAGCGGCGGCAAGCGGTCGTTCATCCTGGTGCCCGGCATCGACGTGCCGTTCCACTCGCGGGTGCTGCGCGTCGGTGTCGCCGAATTCCGCCGGTCGCTGGAGCGGCGTCATGCCGCGCGACAAGGATCCCGACCTGATCGTCGGCCGCTACATCCCCAACCTGGTGCCGCGCCCGTTCACCCTGGACCGCGACTTCATCCAGGAGATCCGCGACCTGGTGCCCGCCGAGCCGCTCGACGAGATCCTCGCCGACTACGACACCTGGCGTAGCGAGCGGCCGCGGGAGATGGTGCCGCAAGGTCTTCATCGAGCTGCTGGCCTGGCAGTTCGCCAGCCCGGTGCGCTGGATCGAAACCCAGGACCTGCTGTTCACCGAAGAGGCCGCGGGCGGCCTCGGCGTGGAGCGCTTCGTCGAGATCGGCGTGAAGTCCGCGCCGACCGTGGCGGGCCTGGCCACGAACACTCTCAAGCTGCCCGAATACGCCCACAGCACAGTCGAAGTGCTCAACGCCGAGCGCGACGCCGCGGTGCTGTTCGCCACCGACACCGACCCCGAGCCCGAGCTCGAGGACGAGGAGCTCGGCTGCGGATGATTCCGGCGCTGCCGCGCCGGACGGTGCGCGCATCGCACGTCGCCGCAGCCGTCGCTCCGGCTGCCGCCGGCAGCGCCGTCCGGGGCTCCGCGCGCCCGACGACATCGCGTTCGACGCCGCCGATGCCACCCTGGCGCTCATCGCGTTGTCGGCCAAGATGCGCATCGACCAGATCGAGAAGCTGGACTCCATCGAGTCGATCACCGACGGTGCGTCGTCGCGACGCAACCAGCTGCTGGTGGACCTGGGCTCCGAGCTGAACCTCGGCGCCATCGACGGCGCCGCCGAGGCCGACCTGGCCGGGCTGCGAGCGCAGGTAACCAAGCTGGCGCGCACCTACAAGCCTTACGGCCCAGTGCTTTCCGACGCGATCAACGATCAGCTGCGCACCGTGCTCGGACCCTCGGGCAAGCGGCCCGCCGCCATCGCCGAGCGGGTCAAGAAGACCTGGGAACTCGGCGACGGTTGGGCCAAGCACGTCACCGTCGAGGTCGCGCTGGGCACCCGCGAGGGCACCAGCGTTCGCGGCGGCGCCATGGGGCACCTGCACGAAGGCGCGCTCGCCGACGCCGCGTCGGTCGACAAGGTCGTCGACGCCGCTGTCGCCGCGGTGGCCGCGCGCCAAGGCATTGCGGTGGCGCTGCCGTCGGCCGGCGGGGGCGGCGGCGCGACGGTGGACGCGGCCGCGCTGGGCGAGTTCACCGATCAGATCACCGGCCGCGACGGCGTGCTCGCTTCGGCCGCCCGGCTGGTGCTGGGCCAGCTCGGGCTGGACGACCCGGTCGCCACGTCGCCGGCGGCCAGCGATGCCGAGCTCATCGACCTGGTCACCGCCGAATTGGGTGCGGACTGGCCACGTTTGGTGGCGCCGGTGTTCGACGCCAAGCAAGGCCGTCGTCTTCGACGACCGCTGGGCCAGCGCCCGCGAGGATCTGGTCAAGCTGTGGCTGACCGACGAGGGCGACATCGACACTGACTGGGTGCGGCTGTCGGAGCGGTTCGAGGGCGCCGGTCACGTCGTCGCGACGCAGGCCACCTGGTGGCAGGGCAAGGCGCTGGCGGCGGGACGGCAGATCCACGCGTCGCTGTACGGCCGGATCGCGGCGGGCGCCGAGAACCCGAACCCCGGTCCTTATAGCAGCGAAATCGCGGTCGTGACAGGCGCTTCGAAGGGTTCGATCGCGGCGTCGGTCGTCGCGCGGCTGCTCGACGGCGGCGCAACGGTCATCGCGACGACGTCCAAGCTCGACGACGATCGGCTGGAGTTCTACCGCTCGCTGTATCGTGACCACGCCCGGTACGGCGCGCGCGCTGTGGGTGGTCGCGGCCAACATGGCGTCCTACTCCGACATCGACGCGCTGGTCGAGTGGATCGGTAACGAGCAGAGCGAAAGCCTTGGGCCGCAGTCGATTCACATCAAGGACGCGCAGACCCCGACGTTGCTGTTCCCGTTCGCGGCGCCGCGCGTCGTGGGTGATCTGTCCGAGGCGGGTTCGCGCTCCGAGATGGAGATGAAGGTGCTGCTGTGGGCCGTGCAGCGGCTGATCGGCGGTTTGTCGTCGATCGGCGCCGAACGCGACATCGCGTCGCGGATGCACGTGGTGCTGCCCGGCTCGCCCAACCGCGGAATGTTCGGCGGTGACGGCGCTTACGGCGAAGCCAAGTCGGCGCTGGACGCGGTGGTGAGCCGCTGGCACGCCGAGTCGTCCTGGGCGGCGCGGGTCAGCCTGGCGCACGCGCTGATCGGCTGGACCCGCGGCACCGGATTGATGGGCCACAACGACGCCATCGTGTCCGCCGTGGAAGAGGCCGGCGTCACCACCTACTCCACCGACGAGATGGCGCGCGATGCTGCTGGACCTGTGCGACGTGGAGTCCAAGGTGGCCGCGGCGCTCGCGCCGATCAAGGCGGACTTCACCGGTGGGCTCGGCGAGGCCAACCTCGACATGGCCGAGTTGGCTGCCAAAGCCCGCGAGGATCATGCGGCGAAAGCCGTGGAAGTTGGGGCTGACGACGACGAGCCGGCGGAGGGCATCATCGCCGCCCTGCCGTCGCCGCCGCGCGGATACACGCCGGCACCGCCCCCGGAGTGGGCCGACCTCGACGTCGACCCGGCCGATTTGGTGGTGATCGTCGGCGGCGCCGAAATCGGCCCGTACGGCTCGTCGCGCACGCGGTTTGAGATGGAGGTCGACAACGAACTGTCGGCGGCCGGCGTGTTGGAGCTGGCCTGGACTACCGGGCTGATCCGCTGGGAGGACGACCCGCAACCGGGTTGGTACGACACCCAATCCGGCGAGCTGGTCGACGAGTCCGAGCTGGTCGAGCGCTACCACGACACGGTCGTGGAGCGTTGCGGCATCCGCGAATTCGTCGATGACGGCTCGATCGACCCCGATCACGCCTCGCCGTTGCTGGTGTCGGTGTTCCTGGAGAAGGACTTCACCTTCGTGGTGTCGTCGGAAGCCGACGCCCGTGCCTTCGTCGAGTTCGATCCGGAGCACACGGCGATCCGTCCGGTGCCCGACTCGAGTGACTGGCAGGTTATTCGCAAGGCGGGCACCGAGATTCGGGTCCCTCGGAAGAGCAAGCTGTCGCGGGTGGTCGGCGGCCAGGTCCCGACCGGGTTCGACCCGACCGTGTGGGGCATCAGCCAGGACATGCTCAGTTCCATCGACCGGTTGGCGGTGTGGAACATCATCGCCACCGTCGACGCCTTCCTGACCGCGGGCTTCAGCCCCGCCGAGGTGATGCGCTATGTGCACCCGAGCCTGGTCGCCAACACCATGGGCACCGGCATGGGTGGTGGCTATTCGATGCAGAGGATGTACCACGGCAACCTGTTGGGCCGGAACAAGCCGAACGACATCTTCCAGGAAGTGCTGCCGAATATCGTTGCCGCGCACGTGGTTCAGTCCTACATCGGCAGCTATGGCTCGATGATCCACCCCGTCGCCGCGTGCGCGACGGCCGCGGTGTCGGTCGAGGAGGGCGTCGACAAGATCCGGCTGGGCAAGGCCGAGCTGGTGGTCGCCGGCGGCATCGACGACCTGACCCTGGAGGGCATCATCGGCTTCGGTGACATGGCGGCCACCGCCGACACCGCGATGATGCGCGGCCGCGGCATCGACGACTCGAAGTTCTCCCGCGCCAACGACCGGCGCCGGCTGGGCTTCGTCGAGGCGCAGGGCGGCGGCACCATCCTGCTGGCGCGCGGCGACCTGGCGCTCAAGATGGGTCTGCCGGTGCTCGCGGTGGTGGCCTTCGCGCAGTCCTTCGGCGACGGCGTGCACACCTCCATCCCGGCCCCGGGCCTGGGCGCGCTGGGCGCCGGGCGCGGCGGCAAGGACTCGCCGCTGGCGCGGGCGCTGGCCAAGCTGGGGGTGGGTGCCGACGACATCGCGGTGATCTCCAAGCACGACACCTCGACGCTGGCCAACGACCCCAACGAGACCGAGCTGCACGAGCGGCTGGCCGACTCGCTGGGCCGCTCCGAGGGCGCCCCGCTGTTCATCGTCTCGCAGAAGAGCCTCACCGGTCACGCCAAGGGCGGTGCTGCGGTCTTCCAGATGATGGGGCTGTGCCAGATGCTGCGCGACGGGGTCATCCCGCCCAACCGCAGCCTGGATTGCGTCGATGACGAACTGGCCGGCTCGGCCCACTTCGTCTGGGTGCGCGACACGCTGCGGCTCGGCGACAAGTTCCCGCTCAAGGCCGGGATGCTGACCAGCCTCGGGTTCGGTCACGTGTCCGGTCTGGTCGCGCTGGTGCACCCGCAGGCGTTCATCGCCGCGCTGGACCCGGAGCAGCGCGCGGACTACCAGAAGCGTGCCGACGCCCGCCTGCTGGCCGGGCAGCGCCGGCTCGCCTCGGCCATCGCCGGGGGCGCCCCGATGTACGAGCGGCCCGCCGACCGCCGCTTCGACCACGAGGCGCCGGAGAAGCGGCAGGAGTCGGCGATGTTGCTGGATCCGGCGCGCCCGGCTCGGTGACGGCGACACCTACCAGGTGTCTGCCGGATGACTTCGGCCATCCGTTAACCTGGCGCTTCATGGGCATCGTCGGAGTGGGGATCGACCTGGTCTCGATTCCTGATTTCGCCGAGCAGGTCGACCAACCGGGAACCGCGTTCTCCGAGACCTTCACCCCCGGTGAGCGCCGCGACGCCTCGGACAAGAGTTCGTCGGCGGCACGTCACCTGGCCGCCCGCTGGGCCGCCAAGGAGGCGGTGATCAAGGCCTGGTCGGGATCGCGGTTCGCCCAGCGGCCGGTGTTGCGGGAGGACATTCACCGCGACATCGAGGTGGTCACCGACATGTGGGGGCGGCCCCGCGTCCGGCTGACCGGCGACATCGCCAAGCACCTGGCCGACGTGACGATCCACGTGTCGTTGACGCACGAGGGTGATACCGCGGCCGCGGTGGCCATCCTCGAAACCACCTAGCTTCGGCGAAAAGACGCAGAATCGCATTCCGCCATACGGTTTGATGTGATTCTGCGTCTGCTGGCGCTACCGGTCCGCGAGGCTGCGAGCGTAACCGGCGCCCATGCCCAGTAGCACCAGACCCACGACGATGAACGCCGCCACCCGGAAAATGCGGTTCAGTGTGGCCAGGTCGAAAAGGAACAGCTTCGCGGTGGCGGCCGCGGTGAGCGCCAGCCCGGCAGTAATCGGGGCCGCACGGCCGTCGCGGTTGGCCAGCCGCAGCGCATAGACGAACAGCCCTGCCGCCATGCCGATCCAGCAGATGGTGGCGACCATGTGGCCGGCCAGGAAGCCACCGCCGGTGCCGCCGACGAGGACACCGACGGTCACCGTGAACGCAGTCACGGCGTAGACCACCAACCCTCCGCCGACCGCGCTCAGCAGGTGGGCAAGATCGGAGTCGCGACGCCCTAGGTCGGCGCACGCCCGTGCCATCGCGGCCACCAATGCGACGATGAGCAGGCTGGCGGCCAGGACGGACACGCCGATGTGAGTCGGCACCACCGTCGCCCTCAACAGCGCATCGAGCGGCGCGTAGGCGAAGAACACGCCAACGCCGACGACGCCGAATCCGGCTGCAGCCCAACGTGCTACGACGTCGTTGCGGCCGGCGACCGCAACGACGATGGCCAGTGCCAGCAGCACCGGGCCCTCGACGTAGCCGTCGAAGGCGACCGCGACGGCGATCAGCGCCGAAACCGCCGACAACGCCGACCAGATCTGGGTGACGATGTGGGGGAGTCGAGTGTCGACCAGGACGATGGCCAGCATCGCTGCCGCCAGCGCGGCCGCCAGCACGGCGGCGAGCACGTGGTTGACCCCGATCGCCGACGCGAGGACGGGAAGTGTGCCCGATGCCGTCAGCACCGCCAGCGCGGTGGGATTGGCGGTCGAGGGCACCAGGACGAGGCCACTGGCGATCGCCAGGAGCGCGGCCACACCGCAGGCGCCGCCGATGAGGGCGGGGTTGTCGTGCGTGCTGGTGCCGATCAGTGCCATCAGCAGCGGGACGGACACCGCCGCGACCCGGGCGGCGTGCATCCAGGTCCAGTCCTTGCCCAATTGCACCGGTAGCGCGGCAGCCGACAAGGCGATCATGAAGGCGACGAGCAGCAGGTCGACGCCGTTGGTGAGGACTGGCGCCAGGCCGATCAGGGGCACCAGGACCAGCAGCCCAGCTCTTGGGAGTCCCACCGCCGGGCCAGAGTGAGGCCCGCGGCACCGACGACGGCGGCGATCACCAGCCCCACCGGAGCCGGTACCCAGCCGTAGATGGTGGTGATCGCGATGACGTCCAGATATGCCGCCGCGATGCCGGTGGCGGCGAGCGCAATCGCACCGATCCGCCCACCCGGGCGGCCGCGTAGCCGGACACCCACGCCGACGAGCGCGACGGACAACGCCATGCCGCCGGCCACCCGGATTTCCGGGCGCAGCAGGCCGGCCTTGGCGGCCAGCACGAGCAGCAGCACCACGCCGACCAGGGTCACGGCCACGCCCGCGACGGCGAGCAGTTTGCCGATCCAGCCGGACTCCTGGGTGGGCTCAGGCGGCGCCAGCGGCCGCGGCTGGGGAGGCGTGCGATGGGGGGAGGGGGCGCCGGCGCAGGGTGCGCGACCGCTGGTGGTGGTAGCGGCGGAGTGTGTGCCGCGGGGGCGGCCGGCGGGTAGTACTGGGGCCAGTTCTGCTGCCATTGCGGATACCAGTAGGGGGCCACGTTTTGTTGCGGCGGCGGCGCGGGCGTGGGCGCCGCGCCTCCCGCAGCGGCGATCACCCGATCGAGTTCAATGAGCTCGCCGGAGACCCGGGACATCTGGCGGGATAAGGCCTCGAATTCCTCGGAAAGCCTGCTGAAGACGGCACGGTCAGCACGGTGCGGTTCGGTCATGGCGGCCACGATGCCGGGCTACACAGCGAAAGGGATGAGTCGGACTACCCAATTTCCGGCGCGAGCAGACGCGAAAGTGCCCGACACGCCGAGCGTGCAGGCGCTTTTGCGTCTGCTCGCGGCTATTCGTCTAAGCCGTGCTCGATGGCGTAACGGGTCAACTCCACCCGGTTGGCCACCTGCAACTTGCGGAACGTGGCCTGGACGTGGTTTTCCACGGTCCGGTGACTCAGCGATAGTTTCTCGGCGATCTGCTTGGCGGACAACCCTTTTGCGACATAGCGCAGCACTTCGGTCTCGCGGTCGGTGAGGCTGGGGCGCACCGGCCCGCTATCGGGGCTGTCGCCGCTGTTCGCGATGCGCCGGTACTCACCCAGGACCAGCCCGGCCAGGCTCGGGGTGAACACCGCGCGCCCGGCCGCGGTGGCCTGCACCGCTTCGCACAGTTCGGCCTTCGAGGCGCTCTTGACCAGGTATCCGGTCGCTCCGGCCTTGACGGCGTCCAGGACGTCGTCGCGTTCGTCGGAGGCCGAGAGGACCAGCACCCGTGACGACGGCGAGACCGCGAGCACTTCGGTGGTGGCCTGCACGCCGGTGCCGTCCGCAAGTTGCATGTCCATCAGCACCACATCGGGTTTGACCACGGCTGCTCGACGTCGCGCCGCGGCCACGCCGTCGGCGGTGGCCACCACGTCGAACCCGTCGTCGGCGAGGTCACGGGCGACCGCGTCACGCCAGATCGGATGGTCGTCGACGACCATGACGGTGGGCAGGGCTCGCTCAGCCATGTTTTCCATTTTGACGCGGCACGCACAGCTCCCACTCGGTGCCTTCTCCGACATCGGTGCGCAGTTGTGCGGTGCCGCCCAGCGACGCCAGCCTGCCCACGAATCGACTTCGAGATGCCCAAACGTCCCTGACGGGCCGCCTCTTCGAGCCGCCCCGCCGGAATGCCGACGCCGTCGTCGCGCACGCTGACCACAACCGAATCGCCCAGGTCCTCCAACAGCACGAAGGCTTGCGCGTCCGGACCCGCGTGCGAGCCACGTTGTCGAGGGCATTGCCCACCGCGGCATCCAGTTCGGCGGCCACGCGCCGTTCCAGGGTCACGGCCGTTCCGGGCAGACTCATCGACACGCGATCGGACTCCCGGCGGCGCAGCAGGGCGCGGAGGTCGACGGCCGTCTCGCTGTCTTGCTCAACGTCGTCGTCAAGGGTCGCCGACGACAGCCATCGTCGCAGCGCGCGTTCTTGTTCGCTCGCCAAATCCGCCAGATCGGATGTGGCACCACCGATTTCGTGACCCCGCTTAGCCACCAGCGCGAGCACCTGGATGACACCGTCATGGACTTGCCGGGACAACCGCTCGCGTTCCTCCACGGCGGCGGACAGTTGCGCAGCTCGTTGCAGCTCGTCGTGGGCGTGTCGGGCCGTGCGAGCGGCCATGCCGATTGCCAACCCGATCGACAGCTCGATGATGATGGTCGCGTTGTGCCCCAGGTTGAGGGTCAGATAGTTCTTGACCGCGAAGTTGGTTGCCATCACCACCAAGCCCGTCAGCATTCCGCCGACCGGTCCGAACTGCAGCGCCGCCGAAATCGTGGGGTTGCTGGCCCACAGCGTTGTCGGCCAGGTCTGGTTGTCGGCGGCCCACTGCGGTGACGCGACCACCTTGTTGGACCACATGAGCAGCACGACGACAATGATTTCCGCGATCACCCAGGCCGGCCGACGCCCGAACCCGCGCAGATAAGCGACCGCGCACGCAGCACTCCACGCCATCAGCACCGAGAACAGCACCCAAGCGGTTGCGGGGTGCCGCAGGTCGGAGTTGATCGCCGTTTGGAAGCCGAGCGCGTAAAGGCAGCTCAAGAGACGGAACGCCTGCGCCGCCCGCCACAGCGGCGCGATCGGATCAGGACCCCGGGTCACAGGCCCAGCTTAGGGGGCGCCTTTCGCTAGCCTGAAAGCCATGAGTGATCTGGTTGAGCGGGTCCGCGACGTGTTGCCCTCGGTGCGTCGCGACCTCGAGTACTTGGTGCGGATCGAATCGGTGTGGGCCGACCCCGGCCGGCGCGACCAGGTGCACCGCAGCGCGCAAGCGGTCGTAGAACTGTTGTCGCAAGCTGGTTTTGACGATGTGCGCACCGTCAGCGAGGGCGGTGCGCCCGCGGTCATCGCCCGGTACCCGGCGCCGGCCGGCGCTCCGACCGTGCTGTTGTATGCCCACCACGACGTGCAGCCCGAAGGCAATCGTGAGCAGTGGGTGTCGCCGCCTTTCGAGCCGACCGAGCGTAACGGGCGCCTCTATGGCCGCGGCAGCGCCGACGACAAGGCCGGTATCGCAACGCATTTGGCCGCCTTCCGAGCGCACGCCGGCCGACCACCGGTGGGCGTGACCGTCTTCGTCGAGGGCGAAGAAGAATCCGGGTCGCCGTCCCTGGGCCGGTTGCTCGACGCGCACCGCGACTTGTTGGCCGCCGACGTGATCGTGATCGCCGACTCGGACAACTGGAGCACCGAAGTCCCGGCGCTGACGGTCTCGCTGCGTGGACTGGTCGACTGCGTGGTCGAGGTCGCCACCCTGGACCACGGGCTGCACTCCGGGATTTGGGGCGGTGTGATACCGGACGCGCTGAGCGTGCTGGTGCGGCTGCTGGCCAGCCTGCACGACGACGACGGCAACGTCGCCGTGGCCGGACTGCACGAAAGCACCGCAGCTGCCGTGGATTACCCGCCCGAGCGGGTGCGCACCGATGCGGGGTTATTGGACGGAGTGTCGGAAATCGGCTCTGGGTCTGTGCCACAGCGACTTTGGGCCAAGCCGGCGATCACCGTGATCGGGATCGACACCACATCGGTTGCGGCAGCATCGAATACGCTCATTCCGCGGGCCCGCGCCAAGATCAGTATGCGCGTCGCGCCCGGCGGCGACGCCAAGGCCCACCTGGACGCGTTGACCACCCATCTGCAGCAGCATGTCCCATGGGGCGCCCAGGTCAGTGTCGAGCCCGGCGAGATCGGCGAGCCGTACGCCATCGAGGCCCGCGGCCCGGTCTATGACGCCGCGCGCGCAGCGTTCCGGCAGGCGTGGGGCGCCGACCCCGTCGACATGGGAATGGGCGGCTCGATCCCGTTTATCGCTGAATTCGCAGCGGCATTCCCGCAAGCGAAAATCCTCGTCACCGGTGTGGAAGACCCCGCAACACAGGCGCACAGCGTCAACGAGAGCCTGGACCTGGGTGTGCTGGAACGCGCGCTCAGCTGTATCGTAAGGGGGAGGAAGATCTTGAATAGATATAATAGACTCTTTTAGCTGTGCTACCAAAATATCATTTTTAGCAAAGCCATCGTGATAAGAAATTATGTAATTGGGATTAATGCTTAAAATTGTTTCAACAACTTTTGATAAAGGTATATCATCAAACGCTTTATCGCCTAAAAAGCGTATATCGTCAATTAGAATTGTATGAGTCTTAATGGGATGATTTTTAATAGTTTCAAGCTCCTTGAATCAATGGAGTATTTGTTGGTCCTCGTGCTGTCTTGCTTGTGGAATAATGCGCATCAAGCCAAAAGGTAATCGGCTCTTGAATGGGTCTTATTAATTCTTCTAAGATCGTTCCAGAATCACCCTGCCATAAGTGAACATTCGATTGATTGGAAAATCTGTTCTTGCAATAGAGATAATATATTTCTGACAATTCTATAGAATGGATTTCATTAAATCCCGCCTCTATTGCTTCAGAGATGGTGTTTCCTTCGAAGCTTCCTGTTTCAACAAAATGGGTGTTTGCAAATTTTTGAAAAAACCCAGGATTTGCATTAGGGATTACAGAGTTTGGAAGAAGAAACGTGCAGCCTAAGAGACATAGAAAACCATTAAATTTCATAACTCATCCTTTTTTTGTGATATAAATTATTCTAGCTAGAGCATTTCTGTTTGAGGTTAAACGAATTCCTACTTGAAATTTTAAGCAGGCATCCTAACAATATTTTGGATAAGATTGAAATAGGTTTTTTACAAATTTTCTCAAAAAATGGGGATACGATGATTTTTTCTATGCGACCTAGAGGCTGGTGTCCACTTATACCAAACGCAACAAATAACTTCACATTTGAGCGCGTCAAAGCGCCGAAAATCGACGATCGTAAATGGCATTGTATTGAATTAATACTATGCCATTTACGATCGTCGATTTGTCGGCAGCTTTCACGCAGCTCAAATATGAATTTATTTATTGCGTTTGGTATTATCTTCTTCCTATTGATTTGTTGGAATCTGAATGCTAAAACGATCGACATTCTTGTTCGATGGGATTTTGAAAAAAGATATATGCGGAAATTGGGAATCTATACGCGAGCAAGGTCATGATGTCGTGTTTTTAAGGGCAATTTGGTAATTTTGGCAAGAGCAGCAAATTAGTAAAGAATTATATTAGAAGCATTTATACTGAAAACACGATGAAAGTAGTTGTCATGGAAGACTTTATTCCCAGAGCGTTGCTGAATAAAATTCCAAAATCAAAAAGAGCTCTTTTTATGTGGGAACCGATAGGTAAAACAGAGGACAATGATTATTTTTCTTCCGTTTACACATTTAACGATGATTTGGTTGGCACTCAAAATTATCGCAAATTTTGTTACCCTCAATGCCCTCAGTTGTTGTCAAGGTGCTCAATCCCGTCCCGTTTAAACAAAAGCGGTTATGCGTGCAGTGATTTCTCACTGGCTACCCGAGCGGATCGAATTGATCAATTTTTTTGCGAATCACTGCAGCGATCAGTTTGATCTTTATGGCGGAGCTGAAGGGCCATTTAAAGATAGTGTGATCTACAAGGGTAAATTCAAGGGCATCATTCTGCTTCGCCCAAATTGAATATCTTGAAGAACTATAAATTTTTTCTCGCGTTCGAAAATAGCTCCTGTATGCGCTACGGCATCCATTCAGGGTATTGCGCTCCTGGATATATTACGGAAAAAATTTTTGGAGCCTTTGCCGCGGGCTGCGTTCCCATCTTATCATGGAGCGCCGAATATTGAAACCTATATCCCCAAGGACTGTTTTATCAATTATTTAGATTTTCAAACGCCTGAAGAGTTGTACAATTTTATGGTCAATATGCCCGAAGATGTTTATCAGCGTTATTTGCAAAACATCCGGGAATATTTGCAAAGCGACGCTGCAAAGCAATTTTCACAAGCTGCCTTTGAAGCAAAGATATGGGAAGCGGCGGTTGGTCAGTGAAATATATACCACCCGTGATCCAAAAAACGGAGGGCTGCGTAGTGCATGCATGCTCTTGAAATTGTTTGAGCAGCGATTTTAAGGGCTCTTGAGGTGGGGGGTAAGGATGCCGGCGAGCTTCATCATGTCGACGGGCTTTTTGGAGCCAAAGACTTTGGCAAGCTTGGCGTCGGGGACGATCATCCGCTTGTTCTTGGGGTCTTGAAGGTTGTGGGTTTGATGTAGTCCCAGAGTTTTTTGGTCACTTCGGGGCGGGAAAGATGGGTCTCTTCGACGACGGCTGAAGTTCTCGAGAGAGCGTGAGCTGGCTTGAGCTTTTTGGCTTTCGGGGCTTTTCTTTGGCTTTTCTTTGAGGCGTTTTTTTTTTCGGCGTTCTCTGCTTTTTTCTTGCCGCAGCGCCCTTTTTTCTTTACGTAGGGGGTTTTGGGATGGTTGGGATATTTTTCTCGAGGTCGTCGAGGTGTTGACGATGACATCGCAGTCGGGGAAATTGGTGCAGGAGAAGAACGTTTTGCCGAAAGCGGGAGCGCCTTTGGGCGAGTTGTCCGTCGCAGCCGATGGCGGGGCAAGAGGGCATTTCTTCGGCAGGGATCTCGTCCTTCTTGGGGATGTTGACGATGCCTTTGCATTCGGGATAGCTGGAACATCCGAGGAAGGGGCCAAACTTGCCAAAGCGGAGCTTCATGGGGCTGCCGCACTTTAGGGCATGTCTGATCCCAGTCGAAGTTGGGATCGTAGTCTTCTTTTTTAAAGTCCAGCGCTTCCATAGGAGCTGTGTATTTGCAGTCGGGATAGTTGGAGCAGCCATAGAAGTATTTTTTGCGCGACCAGATCTTTTGAAGCTTGTGGCCGCATTCGGGCAGTCGATGTCGGTCATGAAGCTTGGGAACGAAGGCTTCTTTTTCCGCCACTTCGACAACAGGGATGAAGTCTTTCCAGAAAACGCGGATGATCTCTTTCCAGTTCATCTTGTTTTCTGCGATCAGCTCGAGCTCGTCTTCCATGGCGGCCGTAAAGCGGATGTCCATGATCATCTTGAAATTGTCTTCGAGCATCTGGGCGATGACTTTGCCGAGTTCGGTCGGTTTGAGCGTCCCTTTCTCTTTGACGGTGTAATCGCGGCTTTGGATTTTGTTCATGATGGCCGCATAGGTCGAAGGGCGGCCGATGCCCGATTTCTCGAGTTCTTTGACGAGGGAGGCTTCAGTGAAACGAGGAGGCGGGCGCGTAAAGGATTGGTGCGATTGCACGTCGAGCAGCTTAAGAGCATTGTCCTTCTTCAAGAGGAGGCAGTAGTTTTTCTTCCTCTTCTTTCTTTTTCTTCTTCGTTGCCTTTATCTTCTCTTTCTTCGTAGACAGCGAGAAAGCCGGGGAACTTGATGGTCGAGCCGGTTGCGCGCAGGACGATATTCTTGATCGGTTGCGATATCGAAGAGACGGTGTCATAAATGGCAGGGTTCATCTGCGAGGCGATGAACCGGCGCCAGATCAGGAGATAGAGCTTATATTGGTCGAGCGTGAGATAGTTTTTGATCGATTCGGGGGGATGGTTCAAGGTTGGTGGGGCGGATCGCTTCGTGGGCCTCTTGGGCGCTTTTTTTCGAGGCGAACTGCCTGGCCTTCTGCGGGAAGATATTCTTTGCCAAATTCTTTGGCGATATATTTGCGTACGGCATCGATCGCTTCAGGGGCGATGCGGACAGAATCGGTACGCATGTAGGTGATGAGACCTTCGGCGCCTTCGTTCGCCCAGATCGATCCCTTCATAGAGGCCTTGTGCGATGTTCATAGTGCGAGAAGCGGAAAAGCCGTAATGGCGGCTGGCTTCCTGTTGCAGAGTCGAGGTGATGAAAGGCGGGACGGGATTGCGTTTTTTCTCTTTTTTTTCGACGGAGTCGACGCTGATAGCGTGGCTTTTTTCAGACTGTGTCGACGATCGCTTCGGCGATCTTTCGTCGGGTATCGTCAAGATGTCTTTTTCTTCGGCGGGTTCTTTTTCTATCCGTTTGCCATCGACGGTATAGAGAGAGGCTGGAAAGGACGCTGTCTCTTTTTTCCTTGCAGAAGGCAGCGATATTCCAGTATTCGACAGGGATAAATGTTTCGATTTCTTTTTCGCGGTCGACGACGAGCTTTAGAGCGACCGACTGTACCCTTCCGGCAGAGAGGCCTCCATCGCGGGCTCCTTGCACACGGCGGGTCAGGATAGGAGAGATTTTATAGCCCACGATCCGATCGAGAGTCGGCGCGCCTGCTGGGCATCGACGAGGGCTTGGTCGATTGCGCGGGGATGTTTAAGGGCTTCGAGACAGCGTCTTTCGTAATCGAATTGAAGGTGATTCGTTTGAATTTAGTGCCTTTGGGCAGAATAGAGGCGATGTGCCAGGCGATCGCTTCTCCTTCGCGGTCAGGATCGGGAGCGAGATAGACGATGTCGACTTCTTTGGCCGCTTTTTTAAGCTTCGATCACTTCTTTTTTATCAGGCAAGTGACATATTTGGGCTCGAAGTCATTCTCGACATCGATCCCGAATCCTTTTTGAGGAAGATCGCGGATGTGGCCAAGAGAGGATTCGAAGATATAAGTCGGGCCCAAGAATTTTTTTAGCGTTTTGATCTTCGCCGGAGACTCGACGATGATGAGCGCTTTGCCCATTAACTATCCATACTTAAATTTAGGAAGTACACGAATCCTGTCATTAAAGACAAGACCTGAAGCTGGGCAGCTTATTAAGAAATGCGGACAAATGCAAGAGAATTTTTCTTGGGGTTTGTGGACTAAATATTTTTTTGGTGCGTAATTCAATTTTTTTTGGGACAAATTAAAAAAGACCTCTTGCATAATTAAGGCTTCGTCGATTTTTGGGATTATTTCGGCTCAAAAGAACCCCATCGACAGAAGCTCAATCATGCAAGAGGTCTAAAGAACAGGAATGGATTCGAGTTGTAGGATGATCAAGACAGTCTTGTGTTTCATTCTTTTTGCTGGGGGATTTGTTTTCGGGGCCAAAAAGGACGTTTGGACCTGTTGGCTGCAGGCATGTCAGAAAAAGGCAGCTGCTTGCCCCTTTGCTGTCAAAGAGCATAAGCCTTTTGTCGTCATTGTTCCTTCTTATAACAATGGCGAATGGGTAGAAAAAAATTTACGTTCGATCTTCGAGCAGAAATACGACAACTTCCGCGTGATCTATATCGACGATGCATCCACTGACAATACGTGGAGCACTGCCCAAGCGCTCGCTTGCGCTTACGGACAGGAGCACGGATTCAGATATGGCATAATGCGTCCAATCTCGGAGCTGTGGAGAATATTTATAAGGCTGCTCATACCTGTCTGGATCAGGAGATCGTCATCATCTGCGATGGCGATGATTGGTTTGCGCATGAGCATGTGCTGCAGCGGTTGAATGAAAAATATGCGGATCCTTCCGTATGGGCGACATATGGGAGCTATATCGAGTATCCCAACTATTCTTACACCGTGTCTAACTTTGCCTCGCCGCTTCCTTCCCGGGTTGTTGCGGAGAATGCGGTGAGGTCTTTTTCCAAAGAGCACTGGTGCATTTCTCATATGCGCACCTTTTACGCTGGGCTTTTCAAACAGATCCGCTTGGAAGATATCCTGTTTGAAGGTAAATATTATGATGCCGCCGCCGATGTGGCCTTTATGATACCGATGGCGGAGATGGCAGGAGAGCATCTGCATTTTGTCGAGGACATTTTCTATATTTATAATCGCGCTTCGCCGCTCAATGACAATAAGCTGCGGGCGGAAAGGCAAAGACGCATCACCGCGCATATTCTCAATTTAACTCCCTATGGCCGTTTGTCATCCCCTTTTGCCGCTGATGCGATGTCAACTCTAAGCCAAGGAGAGAACTTATGATAAGAATGATTTTTGTGGCATTGTGTTTCCTAGTTCAGGCACAAGCGGAATTTCTCCAGAATGCTGAGTGGCAAAAGGCAGTCCAAACACCTGAGGATAGGGATCGTCTGGCATTCTTTAGCTCTCTTTATGAAAGGGGCAGGATGAACGTTTGCCGCTGCATGAGATCCCCAAAGTATTGCATGTGATTTGGCTGGGGCCGAGCGATTTTCCTGCTGCATCGGCATTAGGTTTACGCACCTGGGCGGAGAAGCATCCGGGATGGCAGATGAAACTATGGGTGGATCGCGATTGTTCTTTGCCGCTTGTTGGGTTGCAAATCATCACTGCAGATCAATTTCCTTTAAAAGAGTGTAGCGACATTTATTTCCAGGCTGAGAGCTATGATGAGCGCTCTGTAATTTTAAGATATGCCATTTTGCAGAATGAGGGCGGGGTCTATATCGATCACGATGCCCAGTGTCTGGCCTCTCTTGAGCCATTGAGGGCAGCTCACGATTTCTTCTGCGGGCTGGAAGTGCCGGGGCCTTCTGTGCGCAGCTCTTCGATCAACCCCTCCTGCCATCTCATCGGCTCCTCAGCGCACCATCCTATTCTCGCCAGCGCGCAGCAGTGGCTGATAGCCCATTGGCAGGCATATGAAGATGCTGCCGGGGGAGGATCCGATTTCTATGGGGAACCGCATGATGCATCGC